>CAMCBV010000023.1 GCA_945873125.1 Prosthecobacter debontii
GGAATGAGATTGAGAATCTGCTTGAGGACGGTTACGTTGGCGCGGGTTGGTGTTTTGTTGTTCATTTACCCCTGCCGAGTGGCAGGTTTTATAATAAAACACCAGCCTACTACCCTCAAAATTCAGTCGTCCTGTGGGACGGCTGTGAACTCATTACCTACTTCTTCCAGTTTGATCGGACGCTCCAAAAGAACGGAAAGGTCGCGTTTCAAACCACCTTCTCTAACATCTGCTAGAATGCTATAAGAAAAAGGTGTAGCGTCGAAGAAGTTTTTTTTTGCCGGGCGATCTTTGGCACCGTCGACAAGATCGAGCGTAGCAAGAGAGGGAAGTGCTTCATATTGAGAATCATCCATGACATCTTCTAGGCCCCTGATAGTCTTGGTTCCCATGGAGGCTGGAGATTGCAAACGGTAGATTTTTTCTGCTGATGTTAGAGCAGGATCACCAGGCTTAGGCAGGTAAGAATCATCCATGATGCGTGCTTTTTGGCTTTCATCACCAATCCACCAACTATAACGACCCGTTACTTCCGAGGTGCCTTTGTCTTTAACGTCTAAAATGCGCGCAGCGACATAGTCGGAGCTTTTATCCGGGCTTGTCCCAAGTGAGCCTTCGGCCACAAGAAAAATGGCATCGTGATCCGGACCCGGCAAGGGTGACGCGCGCAGAGATAAACTTCTAGGAGTATCGATGTTGGACATTTCATTCTCGTTGAGAGAAACGAGCCATTTGCGAAAGTAATCCGATCGATTTGGCAGATAGGTCGGAGCCATTTCATCTGTAATCCCCGATATGGTGCTATGTTGACTAGCTTCACCCACTCCAGCTCTCCATGAGTCCCAAACACCTAGCCAATGCGAGTGAGATACCGTGGACTCATCGAGGATTGCGCTATTTGCTGAAATCCGTTGATCGAGCCCCATTTGTTTTTGGAGTTCACCAATCGCAATCATCAGAGCCATACGAGCATTGGTGCGAGCGCGGGCATGCGCGGAATCTTGATTGCCCGTACGTATCGTAACAACAGAGAGGCTTAGAGTGCCCACCGTGATGATAGCAAGAAGCACCATCAGCAGGATGGTCGCACGCGCCAAAGCCACGGCTTTTTCGTGCAAGGATTGGGGTATTTTTCACGCGAATTTTGATTCGTTAAATCTCACTCGATAAGTCATTACACCGTGCATACCTAAATTCTAGTATTTGAGGAAGTATAAATTTTAAACTTCAAACTACAAGGATGAGGTGCACATGCATGATTTTAGAAGGCTGGTAAGAGAAGGCCTGCCTAAGATGATGGTTTTCAGCGCTCTAGGATCACCGAGCCAGTTCGGAATGCACCGACTTTCCCAGTCACTGGAATTTTGACCAGACCTGCTGCGACGGAGGGAGTTTCTTCATCCGCAGGAAAGATCACTCCACTAGCTGATAAGGTGCCTGCAAGGATATCACCGACAGGAGATTTTACAGAAAGCATACCGGTGAAGCTGCCAATCTTCGTATTGATTGCCCCCAGCCATGGGGCCATCACCCTGCCGGGGATCGGTTGGGCGATCAATTTGTAAGATGCGTCCATCACAAAAGTTGATGGCAAGGCAAACGTGTTATCAAGATCTGCCAATCCTGCCCCATCAAATTCAATTTTAGGAAAGGCTTGGCTGACCAACCCGAGGTTTTGAGCCAGCATGGGAGCGCTGGTAGGAACGGCATAAGCTTTGATCAACACTTCGGCAGGGATTGCAGCAAAACCTGCGGGATAAGATAACTCGTTGGCATCCGCCACACGATACCAACTCAAGTGGCTATCGTTTTTGGTAAGACTCGTGCTTGGAATGACTCCCGTATCATTGAATGAAAGAACGCCGGCGATTTTGGATGATTTGTTGAGGTACGGCTTGAGCCACATGATGGCCTGACCTGTCGCCCCAAGTCTCAGACTGGCTTTGACCAATTTGGCATCGCCCAGTTGACCCGTTAAGGTGATGGTTCCTTTGTTAGAAAGCATGCCCGTCGCCCATCCCATTCCGGCAGGAACCGCAATTCCATCGTGCGTGCCGTGGTCAATCAACATGGTATAGGAGCGCGTTAAGGTCGGAAGTTCCGTGCCACGTGCGAGGCGGAAGCCGCTCAATTCACCGATGCTACAAGAGCCTTCGAGCTCGGCTTTGTCGCCGTCCGCCTCGAGGGCAATCTGAAGTGAAGGCTGAGTCGTAGATGCGGGGAAATTTATGGTAAAACTTGCCTTATTTTCTCCTGGACTGAGTTTGAAAGTGACAAGGCTAGTGCGGGGCTTGTTCGGGCCGATGAGGTCGAGGCTGGCAGAGCAAATTCCTGGCGCAGTAAAAGTCGTCGTTAGCAAACCTTGTGGAACGTCATCCGAATCATAGATCAGGGCCTGCCATGTGCCGGTGAGTCCCACGGGGTAGGCTGTCACTGGCAGCACCAGAGGGATACTACGGACCATGGTCGTGCCGTTGAGAACCTGGATCGTCAAGCTGCTGGTCAGCGGCTTGCTGGTAAGTTTGCCCTCGATGATTCCGGTGAGAGGATTGAAAACCAGCCCGGTTGGAAGTTTGCCTAACAGCTTGTAAGTGCCTTGAAAGCCAAGTTTTTGCAACTCGAGACGGATGCGGTCGCCGATCCTCGGCGTAAAAGCATCGGTGTCGCCCTTGTAGATAAATTCATAGGTGTCGCTCAAGCCATTACCGTTGGAGTCGGTTAGGAGTGGGTGAGTTCCGATTTCATTCACCTCACGACCGTTTAAGATGCCATCGCTATCCGTATCCTCGAAGGAGTCACTCAAGCCATTGGCATTGCTATCCACCAAAAGTGGATTGGTTTGAGTGATGTTAATTTCATCAGCGTCTCTCAATCCGTCACCATCCGTGTCGGCTTTGTTTGGATCGGTGAGATGGACGACCCGTTCTTGGTAATTGTTCAGGCCGTCAGCATCAGTGTCGCCGGAGTCTTGAACGAAAGAGGCTCCCACTGTTTTATCGGAGTTCATCAAGACAGTCGTTGGATTGTTAGATCCCGAGGCGTCACCTGTCCAGGAGCTGAAGAGATAACCAGGCTGGGGGATGGCTGTTAGTGTGGCGTTTGTGCCGCTGACATACTTGCCATCTATTGTTATGCCATTGATATCGCCGTTTATCAAACTGGCTAAAACGAGAGAAAAATACGAAAGCTCGTAACTCGCGAGCGCGAGGCTGTGTGAATCACCTGGCGAGACAGCCACAACCGTCTTACCTGACAAGACTCCACTCTGGTTGATCAGCACGGGGATGTTGTTTTCTTTATTGCTGCCGTCACCAAGCTGACCAGACCCATTCGCTCCCCAAGTAGCCAAGGTGCCGTCGGAGCATAGAGCGAGGCTATGCTCATCACCTGCTGAAATCGCCACAATCGTCTTGCCCGCCAAGATCCCACCTTGGTTCACCCGCACGGGGATCTTGCTCTCGGTGGTGGCGCTGCCATCCCCAAGTTGGCCAGATCGATTGTAACCCCATGTCGCCAGGGTGCCATCGGAGCATAGAGCGAGGCTGTGGTAACTGCCCGCCGCGACAGCCACAACCGTCTTACCCGCCAAGACTCCACTCTGGTTCACCCGTACGGGGACGCTGCTCTCGGTGGTGGTGCCGTCCCCAAGTTGGCCATAAAAATTGTAACCCCATGTTGCCAACGTGCCGTCGGAGCACAGTGCGAGGCTATGGGAATCGCCTGTTGAGACAGCTATAACCGTCTTGCCCGCGAGGACTCCGCTCTGGTTTACCCTGACGGGTATGCTGCTTTCCGTGGTAGTGCCATTTCCAAGTTGGCCAGACCAATTCAATCCCCAAGCCGACATTGTCCCGTCCGAGCAAAGTATGAGGCTGTGGGATGCTCCTGCCGAGGCAGCCACAACCGTCTTGTCCGCCAAGAAGCCATTCTGGTTCACCCGCACGGGGATACTGCTTGCGGTGGTGGTGCCGTCACCAAGTTGACTAAATCTATTCGCTCCCCAAGTTGCTATGGTGCCGTCGGCGCATAGCGCGAGACTGTGTTCATCACCTGCTGAGATCGCCACAATCGTCTTGCCCGTCAAGACCCCACTCTGGTTGACCCGCACAGGCACGCTGCTTTCCGTGGTAGTGCCATCCCCAAGTTGGCCAGACCCATTGTAACCCCATGTTGCCAAGGTGCCGTCGGAGCAGAGTGCGAGGCTGTGGGAATAGCCCGTCGAGATAGCTAAGACCGACTTATCCGTTAGGACTCCACCCTGATCAACGAGCACAGGGACATTGCTTTTGGTGGTGGTGCCGTCACCAAGTTGGCCATTATCATTCTCTCCCCAGGCTGCCAGAGTTTGACGAGCCCATTGCAGGACAAGATCGTTTCCTGATCCTCCATAGTAGTTGGCTACAAAGCTATAGGATTTTCCCTCATAGGTCAAATCCACCACCTGTCCTTGCGCCAGATTGGAGAATTGGCCGCTGATGAAGGATAATCCCGTGTTGTTGACGACCGTCAAATGGGTGCCAGTGGTTGGGGCGTAACTGAGGGATAAGTCGAGCTCTTTTCCGTTGGCAGAATAAGAGGCCGCGGTGAATGGAACCGTGGAAGAGGTGGTGAAGTCGGCATTTACGGTCTCGGCAGAGCTCACATGCAGGAACCCGCAGAAACAGAACAGGAGGGAAGCGAAGAACTTCATGGACGATACGCTAGAGATATTTTGGAAACCACTAAGGCATGTTTACAGTTGTGACAAGGCAGCCAAGTGACGAGAGTTGATTCTAGCATGGATGTTTGCATTGGCTAGATTTCAATCTGATGGCTGAAACTTTCTTGCAGAATACGCCATGCCCGCAGGGTCATTGGGTGGTTTTGTAATATAATCAAGACCGCTTTGCCCATATTTCTCTCGGAGCGATCCTGTGCGCTGAAGGATGCACGAGGTTTTGTTTGGCGTTGAAGAAATCCCCTCTGACATTTCTGAAGTTGTCGAGTCGCCGGTTGAGGGTCATGCTATTGGCAGATGTTACCGCAAATTTTCACGAATGTGCCCGGGGAGAAGTCGTTGGACTGGGGGCGTCGTTTGGGGAAGGTGGAGTGTCGGAACACGACATTTCTTGGGACGGACTGGCCCATTTTTTGGGAACGAGCGGAAGGCGTGAATGTTTGGGATGTGGATGGTAATCGGTTTCTCGATATGACCAGTGGGTTCGGAGTGGCGGGGTTGGGTTATGGATTTACCGCAGAGGCCTTGAGGCGGCAGAGTGATGTGTTGCTGCATGCGATGGGCGATGTCCATCCGGCACGTGTGAAAGTGGAGTTGTGTGAGGCACTTTCAGAAATTACCTATGAGCGGTGGGAGGGAAAGAAAGGGAAATGTTTGTTTGGGAATTCTGGATTCGAGGCGGTCGAGGCGGCGTTGAAGACCGCGGTTCTGGCGACGGGGCGGACCGGGATTTTATCGTTTGAGGGAGGTTATCATGGTTTGGGTTACGGGGCGTTGTTGGGTCAGGGAATCGGTTGGTTCCGGGAGCCGTTTGAGGGGCAGATCGCGAAAGTGACTCAGAGATTGAAATTTCCGAGAGATTCTGCGGGTTTGGAAATTTTTCGTGAGGAGTTGGGTCGGTTGGATGGCAGCAAGATCGGTGCGGTTTTGGTGGAACCCATCCAGGGTCGGGGAGGGATTGTAGTTCCTCCGGAAGGGTTTCTTGCTCAACTCAGGGCGTGGTGTGATGCAGTGGGAGCGGTGTTGATTTTTGATGAGATTTACACGGGTTTTTGGCGGACAGGGAGAATGTTTGCTTGTGATTGGGAGGGTGGGGGGAGACAGAATGATGAAGATGCGCGACTGGAGTCACGCGGTCCATCTGGGGGAAATCAAGCGCGACTGGAGTCACGCGGTCCGGTGGTGGTGCCGGATCTGATTTGTTTGGGCAAAGCTTTGAGCGGTGGATTTCCAATTTCGGTTTGTGTGGGTCGGGCGGAGGTGATGGATGCCTGGCCGGAGAGTGGCGGAGAGGCCTTGCATACCAGTACCTTTTTGGGAAATCCCATGGGCTGTGCGATGTCCTTGGAAGCGATCCGGCGGTATCGTGCGCCGGAGATGGAGGGTCTGGTGCGCAAGGTGTCGGATCATTTGGAAACGAGACTAAGAAAATTGGAGAGTTTGGGTTGTGTTAGAGAGGTTAGAGGCAAGGGCCTGATGATGGGAGTGCAGTTTGACAGCGGTGAGCGAGTGCTTGAATTGGTGAAAGCGATGCTAAGGGCAGGCGTGATCGCGCTTCCAGATGGACCGAAGGGGGATGTGCTGGCGCTGACTCCATCGCTGGGAATCTCTGGCGAGGAAATTGATTTTTCCATCGATTTGATTCATTCCCTGCTGGTTTTTTGACCCATGTTTGGTATCGCACCTTGCTCTTACCACGAGTCTCGGCTAGCAAATATGAAATCCTTTTCCGCCGATCCCCTTGTTAATTTTTAATCCGACAACAATCACCCTCTGGATTGGCATGCTTGTGCTGATCGGGGTAGCTTGGCTGTGCGTCCTTTCTTGGAGGCGCAGTGCGCACCGCGGTCGCACTGCTGTGCTGGAAAGTTTAAGATTTATCATCACGCTTTTGGTGGTGATGCTCCTGTGGCAACCGGAGTGGCGCACGGTGTTGAACCCGACGAGTAAGCCGAAAATTGCGATCTTGTGGGATGATTCCCGCTCGATGAATACTTTGGATGCGGCGCTTCCTGCAGAGATTGCCGAGGAAGGAAAAGCCGGAACTATTGTTTCGCGTGCGGACTGGGTGAAGAGAGTTTTGGATTCCGCACTGTGGGAGCCATTGCGTATGGGCGGCGCGAATGATCTTTCTATCCGGTCCTTCGCCACGCCGGCGAAGGAGGGGCTATCCGGCAGCGATCTGAATGCCCCGCTTTCCGAACTTCTGGAAAATGAAAATAATCTGCGGGCTGTGGTGATGTTGAGCGATGGCGATTTTAACATGGGGCCTCCTCCTGTGGCTGCAGCCCAGAAATACCGTATTCGCGGGGTTCCTGTTTTCACCATCCCGGTTGGTAGCGGCAAACGTCTGCCAGATTTGGATTTGCTGACGGTAACCGCACCGACTTATGGGATTGTTGGGGAAAACGTGCAGATCCCTTTTACGATTCGGTCCTCACTCGATCGGCAAGTCCGGACCATTGTCCGCCTGCGCGATGAATCGGGTCGGGAGCGCACAAAGAACATCATCCTTGCGCCGAATGTTGAGAACTATGATTCGATTTTATGGAAGTTGGAAAAAGAAGGTACGACCAAGCTCACCTTGTCGATCCCAGTTGAGGACGGCGAGCTGATCGCTTCTAACAACACCCATGACTTCACCATTTCGGGAAAACCTGAGCGGATTCGGGTTCTGGTTATTGAAACGTTGCCCCGATGGGAGTATCGGTTTTTAAGAAACGCGCTTTCACGCGATCCTGGGGTGGAGCTTTCGTGTTTGCTGTTGCGTCCCGAGTTGGGTGCGGGTGATGGAGCGGATTATATTGAGAAATTTCCTGAAACCTTGGATGCGTTATCGAAGTTCGATGTGGTGATATTGGGTGATATTGGGATCGGTGAAAACCAACTGACCGAGGAGCAGGTCAAGCAGATCCGAGGATTGGTAGAGAACCAGGCTTCAGGTGTGGTGTTTTTGCCAGGCCCCCAAGGCAATCAGATGAGTTTGACCAAATCCGCATTGTCGGATTTGTTGCCGGTGAGCTTGGACGAGAAAAATCCCGAGGGATTATCGGAAACTGTTGCGACATCCCTGAATCTGACTTCCGAGGGTCGGGCATCGTTGTTGATGATGTTGGGTGAATCAGAAGAGGAAAATCCTGAAATCTGGCGTCGTCTTCCCGGCTTCTATTGGCACGCGCCCGTGCTCCGCGCAAAGGCGGGAACCGAGGTTTTAGCGGTGCACCCGAATCGGCGCGGTGCTTACGGACCGACTCCACTCATCGTCACCAAGGCGGCTGGCAGCGGTAAAGTTTTGTTCATGGGGATCGATTCCGCCTGGCGTTGGCGTCGTGGAGTTGAGGATCTCTATCACTACCGTTTCTGGGGCCAAGTGGCCCGCTGGATGAGTTATCAACGTAACATGGCGGCAGGTCAGCGTGTGAGAATGTTTTTCACTCCCGAGCGACCCTTGCCCGGTGCGACGGTCAACCTGAACGCAAATGCGTTCGATCCGAATGGAGCTCCTTTGAAGGAGGGTGCCGTCAGCGTGGACATCACTTCACCGGGTGGAGAAGTCCGCCGTATCGAGTTACAGAAAAACGAATCCGATTGGGGAGCTTATTCAGGACGGTTCAAAATTGATATGCCTGGTGAGTGGAAATTACGCGCCATCACCGCCGTATCGCCCGATATTCCAACCGAGACCAAAATCATGGTTCAGGGAGTGGATGTTGAAAAAATAGGTCAACCCGCACGCTTTGAGGTTTTGGAGGAAATCTCCAGGGTTACCAGAGCGCGCAGTGTTTTACCGCAACAACTCGCGGATTTGATTTCCGAAATCGATGCCTTGCCGGAGCCAAAACCCTTAGAAAACCGGATACCGCTATGGTCACATTGGGCGACATTGGTGGTGCTGGTCACCTTGCTCGGCCTGTTTTGGGCGGGTCGGAAATTGAATGGAGCGTTCTGATTTCTGGGTGAAACTCAGATCATCAAACTAGGAGGTTATCGCCTGCATAAGTAGAAAATTGAACCACGAATTGCTCGAATTACCCGAATTTGCAGATTTAGGTATTCCTCCTCGTTACTCTGACTTTAGAAACATTTTCATTCGCGAAATTCGTGAAATTTGACTCCGTTTCTCTCCGTCCAAGCCATTAGGCTTCGCATTTTTTCATCCTGCTTTGTGGTTAAAAAACTCATGAGTTGTTGATTCAAGGTAGAAAATGCTCATTCCTGCCTTGCCATTCGTGGGAAAACGCTGCATAGCCCCGCCCCTCAAAGCCTCCTAACGCCTCATTTTATGTCATTGAAAATTCGCAATCTCGCCATCATCGCCCACGTTGACCATGGGAAAACCACCCTCGTCGACCAACTTCTCCAAGCCGGCGGTACCTATCGTGAAAACCAAGCCACCCAAGAGCGGGCGATGGATTCCATGGATCTTGAGAGGGAAAAGGGTATTACTATCAAGGCGAAGAACACCGCGATTCTATGGGAAGGTTACACGATCAACATCGTCGACACCCCAGGGCACGCCGATTTCGGCGCGGAAGTGGAGCGTGTGATGAAAATGGTGGATGGCGTTTTGCTTGTCGTCGATGCGGCAGGTGGTCCGCAAGCCCAGACACGTTTTGTGCTTCGCAAAGCCCTTCAAGAAGGCCTCAAGCCTATCGTTGTGGTCAACAAAGTTGACCGCCCGCTTTCCAATCCACTCAAGGTTCATGACCAAGTGCTTGAGCTTTTCCTCGATCTCGATGCGACCGAAGAGCAGTTTGAAGCTCCGTTCTGCTATGGCTCCGCGCGTGACGGTTACTTCATGGATCATCCGGATGATGAGCGTAAGGATTGCATCCCGCTTCTGAAAAAAATCATCGAGTTCATTCCTGAGCCGGCAGCTGATCCTGCAGCTCCTTTCCACATGCTCGTCTCCAATATCGAGTGGGATAGCTTCGTTGGCCGTGTGGCGGTCGGAAAAGTTCTCGGTGGTTCCGTCAAAAAAGGCGACACCATCTGGCTGCACCGCAAAGACGGCACCAAGCAACAATCCAAGGTGATGAAAACCTTCACCTACTCCGGTCTTGCGACCGAGGACTCCGAAGGTTGCGGCGCAGGCGGTATTGTCGGTATTGCTGCCGGTATCGAGAATATCGACATCGGTGAAACCCTTGCTGCTTCGGCTGACCAAGTGGCGCTTCCTTTCGTGGAGATCGACCCACCAACCGTTTCCATGGAGTTCTCCATCAATGATGGGCCACTCGGCGGCAAAGAAGGCAAGCACGTCACCTCACGCGCCATCCGCGAGCGCCTGATGCACGAGATTAAGACCAACGTATCTCTTCAAGTTGAAGACACCGATCAAGCGGGTGTATTCAACGTCTCCGCACGTGGCGCGATGCAGATTGCCGTGCTTGTGGAAACCATGCGCCGCGAAGGTTTCGAAGTCTGCGTATCCCGTCCGACCGTGATCTATCGCCGCGATGAAAGCGGAAAGCTGCTCGAGCCTTTCGAGACTCTCTACATCGAATCTCCAGGTGAATACACTCAGGGTATCCTGAAATCCCTCATCAACCGTAAGGGCATGATGGAAAACATGGAGACCGAGCCATCCGGCGAGACCTTGATTACCGCTCTTATCCCGACCCGCGGACTGATTGGTTTCGAAACGGAAATCGTTAACCTGACATCCGGTCACGGCATCATGTCCCATCTTTTCCGCGAGTATGGTCCGCATGCGGGCGAGATCGTGACCCGCACCACCGGAACACTCGTTTCCATGGAAGCTGGAGTCGCCACCACCTACTCGCTGCAAGCTCTCGAAGATCGCGGTGTGCTCTTCGTGGGTCCTAACGATGCGATTTATGGCGGGATGCTCGTCGGTGAAAACCCACGCATTGGCGATATGCCGGTGAACCCTGTGAAAGAGAAACATCTCGATAACATGCGTTCATCCGGTAAGGACAAAACTTCGAAACTCACCCCGCCGATCCGGTTCTCTCTCGAGCGCGCCATCGAATACATCGATGCCGATGAACTCGTTGAAGCCACTCCTCTGAACATTCGTCTCCGCAAACGCATTCTCGACGAAGGTGCGCGCAAGCGTGCGGCAAAAGGAATCAAAGGCGAAGATCGCAGCAACAGAGGGAAGTAAGTGGTAGGGTCGTTTTGATAAAACGACCTCTATCTTGTCGCCGTTTTCTCGGTCATTTTATCAAAATGACCCTACCGAAAATATCATGTCCACCCATCTCATCCGCATCTCTGAAGTCTTTGCTCCGTGGATAGCGGAGTTGATGGAGATCCTTGGTGCGGAGAAGGTGAAGCGTTTGGGTATCGAGTATTTCCTGTTTCAAACGGAAACACCGGAACGCATCCACGATTCACCCGCCGCGCGGTTCATCCGGTTTCATGTGCCTATCGAACATTCATGGCCATGCAATCCAGAGAAGATGGAAGGTTTTATCGAGAAAGCCGCGCAGACGATCTACTACAAATTCGAAAGCCGGAATCCACAAACCATTCTTGTCGGTCAACTCGATCCCGGTGCGCCGAAACGTTATTACAAAGCCCTCGCATCGAATTTAAGAGGACGGGCATTACAAGTTTTTGAACTATCCGAAGGCGCACCAAAATCGGCCGAGGAACAGGATCCAAAAAAGGAAACCTTGTTTTGTTGGGTCGGTAAAGAAGGTCTCTACTGCGGCATAGCGACTCCTCTTGAAGCAGGTGGAATTCATCCGGGTGGAACGAAATACATCGCGCAAAACTCCGATGATACCGTCAGCCGCGCGGGGGCGAAGATTGCCGAGGGTTTGCATTTCCTCTCCATGTATCGGCCATTACCTCGTGAAGGCGCGCATTGGTTGGAACTTGGCGCAAGTCCGGGTGGGATGACTTCCGAGTTGTTGATGCGGGGTTACGAAGTTTCCGCCATTGATCGCGCTCCGCTTGACAAACGTCTTGCGAATCATCCGCAACTGAGTTTTCTCCGCGAGGATGTGGCCGAGTTCGTTCCACCGCGCGGGATTAAATATGACGCAATTCTATCCGATATGAATGGATCTCCACGTCAGGCAATCACGTTGGTCACACGCTTGAAAGATTTCCTCCGTCCTGGCGCACTCGCTGTGTTCACTCTGAAAACCACCGGTGCAGAAACCATCGCTGATATCGAAACATTGGAAAACGACGTGTTAGAAATCGCCAAAGGAAACGGATTTTCCCTGATCGTAAAAACGCACCTGACCTACAACCGTCAGGAGTTCACGATGTTTTTTGAGAGGGTTTAATTGAAGCGCCGCAGGCTTTGGACTGCTGGGATCATTCCCAGCTTTCACGCTCAGCATTGATCAATGAGCGCTGTGGTAATAGCGCTGCTCTGAGTTTAGACGAATCCACACAAAAAGCTGCGGATCACCGCAGCAGTCCAAAGCCTCCGGCGGGTTGGAAAATCGCATGAACGTTCTCCCTATTATTCCGGATAACGAATATCAGGAGCTTTGCCGTTCCACATGGGATGCTTGGCGGAGAGGATGTCGATATCTTTGTCGTAAACGTGACCGTCTTTGTGGATGTCGTAAGTTAGAGCTGATTGATTGATGCGTAATATTATAGCTTTTCCTTTAAAAGGTTCGGGATCGAATTTGGTGGTTCCGGGAATGAGAGGAGTGAGGACAATGGGAGTGAGCGGATCGTCTTTTGAAGTAAGGCCGGAGATGTAGGAGAAACCTACTTCACCTTTATCAAGGGCTTTGCCCGGAGAAATATCGCCGTCTGGTCTTTTTGATTTTTTGATTTTAGCATAGAACATTTGTTCGGATGGTTCTACTCCAGAGGCGAGGAGTTGGCGAAACGCGTTGTTAGAAGACGTGCCAGAAAGATCGAAACCATGATTTGGGTAATCGGTTGCGACGATGGAGGTGGTGGAATCACTAGGGTAAGATCCATATTGATCTTCGAAGCCGAACAAGGAGATCCCGATTTGTTTGGCGTTATTAATTGCTTCTGCTGTTCCTGATTTTTTAGGATGACCAGTATGGTAGGGTAGACACCATAAAGCGATAAAGCCAATCACAAGGATAGCTACGATAGATTCTTTAATCACCGGCTTAAACCATTTCGGCTGACGAGTTAGTAACTCGGGTTCTAATTATTCATTCACTCTAGCATATGTAGAGTGCTTTTGGTTTAGCGCGAGATTAAAGCTAGCCGGAGGCAGGCTCTCCGATATTTTTGAGGGACAGGAATGTCCCTCCTCCTTATAGGAGCTTTGCTCGTAACAAATCCGTCACTTGTTTTGGATTGGGTTTGGTGGTGGAGGATTTCATGACCTTGCCAGTGAGGAAGTTGAGGAGTTTTTCGTTGCCGGCTTTGATGGCTTCGACTTCGCTTGGGTTTTCAGCGATGGCAGCATCGACCAGAGCTTCGAGGTCGCCAGCGGAGGTGGGTTTGAAACCGAGTTCATCGGCGATGTCTTTCGGTGCGCGATCTGGGGCGTCGAAGAGGACGGAGAAAACTTCTTTGGCTTGGTTCGGAGCTAGGGTGCCGTTTTCGACCAAGACTAACAGGTCGCGGAGTTTTTCAGGTGGCACAGGGCATTCAGCGATGCTGATAGCTTGCTCGTTGAGAGTGCCGAGCAGGTTGTTAATGAGGAAGTTCGCGGTCTTCTTGGCGGGGATCGCTGGGTCGGCGGTGGCTTCAAAATATTTTGCGAGATGGCTGTCAGCCGTGAGCACCGCGGCATCGTAGGAAGTCAGGCCGAAGTCTTTTTCGTAGCGCTGGATTTTATCCAAACGCGGCTCGGGGACGAGCGCGCGTACGGTTTCGAGAAGGGGTGCGGTGGCGATGGGAAGAAGATCGGGGCAGGGGAAGTAACGGTAGTCGTGCGCGTCTTCTTTGGTCCGCATGAGCTGGGTTTCGCCGAGGTCGTCGTTCCAGCGACGGGTAGATTGGATCTGAGGAATTCCTGCGTTTAGTTCCTCGGTTTGGCGCTCGATCTCGTGATGGATCGCGCGGCGGATCGCGGAAAAGGAATTGAGGTTTTTGAGTTCCACTTTTGCTCCGAGTGGATCGGATTCTTTTTCGCGGAGTGAGATGTTCACATCGCAACGAAGGTTGCCCTTTTCGAGATCGGCATCGGAGGTGTTGCATTCATGAAGAACGAGCTGGAGCGAGCGCAGGTAAGCAAAAGCTTCCTCGGCGGATTCGAGATCCGGCTCGGTAACGATTTCCATCAGGGGCGTGCCGGCGCGATTGAAATCGATGAGTGATGTGGTGGCGAGGTGAGTGGACTTTGCGACGTCTTCTTCCAAGTGGATGCGGTTGAGGCGGACGATTTTGTTAGGGGTCTTGATGTCTTTTCGTGCGTCGGTCGGATAACAATCATCGAAAAGTGGAACACCACCACCTAAGCAGAGAGGAAAATCCATCTGCGTGGTCTGGTAGTTTTTCGGCATGTCCGGATAGAAGTAGTTCTTTCTATCCCAACGGGAATACTCCGGAGAACCGCAGCCGAGCGCGAGACCTGTCAGCAAGGTTTTCTCGATGGCGAGTTTATTAAGAACCGGCAATGCACCGGGATAGCCAAGGCAAACGGGGCAGGTGTTCGTATTCGGGTCGTCGCCAAAAGAAGTGCGGCAAGCACAGAACATTTTGGTGTCGGTGTTGACTTGGGCGTGGACTTCAAGGCCGATGGTGACGAGATACATAAATTCTAAACTTTAAACTTCAAGGAAGACTGGGGTTGTGGGAATAAGATCCGTCAGATCAGTCTGATCTGGCAGATCCGACCGATCTCTTAACCTAAATTTTCAATACGGAAAACGACTGGAGTTGAATTGATGCAGTTGAGGGTTTCGATTTCTGCCAGGGCGTTGGTGAGTTTGCCGAAGGGGCAGGAGTGGAGGAGGAAAACCATGTCGACGAACTCCGCGTCGGGGTTTGAAGCATCGACGGGAGAATGGGTGCCTGAAATTCCGATTTTGTGTTTTGCTATCACGGTGGCGATTTCGGCGACGACACCCGGGCGGTCTGTAACGTCGAAGCGGACGTAGTAGGCGGTGGAGGTTTCTTCGATGGGGACAAGCGTCCCGGATTCTCGATAAGGAAGGAATCCGCGATGGTGCGAAGTGTGTGCGAGATCGCGCGCGGCTTCGACGAGATCGGCGATCACTGATGAGGCGGTCGGGCCTTGTCCGGCGCCACGTCCGTAGAAGAGCGATTCGCCTGCGGCATCGGAGTTGACCGAGACCGCATTGAACACGCCGTTGACGGAAGCAAGAATGTGTTTATGGGAGATGAAAGATGGCTGCACACGGAGTTCGACCGCGCCGCCGTCGCGTTCGCGAATGACCGCGAGAAGTTTGATCACATAACCGAGAGACTTCGCGAAGCGAATATCGGTGGGGCGGACTTGTTCGATGCCGGAAACATGGATGTTCGCGGGATCGATAGGAAAACCATAGGCAAGAGTCGCGAGAAGGATGGCCTTGTGGGCGGCGTCCCAGCCATTGACGTCGAGTGCGGGATCGGCCTCCGCGTAACCGAGTGATTGAGCTTCCTGGAGAGCGGTTGGGTAGTCAATGCCGCGCAGGGTCATTTGCTCGAGGATATAGTTCGAGGTGCCGTTGATGATGCCGGTGAAAGAATGGATTTGGTTGCCGATGAACGAATCTTGGACGGTTTTGACGATGGGGATGCCACCGGCAATGGCGGCCTCGAAAAAGATGGGGGTTTCCATTTTCCGGGAAATGGCAAACAGCTCGACTCCGCGTTCAGCGAGTAGGGCTTTGTTGCCGGTGACGACGGGTTTTTTCGCCAACAGTGCGGCGGCTACGATTTCAAAGGCATCTGTGGTGCCACCGATGAGCTCAACGACGATGTCCACCGCTGGGTCATTCACGAGATCTTTCCAGTGAGTGGTGAGGATTTCTGAAGGAACGGCGGAGGTGGTGGAGCGCGATTTTTTGGGGTCGCGGACGAGGATTTTGGTGATTGCGAGGGAAACGCCTTTACCGGTGCGCTCTGAGATGAGTGCGCCGTTTTTTTCAAGCGTGTTCCATACGCCGGACCCGACGGTGCCGAAGCCCGCGAGGCCGATTCCTAGTTTATTGCATTTGCTCACGTGGCGAGGCTAGGCGGAGTGAGGAAAATCTCAAACTTCAAATTTCGGGAATGTGACAGAGATTTTTTCACAGCAGAGCCGCAAAACCCCATGAGAGATAGCGAATATTTATTTCTAGCGAAGCCAGACTGTTTGGACGAAACAAAGTGAAGTCAAAGGCCGCATAGGGACGCAGAGCTCTGGCTGATGAATTGAGGAGAATTTTCGCTATGAAGACCGATTTATTTCCGGAGTCTGGGATCGAAGGAAAAGGGTTTGGGTTTGGAGGGTCTGAGTTTTGAGGCGTTCGGGTGATGGGGTTGGATGAGCAAGATATGTTCTTTGGGGATAATCGTGCTGGGGAGGCGCAGGGCGAGGTTGCGATTTTCCGTGAGCCATCTTGAACCGAAGTCGCGTGCGCTGGGGGACGACGGCAGGTTTCTCCAATCTGCGGGAACTTGGTTGGGTTTCACGGACTGGATCCATTCATCGGGGATTTCCACTTCGATGATAATCCAGTCTGTATGAAGCAATTCACGTGGAGCATGGACGAGGATTTCGAGTGCTGCCAAGGCACGTGATTCGGCCAGATAAACGGCGGCGTTGCCGGGGTGATTCCAGCGCCCACCCCAGAGTCTTGCACCTTCGCCATCCATGGCGGTGTTTGCCCAACGCGATTGAACCATGCGGAAAAACTGAGCCATGATCAGGAAAAGACACCGTGTTCGATTCGACCGAGCAATGCTTCCACTTCGCGCGCGCCGATCTCGGTATCTGCGAAATCTAACGGAAGCTCCGAGTCAAAGGCGATGGCCGGGGCATTCAGCCATGCACGAGCTTTTTCTGGATTTCCCATCACTTCGGTGGCGCGGTGAAACAAGCGTGCATAGCGAACGAGGCGATCCGATTCCATCCGATCCAGATGACCGGATTTTTTCCTGCGGTGCAATGTGGCGCGGGATATTCCCAACAAGGCGGCAAGTTTTTCCTCGCTCAGTCCCAGCATTTCACGAGCTGTATGGAATTCTGCCATGGCTAAACCATCGCGAACTCGGTTGATGAGGTATGGTGCTTCGGGGGATTTTACAAGTGATTCAGCATCTTTCGTTGGATCATCAGGTAGGGAATACTTGATGTCATTTTGTTTCATAAGAAACAATTAATTGATTTAAATGAATTAATCAAGAGGGAAATCGATATTCCTCCACTCTCCGGGTTGGAGGTTTCCCAGATGGTAAGGGCCGATGGATTCGCGATGGAGTTGGGTGACACGTATCCCGAAGCGGAGAAACATGCGCTTAATTTGGTGGTGCAGGCCTTCGTAGATCGTGAGGCGGCAGGACGTTTCTGAGAGTAGTTCGACCTCCGCTGGGGCGGAGCGGGTGTTTTCTTTTTCAAACGACATCCCATCTCGGAATTGTTGAAGGACGGTTTCGGGGATGGCTTGGTCGGTTTGGACGAGGTAGGTTTTTGGGACGTGCTTGTCCGGGGAGGTGAGAGATTCAGAGAAACGGGAATCGTTGGTGAGGATGACAAGTCCTGAGGTTGCGCGGTCGAGGCGGCCGGCGAGGTGAAGTTCATTTGCCCAAGGCTCATGGATCAGATCGACGACCGTGCGGTGGATTTTATCGGTGGTCGCGGAGAGGATGCCGATGGGCTTGTGGAGAAGAAGGTAGCGTGCAGTACGTGCTTGGAGGATCTCGCCGTTAGCAGAGAGGAGGTCGAATTTTTCCAGAGGCAGATTTCCATCGATGACAATTTCTCCGTTGAGCCTGACGTCACCGGCTTCGATGAGTTTTTTGGCATGACGTTTCCCAAGTCCGCTGCTTTTGGCGATGAATTGGGAAAGGGTCATGTTCCACAAAACTCTAAATTTTAAACTTTAAACTTCAATAAAAGATAAGGTGTAGAGCGAATGGATTTTTTAACTCAGAACTTTTCATTGTGAGGATGAGAGCTGAGGATGTGGATATGAAGCTGGCGCGCATGGGAGATGGGGCGGAGATTTTTCATACCTTACAGGGTGAGGGTGTGAGTGTGGGCATGCCGGCAGTTTTTGTCAGGTTGTCGCTGTGCAATTTGCACTGTGTTTGGTGCGACACGGATCATACGTGGAATTTTGAGGGGACGCCTTGGGCGCATGAAAAGGATGCCCAATCCGGTTACAAGAAGCATTGCAAGGAGGACGTGATCATCGAGATGGGTGCTGCGGAAATCGCTGACCAAGTGAGGAAATACGGGTGCCGGCACGTGGTGCTGACGGGTGGGGAGCCGTTGCTGCAGGAAGAGGATTTGTTGGAATTGATCACTGAGCTGCGAGCGGACGGGGAGGATTGGTTTTTTGAAATGGAAACGAACGGCACACGTTTGCCGGGAGTTCAACTGATGGCGGCAGTGGGGCAGTTCAATGTTTCACCTAAACTTGCCAACAGTGGGGTTGCTCAGAATTTAAGACTAAAACCGGAGGTGATTCGGGGCTTGGTGGCGTGCGGAAAGGCGTGGTTTAAATTTGTGGTCGAAAAAGAAAACGATTTGGCTGAAGTGATGGAATGGGTGGAAAACAGCGAGATTCCGCTGGGTCGGGTGATTTTGATGCCCGAAGGAAGAAATGTGGCCGAGATTGACAAAGTCGCGCCTTGGTTAGCTGAGCGTTGCAGGGATTTGAAGGTGAGGATGTCGGATCGGCTGCATGTGCGGCTTTGGGGGGATAGACGAGGAGTGTAGGACAGGCACAAGACTGGAAAAGTGGAATGGTAGGGCCGTTTTGATAAAACCGCCGAGTGGTGTAGCGAGAGTGAGATAAGACACGGGGAAGCGCGACCACCGACTTTCTTGGAGCAGGCCGGAGTCGTCCCAGTTATTTTATAAAAAATACTTTCGAAACTTTTCTATGGGAGGTGGGTTTGAAGGAGAGGAAATGAGCGAGAATAAGCCTAACGATGAATGGAACGAAAGCGACGTGACTTGGCGCTTGCTTGGAAAAGCAGCTCCAAAGCAGGCCAGTGCTCGTTTTGCGGACGATGTGGTTCGTTCGGCAAGGCTGTTGCCCGCTAGGAATCCGGTTTGGTTTGGGATTTTAAAAATTTCCAGCTATTCATGGGTTGCGGCTTGTGTGGTCTTAATAGGTTCGATTTTCATCAATTTCACCGATAAGAACCCTAATTTTGTGGGGGTTCCACCAACTAAAGAGGAAGCTCCCGCCCTAGTATCCAATATGGCGCCTAAAGATACAGACGACCAAGCCGAATGGGCTCGGATTGAAGACGTGGCCCAAGCCGAATTATTGGCAGCAGCGGCGGATCATTTGGAGGAATTCAGTGACCGAGATCTGATTACCATAATGGGTTTCTGAGGTTGATCCGGTTGTTAGTGAGAAAGCGGGTTGCAAAAAGATACGGAACGCGTCTAGACTCGTTCTCTGAAATTAATGGTTATGGCGATAGAAGGCGAAGAATTGGCTAAGGCATGTGTGAAAGCGGCGGTGGATATCCAAGCGGAGAACATCCGGGTGTGGGATATGAGAGGGGTTTCGAATCTGACCGACTACATGATTGTTTGTTCGGGTTCCTCGATGCCGCATTTGCGAGCGGTGATTCGTGAAGTTTCCGGAAATGTCGAAAAGGAGCATCGGGTGAAGCCGGTGAACTCTGAGGGAAAAGTGGATTCGAAATGGGTGGTTCTGGATTATATCGATGTCATGGTTCACGTCATGGACGATGAAATGCGCGAATTTTATGGCCTCGAAGAGCTTTGGGCTGGGGCCAAAGAGTTGGATTGGGATGGAACTGGGCAAGCCAATGGTGGTCAGCGAAAATCCAATTTCATCCACTGAAAAGAGGGTGGCGAAAGTGAAAACCCGCGTTGAATGGACGCGGTTTGGTGTGGTGTTTGCCGGCGTCGGGTTGGCGTTTTTCGCAGTCGGAATGTGGAGAGTCGATGGCGTGATGGCTGCGATGGGCCTATCGGCTATCGTGTTGATTGGAATGGTCCGATGGCTGGGTGTGCGTAATCTCAAAGGGTTGACCTTGGTTTACAAAGGGCCGAGACGAGTCGAGGTGGCAAAGGGATTTGATGCGCGGCTGGAACTTCATGGTGGAGCGAGGTGGTTGGATGGATTTTGGTTGGAATTTGGAATCAGATTGATGGATGAAAAGGAAGTTTGCGGAAGAGTTTTTTGGTTGAGCTCGAACAGTTCGGCGAAAGTTTTGCGCTGGGTAAGCTTGAAACATCGTGGGCTGAGGAGAAAGCAGGTGGCATGGATTCGCTCGGGGTTTCCCTTAGGTCTGATGACATTTCAAAATGAGATCCGAGTGTCTGCGGAGATCGGAGTGGTTCCGTTTGGCCGAGTTCCGAGGGAGTTAAACTCCAGTGGTTTTCTGTTAGATGGTGTGCCGTTGGGCGGCTCGGGGCAGTTTGGAGAGACTGGGGATTGGAAGGGTTTGCGGGAGTGGCGGAGTGGGGATGCCGTGCAAAGAGTTGCATGGGCAGCAAGCATGAGATCGTGTGCGTCGGGAGGGGGTTTGTTGGTCAGGCAGGAAGAACCGCCGGGCTCGAACTTGGAGATGTGTGCGGTGGTTTTTCATTCATTTGGAACGGATCGGAATTTGATTCGGCCGGATCGGTTTGAGCGGGCGTTATCCTTGCTCTGCGGAGTGGTTGGAAGGATGTTGGCCAATGGCATTCCGGTGCGGGTTTTGGCGGATTTTTGGGAATGGGAGCCGAAGGAAGTGAATTCAAAGCGAGGCCTGGCCTTGCTCAAAGAGGCGATCCTGCTGGCAAAACGGGCTGAGTGGACCGAAGCGCATGATTTGTTAGAAGTTTTTTCAAAGGTGAAACCCCGGGAGTGCTTGATCATCCTATCCGATATGCCGACCAGCTCATGGAAAACCTTGGTTCCGGATTCCGTATTGAGTCCGGTGATTGTTGATATTGTTGATTATGAGAAATCGACAAAGCGCAAGATGCTGAAAGGAAAGGGGGCATCGTGATGATCCTCCGGCTGGTGGTATTGATGCTATCGGGTGTGATGGCTTACTTGATGTTACGCGGTTGGCCGGCGATGGTTCCCGCTTTGCCGAGGGCATTCGTGGCTGTCTTCATGGTGGCAGTGGCCTTGGCATGGTGGGCGACAGGAAAAAAGCCGAAAGATCTTCCATTAGTGAAGGCGGTTCGCAGGCCAGGCTGGCTGGATTTTGGAGCGGTCGGTTTGGGTTTATTGGCGTTTGAATGTGGTTTCCTGTGGTTTTTGAGTGCCGCGCCGAAACCCTTGGAAGCACTGGCACTTCAGCTGGAGCATCAATTTCGGCCGCAGGCAGCAGAGCGTCGGGAGGCAAGGGAGGCTGGTGAAACGAGTGGTAACTGGTTATGGGATGATCAACGCCAGAGACCGTTACCACTGAGAACGAACTTGAAGCCTGGGATGAAACCCGAGGTTTTCGTGCGATTGATGAATGGCAAGGATGCTGAGCGTTTACTCAAGCGCCGGCTTTATGTGCGGTCTTTCGCTTTGGATCGATATGTGAATGGCACATGGAGTTTGAATGATGCCGGATCACAATTGCTGCCAGCGGATGATAAAGGGTGGATCCGGTTTTCGAAACAAAGCGAAGGTGAGATTTTGCATGAAGTATTTCATGGAAAGGACCAGAGCGGTCTGAATCCATTCACTGGCTTACTGGGAGCAAGAGCCGTGCGATTGCCGTCTCTGACCGTGAATGGCGAGGGTCTGGCAATCCTGCCAAAATCAGATGATGATACGGGATATGAATATCTGGTAAGCTCGCTGCCCATCATGCTTGCCGATGTGGCAGAGGAGGATTTGAAGGATGCTGTGGTCAAGTCTCCGGATGCCGGCTCAAGGATGGGTCAATTGGTTTTGAGGGTCGCGGGTGAGGGTGGGTTGTTAGATCGGCTTAAAAAAATCGAATCCTATCTCCGCGAGTCCTATCGCTATTCGTTGGTGACGGACAACAAGAGAAACTTGGATCCGATCGAGAACTTTTTGTTTGAGGAGAAGCGCGGGCACTGTGAATTTTTTGCGACCGCAGCAGCGTTGATGGCGCGTGAGCTCGGAGTTGAGGCAAGGGTGGGGTATGGATGGGCAGGTGGAAAGTATTACGAGAGCAATCACATGTTCGTGTTCCGTGCGAATGAGGCGCATGCCTGGCTGGAGGTGAAACTTGCAGATTATGGATGGGTGTTGGTGGAGCCGACTCCACCGATGGATTCTGGGAATACTCTGCCGCGCACGGCGGAAGCTGGGGAAAAAACGCCGAGTCCGGATGAAATGATCCCACAGGAAGAGGCTATCTTTTCAAAAGGTGCCGAGAAAATCACGGGTTGGGCCATAAGCCTGACAGCCGGGTTTGGAGTCAGCGCGTTTCTATTGTTTGCCATGAGAGCAAGGACACGGGAGGAAGTCCGTGGAGGATCCGGTGCGGTCACGCGCATACGCAAGGAAACGGGTTACTTTGCGGCATGGCGCAGGGCTCTTGGCAAGCGTGGCATGGCAAATGAAGCAGGACTTACCCTGAGGCGTCAGATCCAGATGATGGACGCAGCACCGGATTTCTCAAAAGAGCTGATTCGTTACCACTATGCGGTCAGTTACGAGGGGCATCCGGTCGATGTGAAACGTGAGCGCCATCTTGAAAAAGAGATCCATAAATGGGAAGCTCCGTAAGCTTCGAATCTTCTAGAACTCAAGAAGTTGGTGCTGCCAATTCATCAGGACATCGGCGGGTTGGACTTCGTTAGCGGCGATCGATTCGATGACAGCGCGTGAAGCGATGAGAGAACCATCAATCCCTAGATCGTTACCAATTTTGTTGCGGCGTGCGATCATGGCATCGACGCGGTCATCGAATTCTTTATCCTTCTTTCGCCGCAAACGAAGGACTCTTGAAGGCCATTCGCTCTCGGGCATGGAGCGCACAGCTTCCTGCATTTCCTTGAAACGCTTGATGCGATCGCTGCGGAAATGTGGCGGCAGTTTGACAGGTTTGTTTCCAACCATTTCCAGACACCATTCAATGAGCTGGCGGTTAGGTGCGACCATGAATGAGGGGCGGTCCCATGCTTCCGCCTCCGCATCGCGCCAATGCCAGAGGCCGCGAAGGCAGGCGAGTCCGTATGGGCTGAGTTTACCTGACCCGGAAATACGCCATTGATCGTCACGACTCTCATCACGTTCCTCGACTTTGTTTTTTGCGGATTCGCAACTCTCGATGAACCATGAGTAGCGACCCATCTCTTTCAGTTTGAAGACGATTTTATCGCCCATTTCCAAAAGGTAACGAACGTCATTCAGTGCATATTCGATCATCGTTGGCGAGAGCGGGCGCTTACCCCAATCGGCCTTTTGAGATGATTTTGAAAGGACAACGCCAAAGTAGTGTTCGACCAAATTTCCAAGCCCAAACTTTTCGACACCTAGCAAACGCGCGCCGATTTGAGTGTCGTAAACATGTTTGGGGAGGCAGCCGAATTCGCGTTTCAGCATGGTCATGTCATAGTCGGCGCCATGCATCCAAACGGTTGCATCCCTGAGGTATTGATCAAGCGGGCTGAGGTCTTTGATCGCAAGCGGGTCGATCAAAATGCATTCATTGCCAGCGGTAAATTGAACGAGACAGAGTGATTCTTTGTGGCGGTGAAGGCTGTCTGCCTCGGTATCGATGGCGCACACCTTTTCACCTCCCACAAGGTCGCATTTTTCAAGGAATTCCTTTAGTTGAGGTGTGGTGCTGATCATGCGTGATTTTCTGGAAAAACGGCGAAGGGGAACAAGTGAGCGTGCTTAACAAGCCTGTTTTTAGTCAATAAAAATGAACTAACACAGCATGGTGAGGTAAAAAATTCCTTATTTTATCTTCTTTTCCAAGATCTTGATGTTCCTGAACGAGCACTCGTTGATGTGGTCTGTCAGCATGATATGGCCCTCGATCTTGTCGCCAAAGCCTTTGGCATTCTTGAATTTGCTTTTCTGAATCAAGGCCTTGAGCTCCGGGCTACCGAGTTCGTAAGACACGACCAATGCTCCATTAAGCCAATGTTCCACATGATTTCCGTCGATAACTAACTTGGATGAGTTCCATTCACCCATAGGGTTCGTTTTTTTGAGTTCATTGGCACCTATTAAATCATAAAGGGCGGCGGTCTGATGGGTAGGGCCGTTTTTTGCATCATAATGGCCCTGATCATCGAGCATTTGGTATTCGGGACCCGGAGTTGCAGGGCGGGATTCATCAATGAGGTATTTGATCCCGTTGTTGCCCTTTGCCGATAACTTCCATTCCCAAGTCAGCGTGTAGTTGTCGTATTTCCGATGGGTGATGATGTGGCCTCCTTGGACTTTTTCCTGTTTGGTGAGAATTCCGTTTTCAATCTTCCATCCCACACCCGGGCGTTTATCAGATCCAAAAGCACGCCAGTTATCGAGATCTTTGCCATTAAACAGCAGTTGCCATCCCTCGGTTTTTTCTTGATCGCTGAGAGTATTGGGCTCGTTGGCAAACAGGCGCACGGTCATGAGTGCGATGATGAATGGAACTTTCATAGGGTCAGTGAAGGCTGGAATCCGGAAGGGGTTTATTTGAGACCTTTGAGTATTTGTGCGCGGAGCTCGACGACATCGATTTGTTCGCTGTGTTTCCAGAGTAACTTGCCTTCGGGTGAGATGATGACGGTAAGGGGAAGGGCGCCGGTCCATTCTGGGCATATGGCTTCTGCCAGTTTGTCGGGATTGCCCCCATTCCAAATATAGTTATTGGAGGTGCGCTCCTCTTTTTCCATGGATGCTTTGGTGCGTGAGGAAAGTGCGGCGTGACGGGATTCAAGGAATTTTTTCACTTTTGCTTTTTGTCCGATCGGATCCATGGATATGGAAATGAAGTCCACGTTGCGATTTTGGAAGCGGCGATAGGTGTCAATCAATTCAGGAAACTCCGCGACGCAGGGACCACAGGTCGTGGACCAGAAGTTGATCACGCGGACATTGCCGGATTTGTTTGCACGGAGTTTTTGAGCCAATGGCGCGTCCAGTTCGTCGAGAGTGACCGGGATTTGTTCCCATGCTTTCTGTTCTTTTTCGACACTGCCGCCCTTGAACAACCACTTGGTCGAGCAGCCAAAGGACCGTGTGACGGTTTCTCCGACTTCTTTGCCGGCGAGCAAGGCATCCAATGCGTCCCGCAGATAGGATTTTTCGACAGGTTCCGAGGATCTGCCGGCATCATCCATGCGTCCGGTGTAACGGAGTTTGCGATTCGCATCGAAAACGAAAACGTGGGGCGTGGACTGTGCGCCGCAAGCCGTGGCGAATTTTTGCGTCTCTCCATCGTAGAGATAAGGAAACGTCCAGCCATGGCTGTCGGCAAAGGGTTTCATCTCTTCGAAAGAATCGCCGTAAGGGGAATAACCGAGTTCATCGGGGCGAAGGCTTTTGGGGTTGTTCGCATTCACCGCCACGATCGACACTCCTTTGCCTTTATAATCCTGATGAATTTGTTCAGTTCTCGCAGCAGCGGCAACGGAGTCTGGGCAATGATTGCAGGTGAAAATAAGACAAAGGATTTTCGCATCCGCGTAGGTCGCTTCGGTATGAGTTTTGCCATCCGTGCCGGGTAATGAGAACGCAGGTAGCGGAGAACCGATTCCAAGGACTTTCGGAACGTCTTGATTGGAAAAAGCCGAACCGGTCAGAATGGGTAATAAAAGTAGGAAGATACGTTTCATATTTGATCGTTACGTTAGCGGAATTGGATAGATTACAAAGTGGAAAATCCGGAATGCCGGACCTCTGCGGTGGGGGCGTCTATCGGGTCCGAAAATATCCTTAAGATAAGTTGAATATTTATCTGGCAAAAGCTTTGAATTTTATTTAGTAAATATGAAACAAAATTCTGAGATATGCCATCTACCAACGAATACACCCACCCGATAAACGTGCGTTCGAGACAACTCGACATGCCAACTCGCGGAGTTTACCAGGACGATTACGATGACAAAATCAAGAGTGCGCAGCTTGAATTGGAGCGAATCCAGGAAGAGCGTGAAGAGCTTGAGCGGAAAAAACGCGAGCTCGAAGAGCTGACGAGTCGTAAACGTGCGTTTCTTTCCCAGCAGGTTGAACTGACCGAAAAACTTTCCTCGGCGATTACATTAATTGATCGGGAGCTGAACGAGTTGAGAGAAGAGACCGATCAAATTGAGCAATGCCGTGCTTGTTTTGCCGAGCATTTGGATAAAATCCAGAAGCATGATCCCGAGAAGTGGACGCGTGACAATCTTCCCGAAAAACTCGAAAAAGCGACTGCCGTCACGGATATGGCAGCTGACGAGTATGACCAAGCCGCCGCATATTTCGAAGGCACACGAGCCGGTGGGATATTTGGCAGACCATCCAAGGCTGGACGTCGTAAACCAAAGTCCCAAAAAAACGAATCCGAATTTCTTCAACAATTGTTGAATGGTTTTGCCTTTAATTTGCCCATCATCGTTCTTGGTGCGGCAGGCTTGGTTGTTTACTTTATGAAATAGAGCGATGGCGAAGTTGAAACAAGCGAGTCTGTTTGATGAGAATTACGAGCTTCAGGCTCTGCGCGAAAAAGAGCGCAAGCTAGCCGAAGCTCAGAAAGAATATCAAAAGTTGCCCGCGTTGCTGGCTAAGCAGAAGCAGGAGAACGAGGCGACCATGCCGCCGATGGTTGAAATCAGGGAGCGCCAGAAATTCAACCGTTTTGAACAAAGTCTGAGTCGGGGACAGATTGAAAACGTTCTTCGCACACAGAGGCAAAGTTTGGGTATGACACTGCTGCTGTTGGTGGCCACCATTCTGATGGTGCTATGGGGGCTTCGTATGATCGCCAACTGATGGAGGTTTTACTAAGGGCGCTCCCATGGCTCAACCTTGCGTTCCGCGGAACGAGGCTCAAGGTGGGAAATGACGCGGCCCTCGGGGCCAATGAGATTTGAAATCTTCGCCTCGATCTCGGTTGCGTGATCATGAGCCTCGGAGAGTTTCATGTGATTCGGGAAAACCAGATGAAACTCAACCCAATGGAAATGACCCGAGTGGCGATGTCTGAAATTGTGGTAAGCGAGGTTCTTTTCTTTGACGGCCCCGTCCAATACATCGCGTGTGAGCTTTTCGATGACAGGATCGGCTTCATCAAGTAGCCCGCCAAAACTTTCTTTGATGAGTTTCAGTCCGACCCGTAGAATATTGAAGGCTGCGATGACTGCGAATATCGGATCCCACCAAGGCCAATCAGTCAATAGGATCAGCGTCAGCGCGACCAACGCGGCAAGACTGGACCATACGTCGGTGAGAACATGGATTCCATTTGCACGGATCAAGGGTGAGCCGGTGCGCTTCGCGACTCGAAGCAATGACAGCCCGAGTGCCAGATTGATCAGTGCAACAACCGCCGTGATCCAGCAACCCAGTGCGAGGTTTCTGATTTCAACGCCGTAAGTAAATTGTCTGACTGCCTCATAAATAATCAAAATCGCCGCGGCAGAAATCATCGCGCCTTCCAATCCTGCCGAGATGAAGGAAATTTTATCATGACCGAAGTGGTGGGTTTCATCGGCTGGTTTTCTTGCCAATCGCAAAGCCCAAGAGGCGAAGGCGACAGCGAAAACATGAACCACCGATTCCGCGGCATCCGAATAGATCGCGGATGAGTAGGTGCTAACAGCAGCAAAGACCTTCAAGGCGAGTAAGAAGATCGCGACAACAAGAGACAAGTTCATCACTTGTCGTTGTGGGTCAGATAGAGTCATCGGATGATGTTTTGTGAAATCATTTCATCAGACGTTCAATGTCATCTGGTTCAATGGGGATGGATGCCATTAAATCGATATTTCCATCCTTGCCAATTAGGTAATCGTTTTCGAGCCGTATCCCCAGATTTTCCTCTCGGATATAGATACCGGGTTCGATGGTGAAAAGCATTCCTGGAGCGACGGTTTCGAATGGAGGTGACACATCATGAACATCCAGGCCCAGATGGTGGGAAACACCGTGCATGAAATACCGGCTCACGAGTGGTTTGGTCTCGTCCTGCGCGTGGGCTTCCTCAGCTGTGAAAAGTCCGAGCCCGATGAGTTCCTTTTCAATTTCCGTGATAACTTGTTTTTGGTAGTCGGGAAGGCGTATGCTGGGACGAAGTATCGTGTTTGAAAATTTCATAATCCGCAGCACCGCTTCATAAACTTGTCTTTGGCGCGGGGTGAACTTGCCATTGACAGGGATGGTGCGGGTCATGTCCGCATTCCAGCCGCCGTATTCGCAGGCAACATCGAGCAAGACCAATTCGCCGTCTTTAAGAACTTGATCATTATCGATGTAATGAAGAATGCAGGCATTCGCGCCACCTGCGATGATGGGCGTGTAGGCAAATCCACGAGAGCCCGATTTGACAAACTCGTGAATGAACTCGGCTTCCACTTCCCATTCGCCAATGCCGGGTTTAACGAATCTCAAAACCCGGCGAAAGCCTGCCTCGGTGATATCACAGGCTTTGCGGGTGAATGCGATTTCCCCGTCGGATTTCAAAATACGGAGTTTGTGCAGCAGTGGTGTGAGCCGGCTGTATCGGTGCAGGGGAAACTTGCGTTGGCAATCGGCGATAAAACGGCTGTTGCGCGTTTCGGTGAATGTTGAACAACGCGGATGCTCGTTGGTGGAAAGGTAAATGGAATCTGCCTGCAAAGCGAGTTGATGGAACAGATGATCGAACTGATCCACCCATTCGATATGTTGTATGCCGCTTCGTTGTCTTGCCTGTTCTTGGGTTAGCTTGTGACCTTCCCAGATCGCGATTTTTTCATTCGTCTGGCGTATGAACAGGATTTCCCGGTTCTTTTCAACCTTAGCATCAGGATAGATGAGCAAAATGCTTTCCTCCTGGGCGATGCCGGTCAGGTAAAAGAAATCATTGTTTTGTTTGAATGGCAGGGTCGCGTCCGCATTGCTTGAATAAACGTCGTTCGAATGGATCACGGCGATTGCGTTTTCCGCGAGTAGCCCGACGAGGTTTCTGCGGTTTTCAGTAAACAGTTCTGAAGATGGTGATTGGGTGCGCATATAGAAAAAACAAAAACCATGCAAAATGAGGAACGATCTCCTGTCGAGGCTGGCTTAGGGTTCTTTTTCGGTCCTGAAATAAGTTTCGCTTTTTCCATGTGGTAACTTGCAAAACCTTTTCCGCTGTGAACACGATCCGACCCGGCTCTCTATGGATTTTTTCTCAACAGATCAAACTTCTCTGAAAATCTGCGGTGTCAGGACTGAGGCGGATGCCCATCGACTGATCGATCTTGGGGTTGATGCTGCCGGTTTCAACTTCTGGCCCGAGTCAAAGCGGTATTTGAATCCGAAAGATGCGGCTTGGTTGAAGCATATCGAAGGCAGGATTTTAAGGGTGGGTGTGTTCGTCAATCCATCCACGGATTTGCCACTCAGGCTGATTTCGGAGGGAATGATCGATGTGGTTCAGTTGCACGGTGACGAGGATCCAGAAGTTGCTGCCTTATTTTCAAATGCCGGCATAACGGTCATCAAAGCCATAGGCGTGAAAAATCCGGCTGATATTGAAAGAGCGGGTGGGTATGATGTGGATGCCGTTTTGCTGGATGCACATGCGCCCGTGGTTTTTGGTGGAACGGGCGAGACTTTTGATTGGAGTCTCGCACTGGAATTTAAAAAACGCTTTCCGAATACTCCCATGATTCTTGCTGGCGGAATCACACCGGAAAATGCGGCGATGGCGGTATCCCAAGTCAAGCCCGCCGCACTGGATATTGCATCAGGAGCTGAGATTTCGCCTGGGGTCAAAGATTTCACCAAAGTTCGGAAATTATTGGAGGCATGTCAGCGCGCCCTATGATGACGGATTCGCATTGTCACTTGGCATCCCACCGTTACGCGGACCAGGATGTGGGGCAGTTGATTGCGCGCGCCAAATCAGCCGGAGTGCATCGCATGGTGACTTTGGCAACCTCGTTGGGTGACCTTTCAAAGCATCTTGAGATTGCCAATCACGCGGGTGTCTCCGCTGCGATTGGAATCCATCCCTGTGATGTTCACCAAGCTCCCGACAATGCCATTGATATACTCTCTGGGTATGTCACCGATCAACGGGTTTGCGCGATTGGAGAAACGGGTTTGGATTACTTTCACCCAGCACCGGATGGCTGGACCGACTTCGATTTCAGATTGAGGCAGCAGAATTTCCTCAATCAACATTTCGAATTGGCAGCGAGATCAGGTTTGAATGTGGTCATTCACACGAGAGACCGGGAAGGATCCCAGTCATTTCAGGATGCGTTATCTATATATCGAAAATATTCAGGACGCGTAAGGGCGGTATTTCATTGTTTCATTTCCTCATGGGATCTGGCGCAGCAGGTGTTGGCGGAGGGCGGGCTGGTTTCTTTCGGTGGTGTGACAACTTTTAAAAAATCCGATCTCGTCAGAGATACGGTGGTCAGTTGTCCGGCAGGTTTTTTTATGTTGGAAACCGATTCCCCCTACCTTGCGCCGGAGCCGTTACGGGGAAAACAGAATGAGCCGGCGTATGTTTCATACATCGCAGAGGCCATTGCCGCAGCGAGAGGGGAGTCGTTGAATGAACTGGCGGCGCATACTGAACTGGCGGCGAATGATTTTTTTCGATGGAAATCAGATTTCGCTGAATGAATTGTGCGCTGGCAATCGTTCTAGGTTGTGTTAAATCGGAGTCACATTTTTTCCGGTCCAACCCATGCAATCATGAAAATCACAAATTATCTTACAGCAGCAGCTCTCATATCCCTCTCCGTTTCTTGCGCACCGAAGACAGGTGGAGATGGTTATGATGTGTCTAATCCTTATTCGGCTCCCGACTATGTTGATGAAACCGGTACACCCGTTGTGCCGGATGATCTAAACCCAGCTTACGATGCTCCGGCAGCTTATGAGGAAGTTGCCACCAAGCCCGAGGTGACTAGGCCTGCCCGCATAGCGGCATCATCCAAAGTACACACGGTGGGTCGTGGTGACACACTCTGGGGCTTGAGTAAAAAATACCGAGTTTCTGTGGCATCCATCAAAGCGGCAAACGGTCTGACCCGTGACACTATTGCGTTGGGGGCTAAATTGAAAATCCCTGCGAATTGATCTGATGCGCACTGGCTTTCTCCCTGCTTTCTTTTTTCTTTTCGTAATCGCAATCGCAATCGCAATCGCATCGCCACTGCAGGCTCAGGCAGTGGAGAAGACCGCGTTGAGCGCGAAAGAAGAAATCATGGAGCAACTGTTCTCCGAGCGGGATTCTTCGGAAGCGTTGGCGCAGGCGATTCTGAGTGCAAGGAAACTTGGTGTTTCAGAGCAGGCGATTCTGGAATCAAAGTTTTTGTTCCATGTCGATCGTGCGGAGGATGCAGAACTTGCAAAGATGCTGCCGCAGCTTCTCAAGCAGAGCGAACATTTCAAACTATCCGAATCTGAAATTTTCGGGAGCGAGGATGACTGGCTTGCCATCGTCGAATATGTGCGGGCGATCGCCGCCTTGCAAGTTGGCGACAAGCAGGCATTTAAAAAACACATCACTGAGGCCTTTTGGTTGAGTCCGCGACAGGGGGCGGCGTTTGCTCCGCATATCGAAAGACTTCGCCTGATGGATGCCATGAGCGAGGTCGAAATCGACATGGATCGCAAATATGCCCATACGCTTGATGCTGGAAAAATCAGCCTGGGAGAAGCGATGGCTGGTAAGAAAGGAATGATGCTGCACTTTTGGTCACCGTGGAGTCCGGAGTGTGAGGCTACCCTCGCTGACTTCTTTATTACCGCCGGACTATTGGCGAAAAACGGTATCGGAGTCGTATCGGTTCTTCCGGAGACTTCGGAGAAGGTGATTGCGGATGCGAACAAAATGCTGGCGGCAACCGGCAAGGATGCTCCGGGTTATTGGATAGTTGATTTAGAAAAATCACCACTGAGCGCACAGTTGAAAATTCAAACGGTTCCCGCTGTGGTTCTGATGGATGCCAATGGAAAGATCATGTTCAATGGAAATCCAAGTGATGGAGATTTTTGGAAGCTGTTAGAAAAACTGAATCCCGAAATCAAGCGCCCGGCGAAACGGGACTAGCGGATTCTATTTTGTGTTTCGAATAAATTACTAGACTTGTCGTAGGATCGAAAAAGGGGCGGTGATTTTAATAATAAACTTTTCTTAAAAGTTTGTTTATTTTAACTTGACGGAAACCCGAAATACTAATTTTATCGTATCAATCTAAGGAAACAAATCCTGATGAGCAAACCTTCACATCCTTCCAATCTCGAACTGCAAGCGCTCTCCGTGCTGTGGCATGAAGGACCATCTACTGTAAGTTCAGTACATGTTGCGTTGCCTGACGGAAGAGAAAGAGCATACACCACCGTGTTATCGGTGATGCAAAGCCTTGAGAGAAAAAAACTGGTAAGAAGAATCCGCTCTGGAAGGGCTCATGTTTATGAGTCGGCGTATTCACAGGAAATCATCGTGCGTCGGGCGACGGATGATTTTGTAACAAATGCTTTTGGAGGACGCCTCGGTGAGGCTGTTCTCGCTACCCTCTCCCTCGGTTCATTAACACCGGAAGAGAAAACAAACATCGAACGCGAACTCCAACGACATAAAACCATGCCAGCGAAAAAAACAGCAAAGAAAGCAGTAAAAAAAGCAGCTACCAAAAAGCCAGCAGTCAAAAAGGCCGCTCCTAAGAAAGTAGCTAAAAAAGCACCGGCCAAAAAGGCAGCTCCTAAAAAAGCCGCTCCTAAGAAAGCCGCTCCTAAGAAAGCCGCTCCAAAAAAGGCAGCTCCTAAGAAAGCAGCTCCTAAGAAAGCCGCCAAAAAAGTAGCGAAAAGCGCTAAAAAAGTGGCCAAGAAGCCAGCCAAAAAAGTAGTTGCCAAGAAAGCACCTGCTAAAAAAGCGGCAGCCAAGAAAGCACCTGCTAAGAAAGCAGTAGCTAAGAAAGCACCTGCCAAAAAAGCCGTAGCCAAAAAAGCACCTGCCAAAAAAGCAGTGGCTAAAAAGGCACCAGCCAAAAAAGCAGCCAAGAAGAAGTAATCAACCACCGCCGGTAGTCTGATTTTTCTCTCACGAGTGATTCGGCTGCTTAGGCGGTTATGACATCTGTAAAAGGCGGAAGATCTTATGGTCTTCCGCCTTTTCGTATTTTAAAGCCAAGGAGCGCTACTTGAAAATAATCCGCCATTTTGTTTTCATGAATGGATTTGTATGATTTGATTTCTCGCATGAAGAATTCAATGCGTTGGCTAACCGTCTTCCTAATTGCCTTCACTGCTCTGGCATGGGCGGGGGGAGATAAGAAGCTAGCCCAGGTTTCATTTCATATTGAGACGGAAGCAAGCGATAATCCGAAAATGATTTTTCCCTATGAGATTCTAGGCAAGGAAAGGTATTTCCGGCGGATGCCTGAAATCTCCTCGAAAGATTTCGTTGCCTTCAGTCCTTTTCCATCGGATGACCAAACATCTTACGGAATGATCATTCAACTGAAGGATGTCGCAGGACAACGCTTGACGGCAGTAACGACTTCCAATCAGGACAAGTTGTTGGTTTGTCAGGCGTTTGGTCGCGTTGTGGATGCTGTCATGATTGATCGGCCTGTGAATGATCGTGTCATCATCGTTTGGAAGGGGCTGACTCTGGATGAAATTCGTGAGCTTGATAAAGTGACACCTCGTATTGGTGAGAAAAAGAAATGACAATATACAAAATGAAAAGAGGACTTTTCATACTCTTGGTTGGTCTCACGCATCTCAGAGTTGACGCCATTGAGTTAGTTTTGCCGACGGAAAACGATCATCTTTACAGCGGACAACCGGATCGTTTTTACATGTATGTTGACCGGACTTTTGAGGGTGAGGTAACCAAACCGTGGGAGGGAGGATCTTTTGGATTTGTTCGGACACCGGTTCGTGTTAACGGCGAGGTGCTGCTGACCAAGTTTCACGAAGGGATCGATATCGCTCCTATCAAGCGTGATCATGCGGGTAATCCGCTGGACTTGGTGATGAGTATATCCGGGGGAAAAGTGGTTCATACAAGTTCGATTGCCGGACGCAGCAATTACGGTCGTTACATCGTGGTTGAACATGAATGGGAACAATCGAAAGTTTACTCACTCTATGCACATTTGGCTGAAATCACGGTACAAGCTGGCGATCCGGTCCGGGCGGGTTCTGTGATCGGACGAATGGGATACACGGGTTCCGGCATCAATCGGACGCGCGCGCATTTGCATCTGGAGCTGGGATTCTTGATGAGTGAAAAATATCAAGACTGGCACAAGCAGAGTTTTGCGAGTCCGAATTATCACGGAAACTACAATGGAATGAACATTGCGGGAGTCGATGTCGCGAGTTTCTTTCTGGCGCATCGTGAGAATCCAAATCTGAACTTCAGCGAGTTTGTCCTGACCCGCCAAGTGCAATTCAAGGTGTCAGTTGCAGCGGGTAAATCGGAACCGGTTTTTTTGGAGCGCTATCCTTGGATGAAGCGACCGGGTGATGCCACAGTGAATTCATGGGAGATCGGTTTCACAGCAACAGGACATATGGTTTCATTCAGCCCAAGCAGTCGGATCGTGCATCAGCCATCCGTGACTCACATAAGACCAGCTGAGGTGAACCAGTCCTATCTAACACGCGGGTTGATTGCCGGAAGCGGCAATCAGGTTTCCTTGTCGCGTGATGGAAATCGTTTGGTTTCCCTGATTTTGGATGATTTTCCAAAAGCCCAGTAAGATGTTCAGAGGTTGTTCGTCGCTTGAAGATTCTTTCAATTCAATTTAGCCCCAAAGTCATGACATGGTTTTATTCGAAGAATGGGCAGCAGCTGGGTCCGATTTCTGATCAAGAACTTGTCAATCTATCTAAGAACGGAGGTTTATCCGCCACCGACCTAGTATGGAAAGAAGGCATGCCGGACTGGAAGCCTTGGCGTGAGGTGTCTCTTCTTTCTTCCAACCCTACCCCGCCGAATATGCCTGCACTTCCGCAATCATTTGATGGCAATGTGATGGTTCGGCAGCCTCCCATGCATGTTCCAGCACCTCTTCCGCCAAACATTCCGAGTTATCTGTGGCAGTCCATTGTTGCCACTGTGCTATGTTGCATGCCATTTGGCGTGGTGGCGATAGTCTATGCCGCAAAAGTCGATAGTCTGATTGCTGTAGGTGATTATGTGGGTGCGCAAAGCGCTTCAGACTCTGCGAAAATTTGGGTTGCTGTCACGGTGGGGATTGGATTGTTGATCTACTTTCCGATGATCATTCTATGGATCATCGGCTTATCGCACATTCCATGAGTGGGTTACGCTGGGGCCGTGTGCTGGTTCTTCTCGGGATGATCCTGATCATTTCGGTTGCTGCATATGACCTCCGCCAGACCGGTGGCTCCGGTTGGATGCCGGGCTGTTTTTTTAGAAAGCTGACTGGACTGGAGTGTCCCGGTTGTGGCATGACGCGCGGTACTCACGCCTTGTTGAACGGCCGGTGGATGGAAGCATTCCGGTTCAATCCCATCGGTATGATTCTCCTTCCCATCGCCATGCTTGGATTGGGCGTGGAGTGCTTTGGATGGGTGAGGGGAAAATCGGTTTTCAGGGGATTGTATCTGGGAAGGTGGGGTTCGCTCATCTTATTGGGAGTCACGGTGATTTGGTGGATATGGCGGAATGTTTTTTGAGACGGATGGCTGAACTTTCCTTGCGACAATCCAGAGGCAGGCATAGGCTCCACGCATGAGTCTTTTATTGGGAGTGAATATCGATCATGTCGCGACCTTGCGGCAGGCGAGGTATGCTCTGCAGCCGAAATCGCCCAACGCCGAACCGGATGTAGTTTTGGCTGCGCGGGAAGCGAAGGCCGGCGGCGCGGATTCGATTACGGTGCACGTGCGAGGAGATCGCAGGCACATGCAAGATGCGGATGTGTTTCGGATTCGTGAGGAGGTGGATGTTCCTCTCAATCTTGAACTCGGGATCACCGAGGAAATGTTGAATTTGGCGTTTCGATTAAAACCGGATTTCGCTTGTCTGGTTCCCGAAACTCGTGAGGAAGTGACGACAGAAGGAGGACTTGATGTGATCGCGCTTTTCGGGACGGCGAGGGAGGCGGTGAAGCGACTTAAAGATGCCGGGATCAAGGTCAGTTTGTTCATTGATCCGATCGAAGAGCACGTTCGCGAAGCCGCGCGTATGGAGGCTGACATGATTGAACTTCACACGGGTGCGTTTGCGAATGCGGTTGATAAGTCGGAAGAAATCGCACGCTTGATTGCAGCCGCCCAGCTGGGGCATGAGTTGGGATTGCAGGTCAATGCGGGTCACGGCATCAACTATTTGAATTTGCCTGATGTGCTGAAAGTTCCTTTTTTGAGCGAATTGAACATCGGGCACAGCATTGTCTCACGAGCGATGACCGTGGGCATGCGCCATGCAGTCGTGGAGATGGCGGCGGGGATGAAATCTTACTCCTTGCACCCATGATGATCTACGGAATAGGAATCGATGTGGTGGAGGTAGATCGAATCGAGGACGCCATCGCTAAGCAGGGTGAGGTGTTTTTGCGAAAACTTTTCACGGAAGCTGAGCGGAAATATTGTGATCAACAAAAGCGTCCTGGCTTGCATTATGCGGCGAGATTTTCGGCCAAAGAGGCCGTTTCAAAAGCACTCGGCACGGGTATAGGCGGCAAGGCGGGCTGGTTGGAAATGGAGGTGATTCGCGGAGAATCCGGCGCGCCAACCATGATTTTTCACGGGCATGCCTCAGAATTTATTCATGCACAGGGAATCGCCGAAGTGCAGGTAAGCCTAACCCATGCGAGGGATTACGCCGCGGCGAACGCGGTGGCGATTCGGCATTTGGCGTGATAAATTCTAATATTTTCAACGCAAAGGCGCAAAAAACGCAGAGTTACGCAAAGCTTGGGTTGATGTGTAGATGAGTTGTCTAGAGGTATAAGATTGCCAAATAGACTCTATGATAAGAATGATAGGTGACTCGTCAAGGCGGGTCGGATTGCAATTGCCAGTTACAATCTTTGTCGTGGCCGTGACAAGGATTGTAAGGTGACTTGCCAAGGCGGCTTGGATAGCGAAAACTCGGCACATGGAAATGATGGTCAGAGCGAGAAGAAACCGGCGGAGTGCGGCGATCCGTGGGTTGGTTCGGGAAACCCGACTTGCGGTTGAGGATTTGATTTTGCCGATGTTTTTTCATGCGGATGCCGAAGATGTGGCAATTGAATCGATGCCGGGCTGCACGCGTTGGTCGGTTCAGGGATTGTTAAAAGAGATTCTTGAAGTTCGTGATTTGGGAATACGTGCGGTGGTGCTTTTCCCTAAAATCGATGACTCATTGAAAAATCCGCAAGGCAGTGAATCGGCGAACGATCATGGTTTGGTGCCGCAGGTGATTCGGGAAATCAAAAAAGTTTGTCCGGAAATGTGTGTGATCACGGATGTCGCACTTGATCCCTACAACTCGGATGGGCACGACGGCCTGGTGGTTCGGGCTTGTGATGGCGAATTGAAAATTCTCAATGATGAAACCGTCGAGGTGCTTTGCCATCAGGCACTCTGCCATGCTAGAGCGGGCGCGGACATCGTCGCCCCATCGGATATGATGGACGGGCGGATCGGAGCGATCCGACTTGCGCTGGATGAAGCGGGTTTTGAAGAAGTCGGTATCATGTCCTACACTGCGAAATATGCATCGGCATTTTACGGACCGTTCCGTGGGGCGCTGGATTCCGCACCGAAAGAAGGCGACAAGAAAACCTACCAAATGGATCCCGGAAATGTGCGTGAGGCGATCCGTGAGTTGCTGATGGATAAGGAAGAAGGTGCGGACATCGTGATGGTAAAACCTGCGGGTGCGTATCTCGATGTCATTGCGCGTTTGCGGGATGAGACCACTTTGCCGATTGCGGCATATCAGGTCAGCGGAGAATACTTGATGATCAAGGCAGCATGCGCGAGTGGTTGGTTGGATGAAAAGGCCGTGGTTCTGGAAAGCCTTTTGGGAATTCGTCGTGCGGGTGCGGATATGATCCTGACTTACTTTGCGAAAGATGTGGCGAAGTGGATTCGATAGGGGGGATGAAGAGATTCTAACCACGAATGACACAAATAAAACGAATAACACGAAAGTGATAATAATGGGGGTTAGGTTAGCTAAATTCGTGTCATTCGTGAAATTCGTGGTTCAAAATTTCTGAGATCCATGGATTTTCCAGAGCTTAAAAATTATTTCGAAGAAAACTTTGCGGTGCGTGGGGAGATAGGCGCTGGACTCAGCGTTTGGAAGAACGGGGAAGAGATCGTTTCTTTAACGGATGGTTTTCGGGATAGAAATCAAACCGAGAAATGGAATTCCAAAACCTTAGCTCCGGTTTACTCAGCATCGAAAGGGCCAGCTGCGGCGACTTTGCTGCATGCGCTCTCCAAGCGTGGCTTGGATGAACATGATTTGGTCAGCGAGGTTTGGACCGGTTTTCCTCTTGAGTCAGCAAGCTTTGGACAGATGCTTTCCCATCAATGCGGCTTGGCTGCATTATCCGAAAACGCCGATGTGTATGACCACCCTGCGGTGATTGCCGCCATTGAACAAACGACTCCGGAATGGTCGCCAGGTGTTGGACTTGGCTATCATCCCAGGACTTATGGTTTTTTGTTAGATGAATGTGTCAGGCGACTTGAAGGCAAGACCTTAGGCGAGGTATGGAATGAGGAGATCGCTAAGCCCATGGGAATCGATTTCTGGATCGGTTTACCGGAGAGCGAATGGGGAAGAGTGGCACAATTGGTTCCTGGAAGAGCGAAACCATCTGTCTTTGAAGAAGGATTTTATCAAATCTTCAATCAGGCAGGCAGTCTCACTCGAAGGGCATTCTCATCACCACGCGGATTGCATGCGATTGCGGAAATGAACGAACCCAGAGCATGGTCGGCTGGCTTGCCAGCCATGGGTGGGGTGGGATCGGCAAGTGGACTTGCCAAGTTTTACCAATGTGCGATTGGCGCATTGGAGAGCCCTCTCTCAACGGTAGTCAGGCACGCGCTCGGGAGCTTGCAGATAGCGGGAGAAGACAAAGTGCTCTTGCGCGAAACCGCTTTTACTTGTGGCTGCCAGAAAGATCCGGTTGATGAAAACGGAAACAAGAAGCGTTTTTTGTATGGTTGCTCAACTGCTGCCTTCGGACATCCAGGAGCGGGAGGGAGTCATGGATTTGGCGATCCAATCAGCGGGGTGTCGTTTGGTTATGTGATGAATCAAATGGAACTCACTGTCATGCCGGGAGAGAGATGCATGGGCTTGGTGGAGAGGGTCTAAAACAAAGGAACCGCGATTTTCAATCGCGACTGCAACCGTCGTGTCGGCTTAAAATATTTCGCTACCAAGGCCTTCGTTGCATCCTGTGAAGAAATATTTTACAGAAGGAAACGAAGAGAACGAAGGAGCTAGCGCGCATTGCATCAGCCATTCATCTTCTTTTATTTTCAGAATCCAAAGAACCGCAAATTGGAGGTTGAAACATCCTTTGTTCTCTTCGTTTCCTTCTGTTCAAAATTTTCATCCCACAAGGAGCGACTGTGTCCTACTGCCATCTTCATCTTCAACCAAGGGAATAAACTGCCTATTCTGGCACGCCTTTTAGGGTGCGGATTTGTTAGGGGAGTTTTTTTGATTTGGAAGAAATTGGACTTTTTTAGGAAAGCTGAATTCAATTCTTGTTTCACACAGGCGACCAATGATCGCCGCTACTTGTTCAGAAAAGCGGTTAGAGGAGATGTGGCGTTTGCGGTTGCTGACTTCTCTGGGAGTCCGAGCTCAAAAGCGGTGCGACCGGCTTCGACGGCTTGTTTGAAAGCGATGGCCATTTTCTCTGGGTTGGAGGCGATGGCGATAGCGGTGTTGACGAGGACGGCATCGGCGCCGAGTTCCATGGCTTCGGCGGCGTGAGAAGGTGCGCCGATTCCGGCGTCGACGACGACAGGAACGGTGGCTTGGGCGATGATGATGGCGATTTGTTCGCGGGTGGTGATTCCTTTGTTTGAACCGATGGGAGAACCCAGCGGCATCACGGTGGCGCAACCGCATTCCTGAAGGCGTTTGGCGAGGACGGGATCGGCATTGATGTAGGGCAGGACCGTGAAACCTTCTTTGACGAGGATTTCTGCGGCTTTGAGGGTTTCGATGGGATCGGGGAGGAGGTAGGTGGGATCGGGATGAATTTCGAGTTTGATCCATTTCGGAAGGCCGGCGGAATGAGCGAGCCTCGCGAGTCGGACGGCTTCTTCGGCGTTCATGGCTCCGCTGGTATTGGCGAGCAGGAGGTATTTTTCGGGATCAATAAAATCGAGAATGTTGGCGAAGGGATCGTTTTTTCCGGACAAGTCGGCGCGGCGCAGGGCAACCGTGACAATTTCGGTTTCCGATGCGGCAAGGGCATCACGCATGGATTCGTTGGAGGGGAATTTTCCGGTTCCAAGGAAGAGGCGTGAGGAGAAGGTGCGATCTGAGATTTTAAGCATGGGAAAGGTTTGGATGACTGGAGAGCCAGAGTTCGAAAGCCGGATGATTTGTGAGTTGGTAGGTGTGGGTTTGGAAACCAAATTCTTGTCCTGTGGCGATGTTGGCAGGTAAGTCGTCGATGTAGAATGTGTTCTCGGGTATAAGCGAGTATTTGTCGATGGCGTGTTGGTAGATTTCCAGTTGGGGTTTGATGGCGCCGACTTCATAGGAAAGGATCGCCCCGTGGAACAGGGAGAATTCCGGGTAGGTTTCGAAAATCCACGGACAGTGGATGGCATTGGTGTTTGAAAAAAGGATGAGTCGATGTCCGGCGTTATGAAGCTTGTTTACCGTTTCCCACATGGGCTGGTTGGGGGTGAAAATATTACGCCAAGCGTGGTGAAATACCTCGGGAGAAGCATCAGATTTGAGCGTTTCAAGAGCCCAGCGCGTGTAATCTTCCGTGCTGATTCGGCCGCTTTCGAACTCGTCTTTCCGTGCGAGTAATTGATCGAGCGCGGCAGCAGGGTCAGGGTGGGTAGTTGGAAGAAACTTGCGTAGCGAAGATTCAAAATCAAAGTCGAGAAGGACTTTTCCGATGTCGAAGAGGAAGTCTGGCATGGCTTTAAATCTCAAATCTCAAATTTTAAGGCAGAGGAAAACGATCAAATCTTTTCTAGGATGAAATTGGCGGCGGTTAGGGCGCCGTTGTTGCAATTGTGGTCCTTGAGATTGTTTTTCATGATGCGCCATTCAGCGGCGTTGTCAGCCAGGAGTTTAAAGACGGCTTGTGTCAGTTCTTTGGGGTCATCCGCAAGGTCTCCTGCGTGAAGATGTTGAAGGAGTTGAAGATTGCCTTCTTCCTGTCCCGGTACGAGATGATGGATCAGCATGGGACATTGTGCGGCAATGGCTTCATGCACGGTAGCTCCGCCAGCTTTCCCGACCACGAGGTGGTGGTGATTGAGAAGTTGCGGTACTTTTTTTGTCCAACCCAGCAACCGGACGCGGTTCGGATACTCTGCCTGGATCTCCGCGGCACGCGAGTAGAGAGAGCGGAAATTCTTGCCCAAAACAATGGTGAGCTGAACATCGGGTGAGGCATTCAGGAGGGCGCGGGAGTGGCGGCGTACGAAAGGTTTTTTCGCGGTCGGGAAATAGAGAACACGGAAGGGTTTGTGCGGATCCTCACTGCCCATGGGTGTGAGTGAGGTAAAGAGCGGATTCACAGGGAAACCGGTATGGATGATTTTATCTTTTGGAATTCCCCATGAGCTCATGGCATCGACGGTGACGCGATCGGTGACGAGAAAATAGTCGGTGGGTGCGCGGAGCCAAGATGCGTTGATTTCGATCGAATCGGTAACGACGGTGAAAACGGGTATGCGTTTGCCGGTCTCCTGGAAATGGCGTTCGAGAAAGTATGGATAGATCGGGTAGGTTGACACAATGGCGTCAGGCGCGAATTCATGAATCAGAGTCTGCAGGTAGCTTTCGGGCTGGCGCATGAGCGGCATGCTTGGCCGCGAGAAATCGCATTGGTCGGTGGCGCGATAGATTTTTTCCCAGATTTTCGGAAAATGGGTGGTTACCAATCGGTAGCCCCATTGAATGACTGCGGTGGAATGGGGTGCGGAAAGCACGCAGGGATCTGCAACGCGTGTCTCAATGCCGCGCTTTTGAAAGGCTAACGCGAGGTTGCGTGCAGCGCTGTTGTGTCCCTCACCGAATGCGGCGGTGAGGATGAGTATGCGTTTTTTGGCCGACATGATAAATTTGCTCGCTCGGACTTTAAAACAGAGTGTGGCATTGCGTCGATGGACTTTTATGCTTTCCTTGGGTTGCGGATGCAAAAAAACAACGATCGGCCGAAATTACGAACTGTGGATGAGAGTCCTGAGGAGGTGATTGTATTGTTGGAAGGCCGACCGGCCGGTGAGACCGGCAAATTTCGGGGTCATGAGGAAATCGTGCGACTCGAGGCGAAAGACCGGGGTGAATTGAAATTCAGGACGCACGAGCCGAAGTTTGAAGAGTGGGTGGAGCGAGAAAACGTCGTATTTGAGGATGAGTGGAATACCGAGAAAACGAAGCAAGATTCAACCCATGCGCCCCGACGTTATCGATTTTTTTGGATTTCCACAGGGTTGATTTTGTTATCAGCAGTGGGCTGGTTGGTATGGGATGTTTTTCAACAGAAGGATCCGGATCTATCGACGCAGGTGGATCCAAAGATTTCGCAGAAGCCTGAGGATCAGTCGGGAAGGGAGGCGATGCGGACGATTTCGACGATTGAGAAGGTCGTCAGGCAATTTTACAGATCAAGCTCGGTGGAGGAGATGTCGAAACATGTGAGGCATGCCGAGCGGGTCCGACCGTTGATGGAAGAATACTATTCCAAAAACCCGATGAAAGCATCATTTGAGGTGGCTCGCATGGTGGACATGAATCCAGTGACAATTGAAAATCAGGGAGGATTCTGGGTGGTGATGGCTCATCTTGAATCGGGGTTGGATGATAAATTGGTCATTGAAGCCAACAATCCCCGTGATGCAAAGGTGGATTGGGAGACATATGTATGCTGGCAGCCAATGGAGTGGGATCGTTTTGTCAAAGAACGACCAGAAGGATATCGCGGCGATTTCCGTGTTTATGTGGAGCAAGATCAATTCTACAACTTTGAGTTTGCCGACAGTGAAAAATACCAAGCTTACAGAATCACGGCCCTGAACAGTCAAGAAGTCATGTTTGGCTACGCGCCAAGAAATGGGCAGGTTTTTCAAGTGATGGATAATTTACTAGCCCGAAATAACAATCAGAAAGTGCCGATGCTTTTGCGGCTTCATTTAAAAGAAGGTTTGAAATCGAGAAGTGGAGTCCTGATTGACGAGGTCGTGGCAACGCAATGGCTTTTGGCGGAATCTCCGGAGGTGAAGAAGTGACGATCTCAAAACAAAGAAAGATTGCGTGGCCGTATGTTTTGAAAATCACCGGCGGAGTCGGATTATTTTTTCTGATCCAATACGCCGTTGCTTTGGTGCGTCTCAGCGGTGGATCGGGAGCCATGAAGAACAAATTCAGCGCGCTGGCTCAGGACAAGTATATGGATTTTCTGGTGATGCAGAATCTGTATGTCATCCTTGGATATGTGATTCTGGCAATGTTGTTCACTGTGGTTTTGTGGCCATTGGTGGATTTGGTTTTAACCAAAAAGCCGGAACGGAGCTGGTGGGTGGATGTTGTCGCAGGCTTGTGTGGAAGTTTTTTGATTCATGGATTTTTCACGCTTCGCTTAGTCAAGACGCGTCCGTATTTCCTAGATGACGCAAAATTCGGCTATTGGTATTTTGAGATTTTGAACGTCGTGCCAGAGCCGGCGAAGCCTGCGATTTTCTTTGTGATTTTCACGGTGTTGCCCTGGGTAATTTTGGTTTACGTTGGTTCTTGGTATTATCGTAACTTAGGAAAAAAAGGACGGATCTCCGCAGGTATGGTGGGACTGTGTCTGGGTGCGTTGCCTTTATGGAAAGGCAACACGAATCCTAATTCTTTGGAAGCGCTTCAAGAAACGAAAGATACAAAGCGCTCGAATGTGATCATTATTGGATCCGACTCACTGCGCGGAGACAAGCTGGGATATGCGGGATATCGTCCGCGTAGAAATGATGGAGCTGCAGCCGCAGGAGTGTCTCCAAATATCGACGAGTTGTCAAAGCGCTCGATTCATATGGCGAATTGTCTGACTCCGATCGCATCGACTCTTGAATCGGGCACAAGTTTGATGAGCTCCCAGTATCCGCACACCCATGGATTTCGGCAGATGTATCCGAGTGAGGAGACCGTCAAAGCGGCCAAGGCGGGTATCACGCCGCTTGCGCAAATTTTACGCAAAGAGGGATACGATACCGCGGCGATAGGTGATTGGTGTGCAGGATATTATGAGTTGATGCCCTTTGGATTCGAGCACATTTCGGTGTCGAGTTTTGATAATTTCAAAATTTACATGAGTCAGGCGGTGGTTCTGGCACACTTTGTTATTCCGCTCTATTTTGATCATTCCGCCGGATATGAAATTTTCCCGCAGTTGGGGTCCTTTGCGCAGTTTGTCACGCCTCAAGTGGTCACGAAACGGGTGACGCAGCGGTTGGACCAGATCGCAAAGGCGGACAAGCCGTTTTTCTGGCACGTATTTTATTCCTGCAATCATCTGCCATATCGGAATCCTGAGCCGTATTCGAGCATGTTTACCGATCCGGATTACAAAGGCCCTAACAAGAATGGAGTGGCATTTGATATCGATGAATTCATTGGTGGAACGGATTTGGAAAATAAGTGGAGTGCTCTCCCGGAGAGAGAAATACGGCAAATTCGGGATTTGTATGATGGTTGTACCAGGCAGTTTGATGATAACGTCGGCAAGATATTGGAGTCGCTGAAAAAAAACCATCTCTTGGAAAACACCATCGTGATCATCACTGCGGATCATGGGGATAATCTTTACGAGGAAGGTGTGACTTTAGGTCACGGCCTGACATTTAATGGCGGCATGCAGGCAAACCATATTCCGCTGCTCATTCATCTTCCAAAATCCGGGCAACGGAAAATAACAGAACAAGTCAGACTGATTGATATTTTGCCGACCCTTGCCGATTTGCTTGAAGTCGAAAAACCAACTCAATGGGAAGGGCAGAGTTTTTCCAAATGGTTGGACGGCAGCGAGGAACCGAAGAGTCGGGCATTCTATGGAGAGACAGGATTTCCGTTTATCCAGTTTCGAGTGAAAGGCATCGAGCGCCCCAAACTTCCACCGATGGACCGGATGGCGGGGATTGATGACTCATTCAATTATCAGTTTGTGCTCAAGAAAGAATACGAGCAGCCACTCGTGGCTGCGAAGCAGCGTTGTTTGGTGACTGAAAAATGGAAATTAATCTGCACGCCAACGATCGAAGGAAAACGTCATTTTGGTTTATTCCAACGCGTTGGGGAGACTTTCAGTAACCTTGATGTGGCGGCGGATTATCCGCAAGTCATTGCGCCCATGCGCAAGGCATTGGAGAGTTGGATGGATGAGCGGGTGGAGACTTCTTTGGCAGAAATTTTTCCAGAGGGCGAATAGTTCAAGGAATACAACCGCAGATGGACACAGATCGACGCAGATCAGGAATAGGGTCGCATTATCTATAGGTGTTTTTATGAATGGATCATTAGCGATTGACATTCAACATTCTAACAGAAGACAACGAAGAGAACGAAGGATATTTCAACTGCTAATTCTCAAATCTTCTACCAAAGCTCTAAAAGCCAAGGCAAGCCGCACGCAAACCTCCTTCGTTGACTTCGTGACCTTGTTTAAGAATTATTTTGCAGGGATACGAGTTTTCGAAGGTGAGTAGCCGGGAGCCTCAGCGGAAATTTCCCAAGCGCCACCGAGTTCGGTATCGAATTTCGGAGGCAAGGTGATTTCACCTTCGAGCATGCCACTGACTTCATTTGCTCCCGTCGCCAACGCCAGAATGGCAGTGACAAGTTGGTTTGCATCGTCAGGTTTCAAAGCTGCTTGAGGAGGCATAGGGACGACACCCCAAACGCCGCTTCCTCCGGTTTTCAATTTGTTGATCAAGTAATCTTTCGCGTCTTTTTGATCTCGGTATTTGATCGCAACATCAAAGTAAGCTGGGCCTACAGAAGTTGTGTCCACTTGGTGGCAAGCCAAGCATTGGTTGGTTTTGGCTAGTTCGGCGGGTTCGGGCTCGAACTGAGGTCCCCCGGAATCATGTCCTGTAGGTGGAATATAACGCACGCGGATGCTGAGTTGATTGGGATCTGGATTTTGCTCAGCGGTGACTTTGTATTTCAATTTTTCACCAAAGGTGGGTTTATCCGGTGGCTTAACGATTTCAAGTTTTAGGGATTTGAGTTCGGATGCACGAGTTAGTGAAATTCGAGCAACAGCCATTGCGCCATTCTCATCTTTCGCGACGGCACGGATTTCTTGGAAGTTTCCTGTTGGCAGGACGATGTTGGAGCCGGTTCCGAGATTACGTTCCGTTGTATCCTCGGTAACATACCATGAGACGACCATCGGTTTACCTTCTGGATCATTGACTTTGTCCACGGAGAATCCGTTGGCGACTTGAGGAGTGGATTTGATCGTGATGGTTGGTGGCTTGTTGCCATCGTCCGGAATTAGCTGAGATAACGAGCCGTTTTTGTTGAAATACCAATCCGAGCCGTATTCAAGTAGCACGAGCGAACCATCACGATTCATTTCCAGATCCATGGGATGGACTAGCTTTTCCATAAGGATTTCCATTTTTTCAAACTTCTCATCTTCTGTGATTTTGGTTTTGAAAATCTTTCCACGCATCCAATCGTAGTTGAGCAGGGTTTTGTTTTTCTCTTTGCTGAGGACATTGAACTTTCTGTTAGAATCGAAGTAAAAGACCGGACCGGCCATGGCATTACGGCCGCCTTTACCGATGATTGGAAATTCCGCGCTTTCTGCGTAAGGATACCAAATGAATGCGGGTTGCGCGGGAGGTAGATCGTGGAGTCCGGTATTCCGTTTTCCCGGATTTTTCGGGCTGCTGGGATCGGTCATCTGACCTATCGTGTTGTTTGAAAAATCAACTATCGGATAAGGCTTGTTATTGGCGATGACAAAGGGCCAGCCAAAATTCCCTGCGGCTTTGGCTTGATTGACTTCATCGTATCCACGCGGTCCTTTAGTGCCATCGGCTTGACCGTCCGGGCCTACCTCACCCCAGTAGAGGGTTTTTGTTTTAGGATCGATGGAGATACGAAAAGGATTGCGACATCCCATCACGTAAATTTCAGGACGTGTTTTAGGGGTTCCTTTTGGGAAAAGATTGCCTTGGGGAATTTCGTAACCGGTTTGGGTGGGTTTGATGCGCAGGATTTTTCCGCGAAGGTCATGGGTGTTGCCAGCCGAGCGTTGGGCATCAAAATATTGCTTACCTTCTCTATTGTCGATGGGTGCGACCCCAGCGCTTGCAAACGGATTTGTGTTATCTCCTGTGGACAAATAAAGTAATCCATCAGAATCAAATTTCAGAGAGCCGGCCTGATGAGTTGCGGTTTGATCGCGTTCCGTTGGAATAATGAGAAGTTGTAGCTCGGATGCGGAATCGATTTTTCCATCTTTCAGTGTGAAGCGGGAAAGGCGGTTTTCCAATTTGTCTGCCGCGCTGTAATAGAGAAAGATGTGCTGGTTGGTTGAAAATGCCGGATCGAGTGCGATGCCGAGTAACCCATCTTCACGACCATAAGGACTTTTCGGATCGGTGCTTCTGAGAGCATGGACTTTGATAGATCCGATTCCAAAGATACCACCTGTGTTTGGGTTGATTCTTAGGACGCGACCTTCCCGTTCGATGACGTAGAAATCCCCATTGGGGGCAATCGCGATTTCCATGGGATCGTTGAGACCCGTGGCGATGGTATGTTTGACGAGAGGTTCTGCGAGAACGCTGGTAGTTAGAAAAGCCAGAGGGAGGAGAAAGGGGAATTTCATGGATGTCTAAGGGTGGCGCGTGCAACATTGTGTCTGTAAAAGTGCAAAGCACTAGCAAACCGGCACTAAGACCGATGGAGCGTAGCGGAATCGGCCTTAGTGCCGGTCGCCGCCCCCTCCAAGAGCCTGAGACAGGGCTTGTTGGTGCTCGGCCACAGCTGG
>CAMCBV010000024.1 GCA_945873125.1 Prosthecobacter debontii
AGAGGAATGGGAAACCGGCAAAGCCTACCTCACTCTCACAGCACAAAACCAAATTACGAACACAACAAACCACCAAAAAACAGCAGCTTGAAATCACCCTCCAAATCCAACTTGAAAACTTTTACAGATAAAAAGTTGCGCCGCCGAAAATTGCAACACTCGAGATCATGACTCATGAGCCTGAGCATCATCAAGGCAGAAATCCATGATGTTCTTGTTTCAATCTGATCCGCAATTGGGACTGAGAATGCGAAGCTGGAACATCCTTCGTTCTCTTTGTTACCTTCTGTTCAAAACATAATATTTCCGGAGCAAGCAGAGGATGGGTATTTACAGAGATTTACCGTTTGAACCCATCAACCTGAAGAGCTGCGGATGAGGAAAAACAAGGGACAGGAATGTCCCTTCTCCTCAACAGCCGGGGACGAAATATGAGGGACAGGAATGTCCCTTCTCCTCATAAAACCGTTTCTCAAAGAGCAGGAATACCGAGTTGCTCAGGCAGAGCAACGCGTGGGCGGTCTGTTAGAATTTCCGGATCACCGTGGGTAATGAGCACGGTGTGCTCGAAATGTGCGGAAGGTTTCCGATCTGCGGTGATGACGGTCCAACCATCATCGAGAATACGGACTTCTGGGACACCAGCGTTGATCATGGGCTCGATCGCAAGAGTCATGCCTGGCATCAGAGTTGGGGATTTTCCGCGTGGGCGGAAGTTGGGAACTTGGGGTTCTTCGTGAAGTTTGCGACCCACTCCGTGACCCACAAATTCACGTACGATAGTAAACCCGAAAGGCTCGGCAAATTCCGCAACAGCTCCGCAGAGATCCGCCAATTTCCGGCCGGGACGGGCATGCGAGATCGCCTCGTAAAGGGATTGCTCTGTAACTGCCAGCAGGCGTTTGGTCTCAAGAGGAATTTCCCCACAAGCGACTGTCGTCGCATTATCTCCAATGAAACCACTTTTTATAATACCGACATCGATTTTCACAATATCACCCAACTGAATACGCCGTGGCCCGCCAATTCCGTGAACGACTTCTTCGTTTACCGAGATACAAATCTGGCCACTAAATCCCCTATAACCTAGAAAGGCGCTACGGCAATCGCTCTGCGCCATGAGATCGGCGGCAAGTTGATCGATCTCTTTCGTTGTCACGCCGGGTTTCACCTCAGCGGCCAATTGCTGCAAAATTTGCGAGGCGATTTTTCCCGATTCGCGCATGCGATCGATTTCTTTGGGCGACTTGATGGGGATACGGACACGCATGGTGAGTGATTCTGGCTATGGAGATATCAGGATTTGGCGGCAAGGTGGGAAAAGATTTCTGCGGAGATCACTTCTCGAGTACCGTTGGCCGATACGGAAAGCAGACTACCCGCCTCGCGGTAGAAGTCGATCACAGGAAGCGTGTATGCGACGTATTCCGCGTAACGATTTTTATAGTTCTCTTCACTATCGTCATGTCGGGCGGTGGCCAAGCCGCCACACGTGGGGCAGAATTCGGCATCACGGAGTTCATCGGTTTTTCCTGACCAACGACAATCCGGACACTCAACGCGACTGCGAATCCGTGAAACCAAATCCTCATAAGGCGCTGCCAAGGTAATCGCCATGTCGAGTTTTTTACCATGCGAAGACAGCCATTGATCGAGGTATTGAGCTTGGCCGAGACTGCGAGGAAATCCATCCAACACCCATCCGTTCTTGTCATCATGCCTAACCAACCACTCGCCAAGAATCGGTTCCATCAACGCATCTGGTAAATATCCACCGCGTGCAAGAATCGGCTCAGCCGCAAGACCTAACTCACAGCGATTGTCAATTGCCTCGCGCAACAAGGCACCGGTACTCAAATAATTAAGCCCCATCTGGGCAGCGATCGCTCGGCCTTGCGTACCTTTTCCTGAAGCGGGCGGACCTAGAAGAACGATTCTCATCAGGTCAAAGCTCGGAAAGAGGCGAATGAAACGAGATCCGTCGGAACGGGAGTCGCCAGATTAACCCTGAGTTGAATTGTAGAGGTAAGCGGTCGCGGCGATCACAACGATAATGGCGATTGCGGTCCAAAGATAGACAATCGTGTTGCGTGGTGCGGAGCTGCCGGTGTTTCCAAGGCGATCGTAGCGGCCTTTGATTTTTCCTTTTCTTAGGAAACCATCATAATGCTTCTGGATAAGATGGGTTTCTACCTGACGCATCACGTCAAGCACAACACCCACCATGATCAGCAAGGAAGTGCCACCGCAGAATTGAAGAATAAGGGTTGAAGGGGGCAAATTGACAAGCTTACCAGTCAGAGCTGGGAGGAAAAATAGCCCAGCGAGGAAAATCGCACCGGCAAAAGTGAGACGGGTCATCGTGAAATCCAAGAATTCAGCAGTCGGTTTACCCGGACGAACACCCGGAATATAGCCGCCATTACGCTTCAAGTCCTCGGAGATTTGAGAGGGTTGGAACATCATTGCGACCCAGAAATAAGAGAACAGGAAGATGCCAACACCGCCAAGTACGTAATACCAGGTTCCGCCGCCTACCAACTCGCTATACAGCGCGTTCGCCCAACCATGATCCTTGAAAAACCACTGCAGCATCATCGGAGGCAATGAAAGCACCGCGGTTGCGAAAATGATGGGCATCACGCCCGCATAATTGACCTTAAGGGGAAGGTATTGAGTTTGTCCGCCAAATTGCTTGCGGCCAATGACACGCTTAGCATATTGCACCGCGATGCGGCGCTGGGCCTGTGTGATGGCGATCGTCGCAGCGATCACGATCAGCAAGAGCGCGATCATGACAACCATCATGGCAGCCCTCCAAGGATCGCCGTCTGTGAAAAATTTCCAAGCTTGGATCAATGCGCCCGGAAGCGAAGAGATGATGTTGACTGTAATGATGATGGAGATGCCGTTACCGATGCCTTTTTCGGTAATCTGGTCACCCAGCCACATCAACAGAATGGTTCCTGAAACAAGTGTCAACATGGTCAGAAGGACCCAATTGAAGGACGGATCGAGCACAAGGTCTCTGCCGACTTTTTCAATTCCCTGCAAATAAGGAATTTGTTCAGGGTTGATGAGCGATTTCGCCACAAAATACGCCTGCACGATCGCGATGATGATGGTGATATAGCGGGTGTATTGAGTGATCTTTTGGCGGCCCCCGTCTTCACGTGCCAGCTTCGAAAACTTGGGAACGATGGCCGTCATCAACTGCACCATGATCGATGCGGAAATGTATGGCATGATGCCGAGGGCGAAAATACCCGCTTGGGTCAGACCACCACCCGAGAAAACTTGGAGGATCGCGGTAATACCGCCCGCTTCGGCAGGACTTTTCTTCGCAATCGAATCAAGCCATTCCTTGATGACGGTCGCATCAACACCCGGCAAGGTGATGTGGACACCGAGACGAACGATGACAATGATCGCGAGGGTGAAGAGAATTCTATCCCGCAGTTCGGGGATATTCCAAGTGTTCTTGAAGGCAGAGATCATGATATTAGAAAAACTTGAGAGTATAAATTATTTATTCCATTCCGGACAGTGATTCGCTCTCGAAGGTGGTCTGGGATTTCGAAGGCGATGCCTGATTTTGATAACACGGAGAGGAAGCGCATGGCTTCCTCTCCTAAATCAATGTTGCTGACGGCAGGAACCGCCAGGCTTTGAGCTTATGATTTTGGAGCGGGGCTCACAATGCTGCCACCGGCCTTTTCGATTTTGGTCTTTGCGGTTGCGCTGACCTTGTCAAACGTGACGGTGAAAGATTTCTCCACTTCGCCATCACCAAGAAGCTTGATCTTGTCGCAAGGTCCGTTGACTAAGCCCACTTCGCGGAGAGCTTTTTCGTCGATCGTCGCACCGGCATCGAAGCGATCATCGAGATCACCCACATTGACAACAATGAACTTATCGCGGAAATCGTAGTTATTGAAACCACGCTTGGGCAGACGGCGATGAAGCGGCATCTGGCCGCCTTCGAAACCAACACGAGTGCCGGATCCGGAGCGCGCCTTCTGGCCTTTGTTGCCTTTACCTGCGGTTTTACCCTGTCCGGAGCTTTCACCGGCACCGAGACGTTTGACGCGGTGTTTGGCGCCTGGATTTGGCTTTAAATTATGAAGTTCCATTTTATTAAATAGTTATTAAGTGATTGGGGATTAGATATTGAGTTTTCCCCAATATCCAATTTCGAATATCAAATGGCCTTTTCTTTCTGCTTTTTACCACGTGAACCGAGGATTTGCTCACGGCTACGGACGGATGAAAGGGCTTTAAGGGTTGCTTTGACGACGTTGGCGTGGTTGGAAGAACCCATCGATTTCGCAAGAACGTCGCGGATACCAACGGCTTCACAAACCGCACGCACACCGCCACCGGCGATGATTCCCGTTCCGGGAGATGCTGGCTTGAGGAGAACCTTGCCACCACCGAACTCGGCGTAGATTTCGTGAGGAATCGTTCCGTCAACGATGCTCATCGGTTTAAGCACCTTACGAGCGGCTTCGCTGGCTTTTTTGATGGCATCCGCCACCTCGTTGGCCTTACCGAAACCAAGACCGACTTTGCCGAGCTTGTTTCCGCATACCACGAGAGCTGAGAAGGAGAAACGACGTCCACCTTTGACCACCTTGGCGCAACGGTTGATGAAGACGACTTTTTCCGAGAGTTCGTTGCCCTCGGAATCGGTCAGTGCTTGACGCTCTTCACGGCGTGGACCGCCACGTCCACCGCGACCTTGCCCACCGCCACCGGAATTGCCGCCGCCGAAACCACCGCGACCTTGGCCGCCTTGGTATCCGCCACGCTGAGGTGCGCTGGAATCTTGGTTTGTTGGAGTGACTTCTGCTGTTGCAGGTGTCGGGACCGCCTCGGCGGCTTCGTTTTCTGGAGTATTTGCCATGTGATGGGTGAAATTAGAATTTAAGACCGGCTTCGCGAGCTGCGTCGGCAAGGGCTTTCACCTTGCCATGATATAAATGACCGCCGCGGTCAAAAACCACGTCCGAGATATTGATGGATTTGGCGCGCTCGGCGATCAACTGACCGACCTTCTGGGCGGAAGCGATGTTGGATGCGTTGCCTTCGAAGCTTTTGTCCATCGTGGAAGCGGATGCGACCGTGCGGCCTGCCGTATCGTCGATCAGCTGCACATAGACATGCTGGTTCGAGAAATAAACAGCGAGACGTGGACGCTCGGTGGTGCCGACCACCTTGCGGCGGATACGGCTGTGGATCCGTTGACGGATAGTTTTGCGTTGGATAGTGCTCATGAAACAGAGATGGTTTATGTTTATTTGCCGACGCTTTTACCTTCCTTACGGCGGACTTTTTCACCGGCATAACGAACGCCCTTGCCTTTGTAAGGCTCTGGCGGATAAAAGCCGCGAACTTCGGCAGCGAACTGACCGACGAGTTGTTTATCAATACCCTCAACCTTGATCTTGGTGTTTTCATTGACCGTGACAGTCAAACCGGAAGGGATGGGGTGAAGCAGTGGATGGGAACGGCCCAGGGAGAGATCGAGATCTTTTCCTTTGACCGCTGCGCGGAGGCCGACACCGTGAATTTCAAGATCTTTGACGAATCCAGTGGAAACGCCGGTGATCATGTTATTGACGATACTGCGAACCGTGCCGTGAAGAGCACGCTGTTCGCGTTGCTCAGTCGCACGGGAAACGACAACGGTGCCGCCTTCGGTTTTAAGTGAGATGCCTGCTGGAACCGCGAAGTCGAGTTTGCCTTTAGGGCCTTCGACAAGGACGGTGTTGCCTTCAACTTTGATGGCGACTTTTTCAGGAAGAGAGATGGGCTTGAGTCCGACTCGTGACATAATAGGTAATGGTTCGAGTTTTAAGGATTACCAGATATTGGCGAGGATTTCTCCGCCGAGTTTCTGACGTTTTGCGGATGCGCCGGACATGACGCCTTTCGAGGTCGAAAGGATCGAGATACCGAGGCCGGAAAGGACGCGAGGGATTTCCTGAGAACCAACATATTGGCGGCGGCCAGGTTTCGAAACGCGTTTGAGATCGGTGAGAACGGGGCGACCATCGACAAACTTCGGGCTGATTTTCAGCTCAGTGCGCTCGCCGGTGACAACTTCGTATTTCCAGATGTAGCCTTCTTGTTTGAGAATCTCGGCGATGTCTGCCTTGATTTTGGAGTAAGGGGCGGTGAAGACTTCGTTGCCTGCACGAGCCGCGTTTTTGAAGCGGGTGAGGAAGTCGGAGATAGGGTCTGTGAGAACTGCCATAATATTGGTTTCCTTAAAATTCTGCGGGGTTATGCGGTGGCAAGTTCACCTTCATCGGCTTTCTTGGTGTCGCGGAATGGCATACCGAGTTCGATGAGAAGCTCGCGGCCTTCTGCGTCGGTATTAGCGGATGTAACGAAGATGAGGTCAAAGCCGATCTGGCGTTTGACTTGGTCGATTTCGATTTCCGGGAAGATCGTTTGATCGGAAATACCGCAGGCATAGTTGCCACGTCCGTCGAAGGATTTTGAGGAAATCCCGCGGAAGTCGCGAATGTTGGGAGCGGTGATGTTGATGAAGCGATGAAGGAATTCCCACATCTGGGTGCCGCGCAGAGTCACGCGCGCGCCAAGAGCTTCACCCTCACGGAGTTTGAAGTTGGCGACAGCCTTTTTCGAAAACGTGATCGAAGGCTTTTGGCCGGTGATTTTCGAAATTTCAGTGACGGCATCGTCAACAGCTACCTTGCGGTCTGGGGCTTTGCCCATGCAGGAGGTGACGACGATTTTTTCAAGTCTGGGGACCTGATGCGGATTGGTGTAACCGAGCTTGGTCTTCAAGTTCGGCACAACCTTGTCTTTGTAGTGTTGCAGTAGTGCTGGTGTACTCATTTTGTTTTAGCGGGTCAGCGCGTGGTTTATGTTAACGCTTAAGCGCGGGCGGCCTCTATTCGCGGCTTAGCCCAGTTTTTTTACATTGGAAATATGGACGGGTGCATTGACGGTTTTGATGCCGCCATCTGGATCCGCTTCGGAACGGCGGACTGCCTTTTGGACCGTACGACCCCCTTCGACAACAACTTGGCCTTTCACGGCGTTGACGCTAAGGACCGTACCTTGTTTGCCTTTGTGGTTACCGGAGATGATTTCGACTTGGTCGCCTTTTTTGACGTGTGTCTTGATGCTGCTCATGAGAGGAAAAGGGATTGGATATTGGAAATTAGAGATTGGGTATTAGAGAACCTCGGGTGCGAGGGAGACGATCTTCATGAATTGCTTTTCACGAAGTTCACGAGCCACGGGTCCGAAAATACGGGTGCCGCGCGGGTTGTTGTCTTTGTCGATGATGACGATGGCGTTGGAATCGAAGCGGAGGATCGAGCCATCAGGACGACGGACAGGAAACGCGGTGCGAACGACGACGGCTTTCACCACGCTTCCTTTTTTGACGGAGGCGGTGGGAATGGAATCGCGGATGTGAGCGGTGATGATGTCACCGATACGGGCGGAGCGGCTACGTTTACCGAGAACTCCGATCATTTTTGCTGTGCGTGCCCCGGTGTTATCAGCAACGGAGAGCTTGGTTTCCATCTGGATCATGGCTTATGAAGTAAAAAATTAGATTTAAAGATTAAATTCCGGATGATCCGGCTTAGTGAGAGAGAATTTCGGCAAGTGCCCAACGCTTGAGTTTGGATACCGGCTTGGTTTCGATGATACGAACGCGGTCACCGATCGCAGCCTCGCTTTTTTCGTCGTGCACGTAGTATTTCTTGGAGCGCTTGACGATCTTGTTGAATTTCGGGTGAGGAACGCGAGCAACGTGTTCGACGACGATGGTTTTTTCCATTTTATTGGAAATGACAACACCAACGCGGGTTTTGCGCTTGTGAACTGCCGTTGTGGTTTCCTGAGATGATTCGCTCATAGTGATGGGATCGGTTGAAATTGATGGGCGCTTGGCTGACAGCTTAGGCCTTCTCGGTGGTGATGGTAAGGATTTGTGCGATCTCACGGCGCACTTGTTTGAAGCGTGCTGAGTTTTCAAGAGTTCCAGCTGCGCGTTGGAGACGCAGGTTCATGGATTCTTGCTTGAGATCACGAAGGCGTTTGAGGCGTTCGTCAGCAGAGAGTTCGCGGATGTCTTTGGCTTTGGAAGTTGCCATGGTATTTATCAGTGTGAAAAGTTATTGGTGCGGATTACGGGTCACGAGGCGGGTGCGGAAACCAAGCTTGTAGGAAGCAAGGCGCATCGCTTCGCGTGCGGAGGATTCTGGAACGCCGGCGACTTCGAAAAGCATGTTACCAGGACGGATGACCGCTACCCAGGTATCGACGGCGCCTTTGCCTTTACCCATCCGAGTTTCGGGGGGACGGCGTGTGATGGATTTGTGAGGGAAAATCCGGATAAAAACTTTACCTTTCCGCTTCAGGGATCGGTTGATCGCAACACGGCAGGCTTCGATTTGGCGGGTGGTGAGCCAACCGCGCTCGAGGGTTTGGAGTCCGTAGTCACCGAAGGCGACAGTCGTTCCGGTCTGGGCGTTACCAGAGCGTGATCCGCGGTGACTCTTGCGGAACTTGGTTCTTTTGGGCATCAAAGGCATGGCTTATTTCTCCTAGTGAAAGTTATTTTAAAAGTGAGGACTTATGAGGCTTTAAATTATTGAGCGGAAGGTGCTCCTTGTGAGCGATTGTCCGGACGACCCCCACCTTGGCGGCGGTCGCCACCACGATCACCGCGATTGTTATTCCGGTTGCCACGGTCGCCGCGGTCACCACGATCATTGCGATCCGGGGCTTGACGGCCGTCGTCCTCTTTTTTGTTGATCCAGCATTTCACTCCGATAATTCCATAAACGGTGCGGGCTTCTGCGAAGCCATAGTCGAGGGGAACGCGGAGAGTCTGGAGGGGCACTTTGCCTTCGCGGTAGCTTTCAGCACGTGCGATGTCAGCACCACCGAGGCGGCCCGCACAGCGAACGCGTATTCCTTCAGCACCAAACTCCATAGCAGTTTGAATGGAACGCTTCATCGCACGACGGAAAGCGATACGACGCTCAAGTTGGATTGCGATCTGCTCGGCCACAAGTTGAGCATCGAGCTCAGGCTTGCGGATTTCGAGAATATCAAGTTTGACTTGGGAGTCTTTGCAGATTTTTTGAATCTCAGCTGTCATGACTTCGATCTCTTTTCCCTGGCGCCCGATGATCAAGCCGGGACGTGAAGAGTGGAGAGTGACGCGGACGCTGTTCCATGCACGCTCAATGATGACGCGAGCAAGACCTGCATTGACCAATTTACCTTTGAAGTAAGCGCGGATAGCGAGGTCTTCGTGGAGTTTGGTGGTATAGTCTTTGCCTGCGGCGAACCATTTGGAACGCCAGTCTTTGTTGACGGCGAGACGGAAGGCGATCGGATTTACTTTTTGGCCCATGGTGTTAGGTGGAGATTGTTTTGATGAGGTGAATTATGCGTTGGCAGCTTCGGTAGCAGCAGCGGTTTCTTCGGTGGCTGGTGCGACTTCGGTTTTCTTGGCAGCGTCTTTCTTTGGAGCGCGCTTTTTCTTTTCCTGAGATGCACCGACGAGGGTGATAGAGATATGAGAAGTACGTTTGAGGATGGCGCCAGCGGAGCCTTTCGCACGTGGCATGAAACGGCGCAGGGTCGGACCGGCACCGATCACAGCCTCCTTGATGACCAGAGTGCCGGTATCGAGCGAGAAATTGTTTTCCGCGTCAGCGATGGCAGTCTTCAAAGTCTTTGCAATGAGTTGTGCGGCCTTTTTCGGCGTGAATGTGAGGATATCGAGAGCGTTGGAAACAGGGAGTCCCTGAATCTCGCGGGCGACGTCACGCGCTTTTTTAGGCGAGAGACGGACAAATTTAGTGGTGCTGGTGACTTCCATGGTCGGCGGTTTGGTGAGAGTTAGTAAACTTAGTTTTGGGTAAGAAGGACGGCGGTATCGCCAAGGCGGGGTGTATGATCTTTAGAGTCGATTTGCTCAACAAATGCACCGGATATACCCTTGCGGACATCCGCAAGGATGGCTGTTGCATAAGGTTTTTGTCCCTGCATGAGGCGGAAGGTCATTCCGATTTTTGCACCTTGGGTTTCCCCTAGGTTGAGGACAAGCATTCCGGATTCTTGGTCGAGGCTGACGATCCGTGCCTGCTGGAGATTGCCGGTCCGGATGTCGGGGAGGGGTTTCTGGCGGAGACCGCTCAGAGAGTCAAGCTCTCTCATGGCTGTTTCGACACGAACTCTTGCTTCCGGATTCGAGACGACTGCCTGTCGGAGGTAGTCTTGTGTGGCCAACGAGAGCTTTGCTGAGGATGCCTCCAGTGTAGCAATTCGCTCATTCGCGATCTCAAGGTCGGCTGCGGCTTGAACTAGCCGATCATCACCTCCGTCGAGGAGGTTTTTACCAAGGGCTTCAAGACGTTCGCGAACTTGGGTGAGTTGCTCGCTAGATTTCTTATCAGCTTGATTAGCTGCCGAGAGGGCAAGGTGCAAGGTGCGATTCTGCTCTTGGAGTCGGGCTACGGTTATTTTCAGTTGCTCTGCAGATTGGTTCTCTTCTCCATGGCAAGGCACGGCGATCGCTAGCAACCCGAGGGTGGCAGCAAGGCAACGTGTATGACTGGAGGTAAACATTTGTGGGGAAAACTTTAAACTTTAAATTCTAAATCCCAAGGAAGAAGCCTGAGCCGGAACTTGGAATGTGTGAGTAGAGTCTTGTTTGAGATTTAAAGTTTAAGATTTAGAGTTTAAGGCTTATTTCTTACCGATACCACCGTGTGCACGGAAAATACGGGTCGGAGCAAATTCGCCGAGCTTGTGGCCAACCATGTTCTCGGTCACGTAGACAGGAACGAAAGTCTTGCCATTGTGAACGGAGAAGTTGTGGCTGACGAAATCCGGAGTGATCATGGATTTGCGTGACCAGGTTTTGATCGGTTTACGATCGGAACCGGCCTCGGCTACCGCATCGATTTTTGCGAGAAGCTTTTGATCGACGAAAGGGCCTTTCTTTAGGGAACGTGGCATATCTAATGTGAGTTATGGATTCTAAAAGGGATTACTTGTTCTTGTTTTTGTGGCGCGACTCGACAATGAAAACACTGGTCGTTTTCTTGCGTTTGCGGGTCTTTTGACCTTTGGCATGACCCCATGGTGAGAGCAAGTGTTGGCGACCACCACCGGATTTGGATTTACCCTCACCACCACCGTTCGGGTGATCCACTGGGTTCATACACATACCGCGGACCGTTGGACGGACACCTTGCCAGCGTGAGCGACCGGCTTTTCCAGAAACTTCGTTCATGTGGTCACGGTTGCCAACGACGCCGATGGTGCAGAAGCAAGCTTCATGGAAGCGACGAATTTCTCCGGAGCGCATTTTTACGAGAGCCCAACCCCCGTCACGGTTGGATAGAACCGCGCTTTGACCCGCGGAACGAGCGACTTTACCACCGTTACCCGGAAGAAGCTCGATGTTGTGGATTTCAGTTCCGAGTGGCACTTTACCGAGTGGCATGGCGTTACCTACTTTTGGGGCAACGTCGGCACCTGCGATGATTTTGTCTCCGTCGGTCAAACCGGCTGGAGCGAGAATGTAGGATTTGACGCCATCCTTGTATTGGATAAGAGCAATACGGCAAGTGCGGTTCGGGTCGTATTCAATACCGAGCACAGTTGCTTCGATATTGAGTTTGTTACGTTTGAAATCGACCAAGCGATAATGACGTTTATGACCTCCACCGATATGGCGGGTTGTGATGCGGCCGGTGTTGTTCCGACCACCTGAACGCTTGAGCGGGGTGAGGAGAGCCTTCTCCGGTTTGCTTTTGGTGATTTCGTCGAAAGACGGAAGCTCCTTGTAGCGCTCGGATGGTGTGTTGGGCTTGAAAGTTTTAAGTGGCATGACTCGATGACGTTAAAATTGGTTTCGTTTTGATTCCCACCGGAAGGCGGGGATACTGGCTTAGATGAGGTCGAGGGATTGACCATCCGCGAGGCGGACAATGGCTTTTTTATAGCTCGGGGTGCGGCCTTGGTCTGCACGGCGCTTACGACGAACTTTACCGTCATAGTTTGCTGTACGGACCTTGATGACCTTTTTGTCAAAAATGGTCTCCACCGCTTGTTTGATTTCGAGCTTGTTGGCGTTACGATCGACTTCGAGAACCACCTCATTGTTCTGCTCTTGGAGCAGTGAGGCCTTTTCACTTAGGCGGACGTTTTTGATGACCTGGTAGATGTCTTTCATGGTCGTAAGATATGGATCGTTAGAGGGATTATGCGGTGCGCTGGGCGAGGATCGAAACGGCATCACCCACTAGGATGATGACTTTAGCGAGGAGCATTTGCTCAACGTTGATGTCGGTTGGAGTTACCAGTTGAGCCCAGCCCACGTTGCGGGCGGCCAGTTTGGTGGAGTCGTCAAAATTACCAACCAAGAGAACTTTACGATCTGCTGGGGTGATGGCGGCAACTGCTGCGATGAAGGATTTGGTTTTGCCATCGGCGATAGCAAAGGATGGAACCGTGAAGAGTTTTTCAGCACGTGTAAGATCACCTAGCACGCGGCGGAGGGCGAGTTTACGGACGGATTTCGGGACGCTTTTCGCATAAGAGCGATTGCGAGGACCGAAAACAACACCACCACCGACGAAAATCGGTGCGCGTTTGTCACCGTGACGGGCATTACCGGTACCTTTTTGTTTATAGATTTTCTTGTTATTACCACTGACTTCACCACGAGTTTTGGTGTGTGCGGTGCCGGAGCGGCGGTTTGCACGATAAGCGGTGATAAGGTCATGGACTGCTTGGCGGCCTTTGTCCTCACCAATGAGGACAAGATTTGCGGCTTCTGCATCTGCGGCTGTGAAGGCTTTTGCTGACATGGCGGAAAGTTTTAGTTAAAGGAATGGATTGGACGGATTAGCAGCTTACTTTTTTTTAGCTGCACGGATCGTGAGGTAGGAGCCTTTGGCACCTGGGACGGAACCGGAAACAAGGATGACACCGTCTTCCTCGCGCACGGCGATAACTTTTAGATTTTGCACGGTCGATTTGGTGGTACCCATGTGACCTGGCATCTTTTGATTTTTCCAAACGCGGCCTGGAGTCGATCCGGCAGCGATAGCACCGGAACGACGATGCATCATGTGACCGTGCGCCATTGGCTGGCCATGGAAATTGTGGCGTTTGACAACACCTTGGAAACCACGACCTATGGTATTGCCGATGACATCCACAAATTGACCGGCTTCAAACAGTGCAAGACCGGGATGTTCACCAGGAACTTCGGTGCCGTTTTCAAAACGGAATTCTTGAACGCGGCGTTTGGGAGCCGAGCCTGCTTTTTTAAAGCGTGCGAGATCCGGTTTATTAACGCGGAATTCTTTTTGGTCGTCGAAACCAACCTGAACGGCGGTATAACCGTCGGTTTCAGGAGTTTTGGTTTGTAGGATCGTGTTCCCCTTAACGTCGATGACGGTAACAGGAATACTGGAGCCCGCTTCTTTATCGAAGATGCGGGTCATACCGAGTTTTTTGCCGATGAGTCCAAGTGACATACTAGAAAATGTTTGAGATTAAGAATTGAAATAATGAGTCGCTAAACAGATAGCGGTTAGATGCGGATGGTGATATCAACACCTGCTGGAAGATTGAGTTTTTTGAGCTCGTCGACGGTGCGTGCGGTGGGATCGACGATATCAAGAACGCGCTTGTGGGTACGGATTTCGAACTGTTCAGCAGACTTTTTGTTGACGTGAACCGAACGGTTTACGCTGAATTTTTCGATACGTGTAGGAAGCGGGATAGGACCAGCAACACGAGCGCCGGTGCGCTTTGCGGTCTCCACGATTTCAATAGCCGAACGATCGATAGCACGATGGTCGAAGGCACGCAGGCGGATCCGAATTTTTTGAGCTGACATGGAATAGAGGTGGTGTTTGGTTGTGAGATGATGGGTAGAGAATTATGCGACACGATCGATCGCGATTTCTTCGACGATGGAGTTGGGAACTTGTTCGAAGTGAGAAGGAGTCATGGAGTAGGAGGCACGTCCCGATGAAAGAGTGCGGACGGCCGTTGAGTAGCCGAACATTTCCTTGAGAGGAACATTGGCACTGACAACAGAGAAAGAGCCTGTGGACTCCATGTGTTGAATTTGGCCACGGCGGCGGTTGAGATCACCCATCACATCACCCTGATAGTCATCCGGAGTCGTCACTTCCACGGCCATGATCGGTTCGAGAAGGATGGGGCCGGCCTTTTTGAAAGCATCACGCATGGCGAAAATCGCTGCCATGGTGAAAGCGTTTTCATTGGAATCCACATCGTGGTAGGAGCCGTCGAGGATATCGACGTGGACATCGATAACTGGGTATCCGGCGATAACGCCGTTGGTGGTTGCTTCACGGCAGCCTTTGATACAAGCGTTGATGTATTCTTTCGGGATTGAGCCGCCGACGGTCTTATTTTCAACCGTGATGCCTTTTGCAGCCTCGTTCGGCTTGATGGAAAGAATGACGTGGCCGTATTGACCGCGGCCGCCGGATTGTTTGACAAGTTTGCCTTCGCCGCCAGCGCTTTTGGTGATGGTCTCGCGGTAAGTGATTTGTGGTGCGCCGGTGTTCGCGTCGACTTTGAATTCGCGTTTGATCCGGTCGACGATGATTTCGAGATGTAGCTCACCCATTCCGGAAATGATGGTCTGGCCGGTTTCTTCATCGGTCTTGACCATGAAAGTTGGATCTTCATCCGAAAGGCGGGCGAGTGCGAGTGCGAGTTTTTCCTGGTCGGCCTTGGTTCTTGGCTCCACAGCCATGGAAATGACTGGCTCGGGAAAAGTTGGCGGTTCGAGGACGACGTCGTGTCCTTCAGCGGCAAGAGTATCGCCGGTGGTGGCATTTTTGAGACCGACCATGGCAGCGATGTCGCCGGCGAAGCAGGCGTCGATATCTTTGTGTTCGTCAGCTTGGATACGGATCAAACGGCCGATACGCTCGGACTTGCGAGTGCGTGGATTGTAAACCGTATCTCCTTTGCGGATGACACCGGAGTAGACGCGGAAGAAAACGAGTTTGCCGACGAATTTATCTGCCCAGAGTTTGAAGGCGAGCGCGGTGAATTTCGCGTGGTCGGTGGTGGGAATTTCGATGATTTGCTCTTCATTATCCGGGTTCATTCCTTTGGTGAACGGGATGTCGAGCGGTGAAGGAAGGTAATCAATAACGGCGTCGAGAAGGTATTGAACTCCTTTGTTTTTGAAAGCGGAACCGCCGGTCACTGGGATGAGCTTGTTAGCGATGGTCGCGCGGCGGATGGCCTGTTTGAGATCGGTGAGGCTGATATCCTCTTCCATGAGGAATTTCTCGCCGAGGGCTTCGTCGCAATCGGCTGTGACGGAAACGAGTTCGTCGTAGGCGCGTTTGGCGATGATCTGTTGCTCGGCGTCGAGTTCTTTGACGGTGTAGGTGGAGCCGAACTGATCGTCATCCGAGTAATAAACCGCTTTTTGATTAACTACATCGATCTGACCTTTGAGGGAGTCTTCAGAACCGATCGGGATGAGGATTCGGACGGCGTTTGCACCGAGTTTATCTTTGATTTGGGATACAACTTTTTCAAAGTCGGCTCCTGTGCGATCCATCTTGTTGACGAAGACGATACGGGGAACATGATATTTGGTAGCTTGCCGCCAGACAGTCTCAGTTTGAGGCTGAACGCCGGCGACGCCGCAGAAAACCACGATTGCGCCATCCAGAACACGCAGGGAACGCTCAACTTCAGCGGTGAAGTCAACGTGTCCAGGGGTGTCGATAATGTTGATGCGTTGTTTCTCTTCGTTGAAAAGCTTGACCACATTTTCCTCATTGTGCTGCCACCACTCGGTGGTGACGGCTGCGGAGGTGATGGTGATACCGCGCTCGCGCTCTTGTTCCATCCAATCAGTGGTAGCAGCACCATCGTGCACTTCACCGATTTTATGAATCATCCCAGTATAGAAAAGGATACGCTCGGTGAGAGTGGTCTTTCCAGCGTCGATATGCGCAGCGATCCCGATATTACGGGTTCGCTCAAGCGTATAAGGACGATCTGGATGGTTGGGATTCAAAACTTTAAACTCTAAACTTTAAATTTCAAAAAGAAGATGTGAAATTAGAAGCGGAAGTGAGCGAAGGCGCGGTTGGCTTGTGCCATCTTGTGAACGTCGTCGCGTTTGCGAACGGCAGCACCTTGGTTGTTGGCAGCGTCTTTAATCTCGTTGGCGAGCGCAACATGCATCGGTGTGCCCTTGCGGTTGCGTGCGTAGGTGACGAGCCAGCGCATAGCGAGGGACTCGGAACGATCTGGATCGACTTCAAGCGGCACTTGGTAGGTTGCACCACCAACTCGGCGGGATTTGACCTCAACGCGTGGTTTGGAGTTTTCAACGGCACGGGTGATGACCTCGAGAGGATCAACCGTATCGGTTCCTTCGTTGGCGCGATCGATCGCAGCGTAAACAATGCGTTGAGCGAGCGAGCGTTTGCCGTCCTGCATGACCTTGGTGATGAGGTGGCCGACAACTGCGCTGTCGTAACGTGGATCGCGGCGATCCGGCTTGGTGAAGATTCTTTTGCGACGTGGCATAACTTGAAAAGGTTAGGGATTGGGAAAATTACTTTTTCTTGGCTGGAGCAGCGGCTGCACCCGGTTTTGGACGTTTTGCGCCATATTTGGAGCGTGCTTGACGGCGCTTATCGATACCGAGGGTGTCAAGTGAACCACGAACGATGTGGTAACGGACACCTGGAAGGTCTTTCACCCGGCCACCGCGAACGAGAACGATCGAGTGTTCCTGAAGGTTGTGACCTTCACCGCCAATGTAGGCAATGACTTCGAAGCCATTGGTAAGGCGGACTTTGGCGACTTTACGAAGTGCCGAGTTAGGCTTCTTCGGAGTGCGAGTCATCACCTGGAGGCAAACGCCACGGCGCTGAGGGCAGTTGACGAGAGCAGGCGATTTCGACTTCTCGACTGGAACGTGGCGTCCTTTGCGAACGAGCTGATTAATGGTCGGCATGATTTCCTTCGTGTTTCTGGATTTGTCTTGAAAAAGAGTGTTTGGGACAAACCGGCACGAAGACGGGGTTTTTATAACCCGCAATCGCTTTTTTCCGGAGCTGCACCCGATAATTTCCCTATATTGTGGCTGATTGACGGCGTTTTTTGTGCCGGTCAGCCTCGCTGTGGGGGGCGGGACTTTATTCAGCGGAATCAATCTGACAAGACCTTTTTGAGTTTTTTCTGAAAAAAATTCTTAAATGTGCATTTGGGTAGATTGATATCTCGCAAGTCCTTATGATTCGTTGAATTGGCAACGGATCATCCATTGAGGGTTCTTCTCTTTTACCGACACGAACTGACAAAGAAGACAAAAAGTAACCCTTCGAGCCGCATGAAGCTTGTTCCAAAAAATGACTTTCATGAGAACCTGAATATCTGGGGGTATTTTCGCCTCAGGATGAATATGAGTGCAGACATCATTGAGCCCTCGGACAAATAAGCAATCGGAGCCATGAAGGCGCCCCTAAGGACGTTCAATACACTTGACCTGTTAAGTTGAGGTGCTACGAAGCGCGGCATGAGCAATATTTTCTCTGGAACCATTCCTGCACTGATGACCCCTTGCGATGCCAAGGGAAGCCCCGATTTCAGCGCACTTGTAGCAACTGGACATCACTTGATCGGTGCGGGCATGGACTCGGTGGTCTATTGCGGATCGATGGGCGACTGGCCACTTCTGACCGACGAGCAGCGCCAGACAGGAGTGAAGGCTTTAGTGGATGCTGGGATCAAAGTGATTGTAGGAACGGGGGCACAGAATACAAAAATTGCGGCGGCACATGCTGCCCATGCAAGAGAAGTTGGCGCACATGGTTTGATGGTCATTCCCAGGGTTCTTTCTCGTGGGCTTTCCCCAGCAGCCCAATACAATCATTTCACCGCAGTTCTGGAAGCGGGTGGACCGAATCTACCTGCAGTTATCTACAACTCTCCCTACTACGGTTTTTCAACCAAAGCGGATCTCTTTTTCAAAATGCATCAACAGTATCCGCAATTGATCGGATTCAAAGAGTTTGGTGGGGCTGCGGATCTGACTTATGCTGCTGAAAATATTACCACGGGAAACGACAAGCTCACCCTGATGGTTGGAGTGGACACACAAGTCTATCATGGCTTTGTGAACTGCGGTGCTGGTGGAGCGATCACGGGTGTGGGAAATGCTCTAACGAAAGAGGTGCTGCACATGGTCCGTTTGTGTAAACGTGCCGCAAAAGGCGATGCGAAGGCACGGGCTTATGCGCTGGAGCTTACCGAGGCAATTCGTGTGCTCTCCACGTTTGATGAAGGTCCAGACCTTGTGCTTTACTACAAGCGCCTCATGGTTCTCGAAGGACACGCTGCCTACGAGCATCAGATCTATGCCGACGATCAATTGAGCCCTGCGCAAAAAGCACATATCGACTCACAACACGCCCTGTTCCGCAGTTGGTGGAGTTCTTGGAGCGGCAAGGACTATTGAAGCAGACGGTGTTGAAGCAGACGGTGCTGTAAAAAACACCAGCGACTTTGGCAAACTAACCAGAAATTGGTGGCAGGGGGCGGATTTGAACCGCCGACCAAAGGCTTATGAGTCCTCTGCTCTACCGCTGAGCTACACTGCCGTTCTCTGTGATCCCGCCTGAGGCGGGCGCAAGGAGATGCATCAAGCCACTTGATTTGTCAAACGGAAGATCGCGGAAAGTTAAATTTATCCTTCGCCGGGAGGATTGATAACAAGTAACCGCTCCACGCCGTTTTTTGAAAACTCATCCCAGTAGCGTTTTTCCCAAGAGACCGTGCGTGCCCGGCGCTCCTCTTCACTGAGCACCTCCCAAGCCGGAAGACCGATGGATTTCACCAAATCGCGATCTGCCAGACGGATGGTCAACTCATCCCAGAAACTCTCATTGCGGAATTCCTCGTAGCATTCGTGGTAAAACATCTTTTCTTCGACCTCTTTTTTGACGCGGAAACGTTTGGTTTCCTCGTCAAATTCAATGATCGCCGCCAAGCCGTTTTGGGCGGCTTTTTCGAGCATCTTGCTTTCGAAGTCCTCGTAATCGGAAATCTTCTGATCCGCCGATGGCTTCTGATTCCATGAAGCCACGCTCACCGCAAGGCTGAGCATTTCAACCAAGGTTGCGAGTTCTTGTTCGGTGAATCTGATGTGCATCTGGATCGACAAAAGCAGGAAAACCTAACAAATGATACCTCCAACTTCCTTATGATCATTTCGCCACCGCATGCTTGTCCACCAAGCGCTGCCAGTAGTCTTTCCAGTATTCATCATAGTAATCGAGACCGGCGAGCCTGATTTCTTCCGAATCCACGACAACCGGTGCTTTTGTCGGATCATAACCTGCGAGGTGTCCTGTTCCTGCACGCACGCGTGGCGATACAAAACGCCATTCACCGTTGCTTAGGACATCTTCGCAAAATTTTGCGAGATCGGGATCGTAGGCTTTAAGTTGTTCGCGGGTGGAGATGTGGTTGTGATCATGATCCATCGTCCGATTCGTGTTGAACCAACATTGCACCCCTTCGGCGAAAAACTCCCCGCGATTTTTTGAGGCGTAACAATCCTTCGGTCCACCAAACACAATCAGCACCTGATCCTTGCCCGTCACCTTGGCTCCGGAATTTGTGGGTTTCCCGTTCACCAAAACATCTCCCCCATCCAGACATTTCTTCAAAAGCTCGGGCGATTGTTGTGGAAATGCTTTTATCAAGGCATCTAACAAAAGAACCGGATCGTCTCCCAAGACCCTGCGGAAACGTTGCGCCGCAAGGCCATCCTGCCATCGTTTATTCGCCATGGACGCCTCATAAGTCGCGGTCCATTTCTTCTTAAGTTCTGCATCAAAACCCGGGCCGTGAATCACATGCCCGAACTCATGGATCAGGATACTTTCGATCTGCATTCCGCCCTCGTATTCCATCACGTCCTCCTCCGCGAACAGCACGATATAACGATCGTTTTTCTTATCGAGAAATCCGCGTTGCCGCCAGTTGTAGAAATTCAGCTCCTTTCCTGTCAGTTCGGACTTGTATTGAGGTAAATCCGACGTCAGCTCGTTGTGGCCGACCAAAAGACAAAGTACTTTTTGATCGCGAATCCGCTTTGCGATGGCCGGCTTTAGTTGCTTCATCATCTGATCAAACTGGTAAGCGGTCTCCAAATGCGTGACATCGGGAACCTTTTCCGAGGTTGCGATCAATATATCCTGGACCATTGTGCCTTTTTTGTAAAATGCGCCATCCAGATCATATTCTGTTAGAATTTCCGGAGTCAGCGGCTTGACCTCATGGGCGGATGTTAAACCGCATGTCACGAAAGTGAGTGCCGCGAAGAGCAAAAATTTTTCGAGTCGATATCCATTCATAAGCCGAAACCAAGCAGCACATACCGCGCCATGCAAGGATCATATGGAATTGCTGTGTCCTCAAAACATGAAGCCGAACGGTGTCACAGCGTTCATTTTTCCGATCAGAGCGTGAGACACCCTTCCGCCTCAAAGCGTGAGACACGCCTACTCCTTAGATTTGGCACCTCAATATTCAGTCAAAACCCCATATAAATTATAACCTACAGGCGCTTGTGAAAATTTTCACAAGCTCGGTTTGCCCTTTATCCAAAGCGTGTCATCTTTCACGTATGGCAAAAGAGCATACCTTACCGAAAAAAGTTATCATTATCGGGGGCGGTTTTGCCGGGCTTGAGTGTGCGCGTAAGCTCGCCAATGATGCTCGCTTCGAAGTAATTCTTCTGGATCGTACCAATCATCACCTATTTCAGCCGTTACTTTATCAAGTGGCCACCGCATCGCTCGCCGCTCCCGACATTGCGCGATCGATCCGACAAATCCTCTACGATGCGAAAAACGTGACCGTGCTGATGGATGAGGTCGTTTCCATTTCTCCCGCGGAAAAATCCCTGACTGGAAAATCCGGCGAGGTGTTTCAGTTCGATTACCTCGTCCTCGCTGCAGGCGCGAGAACGGGCTTCTTCGGAAATAATTCATGGGAAGAGCACACGCTCGGACTGAAATCTCTGGCCGACGCCCAAAATATCCGCCGCAAGATTTTATCGAACCTCGAACTTGCCGAGTTAACCAAAGACGAAGCCCAGAGGAGACGCCTGATGACCATCGCCATCGTCGGTGGTGGCCCCACCGGCGTAGAGTTAGCGGGAGCCTGCGCTGATTTGATTCATCGCTCGTTGAAATCGAATTTCCGCAGAATCGATACTGGTAAACTCCGTGTCATCTTGATCGAGAACTCCCCCACCATTCTGGAGCATTACGCGCCTCATCAATCTGTTTATGCTAAGCAGCGCCTCACCCAACTTGGTGTGGAAGTCCGTAATGAAACCCGTGTGATGGATGTACAGAAAGGCAAACTACTTTTAAAAGACGGCACATTTTTGGAAGCTGAGGCGATTGTCTGGGCTGCCGGTATTGCAGCGAATCCGCTCACACAATATCTTGGCGTGGAAACAGATCGCGCTGGCAGGGTCACTCCGAACCTTGATCTCTCCATTCCCGGCCATCCGGATATTTTCGTCGCCGGTGATCTAACAAACATGAGGGATCGCGATGACAAGTTCGTGCCGGGTGTCGCTCCTGCCGCCGTTCAGATGGGCGCTCACATCGCCAAAGTGCTGTGTGAGGAGCCTCGGCTGGAGAAAACTCGTTTCGCCGATCATAAACACAGCCTGCGGCCGCAGTTTCGTTATCATGACAAAGGCATGATGGCGATCATTGGTAAAAATGCTGCGGTGATGAAAGTGGGTCGGCTCACCATAAACGGCTTCTTCGCATGGATTGCTTGGTTAGCGATTCATATTCTTTTCCTCATTGGCTTTCGCAACAAGCTCTCCGTCCTGCTGGGCTGGGCCTATGCCTACATCAGAAATAACCCCGAAGCGCGGATCATCGTCTATCCGCCAAAATAGTAGGCAGCAGCTATTTCCCTAAAGCATGAGGCTAAACGGTGTATCGCCGTTTTAAAATCGCATCGAGTGAGACACGCCTAACCCAAAATCCCCTTCACCACATGTGCAGCTTCCACTCCCGTTGGCTTTTGGTTCAGGCCTTGGAAACGAAATGTGAAGCGATTGTGATCCATGCCGAGACAATGGAGGATCGTCGCATTGAGATCGCGAATGTGGACGGGGTTTTCGACGATGTTGTAAGAGTAATCATCCGTCGCGCCGTAGCTGACACCGCCTTTCACGCCACCACCGGCTACCCATGTACTGAAGCAGCGACCGTGATGATCTCGTCCTGTGCCGATTTCTCCCTGACTGTAAACGGTGCGACCAAATTCACCGCCCCAGATGACAAGTGTATCTTCTAACAGCCCGCGTTGTTTGAGATCGGTGATGAGCGCACCGGTGGGTTGATCGGTATCGCGGCACTGGTTGGCGAGGTGATTGGGCAGATTGTTGTGTTGATCCCAACCGCGATGAAAAAGCTGAGTGAAACGCACTCCACGCTCAGCCATACGACGAGCAAGCAGACAGTTATAAGCATACGTACCTGGGGTGCGCGATTCCGGACCGTAGAGATCGAAGACCCAATCGGGTTCATCGGAAAGATCTGCGAGCTCCGGGGCGGAGGTTTGCATGCGGAACGCCATCTCGTATTGGCTGATACGTGTTAGAATTTCCGGATCCGCCATGCCTTCGTGGCGGATTTGATTCAGTGCCGCGAGATCATCGAGCATCGCGCGGCGATCCGTGCGATTCATTCCTGCAGGATCGTTGAGATAAAGGACGGGGTCCTTTCCGCTTCGAAACTGAACGCCTTGATGGTTGGATGGCAGGAAACCGCTGCCCCACAAGCGCGAGAAAATGGGCTGACCCGGATTTTTTCCTGTTCCTTGAGAGACCAGCACCACATAGGCGGGCAGGTTTTCGTTCATGCTGCCGAGACCATAGGAAACCCATGAACCCATGCTGGGAGAACCGGGAAACTGCGAGCCGGTGTTGATGAACGTGATGCCGGGATCGTGGTTGATCGCTTCCGTGTGCATGGAACGAATCACGGCGATCTCATCGGCGACCTTGGAGGTGTAAGGTAAAAACTCGCTGATCCATTGGCCGCTGTTGCCGCGTTGTTTGAACTCGGCGAGACTTTTGCAAACAGGAAAATTTGTCTGACCGGATGTCATGCCGGTTAGACGCTGACCTTGACGAACGGAATCAGGAAGATCCTGGCCGTGGACTTTTTCCAAATGTGGTTTGTAATCGAAGAGATCGATGTGTGATGGGCCGCCGGATTGGAAAAGGTAAATGACACGTTTCGCCTTAGGCGCAAAATGCGAACGTGCGAGCGATTCTCCCCCACCCAATGACTGCATATCGGCAGCAAGCAGCGTGCGGGCCGCCATCGCGCCGATTCCTAGCCCAGTGAGTCCGAGAAAACTGCGGCGGGAGAGAGAATTAAGATGAGCTTCGATGGGGTTCATGGGCGGTTGATGAATTCGTCGAGATTGATGAGAGTGGAGCCTAGCACTGCATATGCCGCTTGCTCAGGAGTGCCAGCGAGAGATTTTGCACCAGCTTCATCTTGCTTGTAACGATCAAGATGTCTGGCGAGAGATTTTTCCAATACTGCAAGCTCCTGAGGTTCAGGCTTACGTCCGGTGATGAGTCGGAAACCATAAGTGATTCGTGAGTTTGGCGAAGATCCGCCTTCTTGGATCATACGATTTCCAAGAGCAACACCTGCCACTACGAACTGCGGCTCATTCATCACGACCAAGGCTTGCAGAGGTGTGTTGGTTGCGTTGCGCACAACCGCACAGGTTTCACGAGTGGGTGCATCGAACAACATCATCACAGGAGGTGGCGAAGTGCGCTTCCAGAAAGTGTAGAGACTGCGGCGATAAACGGAAGCTCCCTGCCCAGGAATGAAAATCTGCGAGGTGAAGGCGGGAACATAGCCAAAGTGGCTGATCTCGCGCCAGAGATCGGGTTGCGGTGGATGAACCCCCGGACCACCAACGGCTGGGTTGAGCAAACCGCTGACGGCAAGGGCTTGGTCGCGGAGGATTTCTGCGGGCAGACGAGTGCGCGGAGATCGTGCAAGTAATTCGTTGCGGGGATCTTTTTCTAAATGTTCCGGAGTGGAGGAAGCAGAGCGACGATAGGTTTCCGAATTCAGGATGGTTTTCAGCACATGGCGTATGTCCCATTTTTTTTCGACGAGATCGACCGCCAACCAATCTAACAACTCGGGATGAGTAGGCCATGAGCCTTGATTTCCAAAATCACCTGCGGTACCGACGATGCCGCGTCCGAACACCATCTGCCATGTGCGGTTGACCGCAACGCGTGCGGTAAGAGGATGATCCGGACGGGTGATCCAGCGCGCGAGGTCGAGTCGGGTTGGCGAAGCGGCTGCATCCAACTTGGGTAATATGGCGGGGACGCCCGTGGTGACTTCTTCGCCGTATTGATCGTAAGCGCCACGGATGAGAATATGGGTTTTGCGGAGTGTCGGCTTATGATCCATGACCATCACCGAAGTGTGACCTCGATCCAGATCGCGTTTCAGAACTTTGATTTCCTCCTCGATAGAATTATTAAGCACATTGATCCGCGCTGCGAGTTCTGGTGGAGGATTCGCCTTGAAATGTTCGAGTTCCGCAATGCGCGCTTTGAGCTGACCCATTCCGCCATCACCAAGGGGTGATTTGTAATTCATCACCGGAGGTGTACTGGCATTGGTCGCACCTTTTCCGGGTTCGGAAGAGGTATTGAAGAAGGCATACATCTGGAAAAATTCCTTTTGGGAAATCGGATCGTATTTATGGTCGTGGCACTGAGCGCACTTCATCGTTAAACCCAGAACGGTAGTTGAAACCGCATCAACTTTATCAATCGTGTAGTTCACACGATATTCCTCTTCAATCGTTCCGCCCTCATGGGTGTTCATGCTGTTGCGCAGAAATCCTGTCGCCGCGATTTGGTCTGGCGTGGCGTTAGGAATGAGATCGCCAGCGATCTGCTCTAACAAGAATTGATCGTAAGGCTGGTTCTTTTGAAACGCGTTGATCACCCAATCCCGCCAACCCCACATGTCGCGGTGATCATCAATGGAATAGCCGTGAGTATCAGAATATCTTGCTCCATCGAGCCATGGCAGCGCCATGCGTTCGGCGAAATGAACGGAAGTCATCAAGCGATCCATAAGTTTTTCCCAGCGATCCGGTGAGGGATCGGAAAGATAGGCATCAATGTCCGCTGGCGATGGCGGCAAACCTGTTAGATCTAGATAAACGCGACGAACCAAAGTTTCAGGATCGGCTGCTTGACTGGGTTTTAATTTTTCCTCCGTTAGGCGTTGGTTAACGAGATGATCAATGGGATTTGTTCCTGCTGGAACTAGGGATTTTTTTGGGGCAACGAATGACCAATGAGGTTCGTAAACCGCCCCTGCTTTGATCCAGCGTTTCAGGGTATCGATGTCTTTGGATGGCATCGCCACCATGTGAGCTTCTGGTGGAGGCATTACTTCATCGGGATCCTTTGAGATGATGCGGCGGATGATTTCGCTCTTTTCGGGATTTCCGGGAACAATGGCCATCACTCCATCCCTATCAGCAATCGCCTGGTCTCGAATATCGAGTCGCAATTCCGCTCCCTTGTCTTTGGCGTCCTGACCATGACAAAAGAAACAATTTTCAGAGAGAATAGGGCGAATGTCCTTGTTGAAGCTCGGCACATCATCGCCAACTGCCGAACCCATGGCGCACATCAGTATGGCATTAGGTAGAAATTTCTTGAGCGAGGACATCTGGGGGAAATGTAGGTTAGCTTTTTCTTCAGGCGATGATTTTCGTGAGAATGTGGCCGTGCACGTCCGTAAGCCGGAAATCTCGGCCTTGGTAACGATACGTCAAGCGAGTATGATCGATGCCCAATAAGTGCAGTGCTGTCGCATTCAGATCGTGGATATGGACGGGATCTTTGACGACATTGTAGCTAAAGTCATCCGTTTCCCCAAAGACATGGCCGCGTTTGATTCCGGCACCGGCCATCCAGATGCTGAAACAGCGTGGGTGATGATCTCTACCGTAGTTGTCTGCAGTCAGTTTTCCTTGGGAAAAGACGGTACGCCCGAACTCACCGCCCCAGATCACTAAGGTATCTTCGAGCAAGCCTCGCTCTTTCAATTCCATGATCAATGCGGCACTGGGCTGATCCGTATCGTAGCACTGGCTTTTGATTCCGCTCGGCAAGTTGTCATGCTGATCCCAGCCACGATGATAGAGTTGAATGAAGCGCACACCGCGCTCGGCGAGGCGGCGGGCGAGGATACAATTCGCGGCGTAGCTTCCAGGCTTCCGCGCCTCGGGACCGTAGCGCTCGAACACCGATTCTGGCTCTTGTGAGAGATCAGCAAGTTCTGGAACACTGGACTGCATGCGATAAGCCATTTCAAATTGATCGATGCGATTGCGTGTTTCCGGATCCTGATACTGATCGAGTGCCAGATGATTGAGTTCGGAAAGCTCGTCGAGCATCGCGCGTCGGCGCGCGTCGGTAATGCCCGCGGGATTGGTTAGATATAACACCGGATCCTTGCCAGGCGTGAAACGAACACCTTGGTATTTTGCAGGAAGAAATCCCGAACCCCACATGCGTTCATGCAAAGGTTGCGCGTTCGTTTTTCCACTGGGTCGCGAAACCAGCGCAACAAAAGTGGGAAGGTTTTCATTCATCGTGCCGAGACCATAGGACACCCAGGAACCGAGTGAGGGCCTGCCACCGATTTGATGACCCGTTTGTAACAAAGTCATTGCCGGATCGTGATTGATCGCCTCGGTATGCATCGAGCGGACCACACAGATTTCATCCGCGATCTTTGCAGTGTGTGGCAACAGTTCGCTGATCCACATGCCACTTTTTCCGTGTTGGGAAAAGTTGTAGACCGATGGTGCGATCGGAAACCGTGCCTGACCTGAAGTCATACCTGTTAGACGTTGCTCACCACGCACGGAGGCGGGGATGTCTTTGTCGAACATTGCCTTCAGTCCCGGCTTGTAATCAAAAGTCTCCAACTGAGAGGGAGCGCCTGCTTGGGTCAACCAGATCACGCGTTTTGCCTTCGGAGCGAAATTTGGCGCGGAGAATATCCCATTAGCGAACAACTGTGGATTCAACAATGATGCCAAGGCCGCCGAGCCGATTCCAAGACTCGTGCGTCCGAGAAACTGTCTGCGCGTTACATGTAGTGGATCGAGTGGATGCATCTTGTTAGGGTTTGGTAACGGTTTCATCCATGCACAGCAAAGTACTCGCAACGGTAGCGAATGCCGCCAATTCAACAGGATTGAGCTGTGGATCGGTAGGCGTATCTCCGACCGAGAGGAATGCTTTGGCTGAAGCCGGATCTTTGGTGAAATCCTCAAAGGCGCGACGGTAAGCACGATCAAGGATCGCCATCTCCTTAGGTTTTGGTGTGCGGGCCAGCACCGTACGGAAGCCAAAGTCAAGGCGTGCAGCGGTAACGTCCGAAGACCGCATCATGCGTGCGGCTAGGAAACGGCTCGCTTCGACATAAGTCTCATCGTTCATCAGGTTGAGCGCTTGCAAGGGCGTGTTGCTGCGCGGTCTTTGCAGGGAGCAAACCTCGCGAAATGGCGCGCCGAAGGACAGCATCGCGGGATGGGGCACCGAGCGTTTCCAGTAGGTGTAAAGACTGCGGCGATAGAGATTCTCGCCCTTGTCTTTGACGTAGGTATTCACACCGCCTTGCGCGGTGACTTGCTCGTATAAACCGGGCGGATGGTAAGGTTTCACCGAAGGACCGCCAATCTTGTTCACCAACAGGCCGCTGATGGCCAGAGCCTGGTCACGGATGAATTCGCCCATCAACCGATTGCGGGAACCGCGTGCGAGCAGGCGGTTGTCGGGATCCATTTCTAACAACTGAGGAGTGAAGCCAGAATGCTGGCGATAGGCTGAACTGGTCACAAGCATTTTCATTAAACGCTTCACATTCCAACCGTTGCTGACGAAATCCTGAGCCAACCAGTCGAGCATTTCAGGATGCGATGGAAGGTCTCCCTGAGTGCCAAAGTCCTCACTGGTTTTCACCAGTCCGTAGCCAAAAACCTGCTGCCAATGGCGATTCACGATCACGCGTGCGGTTAGAGGATTTTTCGGGTCGACCAACCACTTCGCAAGACCCAGACGGTTGCGCGGTAAATCGCTTGCCATCGCGCCCAATACATCAGGAGTGCCGGGTTCGACACGTTCACCGGGTGAATTGAACGCACCACGCATCAGGATATGGGTTGGTCGAGGAGCTTTCATATCCTCCATCACGAGTGTGGTCGGAATACTCAGCTCAAGTTCCCCGATTTTTTTCTTCAGCGTCGCGATCTGATCCGCTAGTTGGCTGGCAGTCGCTGCGGGAGACGGGGCATCGGTGAGTGCCAAGCGAAAACGTCCAAGCTGATGGTTAGCATGGAGCGAATGGAAGCTGAGGGTAAGAGTCACCGTCGAACCCGGTTCTATCGCGATCGGGGTATCCAGAGCGAATACCGCTGCATGCGGTTTGCCGAGTTCGGGTTGGATCGCCCAGCCGCTGCTTTGATCGGCATCGATGGCATGGGCGGCCGGAAATTGCTCTTGGCTGAAAGCGGCCACGGCGGCATTGAAACCCACGGGCCGAGCGGCCGCCGATGGTGGGTTCAACGCCATGCGGACATCCGTCATCACGAAATTACCATTCACGGCGCGTCCTGGGCCGCGGGCTGGCAACGAGTCGTCGGGCAGCGCCTCCACTCGGATCGCTGAGATGGTTCCCAAAGTGACCGCGGCAGTGACCGTGTATCTCTCTTGAGTCGGATTTTCACCACTGGCCAGAACAGCTCCATCGGGCTGGATCGTCAGCTTGGCACCACTGGCCGCCTGAAGTGCCGTGGGGACAAGGGTTGTCCAGGCAAGTGTTGATGCCGCCTGATTTTGCGGTACCTTGGCGGCTCCGGCGCTGGCTTTTTCGAGTTGCAACATTTCCGCACGGAGCTTTGCGATCTCCGCCTGGATCTCAGGAGCGGGCAGTTTGATTTGCGGCGGGCTGTTCACACGAATATTCGCGGTGTAATTGCCATTTCCGATGTCCGGAACGCTGTTGAAAAACGCTTTCATCGAATAGAAATCACGCGCGGTGAGAGGATCGTATTTGTGATCGTGGCAACGGCAGCAATTGAAGGTTAGGCCAAGCCAGACACCCGCCGTGGTTTCGGCCCGATCTGCGGCGTATTCCGCACGAAATTCCTCGGGATCGATTCCGCCCTCTTCATTGAGCATATTGTTGCGGTTAAAGCCGGTGGCAATGCGTTGCTCGATCGTTGGATTTGGAAGCAGATCACCCGCGAGCTGCTCGATAGTGAATTGATCGAAGGGCAAATTGCGATTGAATGCGCCAATCACCCAATCACGCCATCCCCAGATCTCACGATCGCGATCGACCTGAAAACCGTTCGTATCGGCATAGCGCGCGGCATCTAACCAATCCACCGCCATACGCTCGCCGTAATGTGGAGAAGCAAGCAGACGATCCACGAGCTTATCGTAGGCATCTGGCGAGGTGTCTACGAGAAAAGCTTCGATCTCTGGCAAGGTCGGAGGCAGTCCAGTGAGGTCGAGCGTGACGCGGCGAATCAACGTTTCCTTGCTCGCCTCGGGCGTGGGTTTAATAGCTTTCGCCTCAAGCTTCGCTAGCACAAAATGGTCTATTGGATTGTGCGGCCAATCGGCATTTTTGACCTTTGGGATAGCGGCGGCAGCGGGCGGCACGAAGGACCAATGTTTTTCATAGGGAGCGCCTTGCTCAATCCATATCCGCAAGATTTTCTTTTGAGCTGACGAGAGCGTTTTGTGAGTTTTTGGTGGCGGCATCACCTCATCATCATCGCTGCTGTTGATACGGTCCCATAGGGCGGATTTTTTGATATTCCCGGGAACGATCGCTATCACTCCATCATTATCCGCTAATGCACCTTCACGTGTATCAAGCCGCAAACCAGCTTCACGTGTTTTCGGATCGAAACCATGACATGCAAAACAATTATCTGAAAGGATGGGTCTTACATCGCGATTGAAACTTAATACCTCAGAAGCTATCGCAAAATCTATTCCCATGATGAGATTGATTAGTATTAAGAACGAAACTTTGCGGGACATGTTGGGTCAATTGAAATACGAAAGATAGTCAACGCAAGTTTTACCTAAAAGCTTTCAAATAAATCCAAGTGTTAATGAGAATTTCTTTGGTGATTGAAGAGATGTCATCGCGATCGTTGGCTTTCACGACAGGAAGTTGGATTTGGTCTTCGGGGATTTGACCGAAGAATCGTTTGGGGGCGCAGAGCGGCACTTGAGGTCGGTAGGAACCCACGGTTAAAAAATGGTTTATCGGAGGCCTGCCTGAGTTACTCAATCGCCCATGTCGCACCGGCGTGGTCTTGAAAAAAGTTTCATCGTAAGCTTGCGGACCAAAGTCCCATAGACCGCTTGCGTCATAGGATGCTTCCGGGATGATGCGGGCGTCATTTTTTAAACGCTGATCTGGAATGGGGCCGATGACTTGGAAGTCATTTTTTGGCATATCGGAATCGTGGTAAATTTTTCCTGTGGTGAGGGTTCTGTAGGGATTGCATATCGGTTCTTGGCATTAGGCGTTGGTGAAAAGCGCAGCATGTTTTGCTAAGCGATCGATGTTAGGTTTTTTCGTTTGCGGATGAGAAAATTGGGGAAAAACTTCATGAGGTTGGAAAAGGGCTATGATGGCAATCTACTTTTTATCTTCACTCTTCGCTCTCGGCTCTCTGCTTTTCTCTATTGTTGCGAAACGCGCGCGTATTTCATCGAGAGTGCCGATGGTTAAATAGAAGTGATAGTCCACCACAGTCCCCTTTTCTAATTGAAGGGTACGAATGGGCGCTACGTATGAACAAGCGGAGCCATTCGGACCTATGGAACCACTTCCTTTGTGTCGATAATTCACCGCTTCGTTTGTTCCGGGTGTATAGATTCCGACTCCGTAGTTTTTATCATCCACATAGGCCAACCAACTGGTATCGTAGGAGATTTTCTCAGGCTTGCCGTTTGTCTTGAGATCAACGGGCGCGTGTTTAACTAATTTCCCTTCTTTTTCGAACATCAGGTGAGGCAGATCATAATCGACAAACATCGCCGGCATTTCCTGATGGGCTTTGCGTCCGTGAGATTCGCCCGTGTAGTCGAGACGCATACGGACAGTCGCTACAGCTCCATCAAGTTTGATCCACTCCTGCATAATCGCCTCAGGACAGGTTTTTGCATTCGCCCAGTGCAGAGGTTCTACTTTTGCATAAAGCGCGTGATCGCTCTTTTTAAACTCAATCGTCTTGGCATCTTCGCCTTTATAGCTTCCACCTTGCACAGGATTGTAGGTCCAGGGTTTTTTAGCCCACATCGATCCGTCCTTATCGCCGTAATAGGATTGTTGGATGAAACGTCCTTCATCGTGATGGTTGAGCAAATTACGTTTTTCTTTCGAGAGCGCGAAATAACCGATGGCTGAACCCCGACTTTGATCAACGCCGATGCAGATCACTCCATTATCAAGGTAAGTGAAGTTATCTTTCGGAGGATTAGCGGATGAGACGACAATGCCGAAGAACGACAGAATGGAGATGAAAACAATTTTCATATAAATGTTAGAGATGACTATTTAAGCTCAAGTTTGAAATATTCACGATACCATGATTTCTCCTGAGGATACCCTCCCCCATCTGGCACGCCAGCAGGTTTGAGTTCAGCAGCCCATGCATGCGAGGCAGCGCGAAGTTTATTGAGAATTTCAGGATACTTTTCTGCGAGATTTACATTTTCATGATCTTTACTGGATAGATCGAATAGAAACTCCTTCTGATTTCTAACAGATAAATATTTCCACTGAGCATCACGACAAGCAATCTGGTTCCAAAAACGCCAATGAAGCACTCGAGGCGCGAGGGTTACGGTTGGATCTTTGAGGACAGGCAGGAGATTCACCCCATCTAGCTTGCTTGCGGATTTTACATCAGCGGCAGCTAGCGCAGTAGCAGCGATATCGAGTGTTGATACAGGCATATCAATCACCCTACCTCCGGGAATCTTTCCTGACCAACGCATGAGGAATGGCACACGGATCCCACCTTCTGAAAGCATGCCTTTTTCTCCAACCCAAGGCGTGTTAAGGGACCCATCCCATCCACCCTCATCTGTATCGAGTGGGGAATCTTTAAGATTATGAAGCGGCGCACCATTATCACTCGTGAAAACAATCAACGTATTTTCATCAAGATTGAGTTCTTTTAGCTGAGCAAGGATACGCGCCACGCCCTTATCTACATTTGCAATCAGAGATAGCGCAGCGCGTCGACGCAACGGCATGTCTTTTGAAAATTTGTCCACATACGGCTTAGTGAGCTCGAGCGGGGTGTGCGGGGCAAAATATGCCAAATACAAAAAGAACGGCTTTTCCTTATTGCGACGAATGAAAGCAAGTGCGGCATCCGTTTGAACATCGACACGTGGGCCTGCGACAGTTTGAAAACCTTCCGCACGATCCTTACCCTCCAATGTGTAATTGGAGTAATACCTCTTCATTTCACCGACGAAGTATTCATCAAACCCCTGATTGCCCGGAAAATAGGCGACCTGATCTTTCACAGGCACCGTGATACGACCCTTTGCATCCGGCTTTATGTCGGGTCGATTTTTTTTCGCCCAATCCACACAAAGGGCATTGGGCTCAAGGTGCCATTTTCCGACTTGACCGGAAAAGTAACCCGCAGGTTTCAGCATTTCAGCTATCGTTAATTCCTCGAGCGGCATAGGAATATCCGGAATGGTATCAATGCCTATTCGTTGTTGGTATCTGCCAGTTAGAAGACCTACCCGTGAAGGAGAGCATTGCGGCGCGGTGATATAAGCTGCGGTGAAACGAACACCTTCTTTGGCGAACTTATCAAGATGAGGGGTGCTGACATCCTTATTCTGACCCTGGCATCCAAGATCCGCATAACCTAAATCGTCTGTAAATATGACGATGACATTGGGTTTTGCAGCGTGAAGAACGGATGCGGAGAGGATCAGCACCGAAAGGAAGAAAATTTTCATTTATAGGTGATTCGCAGACCCGTAAGGCATTTGTGACTTGTGATATCTCACTCCGGCTGTTGCTGGGAAATACAGTGAAGGGTTCCGCCTTCCTGAACGAGGTCAAGGCAGTCGACAGGGACGATCTCACGGTCGGGGAAAAGCTCGCGGATGATACCGAGGGCGCGTTGATCATTTTTCGACTGACGGAAAGTTGGGACGAGCACAGCGTGGTTGAGAATCAAAAAATTAACGTATGATGCTGGGAGAACAGGGAGACGCCAACCCGGGATTTCGCAGGCCTGCGGGAGATGGATGGGGACGATATCGTAGATTTTTCCTTTTGGAGTGAGAAAATTTTTAAGCCGTCCCATATTGCCCGCGAGAACCTGATGATTGGGTGAGTCGGTATCGGGTTCTTCACAAGCCAGGATGGTATTCTCGTTGGTGAAGCGCGCGAGATCATCGATGTGGCCATCCGTATCATCGCCCTCAATGCCTTTTTCCAACCAGAGAATTTCCGTAACGCCAAGAGAGTCGCGAAGTTTTCCTTCCGTTTGCTCACGTGACAGATGCGGATTCCGATTCGGGTTAAGAAGAACCGCCTCGGTGGTGAGGAGTTGGCCGCATCCATTGACCTCGATCGCGCCACCCTCGAGGATCATGCCACCGTTGTAGCGCGGCAATTGCAGCGAATTGGCAACTTTTTCAGGAATCGAATTATCCAGATTCCACGGTGCAAATTTTCCACCCCATGCGTTGAACTCCCAATCCGTGATCGCGATTTCCGAGGTGACGGGGTTTTTGATAAAGATCGGTCCATGATCGCGGCACCAGACATCATTGTTGGGATGATCGTAGAGTTGGACGTTTGACAAATTCGCACGGGCACGATTGCAAGCGGTGAGAATTGCGCTGTGACTGATGCCCGGTGCGTTGATACGGACCCGTTGATAGCGGGAGATGGCCGCAGCGATTTCAGCGAATTTACTCCATATCATTTCACGTTTTTCCCCACCCCAGTGCCTTGGGTCATCGACAGGCCATGACAACCAAGTGGCAACTTGGCGGGTCCACTCGGCGGGCATGGCGAATCCTTTTTGGGCGGGAGTCATGGATCAAACTTCGGGTTTCAGCGCGGCGAAGGCAATCCCAAGCTTTGCAAAACATTTGAACCAAAAAGAATTCCGTTGTCTTGCCCTTGAACTTGGTTCGGGAGTGAAATTCGCGCTTGTTTGCTTGAGCTATCAAATCCAGCCTTGGGGGACATGAGTGGGTTGGCAACGAATTACGAAGTATGCATCGCAGGAACCGGTAGCTATTTACCGGAAACCATCCTGACCAATGAAGATTTGGCAAAACGCGTTGATACCAGCGACGAATGGATTTTTTCACGCACGGGAATTCGTGAGCGCCGGATCGCAGCAGAGGGAGAATTCACCTCGCATATGGCAAGTGCGGCCGCACGCAAGGCACTGGAGCAAGCCGGCTTGGAACCTTCGGAAGTTCAACTCATCATCGTCGCGACCATCACTCCCGACACACTGACACCCGCCACGGCTTGCTATGTGCAACAGCAACTCGGTGCCGTCAATGCCGTCGCTTTTGACATATCCGCTGCTTGCTCAGGTTTCCTCTACGCGATGAAAATCAGCAAACGGATGATTTCCGATGGCGCTTTTGAAAACGCCCTCATTATCGGTGCTGAAAAACTTTCCGCATTCGTGAACTGGGAAGACCGCACGACCTGTGTGTTGTTTGGCGATGGTGCTGGAGCAGCCGTGTTACGACGCTCAAAACCCGGGGAGGGCGCAATCCTCGCCACGGAAATGGGCACCGATGGAAGTCTCACTCATTTGCTTAATATTCCAGGTGGCGGATCAGCCTGCCCGATCACCGCATCAAATGTTGGCACCCATCTCTCAACACTGGCCATGCAGGGTAAGGAAGTTTTCAAACATGCCGTCAATCGCATGAAAGAAGCCGCGGAAAAAGTCATCGCTCGCTCCGGACTGCAAGCCGAGGATATTGCTTGCGTCATTCCGCATCAGGCAAATTTACGTATTATCGATGCCATTGCCGAACGTCTCTCGGTTCCCGAGGGGCGCGTATTCATCAACCTCGACAAGTATGGAAATACTTCAGCAGCCGCAGTCGCTATCGCGCTCGATGAAGCCAACCGCAGCGGGGCATTCAAGCGCGGAGACAATATCGTTCTCGTCGTCTTCGGTGCCGGCCTGACATGGGCAGCGGCAGCTGTGAGGTGGTAAAATTCCACTCAGCTCACTTGATAGGAGCGCCCGACGCACCTTGGAAGGGCGCCGTTTCGGAAATTTCCAGCGTCTGATCTGAAAATGCCTCAAGCACCGCCTTCGCACGGTCAGGGCGATCTTCCAGAAGAATCGGTAATGCCGCTTTGTAATATTTCAATCGAACGTCCGGTTCTCCGTCATGCCGATCCAAGCGATCGAGAAACGCAGCGATATCGATCATCCGTGCGCGCGCATCGATGAATTGCAGGTCGAGTAGTTCTTTTTTGTTGAGCATGTGGGTTACCTTCCGGCGATAAGCTAGAGCAATTTTCAGAAAGATGCGAATTTCTTTCTTATGATTCACGCGATGGCGATTCCATTTCAAAACTTGCCAGCGGCTTGATCAGATTGGTCGCAAGTGGGAACACGCGCTCGTAAATACCGGGCGCAACTTCAGCGCTTTGCGCATAAGCATCACGCAGCATTTCCATTTTGGCATCGAGATTGTCAATATAATGCAGAGCATGCGCCTCCGGAGTTTTGGGCAGCACCGGAGAGCCGAATTCCATTTGCCCGTGATGGCTTCCAATCAGATGCAACAAGTGAATCCGGACTTCTTCGGTCGCAGGCTTGGATTCTGAAAATGCGTCGAACTCGGACGCATCCAGCAGATCATGCCAAAGCTTGTTGACCAACTCGATGCCCATCGGGATGTGGCCCAGCATTTCTCCATACTTTGAATGAATCTGTGCAAACCCTTCTTCAGGATAGGAGTTTTCCCAAAGTTTTCCACAGTCATGGAACAAGACTCCGGAAATCATCAGATCCCGGTTCAGCTCGGGATAAATCGCACTGATCGCGGATGCGGAGCGCATCATCTGCGCAACGTGCTCAACAAGCCCGCCCCGCCGCGCGTGATGATTTTTCCGCGCCGCCGCGGTACGACGGAACCTATCTCCCATCTTTTCAAAAAAATAACCGACCAACCGCTTCAATCTCGGATCGGTCATGCTCTCACAAAATCCGAGAATCTCGGCATAGTCACTCTGTTGCTTGTCCCGCGTCTTCGGATCTCCCGCGAGAAAAATAGCGATCTCTTCTCCTTGCAATGAAGACCAACTCATCCCGCTGCCGTTGATGCCATATTGATTTTGTGTCCACTCCCCTTCCAACCGAATGATCGTGTTGATGTCGAGTTTTTCCGTCTCGGTGTAAAGAGGCGTGTTCGACCAAACCTTGAGATGGATCGAACCGGTGGAATCCACAAAAACGAGATCCAAAAAAGGCTTGCCGTCTTTGGTCGTTTTGATGGCGCGCGATTGCAATTGCACCTTGATGGAAGCGATCAGGGGCACATCGCCGGCCTGTTCTTTCAAACTCGAAATGGAAATGTCACTCATGCGCCGAGGCTGCCATATCATGTCATGCTGTCACGCGGCTTTTACCGAACAACTGGCGAATTCTCTCCAAATCCACTGCGGATGTCTTGGCAACAAAGCCGCGAGCGTGGGCAAAATGCACATCGGGTTCGCCCTCGATCAGGGAAAAATCCAATCCCGAATAATCATTGTAACGGGAGAGCGCAAAACCCATTCCACGCCGATCGGGATACACCATCCCAACCACTTGTCGGTCCTCTGGCAAGCCGGAGGCATAACGCGCCAAGCCTGCTGAAGCATCCTCGGAAATATTTGCGGAACGCGGCAAAAACAAGACACGGAAACTCGTTTCACCCTCGCCGATTTCCCAAATCTCACTGACCCGAGCGATCTCGTTGAGCTTTTCGCGCAATGATTTCAGATAACCGATCAAATCCGAACCAATCCATCGCATCACTTCCCACAAAGGTTCACCGGCACGGATTTCTGACATCCCTGCAAATCTGCGAAGCAGGGTCAGATCCACGGTTGAATTGAGTTTGGCGAGCAACTCTCGCTCAACACCCAACCATGCCGCCGTTTCCTGTGGCCCGCGGGTATCAAACCATTCAGCCACCTCCAACCAGTCGCAGTATTGCCGCGCATCGTCATAGAGACCCATATCCATCAACACCAAACTCAATGAGCAGGTCGGCGGATGATCCCTGGGAAACTGGTGGTGATCAAAATTTCCCCATTCCGGCTGGTGCAAGCCGCCAACATCCACCACGGCCAACTGCGGATTCGTGAGATCCTGCTGAGTCGGCTCACGACGTGAAATCGGAGCATCGTTCACGGCGACAAGAAGGCAACACGCAAGAAACTCATCTTTATGCGCGCTACCCGGATGGGTGAGTATTTCTGAGAATTTGTTCATTTCCAATCCAGAGACAAGGCAACTGATCGGGCCGTCATGCAAGGCGAATTCCCGATTCACCAAAAATCGTTTTCACAAAGTTGAGAGGAAGAGACCTTAAAAAGACCTTAGCTGCCTTAGTATCAATCAAATTTCGGGGTTTGGTGTCGCGTGAAATATCCATCTCCAAGATACATATCTCCCGCATAATCCTTCAAGGGTCCGGCATCCGGCGGCAATGAAATGCTTGCATGTGCGGCGTCCTCACTTTGCGAATAGGCAATCGAGACTGGGGTTCCAACTGAAACGAGACGAAAAAACTTCGGCGAAAGATTTTCATGCATGCGAATGCATCCGTGCGTGCATGGCGTATGTTTCACCCAACCGGTGTGAAATCCGTATGCTGGCTTGAATTCAGACCAGTAGGGCATTGGCGTTCCTTTGAATTTCCAACCCGATGGCACGTTGCCTATTTTTGTTTGGCGGACCGCCTGCCCATTCGTTGCGTAACCGTGCGAGTTGGCACGTTGCTTAGCTGTCTTGGCCGTAATGCGAAAACTTCCCGTAGGAGTCGGCGTGCCGGGCGCACCAACCGATACCGGCATCACCATGAGCATTTCATTTCCCTCCATGACGTAAACGCGCTGCTTGGAGAGTGATACCTTCACTTTCACCGCAGATGGGTTGTTGGGCAGTTTCGCAGGCCGATCATAGGCTTGATAAGATGCCAATCCGCCTGATTTTCGCATGGCACAAGATGAAAATCCCATCATCAGCGCCAATCCACCAAAACCAGCTAAGATCAATCGTTGTTTCATAGCCAACATTGTTTGAAATCCATCCTCACAAAGACAATCTTTTTTATCATGAGTTACGTTCAGCGCTGCCGCTCCCATTCGTCGACCCGTCCATCCACAAACCATACCGACGCACTGACATAAGGAATATAGGTCACCTCAGGACCAAATCCTGCATTGTATCCCGGATATCCATAACGTCCGTATCCTCCCGAGGTGTAGCCGCCAAAAAAATGATGATGAGTGACTGCTTGGCGTCCCTCATAATTCCAGCGCTCGGAGAATTTACCATTTCGTAATCCCTCAATGCGTGTGGCCGGACTTCCCCATGCCAGCAATACCGCCTCTTGACTCATTCCTTTTGCAATTTCACCCCTCGCAACCCATTCCTTGTGCTTTTCGCTGAGTTTAGCGTAATCCTGAGGATGCTTCTGAATACGAGTCTGGGGCGTGGATGGAGCGCAAGACGGGACCATTCCCATGAGCAGTCCAAAACATGAAATAGCCATCAATTTTTTCATGGTCCAAAAATGCCACCATACCGGATTCTTTGCAACTGGCTTTAACTAAGCAAAACGAGACCCTGTTTTTTGAAACGGAAAAAAATCAAGAAACTTCAAACACGTACTTGCCAATTCCGAAAGTGTCCGTCCAATCTTTGGCAAGACACATCCAACGAACTCCCATCACTCATGTCCGAACTGCTAGAAAAAGCCGAATTACAAGCCTCGCTCAAAAAATGCCCTGAATGGGAAACCGAGAAAAATTCCATTACACGCTCATTCGAGTTTGAAGAATTCATGGACGGGATTGATTTCGTGAACAATGTCGGTGAGATTGCGGAGGAAGCCCAGCACTACCCGGACATCACGATTAAACACACCAAGGTAACCCTGAAGCTGACCACTCATGATGTTGGCGGCGTGACCGATCTGGATATCGAACTAGCTCAACGGGTCGACAATCTCGTCGACTGAGATGAACTTCCTGACTCCAGGATGCCCCGACAAGATCGGCGGACGTCCCTCTTCATTCAAAATAAAAAAACCCGAGATCCTCTCCCGGGTTTTTCATGATCCATTGATCATTAGATCCCTTTGTAACGCACCCGCAGGCCATCTTTTCCAATCGGTCTGTCGTCTACTGGGCGTTGTTTCGGAATATTCATCGAAACTTTTGCGGGTCGATCCGCCGGATGATCGTTCCTGCGTTCTTCGGCTTCATTTGCTTTCAACTCACGGCCATCCATTTTCATTCCGTCCAGTAACTGAATGGCTTTTTCTCCAGACTCCATGCTGTCCATCGTGATGAAAGCGAAACCACGCGGGTTTCCCGTATTGAAATCCATGGGCCGGCGGAATTCGACAATGGTTCCGATTTCAGCAAGCGCCTGGGCGAGTTTTTGTTCAGTGGTGTCGTAAGAGAGATTTCCGATAAATAATTTCATAATAGGTATTCTGCATTTCGTGAAACCCATCACTCGCAAGCACGACGTTCCACCAAGAACGACATCATGATCAACCGCACAGCAAACCTCCGCACCCGCATTCAGGGGCTCATCTTTTTTTCAACTTAGCACAAAGAAAACACAAACCAAGCCCACTTGTGATAATTCTTGCAGATCGCAGATCTACGATTTTTCCACCCACTCACCACCTGGCGCATCATTGGCCATATTCAACGCATCGATCCCATTTTGAATAATCTGCTGCATTTCCTGAGTGATTTTTGACATCGCCTCTCTGGTATTACTACCTGCCGATGACAGCCAATCCGATACATCAATCGGCTGGTGCACCCGGACCATTGCACGGCGCGGTCCGGTGCGAGGCATGGCTTTTGAATGGAAATCCTCGGCAATGCGTTCCACTGTTTCATCGTAACGATCGATCGTCGGCCGCTCGGTGAGGTAGGGAGAAAGATAACCATGAATTCGAAGCGCGAGAATCGCACGGTCCGCCATTCCGTTCAGCGCCGAATCAGGCGAGGCGCTGCGATCTGTCCTGAGCTGATGCAAGCGCGCGCGAATTTTCACAATCCGATCGGATAATCCACCCGCACGCGCAGGAGCTAGTTCCAACGCGCTCTCCAAATCATCTACGAGCTTTTTCGCAAATCCCCCGAGCACCTCATAAAGCGAATCCTCGGAGGCGGGCAAAACATGCCCATGCTGTCGCAAATAACGCGCAATGATATGCCGACCCATCCCCGTCACAGCAGAAATCGGATCGCTAGTGGATCCCGATACAAAAACGTATTCGCTGCGCGCACCCAAGTCCAACATCCGTTGCGTCACCGCTTCACGAGGCTTGGTGAGATGCGTATATTTCATACTTACCGGAACGATTTTTACTGGAATCCCATCTAGCGCAGCTTGAGCTTTAATCGCAATGAACGCCGCCCCATCTAAGAAAGGCGTCACGCGATCATTAGTTAAATACACATTTCCCTCAGGAAAAATATTCAGCGCACGCTCCCCCTTTTTCAAGACATCGATCGCCGCAGCCATTGCCTTCCGATCACTACCTTCCCGATCAATCGAAAAATTTCCCAGCCGCTGCATCACCCATGCATTCACCCGACTTCTCAAGAAAACATCATACGCCGCCATAAAACAGGACCCGATTCCAAGTTGCCGATGCAACTCGGTAACTACCTGGGGATCGCTATGGGTCGGATGATTGATGATAAAAAGTAATCTCGCACCCGATGCCTTCGCATCGAGAATCTGCTCCACTTCGCCATCCACGACAACTTCACGAATCCGATGATTTGGCCCCGGAAGAATGAACGTATGATTCACCTTCCTACTGATACGGATCAAAAACGGCGATGGCCTTGCTTCAAAAAACTGGTACGGAGCATCAGAAAATTGGATCACCCATGAACAATGCCAAAAACCAAACTTGTATGTAAAGAATTCAACATCCGCCACCACCTCCAACAATCCTTGTCGTGGCCGTGACAAAGATTGTTCAGTAATACTTCGAAAACTTAGTTTGCTTCATGATGAAATCTTTCTCCTCAATCTCCTCCTGCCACTGAAATGAAATAAGGAAGAATCCTGAGCTTTCCCCTACGGCTTTAATCAATATGATAAAAGCCGCTCGTCACCTAAGACCTCTCCACCGTCACCAACAGCATCAAGTTGGTCGTTGCGAGTCACCTTGAGCATAATAGTGGATTGCACCGCCTTTAGCTTATTTGCCTAAATTCCGGTTGCAACAGTTGAAGCAAGAGAAGTTCTCGGAAATTCGAGGAAACGAAATGAAACGCAATCAAGCAACTAACTCAAAACGGCAACACCGGGAGTTTTGGAATGCGCGTGTTGCGGAAAGTCGAAGGTCAACACGAGCGGTTCAGTCCCCGTATTCTCGATTTCGACACCACCTCTGGAAAGCGCGGCTTGGGTAATGAATCCGATCTCGGGATAGATTTCGCCAAGCCTCATGTCCTGGTGATATATCACTTCGAGTTTTCCAACCCGACCGCGTCCGCGGTTCGTGTGGAACAGCACTGGACTCTCCGGGCAGAAATTCGTCTTGGCGCCAGGCGCAACGGTGAGGCGGAGAATTGAGCACTTCTGGTCGCCGAGGAAATCACCGTAAACAATCCATTGTGCGTCCACTCCGTCGCCGGAAAATTCCTCGGCGCTGATTGCTGGGCGAGAGTTCTTCTGCACGAAGTCCGGGTCCTGATTCGCTCTGAAATCGAAGGTGTCGACCAGGTATTCCCAGTCTTCGTGCTTATTCTTCGGATAGTCCACTTCCCGGCAGGCGTAAAACGCATCGGCTGCTCCGATCCGACCATCAAGTGTCAGGTCCTCGGCTAGGAAATGCTCGTCCATCGTCACGTGGAGCTCGTGAGTGCAAAGGTCTGTCGGTGAGTGCAGCACACCATTTGGCATCACAAAGCCGTTATCAATATGCATCATCGTATGGGGCGACAAGTGCCGCACTCCGTTGTAATCGCCCTGCCCCCAACGCTTCATGCAGGCGAGGAACTGGTCCTTTGTCACAAACGGATACAAGCCCATGGCCGTGGTGTGATAATGCGACGGACTGACGCCTGGGTTATCGAAAGAATTGATGTCGTAAACTTCCCACTTTGCCCAGTGAAGATGGTGGGGAATGGGGTTTAAATTATCGAACTTCTTGGACACAATCGGCCAAGTGACATGGCCAAACAAATCTTTTGAAAATGCCGTGACTTTTTCTCCCATGACAGCTTCCGGATTAGCCGCAATCAAATCCTGAAGTGAGATAAACTGCCCGCTTGGCGTAAGGACGTGTGCTTCTCCCTCACGAAAAGGCGCCTTTCCCGTACGGGTGTCGATGACGCCTGTCACAATGGGAACGGTGCAGCACATCCAAACTTCATCAAGACCCGTCCCGCCCATGTAGTCTGGATAGTATGATTTCGCATCCAAGCGAAGGCGCTTTCCCGGTGTGCAAAAGGTTCGGCCGGCATAGCGGTGCACAAGCTGCAGCACCCCGTCGTTCTGATTGAGGCAGTCATCGAGAATCGAATCCGATCCGACGCCGGATCCGTCGATCACATCTTGCTGGGGGTATTCGTGCAGTTTATCTGGGAGAATTGAGGTCGAAACAGGCATAACAAAGCGATTCTGAGAATTTAGAAAGCGAGAATCAAGAGCGAATGCACTCGACTCACCAAGACTGTTACAAGGACAACGGCACGTTATGCCTCATCGTTGGCCAAGGCGAAGTGAGGAGACTAACTCTGATCCGCCCGGAATCCAGAGCTTGAACTAGGGTTTCTGCGGTCATCATTCATTTTGATGTTTGAATTTTGAAGTTTGAAGTTTTGAATACCTGCATGCCTTCAAAACCAACCAAGCCTGGTAAACTTCTCGCCGCCAACCGTGGAGAAATCGCGATCCGAATCTTTCGCGCCGCAACCGAACTCGGTCTCCGCACGGTTTCCATTTTCGCCGAGGAAGACCGTTTCTCGATCCACCGCTTCAAAGCGGACGAAGCATACCAGCTCGATTCCTCGAAAGGTCCGGTCGGCGCTTATCTCGATTACGAAGGCATCGTCAAACTTGCGAAATCCAAAGGCGTTACCATGATTCATCCGGGTTATGGCTTTCTTTCTGAAAACCCAGCCTTTGCCCGTGCTTGCGCCCGTGAAGGCATAACTTTCATCGGCCCTTCACCGGATTTATTGGAAAACATGGGCGACAAAACCGCCGCGCGCGCGCTGGCTCACAAATTCAACGTCCCTACTCTTCCCGGCACCGAGGAACCCATCACCGATCCGGATGAAGCTCTAGCCATCGCTGAAAAAATCGGTTTCCCGCTGATCATCAAAGCCGCCTTTGGTGGTGGCGGCCGCGGCATGCGCGTGGTCGAAAAACCCTCCCAACTCCCCGGCCTGCTTGCCGAGGCGCGCGCGGAAGCTGAAAATGCTTTTGGTAATCCCGCCGTTTTCCTTGAGCGCTACATCAAACGCGCCAAACACATCGAAGTTCAAATCCTGGGAGACCAGCACGGCAATGTCGTCCACCTCTACGAACGCGACTGCTCCGTCCAACGCCGCTACCAAAAAGTGGTCGAGGTCGCACCCGCGATGCATCTCGATCCCGTCATCCGCAAAGAACTTTGCGATGCCGCCGTGAAACTGGCAGATGGGATCGGCTACAACAACGCTGGGACGGTCGAGTTCCTCTACGATATGGACCAAAACGACTGGTTCTTCATCGAAATGAACCCACGCATTCAGGTCGAGCATACGGTCACCGAGTGCGTCACCGGCATTGATCTTGTTCGCTCACAAATTCTTGTCTCCCAGGGGGAATCTCTTTTCGGTGACGAAATCGCCATCCCATCCCAAGATGAAATTCCCTGTAACGGCTTCGCCATCCAGTGCCGTATTACGACCGAAGATCCTGAGAAAAATTTCGCCCCTGACTACGGCCGCATTCTCAACTACCGCTCAGCCGCAGGCTTCGGCATACGCCTCGACGCCGCATCGGGTGACGCGGGCTCAGTGATCACTCCCTACTACGATTCTATGTTGGTGAAACTCACCGCAACGGGTCGCAGTTTCGATACTGCCTGTCAGCGCATGGACCGCGCCCTTCGTGAGTTCCGGATACGCGGCGTAAAAACGAACATTCCCTTCCTCGAAAACATCATCGCAGATGACACCTTCCGCGCAGGACAAGCACACACCAAGCTCATCGATACCAAAACCGAGCTATTCAAATTCAGCAAACGCCGCGACCGCGCGACCCGCACCCTCGCCTATCTTTCCGACATCACCGTCAACGGCAACCCCCACGCGAAAAACTACCGCCCAAGCTCCATCCTTACCCCAGCTCCAGTTCCCGTGGCGGCGATCTCCGGGCGCACCACCGATCGAAAAGGAACCAAAGATCTGCTGATCGAACTTGGCCCCGACAAATTCTCACAGTGGATCCTCGATCAAAAGCGCCTGTTGATCACCGACACCACGATGCGGGACGCCCACCAATCCCTCATCGCGACCCGCATGCGCACCCGCGACATGCTGAACATCGCAGAATCCTACTCAAATCTGACACCTGAAATGTTCTCTTTGGAAATGTGGGGCGGCGCCACGTTTGACACCTCGATGCGCTTCCTCAACGAATGCCCGTGGGAACGCCTCCGCCAACTCCGTGCCAAGGCTCCTAACATCCTTTTCCAAATGCTCTTCCGCGGCTCCAACGCAGTCGGCTATTCCAACTATCCCGACAATGTCGTGGCAGGCTTTATCGAGCACGCCGCCGATTCCGGTATGGATATCTTCCGTATTTTCGATTCGCTCAACTACCTGCCGAACATGCAGGTCGCCATGGAAGCCGTGCGCGAACATGGAAAATCCATCTGCGAGGCCGCGATCTGTTACTCCGGTGACATCCTCAATCCCGCCCGCTCAAAATACGATCTCAACTACTACATCGCGAAAGCCAAGGAAGTAGAAAAAATGGGAGCCCACATTCTTTGCATCAAAGACATGGCGGGTCTTTGCAAACCCCAGGCCGCCTATAATCTCATCCACGCCCTGAAACAGGAAATTGGCATCCCCATCCATTTCCACACTCACGACACCTCCGGCCTCAACGCCGCTTCGGTCATCGCCGCCTCCCGTGCAGGAGTCGATATCGCCGACCTAGCGATTGCCTCCATGTCTGGCTCAACCTCTCAACCCAACCTCAATTCGGTTTGCGCCGCACTCGGTTCTTCAGAACAGGATCCCGGACTCGACTTCGATGCGCTCAACGACATCTCCGATTACTGGGAACATGTCCTGACATTTTACAAACCCTTCGACTCCGCACCTCGTGCCGGCACCGCAGAAGTTTACGAACACGAAATGCCGGGAGGTCAATACACCAACCTCCGCGAACAAGCCAATGCCATGGGCCTCGGCCACCGCTGGCGCGAAATCGCTCGCACCTACGCCGATGTGAACCAACTCTTTGGAGACATCATCAAAGTCACACCCTCCTCCAAAGTCGTCGGCGATATGTGCATGTTCCTTGTCACCCGTGGCATCAAAGCGGCCGATGTCACCAAGATCAAACCCGGCTCCATCGACTTCCCCGAATCCGTCATCGACATGCTCTCCGGTGGACTCGGTCAGCCCGATGGCGGCTGGCCTGCAGATGTTCAAAAAGTCGTTCTCGGGCCCAACCACAAAATCACCACCAAACGTCCCGGTGAATTGGCTAAGCCGATCGATTTTAACGAAGTTGCTAAACAGCTAAATCTAACATCTTCAATCGAAAATCCCGAATCAGCAGATGCGATTTACTCCCACCTGATGTATCCACAAGTCTACAAAGACTTCCAAACCACTCTCACGAAATACGACGATCTCAGCAAACTTCCCACCCCTGCCTTCTTCTATGGTTTGCAGATCGGCGAGGAAATCGAAGTCGAAATCGATCCCGGTAAAATCCTCATCATCAAGCTCATCTCCATCGGTGAGGCGGATAACGAAGGACGCCGTACTTTGTTCTACGAACTCAACGGCATGCCGCGCGAATCCGTGGTCATCGACAAATCCCTCGTCGGCACCGCGACCGCTGCCCGCCAAAAAGGCGATCCATCAGATCCAAACCAAATCTGCGCCCCCCTTCCCGGCATGATCACGGAAATCGTGGTCTCGCCCGGAACCGAAGTGAAAGCCGGTGACAAACTTGTGACCCTCGAAGCAATGAAAATGCTCACCACCGTCTCCGCCCAAGCTGACGGAATCATCAAAGAGATCATCGTCAAAAAAGGCATCCAAGTGGATTCCGATGATCTGTTGATTTTGATGGAGACCGCAAACTGAGCTAATTTTTCATGGCAGTAACTGTATTTAGGGATCAACGGATTTTTTAGTTTTTTTCACAGCCGTCCCACAGGACGACTGAATTTTGAGGGTAGTAGGCTGGTGTTTTATTATAAAACCTGCCACTCGGCAGGGGTAAATGAACAACAAAACACCAACCCGCGCCAACGTAACCGTCCTCAAGCAGATTCTCAATCTCATTCC
>CAMCBV010000025.1 GCA_945873125.1 Prosthecobacter debontii
ATTGCTCCCTTTGAGAGCGGGGACTGGAAGGCGAAAAGCGCCGCGTCCACCTGATGGGGATTCAGATCCACCTGGGCACCCGCCACCGCGCTGGCAAGCTTCTCCACGCTATCCGAGGGGCAGCGTTTGGTAAGCTCGTAGGCGAGGTATTTCGCCTGATAATCCGTGATGGGCATTACTTGTGATGGATGAATGCTAGTAATTTGCTTTTTCACCTGGTGCGGAGAATACACTGAAGGCCCGGTCTGAGAAGGAAAAAGGGGACGGAATATGTCGAAGGCATGAATGTCCAATGTCGAAAGTTGTCAGCAAAGTGCTTCTATAAACCACTACAATTGATCTGCAACAGTCTCCCCCAGTCCTTTGAGCGCAGCTCCCCCTCCCTGCTGCGGCTTCAATCAAGTTAGGTTAGATTTTAAAAATGAAACCGCGCCTTCATTTCTAACAGCTCCGACTGTCTATCCCTCAGCAGTGTTACTTCAGTCATTGGGATCCCAGTCTAACCATTCTAGCTCCAAACCGGATGCTCGGCAATTTCCCGGATGGCTCTGGACTATCTCTTTGATTAAGATTGATCCTACTCCTCTCTGCGTCCCAGCAGCATCGAGATGTAGTAGATCAGCATCGCGAGTGATCCCAAGGCTGCCACCACATAAGTCATCGCCGCCCAGAAAAGAGCGTTCTCCGCTTTTTTGTTTTCGATGGATGATGAGAGATTGGAACTACCAAGCCATGCCAGTGCACGTTTACTGGCGTCAAATTCAACCGGCAAGGTCACGAAAGAAAACAATGTCGTGATCGCAAACAAACCAACCCATACATAAAGAAACATGGGCGTATGGAATAAAGCCGCTCCCAGCATACCAGCGATCATGATGAAGTTGAGTGCTGTGCCTGCGAATTGTACGGCGGGAACCATCTTTGAACGCATTGTAAGCCAGAGATAAGCCTTCTGATGCTGCACCGCGTGTCCGCATTCGTGAGCTGCCACCGCGGCTGCGGCAAGTGTGCTGGTTCCGTAAACCGATTCACTCAGGTTCACCGTTCGTTTCGTGGGATCGTAATGATCGGTCAACTTGCCCGGCGTGCTGATGACCTGCACATCATGGATGCCGTTTTCGCGTAGCATGATCTCCGCTATTTGCGCTCCAGTGTAACGAATCGGAATCTGCGAATACTCGGTAAAACGACGCCTCATCGTATGACCAACCCACCAGCTGACGATTGCCGACGCGATAAAAATGATCACAATGGTGGGAGAATAACCCATGATCATGGCCATCTGGGATGTTGTGATAAAATCAAAGTTCATGATGTGTGGTGAATTGCGGTTTGCGTTTTCGCAAATGACAGCGACACAGTGTTTGGAAATTATTCAATAAATTCACAAAATCGCTATCCGGTAAAAGCACGTGTAAACCGGTTCTCAAAGCGAGTTCCTGATCAATCGGAATCGCTCGTGGTAATTTCCCGCATTGAATTTCTTACAGCAGGCATAACAGGCGACCGCACGCCGCATGGGGCGAACTCTTTTGATTTCGGAAAAGCAGGATGGACAAACGTAAACATATTTCCGTTTCATCCTGCGACTTTTGAGAGGTAGAGAATGCCGCGCGCTTTCACCCGGAATTCCGAGTTCACAACAAGCCATCTGCCATTCGATTCCGTGCGGATCGATCTGGCGTCGGCCACAACGCTCAAACGCAAGCAAATGCGCGAGCTCATGTTTCAACGTTCTCCAAACTTCCGTTTCCGAAAGGTCTTTGAGCTTTGGATTGATCTCGATCAATCGCGACGGCCACCATGCGCGTCCGGCTGTCGTGCGCATTCTCGGATTCCACACCACACGGACTTTTTTGGCCAATTCCGGAAGACCGAATGACATCGCTTGCTCGCGACACCAGACCGTCATGCCGGGATCCGACTTGTCTGAAGCAATGGCGGAAACACTTTTTACTTTCGGCAGACTTGCCCCGCGCATCCATTTGGGAAATTTGAATTCCAGTTGTGCGAAGAGGTTTGCCATCTGTTGCAAAAACTACGGCATTCCCCGTGTCCATGGCAAGCATGCACACGATAAGAATTTACAAATTTCAAATTTCAAATTTCAATTCTCAAGGAAGAGAATCATGCTTCGCCCACTTTTTTACTCCCTGCTCTTAGCACTCCGCTCTGAGCTAAACAGCTGGGTTTACAAGCCGCGCAAGACGGGATAGTTTGGAAACATGAAATTCAGCCGCCAATCCGTTTTTCTTTGGCTCGCGCTCACAACAGCCGCTTTTTGCCAAGTGGAAGCGCCTCAAACCGCCAGTTCCAGCCCTCTTACCGAGAATACGGAACCTGCCGACGATGGGGTCCGCGTGGCGATTCTAGGCTACCATGATTTTTCCGAAACCGAACAGGAGACCGCGATGCGTATCCGCACCTCGAAATTTCGCGAACAGATGGAAACTATTCGTGAACTCGGCCTTGCAGTCATTCCTATGTCCGACTTCATTGCATGGAAAAACGGAGATAAAACCATTCCGGCGAAATCCGTTGTCATCACCATCGATGATGGCTGGAAGTCGGTTTACACCGATGCATATCCCATCCTCAAAGAGTTTGGATACCCCTTCACCATTTTCCTCTACAAGGACTATATTGATGGCGGCAGCAAAGCCATGACCACCGCCATGGTTAAAGAAATGCTCAAACACGGCGCGAACGTTGGTAGCCATTCAACAACCCACCCTTATCCCCAAACCGTAAAAAAACATCACAAAACGGGTGCTCAGGAATATGATCGCTTCCTCGAAGTCGAAATGCGCGAATCCAAACGTTTTCTTGAGCAACAATTCAAAAAAACGATTTCTTACTATGCCTATCCGGGCGGGTTCTACACCGATGAAATGCTGACCAAAGCGGAACAGGTCGGGTATTCGCATCTTTTCACCGTCCAACCCGGAAAGGTGAATCGCAATCTTCCGAACAAGGTTCTGCCACGCTACGTGATTCTGGGAAACTATGACAAAATATTCGAGTTTGCGGTCAACTTCCGCGATACCCCGGCAGACAGCGCCGGAGGTTTGGTCGAGGGCATGGCGAAAACCCTGGAGTTTCCTGTCACTCCGCAGCCCGGAGCGATCATCAATTCACGCCTACCCAATATCGAAGTGGACTTGACGAATGCCACCCATATCGATCCCAAAACGCTGAAAATGCAGGTAAGTGGCTTTGGTGAGGTTCCTGCAAATTACGCCAGTGAGGGAAAGCTCTTCTCTTGGCAGGTGAATCGCCGCTTACGCGACAAGACCTGCACCGTGCGGGTGACTTGGAAAGATTTGGAGGGTAAAACCACCGAAAAGCCCCTGGAGTGGACCTTTCAAATCGATCGCGGTGCGGCCTACCTTCCCAATGAGTGAGGCGTAAAATCCTAATTTGAAGTTTGAAGTTTTGTTGTGTTCATGCAGCTTTCATCCGTGATTCCGCCCACCACCCTACCCACAGTCAAACCATCCAAAACCAAATCTTCTAAAGGTTGGTCAGCCGAGCAGTCCTCCGAGCTCTACGGAGTTGAGGCTTGGGGACATAAATTTTTCGGCATCAACAAGGATGGCCACGTGACCGTGAAGCTGGAAGACGGTGAGCGAAGCGCAAAAGTTTCCCTCTATAACGTGATCGACGGTCTGCGCGATCGCGGCACACATTTGCCGGTTCTGCTCCGTTTCCGCGACCTTCTGCACTCACGTATTACGGAAATCAACGAGGCATTTCGCGAGGCAATCAAAGTGACGAAATACCAAGGAAACTACCGCGGTGTGTATCCGATCAAGGTGAACCAGCAACGTCAGGTGATCGAGGAAATCGCTGAGTTCGGAAAAAAATATCACTACGGCCTCGAAGCCGGATCCAAGCCGGAACTTATCGCCGCACTCGCGCACATGCACGATCCGGAGGCCTATATCATCTGCAACGGCTATAAGGACGAGGAGTTTATCGACCTTGCCCTGCACTCCCAAAAAATGGGCATGAAGATCATGTTGGTTCTGGAAATGCCCAGCGAGCTAACCCTCATCCTAGAGCGCTCACGCAAAATCGGCATCCTTCCCAATCTCGGCATCCGCATCCGCCTCTCCACCAAAGGCTCCGGGCACTGGCAGGAATCCGCTGGAGACAAATCCGTTTTCGGACTCAACGCGGCACAAGTTATCGATGTCGTCGATTCCCTTAAATCCAGCGGGCACTTGCCTTGTCTGAAAATGCTGCATTACCATCAAGGCAGCCAAATTCCCAATATCGCCTCGATCCGAGAAGGTGCTACCGAGGCCGTTCGAATCTACTGTGACCTCGTCAAAGAGGGCGCACCCATGGGCGTGCTCGACATGGGTGGCGGCATGGCCGTTGACTATGATGGCTCGCATACAAACTTCGCCTCATCTTGCAATTACTCCATCCAGGAATACTGCACCGACATCGTCGAAGTCGTCGCGCAACAATGCGACCGCGTCGGCGTCCCGCACCCCAATCTGATTTCCGAATCTGGGCGAGCTGTCGTCTCCTATTACTCCGTACTCGTCTTCAACATCCTGGATGTGACCTCTGCGCAAACCACCGACAAGGAACCGGAGATGCCGAAAAACGCGCCCCAAAACCTCGTCAACCTTTTCCACGTCAACAAAACCCTCACCAAAAAGAATCTTCAAGAGGCCATGAATGATGCGGTCTATTACCGCGACCAAGTCCGCGCCATGTTCCTTTATGGCGCAGCCACCTTGCGCGAGCGCGGCCTTGCCGAAGCATGGTACTGGCACATCCTGACCCGTATTTCCAATATGATCTCGGACATGGACGATGTGCCGGAGGATCTTGTCGAGCTCTCCAACGGCCTCGCCGATTTCTATTATGGGAATTTCTCCCTCTTCCAATCCCTCCCCGATTCATGGGCCATTGACCAACTTTTCCCCATCCTGCCGATCCATCGCCTGAACGAGAAACCCAAACACCGCGCGGTGTTGGCAGACATCACCTGCGACTGCGATGGCAAGATCGACCGCTTTATCGATAAGGAAGACGTCGCGAAAATTCTTCCGCTCCACGAACTCAAAGCCGATGAACCCTACTACATCGGGATTTTCCTCGTCGGCGCCTATCAGGAAACCCTCGGAGACCTGCACAACCTGCTCGGAGATACCAATGTCGTCGGGGTCCATCTTGAAAACGGAAAACCCGTCTACACCCACGAAGTCGAGGGCGATACGGTCGCCGACGTGCTATCATACGTCGAATTTGATCCGAAAGAACTTGTCTCAAAATTCCGTAATTTTGCCGAGAAAGCGGTAAATGACGGTCGGATTTCGCCGAAAGAGCGGAAGGAAATCATGGATCTCTATCGGGACGGCCTTGGTGGCTACACGTATTTTGAGAGTTGAAAAAACTCTTGGACTACTAGTGGCGCTCAATACAAACAGTGCTATCATACGGCATGTCTTTTAAAATGCTGATTCAAACTATCCCTCTTCTACTGCTCGCGCTGCTTGCCATTGCGATCCTTATACCCGCTTGCGCGCCGCATTTCGACAGCACGACGCGGACCAAGGAATACAAAACCGTCCTTACAAAAACTCAAGGCTCAGTGCCAGGAAGCAAGGAATCGCTCAACGCCTTCACCTCGTTTCTTCAGAAAATCGACGATAAATCCTACGTGGAGGCGAATGCCGCCAAGGTTTACGCGCCAGACGCCTATCTCAACGACACCTTGGTCACGCACCACGGATCCGAGCAGATCAAAGCCTATTTTCTCAACACGGCCGAAACCATGACCCATTACCAGATCACGGTTGATGATACCGTAACATCCGGAAACGAACACTACGTTCGCTGGACCATGGTTTTCAGCGCACCAAAATTAAATGGTGGAAAGCCAGTCGAATCCGTTGGCATGAGTCACGTCCGTTTTAACTCGGCCGGACAAGTCATTATGCATCAAGACTTCTGGGATTCCGGCACAAATATCTATGGCCAGATTCCGGTACTCGGCGGAGTCATCGAATCGATCCGCCGTCGCTTTGAAAAATAAACCGTTCAAATCATGACTTCCCGCTTCAAAGCATTTACAACCACCATCGGTCATTGGTGGGATTCCGACTACCGGGCGCCCGGTGATCCTGATCCATCGACTCTTCCCGATAAGATCGATTGGCAACGCACCATACCTTTCATCTTTTTGCACCTTGGCTGCTTCGGCGTCATTTGGGTCGGGGCTAGTCCGATCGCCGTGATCGCCGCGCTAGCGCTGTACTTCATCCGCATGTTTGCAATCACGGGATTCTATCACCGCTACTTTTCACACCGCTCATATAAAACATCCCGAACTTTCCAGTTCATCCTCGCAGTCATTGGAAATACTTCGATGCAACGCGGTTCACTCTGGTGGGCCGCCACGCATCGCCACCACCACAAGCATTCCGATGAGGAAGAGGACATCCACTCGCCACGTGTCAGTGGCTTTCTCTGGTCCCACATTGGATGGCTGACCTCGAAACGGAATTTTCCCACCAATTACAAAGCGATCCCCGATCTCGTAAAATTCCCCGAACTGGTGTTTCTCAATCGCTTCGATCAAATCGTCCCGATCGCATTCGGCATACTGATGCTGGGCATTGGCTGGGCTCTGGAAACTTTCGCGCCTTCACTCGGCACCACCATGTGGCAGTTCTTTATTTGGACCTTCTTTGTTTCCACCACGGTTCTCCTTCACGGCACTTTGTTTATCAACTCCCTCGCTCATGTCTGGGGAAAACGCCGATTCGATACCGGAGATGACTCGCGTAACAATTTCTTCCTTGCCCTCATTACGCTCGGGGAAGGTTGGCATAACAACCACCACCGCTTTCCACACTCGACCCGACAGGGTTTCCTGCCTCACGAAATTGATCCGACCTATTACATCCTGAAATTCCTCTCCATATTAGGTTTGGTATGGGATCTCCGCCCCGTCCCAGAAGCAGTTATCGAAGAAGCAAAATCTCTAAAAAATTCCTAACTACAGAGAGCCAGACAGCACAGAAGCAAGAATTTGATCACAACCACCTCCGTGCTCTCCGCGGTCAAAATATTCCCATCACCAAACTCTAACTTATTTGGAAAACAAAAACTCCATAGCCATCATCGGCACGGGTATTTCTGGGCTCGCCTGCGCTCATTTCCTGCATCGTCATTACAACGTCACTCTATTTGAGAAAGACCACCGCATTGGAGGACATTCGAATACGGTCACGGTTTCAGAAGGCGGAAATAAGCTCCCGTTGGATACCGGCTTTATGGTCTATAACGAGGTCACATATCCTCACCTCACTCGACTATTCAAGGAACTCGATGTCATCACAAAACCCACAGCGATGTCGTTTTCACTTCAACACATCCCCGACGATGTGGAGTTCAATGGCGGATCAATCAACCTGCTTTTCGCCCAGCGCAAAAATCTGCTTCGTGCACGGTTTTGGAAAATGCTTCTGCAAATCAATCGCTTCAATAAAGAGACGATAGAGGAACTCACCAACCCAAGGTTCGGCAATCTCTCACTTGCCGATTACGTCAAAGCGAGAGCCTATGGCGCTGATTTCCTTGATTGGTATCTCTCTCCGATGGCCGCTGCCGTTTGGTCTTCCCCACCCGAACGCATTCATGATTTTCCAGCCAGAACCCTCATGCGCTTCTGGTTTAACCACGGCTTCTTAGGACTCGATACCCAGCACCCTTGGCGAACGGTGGTTGATGGCTCACGCCAATACGTTGAAAAAATCACGGCTCCTTTTAAAAACAACATCATTACCGGAAATCCTGTGCGCAGCGTGAGTAATGACAATAAAGTCACCCTCGACGATGGAAGCTCGCGGCATTTTGACCGAATCATCTTTGCATCGCACGGCGATCAATCACTCGGGCTTTTGGAATCTCCCACCCCACTCGAAAGCGATATTCTCGGTCATTTTATCTATCAACCCAACCGTGCTGTCGTCCACACCGATCCCCGTTTCATGCCACGCAACAAACGCGCGTGGGCATCGTGGAACTACCGCATAGAGCCATCAGGCAAACATTCCACACATTACTGGATGAACAGCCTGCAAGGCGTATCGGAAAAGATTAATTACTTCGTCTCCATCAATCCGCCGGGTGAGATCGCACGGGAAAACATCCACCATGAACTCGAATACGAGCATCCCCTCTTCAACAGCGCCGCGATCAAAGCCCAGGATCGCGTCCCCGATCTCAACTTCGCGGGTAACGACACCAAGCGATTTTACTGTGGGGCATGGCAGCGTTTCGGCTTCCATGAAGATGGCATTTGGTCCGCTCACCGCCTGTGCGAACAACTTCTCAAACAAGACCCGTGGCTAAAAATGGACCGTGCGAGGCCACTCGCGCTCAATTCCGAAATCCAAGCATGACCCGCGGAAATTCCATCTACGAATGCCAAGTCTCCCATACCCGCGTCTCTCCAAAGAAACACGCCTTTCAATACCGCGTGTTCATGTTGGCCATTGATCTTGACGACTTCCCTCAGGTTCCGCTGCTCTCGCTGAATCGCTTCAATCTTTTTTCCATCGACAACCGAGACCACATCCGGATCAACGATAAATCATCGATCAAGGAAAACCTCAGCTCATGGTTGGCAGAAAAAGGCACGAAGCTCCCAGCTGATGTCAAAATCATGCTGATCACTTTCCCCCGCGTTCTCGGCTACTCATTCAATCCTGTATCTTTCTACTACATTTATAGTCACACAGGAGAACCCATCGCCGCAGTCGCCGAGGTTACCAATACCTATCGCGAGATGAAGCTATTCCCACTTGGTGAACCCGACGCAAAAGGCTCTTTCAATCATACTGTCTCAAAAAACTTCTACGTGTCACCCTTTTCGGATCCCAACGATACCTTCCACTTCCGGATCGGCCAGCCCACCAACGAATGGAGCATCCATATCGATAACCTTACCGATTCGAAACCCTCCCTACTCTCCTCAATTCGCGGAAAGCGACAGGAACTCACCGCTTCCCGCCTTGCATGGTATGCCATAAAATATCCTCTCATCTCCCTCTCCATCATTTTGCGTATCCACCTTCACGCGCTCCTGCTCTTCCTGAAAAAAATTCCTCACTTCGCAAAATCCACACCGATAAAACTTTAAATTCTAAACTCTAAATCTCAAAAACCCTGTGTCCTCCGCTGCATGACTAAACCTAACCAGAGCATCGCCAATGATCACTGATCACTCGGCACCTTACACCATGGACTCTACCTCAAACCGAACACAACCCCAGCTTTGACTACATTTCATTCCGTCCAAGCATCCAGCACTTTATGACCTTATAAATGTTCGCTATCGCTCACTCTGCTTTGCGACCCTAACTCCACTCCATCACATCTTCAAATCATCAAAAGCCGCCTAATCATGGAACAGACCTCCGAACAACAACTCTGCGACCCTTTGCGTGCTTCGCGGCTTTGCGTTGAAAATTCATCCCCCACCCTCCCCGAACGCATCGTCCTCTCCCTGTTCCGTAAATTTACCCAAGGAGGTCTTTCCCTCAGCTACCCCGACGGCCAAAGCCTACACTTCGGGGAAGCTGGCGAACCCATCACCGCCCGCATCACCCTCAACGATCCCGAGGAATTTTTCAAACGCTGCATGTTTTATGGAAATATCGGTATGGGTGAAGCTTATACCGATGGTATCTGGGACACTCCAGACATTGCCGCCGTCATTTCATGGTTCGCTCTCAACATGACCGCCCTACAAGGCGACGATACCGATTCCTCGACTCTACCCGGAGTCAATTTTCTGAAAATCGTCAACTGGTTCCGCCACCTCAAGCGATCCAACACCATCGAAACTTCACGCCGCAACATCGCCGAGCACTACGATCTAGGAAACGAATTTTACTCGCTCTGGCTGGATGAAACGATGACCTACTCTTCCGCAAAGTTCACAACGGAAAAAAACCGAAGGCCTGTAGGTGTTTTGGACAAGAGCTCAGCGACGTGGGGCGAAGCCCCGAAGTGCCGTGAGGCCGCGCTGAGTCAAACCCAAACCCTAGCTCAAGCACAGACCGAAAAATACGACGCTCTATGCCGCAAGCTCCACATCAAACCCACCGATCACATCTTGGAAATCGGCTGCGGTTGGGGCGGATTCTCGCATCACGCAGCGAAAAATTACGGCTGCAAAGTCACCGCGGTCACCATCTCCGAGGCCCAAGCAGCTTATGCGCGCGCGCGAATCGAAAATGCCGGACTCTCCCACCTCGTCGAAATTCGTATCCAAGACTACCGGCTCATCACCGGCAAATTTGATAAAATCGCGTCCATCGAAATGTTGGAAGCTGTCGGCCACAAATTCCACGAATCCTTCTTCGCCAAATGCCACGAAGTCCTCGCGCCTCACGGCTTACTCGCCGTACAATACATTACCGTTCCCGATTGCCGTTACAAATCCCTGACCAAGGGAGTCGATTGGATCCAGAAAGTCATCTTCCCAGGATCTCTTCTGCTTTCCGTCGGACGCGTCAACGAAGTGATCAACAAAACTAGTAACCTTTTTCTCCATCACTTGGAAGACCTAGGACTCGACTACGCCCGCACACTTTCCATATGGCACGAAACCTTTAACGCCAAACTCGATCAAATCCGCCCGCTCGGTTTCGACACCCCCTTCATTCGTACCTGGAACTACTACCTCAAATACTGCGAAGCCGGCTTTGCCACCCGCAACATCTCCGTAGTCCAGGCCGTTTACACACGCCCAAATAACGTTGCCCTGTAGCGGCGTTCTTCGGTCGCGGGTCCATTCGCCAAAAATCTTTGCGAAAGGAATCAGCAGCCAACCGCGCAGATCCTTTGTTTTCTCCGTTTCCTTCTGTGTAGAAAATCTTGATTAGCTATCATCAGCCAAACCCACAGTATTCTGTCCGCTTTCCAAACTCTGGTTTCTGGTTTCTCAAATCCGAAAATTTTCATGACTCTCAACCCAGACAGCCGCTTCTACCGCTGGGTCATCCGCCCCATCGCGAACCAGCTCAAACAAGGCACGTCTCCAGAAAAAATTTCCTGGAGCATTTCCCTAGGTATCACCCTCGGCATTTTCCCCATCATGGGCAGCACCACGATCGTCTGCCTCATCATCGGTCATATATGCCGCCTCAACCAACCCATCCTCCATCTTTTCAAAACTTTCACCTATCCGCTGCAACTCATTCTCATCCTCGTTTACATCCGTCTTGGGCAAATACTCAACGGCGTCCCCCTCATCAAATTCTCCATTCCCCAACTCCTCACCCGCTTCAAAGACGACCCCGCACAATTCGCCAGCGACTTCGGCATGGCCGCCCTCTACGGCATCGAAGCCTGGGCCATCAGCGCGGCCTTCCTTATCCCCGTCCTGTATTTGGTCTCACTCTCCATTCTTCAGAACATATTGCAAAAAAATCGCCTACAAGCGCATGAAGTAGAGCGTATTCGAGAATAAAGCCCTATCATTCACATACGTAGTTTTTATTATTTTATCTAGATTCCCATCTCATCCAAAAACGACAATTTCTCGCTTTTGACTATCACCATTTCAACTTACCTTACCAACAATGTTCCAAGCACTATCCAACGCCGTGAGTCTCCATCCGTATTTCAAAATCCGAGAAGGAAATCTCGAATCTTTTACCAAACTCATGCCGGCGTTCATTGAAAAGACCTCCTCAGAGCAGGCCTGCTTGTATTACGATTTCACCCGCAATAACGATGTCGCCTTTTGCCGCGAGGCCTACATCGGCGCGGAAGGTGTTCTCGCTCACCTCGAAAACGTTGGCGATTTACTCGAAAAATTTCTCGAACTGTCCGATCTGATCCGCCTCGAAATCCACGGCCCCAGCGAAGAAATCGAAAAACTCCGCGCACCTCTTGCCGACCTCAACCCGGACTTCTTTATCCGTGAAATCGGCATGCTGCGCGCGAGTCATTAAACCGAGTCACGTCCTCAGAAAAAACCTGATCGAAGAAATTTTCCAAGCTTCTTGCTGTGAGACCTAAGTCGAGATCCTCCGATGCCGGATTTCGAATCTCAGTCACCTAACTTTTCAAATAAAATTTGTAAGCGATCACAGCCAATAAAACCAAGATCCAGACGATCACGACCCAAAAAACAATCCGAACCGCGCGCCTCTTGGTTGGCGGAGTCTCGCTCTTTTTAATTATTTTATGACCTGACTCATGAGAATCGGCAACTTTTGCCGAAATGACAGGACTGATAGATTTCATAACCTGCCGAAAACCAACTACAGGCTTGCATTGGCACAAAGTACATAACCGGCTTTCATCAAAACCATAGTTCGACTGGAATAAGGAACCGCAGTGGCCACAATGATACCAGGCTTGTTTGTCTTGGGTTGTCATGGTTTCGCTGTATCCAGCCAGTTCGCAGCTATGAGTCTCTTGATCATCCATTGATGTGGTAAAATCTCCTGATTTCCACGCTCCAAATCCAGAATAATCTCGGCTTCGGTTTGATACTCCCCAGTGATTTGACTGACCGAAAACAACGCGAGGATATCCTGATCAACCTGACTGCCAATTTCCGTGTATGCCCATATGGATACGTCATTTTTAGGGGATCTGACGATGAATGAATGGTATTTTTCATCTGACAATTGATGGGTGAAAAAATCCGAACGCGAGACCCGCCCCCGAATCTCACTGCCGTCACCTTTGCCAATCTTGAGTTGATCAAAATCAGCCGTACCATATCCCGTCGTTGCTTTCCAATCCATTTTCAAATCTGAATTCTCATAACGGAAAAATGCGACGAACTTTGAAAAGTTGTGGTCCAACCCACTGAGCTCCGCATAAGGGAGTTCACCAACTTGAAAAGTTTTCCAAGATGCTTTGTCAGAGGGCATCCATCCACGATCCGCTCCCATGGGCTTCCACTTATCCACGATTGAAGGTGCGTTACGACTGCCAAGATAAATAGATTGCAAAAATTCGCTCTCACTCCGCGCCTGTGCATAAAGACCAAAAATACGGCTCGCTTCTTGGCTGCTGTTCACAAGTTTTCCCAAAGCACCCAGAACTCTTGCAGGTTCTTTCTTCGCTTTGGAAGAATCAATCCGACCCGAGCCGTTTTTATTCGATTTTGTATCAGATTTTTCATCGAAAAAACGACTTGAGAAAATCGCCCACCCCATCAGAGCGATCAATCCCATAGCGGTATACAAGATCCAACGTGTGGCGCTTTTTTTCGGACCCACTCCCCAATCATCACGCTCCTCGTGAGACAATCGGCTTTTCGTCAAAACTCTCCGGCCTCCCTTTGCGGGGTCATCAGCCTGCTCGAGATCATTCATAACCCGAGCTGCGTGAAAATCCCTCTTCTCTGAAGTCGAGCGATCCACATGAATGTCAAATTTAACCTGAGATATGAAATCAGAAGCTTCTCGAACCGAAGACGATTCAGCAAGATGACGACCAGGATGAATCGTATCGAATGAGGATGGATTCAAAACGACTTTTGCCATACCTGGCAACTCGGACCGACGCGGTGGCAACTGTGAATCATAGATCTGATCCACATCAAGACCATGCCATTCATCGTCAGGCAAAACTGGCGGTGAGTTATTGTTGGGGTCTTCTTGATGAGGATTCATGAAGTCTCATTCGTTCAATGATCAAAGCTCGAACCTGCATGTCAGTCGTGCAAGTGATCAGATGCTTTGGTCGGTCTTTTCAATAGCCAGATGAAAGCTTCAGGATAAGATTCTGCGCCGCGCGATCAAGTGCGTCAGGCAAAGCATTCTGGCGGGCCAGTTGCAAGTTTGAGTCTACGAAAAATGAGCTCTGTCCCATACTGGTGCCGCTTGCCAATAAGCGAGTGGGGTCACGAGCATCCTTCAAAAGCCAATCGATTCGGACCGTGTTGGTAAGCTCCTCTGCTGTCAATGCATCGCGCCTCGATCCCCTCAGAGCACCGTGATCGATCGATGTAACTTGTCCCTCAAGCACGGCATCCGCACGGTCCAACTCGGAGAGGCGATACGTCCCGTTTTGAACCAAGGCTGCCGTAACGGCGGATGTCGCGATGGCTTCAGCCCTGGGGTGCAAGGTTCCATTTTCAAGCATCGATACCGAGATGCGCTCCACCCCAGCGAGCGATGGTGGCTTAGATCCCCCCAGTTTATATCCCGCGCAGGAACTCAAGATTACGCTCAGTAAAACCAATGATAGAAATTTCATAAATTTGATAAACACAGGTTATTCACCCAGCTCTCTCAAACGGGAAACAGCATAATCATGCGAGCTTCCCGTTTTTGAGCTTTTCACGATATCCCGATAGTAAACTTTGGCGGATTCAATTTGCCCAGTTCGATCATAGAATTTGGCGATTTCCAGCGAACGATCCAGATCCCGACTTTTGAGATTGGCTAACAAGCGCCTCGCCTCCGAAGTTTTCGCATGGCTCGGATATTGGAGCAAATAATCCTCTAAGGCTTCCGCTGCAAGATCGAGAGTTGCCTGGTTTTGATTGCCTCCGTCCGCTTGCTCAAGAAAGACAATCCCAACTCGAAAAAGCGCTTCCGCTGCCTGACGAGACTCCGGTTGATCGCGGACCAACCTACGGTATGCATCAATGGATTCCTTGTAATCTTTTTCTTTCTGGTAAAGCTCACCAATCGCAAATTGCGCATTTGCCGATATTTCAGAACGTGGCGCGTTATCCCGAAGTTGTCCCAACATTTCAATAATCTGCTTGGTTGAAATGCGGGATTTCAAGCCGATGAACGAGGACTTCACTTTGCCATCGGCTGCGGCCTGGGCCATGCTAACTTGGCTGTTGAGCGCTTTCGTATACAATGCGCTACTCTGATAGCGTTGTAAAAATTTCTGATAGGCCTTGAAAGATTTGAGCGTCTCTCCCTGTTGTTCCAAAATTTCCGCTTGGCGGAAAGTGGCCTTAGCTGCCGATGGTGACATGGCGAAATCGTCGGCGACTTCTTGATAGAGTTTCAGCGCTTTTTTTTGATTGCCTCCATCATCAAGCGCTTTGGCCTTCTGATAAAGCGCTTCTCCCTCTCCCGATAGAGCTTGGGCGCTGCCCGCCAAACCAATCGTGCCTTCTTCATTTCCGCAAGAAACCAGCAACAAGGCGGCGATCGTGAGTAAGACGACCTTCGAAAAACGTTTTGTCATGCCAGAATCATAGAAACTTTGGCGAGTCGTGAAAGAGGAAATTGCAGAAGTTACAAGAAGTCAGCTTTTTCCCAGTTCTCTGGCACGCGCGACCGCTGCGCCAACAGCTGCAATAAAAGAGGAGCGGATCGCTCCCTCCTCCAATGCCGCAAGCCCTGCAATCGTCGTGCCTCCCGGCGAGGTCACCATATCTTTGAGAACGGCAGGATGCAATCCCGTCTCCAGAACCATCGCTGCCGCCCCTGCCACGGTTTGAGCCGCAAGCTTCAACGCATCCGCCCGCGGCAAACCCGCTTGCACGCCGCCGTCTGCCATCGCCTCGATCACCAGATAAATGTAAGCGGGTCCGCTTCCTGACAGCCCGGTCACCGCATCGATCAAACGTTCTGGAACTTCCACAGACATGCCCACCGCGCCCAAAATCGACTGCACAACATCCCGATCCGACTCCAAGCACTTAGATCCCAGGGAAAACGCCGCCGCACCTTTCCCCACGAGCGAGGGAGTGTTCGGCATCGTTCTGACGATTCGACAAGCTCCACCTGTCAGCCTTTCCATCGTTTCCAAGGTCACGCCGGCAGCGATGGATACATAAAGCTTGTCAGGAAAATTTTCCAAATCCGCCGATCGGATGATTCCGGGAAGATCAAGCGGCTTGGTCGCCAGGATCAATACCTCCGCTTCCTTTACAACATCCGAGATGGAAGCCGTATTCCTTGCTCCGGTCTGTTCGGAGAAACGCACCCGCGAAGCTTCCGTCCGAGCCACTCCGATCACATCGGCAGCTTTCACCACTCCCTGAGATACCGCACCTTTTACCAAAGCCGTCGCCATTTTTCCACAACCGATCACTCCTAACTTCATAATGGAACTACTATGAGAAAAGTCCAAGCGAGGCGAGCGTCATTTTCCTTGGGAAATTCGGAATCATGGCTCAGTTTACGCGCATGCCGAAATGGATCATGCTCTTTGGGTTGCTCGCTCTACACTTCCCGGCTTTCTCACAAGAAGCCGTGGACGAAAAACCCGTGGCAGACGAAATTCCCAGCGTCGCCGATTGCATTCCTCCATGGGTTTCCGCCGCCGCAAAGCCCAGCCCGTTTCCGTTTAACAATGGCTTGGTGATCGCTATCATCGCGGCAAACGAAACCGCTCAAATCCATACTCTGCAAGGCTTGAACCATCTTCATGCGGGTTGGGATTTCGAGGCGATACGCCATTTTGCCCTCGCCATGGAAGCAGATCCTCGCTGCATGATGGCCCATTGGGGAATGATCATGGGCATGCTCGGCACTTCTCCGGAAACGGATTCCTACCGACTCTCTGCCAGCCAACGCCTGCTTCAACTCGTATCGGACGGCGAAGGCACCGAACTCGAACGAGGTTTTGCCTATTGTCTGATCAAATACATCGAAGAGGGCCCCAAAGGCGCGGAAATCGCCTTTCGCAAAGTTTCTGAAAGGTTTCCGCAAGACATCCAATCCCAAATATTTGCCGCTTTGTTCAGTCGAGGTGGCTATGATTTGATGGGTAAAATCACCGCCGCTCAGTCCGAGGCCGAGAAGCGTTTACTCGGGCTCGTCGAGCGCTTGCCAAGCAATTCGATTCCTCTACACGCCTATTTGCTAGTCAGGGCCGAGGCACCGGATCTCAAGTCGTCTGTTGAAGCCGCAAGGAAACTCTGCGAGTTAGCCCCAAAATACCCTCCCTACCTCCATCTGCTCGGACACTACCAATGGAGGAGCGGAGAATTTGATGCCGCCGTATCGAGTTTCTCACTCGCTGAAAGCCAGTATGTAGAATGGATGCGTTCTAACAAAATCGCCCCTGCAGACTGTCCGCAATGGATACGATCCAAAAGTTATCTGGCCGTCGCAACTGCATCCGCCGGGAACTTCAAGGACGCCAGTGCCCTCGCCGCCGAAATCTCAAAAATTCCACTCGATCCCAAGCGCCCCCTCTCACCGGGAAACCGGCAAATCCTCTGGGATGCCCAAACCCTGGCTGCACGGGTCATTCTATATCGTGGCGGAAAAACAGGCCCCACCGAAGCACTCGTCACATTACCCACGCCGGATAGCCGCGAGCCTTATCGCAAAAATTCCCTTTCTCACTGGTGGACGGATGGCATGAGAATCGCCCTACAAGCATATCGCATGATCAATGCCGGGGACATGAAAAGCGCAACAGATACCGTCAATGCCCTGAGCTTTCACGGTGAGTCGATGGCAAAGCAGCAATCCATCGCCTCCACCCGAGGCGAATACGCTGAATGGCGTCGCGCCCTGCTGAATTTGGAAATGCTCACCGCAAATCTGCGCGGCCACCTCGCCCTAGCCGGTCCAACGACAAACCAAGGTTCCGCATTCAACTGGTTCCGCGCCGCAGCTGATCGACAACGCACGTCCGCTTCCATGTATCCGCCCTTCATTCTGACACCCATGGCCAATGACCTCGGTGATTATTTTGTCTCGATCAAACAACCGGAAAAAGCACTTGAGGCTTACGAGGAAGCCAATGCCAAATTCCCAAATGAAGCGTCGACCCTTGAGCGTATCAAAAAGATCAAAGACGCCAGATAGAGCGCTTCCTGATTACGGGCATCAAACACTCTCCAGCCGTGCTTTCACGCGGGCATCGATGATGTCTGCAAGTTTTTCATCATTTTGATCCCGCAGGAAATCACAGAAATTCGAAGCCACGGCGTCCAAATCATCCGCATATTCTTTGCCAAGAGATTCAAAACTTTCCAGCGCCACTTCAAAATGCTTCCTTGCACGGTCACGGTCACCCGTTTCCAGCATGGCAAGAGCCAGATTATTATGCGATTGCGCGGTGTCCGGATGCTGATCCCCAAACAACTCCCTGCGTGCCTCCAATGCCATCATGTGCATTTCTCGCGCTTGCTCCAGATAACCGGCTGCCAAATAAACCGCCCCAAGATTATTCGAAACCGATGCGGTTTCCGAATGCTTCGGACCCACCACAGAATGCATGATTTCAAGTGATTTTAAAAAGTGATCCTCGGCCGCATCCAAATTTCCTGCCGATTTTGCCGTAAAACCGAGATTGTTCGTGATTGCCGCGATGTCCATCATCATCGGTGGGTCGTGCCTTTCAAAACAATCAACCGCCTTTTCCCACGAGGTGATCACTCGGTCATAACGACCCAGTCCATCATACGCCGCTCCCATCAGCGCATACAACCGACCCAGCTGATCGAGGCGATCTTTGCGACCATCCAACTGGTCAATCGCATGCTTCGCATCCTCCAGCGCCTCGTCAAATGCGTTCCGGTCCATATAGATCCCCGCCCGGACTTCCAAACCCGCCACAAATGCGTCGATCGTATCGAGGTCAGAGCTGAGCATTTGCTGACATTTGTCCACCAACGCATGGGCCGCATGCAGCGCCTCCCCAAGATCTCCTAGTTCGCGTAGAGTAAACACCCTTTCACGCATAATTTGAATGAAATTTGCAGTTGGCTTGTCCATAATTTGAGTACGATCGCTATGCTAAACCTCTTTATCTGAAATTGACGAGCGGAAATCTTAAAAGGTCGTCAAATTTTCAGTCAGTTTCTTACGTATACTAGGCAGGCCGCCCAAATGCTCGCTCAGCGCCTGCTCGGCTCCACGATTTTCCCGTGAAATTCCCAAAATCACCGCGAACTGCCGCTCGAAATGCTGCAGGGCCCGCAAGCCGGGACTTTCCATGTCTAAATAATCCAAACCCCTTCTCAATAAATCAAAAATCTCCGGCTCCGGATGATTGGGTTCCAGGCCCGACTCGATCAGCTGACAGAAGTATCCCGCCATCAACGTCGTCGTGTAGCTTCTGCGTAATCCCTGCCTCCAATGGGAAATCGACACTTCCCTCAGGGCGTGCAACTCGCTCTGCCGCGACTTTGCAAACAAGATTTCACCCGAGAAAAATAAATCCAATTTCCCTGCAAAAACACTCTTCGGACGCAGCGCCCCCTTCGCCACCGTCTTGATCAACCCCTCTTCCTCGCTCAGCCAATGCACGATCAAACTCGTCTCAGTAAGACGCGTTGTTCGTATCAGGATCGCTCGGGTGGAAAACACAGCTTTAAAAGGAATTGCAGATTCGGCTTGATACGGCTCATTTAGTACCCTAGCCAAGTTCCAGCAATTATGGGTCAGCAATCAAACAAAATCATCAAACGCCGCCGTCGCGCGGATTATCTCAAGCGTAAGAAGGAAGCTACCAAGCTCGGCGGCATCCTTCCAAAAGTCACCGTCAAGAAAGCCACCCCGAAACCGGCGGTGAAATCTGACGCGCCAGCAGCAACCAAAGCAGCTCCTGCCAAGAAAGCCGTTGCCAAGAAAGCCGTTGCCAAAAAAGCACCAGCGAAAAAGGCACCAGCGAAAAAAGCCGCTAAGAAAACCGAATCCTAGGTTCCAAGCTTCCAACCATTTATCAACCAAGCCGGCTCTCCCACCAGGAAGCCGGCTTTTTTCTTACTCAGCCAAAATTTCCGCTTCCCTCCCCAATCTCCTCCCCTACTCTCCCGCCCGCATCCATCCTCTTACTTGGAGTTTAAAATTTAAAATTTAGAGTTTATGAAAATCGTCGTCGCATACTCAGGAGGTCTTGATACCTCAGTCCTCCTCCTCTGGCTCAAAGAAAAATACAACGCGGAAATCATCGCTTACTGCGCGGATGTCGGCCAAGGCGACGAACTCGACGGCCTCGAAGCCAAAGCCCTCTCCACTGGGGCGTCAAAATGCTATATCGGCGACCTCAAACAGGATTTCGCCCACAACTACATTTTTCCCATGATCCAGGCCGGTGCGATCTATGAAGGCCGCTACCTGTTAGGAACCTCCATCGCCCGTCCCTGCATCACCGCAGACATGATCAAAATCGCCATCGCCGAAGGCGCCGATGCCATCGCTCATGGTGCGACTGGAAAAGGTAACGACCAAGTCCGCTTCGAGCTCTCCGCCGCAGCCCTTGCTCCCAATATCAAATGCATCGCCCCATGGCGCGATGCGGAATTCCGCAAACAATTTCCCGGTCGTGCAGAAATGATCGCCTACGCCGAGGCCAACAACATTCCGATCAAAGCTTCCATGAAAAAGCCTTACTCGATGGACCGGAACCTTCTCCACATCTCCTTCGAAGCCGGCGCCATGGAAGACCCTTGGTACGACGCCACCACCCCCGAGGATCGAGACATGTATGTGCTCTCCGTTTCTCCCGAAGACGCCCCGGACCATGCCGAATACATCGAAATCCTTTTTGAAAAGGGCAACGCCATCGGTTTGAAACATGCCAACCTCGATGCCATCCTCGCCGAACTGGGCGATGTCAAAGCCACGGGGCAACAAGACGGCTATGCACTTTTCGATGCCTACGGCGTGATGCGCGTGCTCAACCTTCTCGGCGGCCGCAACGGCATCGGCCGTGTCGATATCGTGGAAAACCGCTTCGTCGGTATGAAATCCCGCGGCATTTACGAGACCCCGGGCGGAACGATCCTCCTCGCCGCTCACCGCGACCTCGAGACACTGGTTGTCGATCGTGAAGCCATGCACATCCGCGACTCCCTCATCCCGAAATACGCGCAACTGGTATACAACGGTTTCTGGTTCGCACCGGAACGCGAAGCCATCCAAGCCCTTGTCACCGAAACCCAGAAAAAAGTTTCCGGCGAAGTCCGTATGAAACTTTACAAAGGCAACGTGATGCAAGCTGGTCGTCGCTCCCCCTACAGCATGTATTCCGAAGCCATCGCCACCATGGAAGGAGGCCAGGAACAAGCCTACAACCAAGACGATGCCACCGGCTTCATCGCGCTGAATGCGCTGCGTTTGAAGGCAGTAGCCAGACAAAGCTAGGGTCGTTTTGATAATACGACCGCCATTCAAAAATGAAGAGCAAAGGAACGCCAATTCTCTTCATTCAATAATCAAACCTCAACAAGGCAGGGCAAGCAGGGCAAGCAGGGCAAGCAATGGCGAGCCTCATCAAAGACGAAGTCCAAACCGTTTGGACAAAGTGAAACGGAGTCATTCATCAATCGTAAATCAAAACGATTGATGAAACCGCTCAACTCAATGCAGTGGAGTGACGATTTTTGATTTTTGATCTTAAGTCAAGGGGCTGACAAATCGTAGAAATAGGGAACAATTCGAAATCTACGAATGAACGAAAAAAGCGAGCTCGCCGCGTCCAACCCAACCATGCTCCGCCGCATCATACGCATGGCGCTTTGGGTTTTTCTTGTGTGCCTGCTCTGGTGCATGGCGGTTTCAACGGACATATGGTGCTTCGGAAACCGGGATCAGGCGGTTCAGTCCGACTGCATCATCGTTCTTGGAGCGGCTGTTCGAGTAGCCGATCCATCGCCGGTTTATTTGGAGCGCATTAGGCACGGGATCGATCTTCATGAGAAGGGCTATGCTCCGAAAATCATTTTCACCGGTGGGTATGGAGAGGGGCAAAAGTATTCCGAAAGCAGCGTTGGGCAGTCGGTCGCGATTCAGCAGGGAGTCGATGTCGAAGACATCCTGATCGAGGAGCATTCCCGAACCACTCAGCAGAACTTGTCTGAGGCCGCGTCCATCATGAAGCAGCACGGAATGGACTCTGCCATCATAGTCAGTGATCCCCTCCACATGAAGAGGGCGACGATGATTGCCGATGACCTCGGCATCAGGTGGGCTTCCTCGCCAACCCCCACGACACGCTACCGGTCGCTCAGGACCAGGTTTGGCTTTCTGGTTCGCGAGCTTTACTTTTTCCATCATTACCTCATCACTGGTGACTGATGATTTGCGAAATTGGACTTTGATAAGCAGTACAAATGCTCCTGTTGTAACGCGATCAAGGTTTATGCCTGAAAGCTGCTGCGCAGCATGAGCTGAAGATCGCGTCTCAGGAACCGAGAGCTCCACAATCCACTCTCATCAAGGCGAATTTCAGGATTCTGATGATCTTCTACTTGCCCTGAGCGCATTCTTGATCTTCTTTAAAGACGTTAGCAATCCACAGCCTATTTACCCATGAATCTCACTCTCAAAGTTTGGCGTCAAACCGGGCCACAAGCAAAAGGCAGCATCCATACTTACGCTGCCGAAAACATACCCGCTGAGGCCTCGTTCCTGGAAATGTTGGATATCGTTAACGAGAGCATCATCAAAAAAGGTGATGATCCCATCCATTTCGACCATGATTGCCGCGAGGGAATTTGCGGATCTTGCTCTCTCACCATCAACGGCGTTCCCCACTCCAAGGAAAAAGGCATCACCACCTGCCAAGTCCATATGCGCAAATTCCGTGATGGCGACACACTATGGATCGAGCCTTTCCGCGCGAATGCTTTCCCTATCGTCAAAGACCTAATCGTCAATCGCTCCGCACTGGATCGCATCATTGCCGCGGGCGGATACATCGACATTCGCACCGGCTCAGCCGTTGATGCGAACACCCTACCTATCACCAAAAGCGATGCCGACAGCGCATTTGACGCAGCAGCCTGCATCGGTTGTGGTGCCTGCGTCGCCGCCTGCCCGAACGGTTCCGCCATGCTTTTCACTTCCGCGAAAATTTCCCACCTGGGTCACCTGCCGCAAGGCCAGCCAGAACGCCAGAAACGCGCGCTCGCCATGGTGCGCCAAATGGACAATGAGGGTTTCGGAAACTGCACGAACCACTACGAGTGCGAGGCTGCCTGCCCAAAAGAAATCTCCGTCGATCACATCGCTCGTATGAACCGGGACTATGGCAAAGGCGTTATGGCGGAGCATTTTGTTTAAACGTTTCCGGAGAAATGGAATAAATCACGTCCTTCGCCCATCACACGAGACATGAAAACCAAGTTTACTCTCATCATAATGGCGATGACTCTCGGTTTTGGAGCCGCATGTGCTGATGAAAAGAATAAGGAAAAAGCCATGGAAACCAGTAAAGAAGCACCCGCTGAACCCAAGGAAAAAGTCGTGAAACTAAATAGCGAGTGGAAAAAAATTCTCACTCCCGAGCAATATCGCATCTTGCGCCAGTCAGGCACGGAAAGAGCCCACGGTGACACTTACCACGAGTTTAAAAAACAAGGAGAAGGCTCTTATCACTGCGCCGGCTGTGGTGCCCTGCTCTTTAGCTCCAAAGAAAAGTTCGATTCCGGCTGTGGCTGGCCATCCTTCTATGATCCGGCGAAGGCCGAGAACGTCACCACCAAAACCGACACCTCCGGCGGCTATGTCCGCACTGAGGTGATTTGCGCAAAATGCGACGGCCACCTCGGCCACGTCTTTGAGGGAGAAGGCTTCAAAACCCCCACCGACAAACGCTACTGCATCAACGGCGTGGGACTGAAGTTTGTCCCTGCGAAGTAATAATCAAATTTTCAACGCACCCCACTTGCCCCTCGTAGCCTCGGCGAAGTGAGGTGCGTTGAAATTCTTAAATTCTTATAAAAAATTTAGCGTTTAGAACTTGCCCATCGCGGCAGTCCCCACAATGCTCTTGCAGCAACGGCGGTTTGGCGGAATTGGTAGACGCGCTCGACTCAAAATCGAGTTCCTTGTGAGTGTGGGTTCGATTCCCACAGCCGCTACTTTTCTTTTTCCGAGTCAACCCATCGCAGCATGTCATCTCCGCGCAGCATCGGCATCATCGCAGGAAGCGGAATTTATCCGGAGACCTTTGTTCGAGCAGCTCGTAAAGCCGAACCCAATGCCCGCCTCGTCGTCGTTGGTTTTGAAAACGAAACCCGAACCGATCTTGAATCCCAGGTCGAAGCCTTTCGCTGGGTGCGCGTCGGGCAACTCTCCAAACTCATCAAATTTCTCGTCAGCGAAGGCGTTACCGAGGCGGTGATGATGGGCCAGATCTCTCCAAAAAATCTTTTCGATCTCCGCCCCGATCTGCGCATCTTGATGATGCTGGCAAAGGTCAAAAAACGAAATGCCGAAACCTTATTCGGAGCTATTGCTGGCGAGCTCGAAAAAGACGGTATCAGCCTGCTGCCTGCGACGACCTATCTTGATGACCATCTTCCATCCGCCGGGCACGTCTTTGGTCCCATACTCAAGCCACGGACTCTCGAAGACCTCGAATACGGCTTCAACATCGCGAAGCAAACTTCAGCTCTTGATATCGGCCAATCTGTCGTTGTCAGACATGGCACGGTCCTAGCCGTCGAAGCTTTCGAAGGCACCAATGCCTGCATCCGCCGCGGCGGCGAACTGGGCCGCAACAAAGACGCGGTGCTGGTGAAAGTCTCCAAACCCAATCAGGACTTCCGTTTCGATATTCCGGTCATCGGTCCGCAAACCATCGAAAACTGCGCCGACGCCGGCATCATCGCCATCGGTATCGAGGCTGGGAAAACCTTACTGTTAGAAAAAGAAAAGGTCGCCAGCCTTTGTGCGAAACATCACATCTGCGTTCACGCTTTGTAAATTCAGCTGCTTCAAGGTAGGGCGGAGCAAAAAGCCTTCGATTCTCTCCAGAACATCATATTCTTCCCCATTCCATGCGGAACCCTACCGAGTGAATGCTGATATCTCTCCTTTAATTTTCCATCTTCAAGCTTACGATCCCCACCGTGCGTATCTCCTCACTCCCTCATGTTCTTGCTCTCGCGATCGTGAGTTTGTTCTCACACGACCCTGCGGCAGCGGAAACCGCCACCCCTCCCGCCGTCACCCTCGCTGAAATCGATACCGCCTTCACCCGCGGAGTGGATTTCCTCGTCGCCGATCAAAATTCCGATGGCTCATGGGGCAGCGCGACCCGCACCAAGCACATCAATATCTACGCGCCACTGCCTGGCGCCCATCAAGCCTTTCGCGCCGGTGCAACCGGTCTTGCTCTCTCAGGTCTTGTTGATTCCGCAGATGCCCGTCCCGAAACTCTTGCCGCCATCGAAAAATGCGCGATATGGTCGATCGAAAACCTCCCTCTGCTTCGCCGTGCGGATCAAACCACCACCTACAATGTCTGGGGCCATGCCTACGGATTGCGTTCGCTTGTCCGGCTTCACGAAAAAGCAACCGACCCGGAAAAGAAAGCCCGCTACAAGACCCTTGCCCAACAACAAATCGATCTCGTTGGTCGCTACGAAGACATCAACGGCGGCTTCGGGTATCTCGATGTGTTTGATGATTTTACCTCACAAAGACCCACCGGTATCACCACCTCTTTCAGTTCGGCCACCGTTCTTCTTGCCATGCATGAAGGCCGGGAAAAACTTGGACTAATCCTGAATGAAAAAGTCGTCAGCACATCGCTTGATTCGATCAAACGCCAACAAAATCCGGACAAAACTTACGCCTATTCCCACAATCATATTTTACGGCCCCGCGCCGATATCAACCGCCCCGCCGGTTCTCTCGCCCGTTCCCAAGCCTGTAACGCCGCACTCCGCACACTCGGTCGCGAAGGCATCAGCGACGAAGACATTATCGAATGGGCCGACCGCTTCCTCACACGCGAGGGTTGGCTATCCATCGCACGCAAGCGTCCCAAGCCTCATGATATCCATTTCAAGATTTCCGGCTACTTTTACTACTACGGCATCTACTATTTCACCGAATCTGTTAGACTCCTTCCTCCGGAAAAACAAAAGCCTTACGCCGAAAAACTCGCCGCTCTCATCGTTTCCAAACAGGAAAAAGACGGCTCCTGGTGGGACTACCCGCTTTATGATTACCACCAACCCTATGGCACGGGATATTCGCTGATGGCCTTGAGTTGGTGCAAAAAAGTTATTTCTGTTACCCCCTGATACATAGGGCGTATTCTTCCGCCGGAGGCTTTGGACTGCTGCGGTTCTTATCCGCAGCTTTCAGGGTTGATAGATCTAGAAGGAAAGAACCGGTAGTGACCCATCGCTCCGAGTCATAACGCCCAACGTAAGAGCTGGGAATCATCCCAGCAGTCCAGAGCCTGCGGCGCTTGCATGGCACCGGCTACTCGCTGATGGCCCTCAGCTGACGCAGGCAAGTCAGGGCCGGCGTGATGCAGGCAGGGACGTATATCCTTAAACGTCCCTGCCTATTCCTGTTCTGGGGCTTTCTTTGTAGCTTTTTTCGCTACTTTCTTCGCTGGCCTTGGTGGAAAGTCGAAACCGATTTTTGCGGTAGCTAGGTCGAAGGTGAGGTGAGCGTCGAAACTGCGTTTGGTGCGGTTTGAAACAAAACCCTTCATCAAATCCGTTTTCCCTTCGGAAAGAAGTTTCAGTGCCTGATCCTCCGGGATTTCCCGTTGAAGAATCGAGCGACCGATGCGGATCCCGTGCGGGTCTTTCTTGGTGACGATGCCCGGCACGTAGTAAGCTTTTTCCGTGGCGAAAACTTTATACTCTTTCCCATCCGGAGTCTTGGCAGAACCGATGAGCATGTCCTCGCTTAGATCTGGCGCCTTGTCATCATCGCCTTCAAACAGGAACGAGGTTTTAAATTTCGCATCGAGCTGCAGAGAAGCATCGAACGGTTTGTTGAACTTGGATTTGAACCCTTGCAGCGGTCCGACCACGCCTTTCGAAAGCAAAGTCCGGAGTTCATCTTCGCTTAGAAGCCGACCGGCGATGTGCTTTTTGATTTTCAGAGGCACTTCGGGATCGCGGGATTCATAGGTCGCCTCGGTTTGTTTCAAGATGAGCTTGCCATGGATGGGGTGCTCGACTTCGACATCCGGAAAGGTGTGGCTTTTCGCTTCTTCCGCGAGGCCATGGGCTTTCGCGACGATGTCCTCGGTGTAAGCGATAATCTCTTTCATGAATTCATCCCGCTTAAGATGACCTTGTTCCATCTGGCGCAATTTGTATTCCCAATCACCCGTCATGCGCGGCGAGTAGAGACCTTCAATATCCATTTGTTGCACGAGGTCGATCAATCTCAGACCCGAGTTCGTCACATGCAGTTCACGGCCATCACGAACCAGATATTTTTGTGAAATCAAACCTTCGATCGTCGCAGCGCGTGTGGCTGGAGTTCCGAGGCCGCGTTCAGCCATGGCTTCCCTGAGTTCCTCGTCATTGACGAGCAATTTGCCCGCACCTTCCATCGCGGATAACAGGGTGGATTCCGTGAAGCGTGCGGGTGGGCGCGTCTGTTCGTTCACCAACTCTACAGGATCCGCTTTGGCGGTCTCACCTGCTTTCACTGAAACCAGTTCGTCTTTTCCGGCAGCGACTCCGATTTTACGTCCGTAGACTTCAAGCCAGCCGGGAACGGTTAGAACTCGCCCCTCGGTTTTAAAAACGTCTATTTCCTTGTCGTGCTTGATCGTAGAGAGACGCGTGGTTTGCTCGAATTCCGCATGCGGATAGAAGACGGCGATGAAACGTTTCACCACCATGTCGTAAACTTTTTGTTCGGCATCCGAAAGCTTGGCGATATTGCCGGTTGGGATGATCGCAAAGTGATCCGAAACTTTCTTGGTATTAAAAATCCGCTTTGACTGGTGCAGATGCGGACCGTTTTCACCTTTGCCAGAAAGCACGGCCTTTGCATATTTCGCAACATCAAGATCGCTGTTCGCGATCTGCTTCATCGTGTCTTTAACGTTCTGGACGTAATCTTCCGGAAGGTAGCGCGAGTCCGTCCTCGGGTAAGTCAGCACTTTGTGCTTCTCATAGAGGGCTTGCGCGATTTGCAACGTTCCCTTTGCAGAAAACGGCGCTTCACGTTGTAGAGTTGTTAAATCGTAGAGTTGGGGCGCGATCTGTGTGCTGGATTTCTTCTCTTCGGAAATTTCCGCCTGCTTGCCCTGGCAACGCTCCACAATCGCCTGCGCTTTTATCTGCTCCCAAATCCGCTCCGGCTTGGCGTGCGGTTTGTCGTCGGACTTTTTGAAACCAGGATCGATCCATTTTCCCAAATACTCCCCAGCCGCGACGTGCAGGGTGGCATGGACCTCAAAATAGGGCTCAGGCGTGAATGCCTGGATCTCCTTCTCACGAGCGGCGAGGATCGCCAAGGTCGGTGTCTGCACCCGACCTGCTGCCGTGATATTGAATCCACCATGCCGGGAGTTGAAACAGGTAAAAGCGCGGGTCGCATTCAGGCCGACCAACCAATCGGACTCGGAACGGCACTTCGCCGCATCCGCCAGAGGTCTCATTTCCTCATCACTGCGGAGATTTTCCCAAGCGGAAATAATGGCACCCGTGGTCATCGATTGCATCCAGAGGCGTTTGATCGGCTTATGAATATCGCCGATTTCCATGATGTAGCGGAAAATCAATTCGCCTTCGCGGCCAGCATCGCACGCATTGACGATCTGATCGATGTCCTTGCGCTTCGCGAGTTTAAGGACTTTTTTCAATTTAGCCTCCGATTGCTCGATGGGATCCAGAGTGAAAGTCTCTGGGATGGCCGGTAAAACATCGAATTTCCAGGGAAGTTTTCTTCCGTTTGGCCCCATCGGCATGCGGAGCTCAACCAAGTGTCCGACGGCCGAGGTGATGACCGCATTGTCGTTTTCGTAATAAATTTCGCGCCCTTCTCCGACCTTTTTAAACTTTCCCAACTTCGGGCTGAGAGCCTTGGCAAGGTCGTTCATGACGGAGGGTTTTTCGGCAATGATGAGTGTTTTTCCCATGGAGGTAAGTTCTGGAAAGGCGTTGTGTCTGAAGTGGGACTAGGCAGGGAATTTCACGGGATGCAAGGAGGAAAAAAAATTCAATGTAAATCCGTTTTGCCCGACAGAGACCGTATTCAAGCTAAAATTCATGGTGAAACTTGGTCGTTTTCAGGATCGGCGGATGAACCGAAAACCCGGTAACGGTCTCACCAAACGACGCAGCTCCAGTTTGAAAAGTCCTGCTGTGACAACGGAAGAAGGCAGGCCTGTATGGTCGATCAATTGATCGATCGCCAGTTCTTCCCCTGCCGGCATCGCCGCCAAAATCTTTGCTTCTTCATCAGGCAGCTCGGGTAAATCCACAACGGGTTGTGCCGATTTCTCCTCCTGATAAGAAAAGGGCAACTCACCCATGTCATCGATGATTTGCGAAGCATCCGTAATCAGAGTCGCACCCTCACGGATCAGCTGATGGCAGCCCGCCGATGAAGGTTTGTCGATGGGTCCCGGAACCGCGAAAATGGATTTTCCGTATTCAGAAGCGAGATTCGCCGTGATTAACGAGCCGGACCATGCGGGGCATTCCGTGACCAAAACCGCTTGGCTCCATGCGGCCACGATCCGGTTCCGCATGGGAAAGGTTTGTTTGTCCGGAGCTTTATGCAGGGGAAATTCTGAAATCACCGCTCCGTTTCCATTGGCGATCCTTTCTGCCAACGCGAGGTTCTCCGGCGGATACAACCGCGCCAACCCGGAGCCAACCACCGCGATCGTCCGACCTTTCGCCGCCAGCGCCGCTTCGTGCGCTGTGGTGTCGATCCCGCGAGCCAGTCCTGACACAATGGTGAATCCGGCATGGGCCAACTGATAGGTCAGCTTCTTCGTCGCAGCTGAACCGTAAGCTGTGCTGCGTCGTGAACCGACCACGCTGATCGCATGTCTGTCCCGCGGTAAAATTTCTCCCCAGACATAGAGCAAAATCGGCGCATCATAGGCCTGGAGTAAATATTTCGGATAGGATTCGTCATCCCGCGTGATGATGGAAATGCCCCGCTCCCCAGCCTCCGCTAGTTCTTTCGATGGATCGACCAAGCTTTCCCAATCGTTGATAAGCTTTGCGGTTTCGCGGCCGATGCCATCGACGCGCAACAACTGATTGATCGAAGCTGTTAGAACTTTTTCCGCATCCCCAAACGCATCCAACAAACGAGAAATACGAACGGGTCCGATGCTTGGCAAAAGATTAAGCGCAAGAATAGCTTCACGAGAAGTCATGGAGTCTTTCAAAAATCAATGGGGGGGATTAGATGTTTCAGACAAGGCGATGGTCACTCGATTTGCATTCCGCTTTTCGGCGAGATCCAACGCACTACTTTACCGTTCTTAATCAAGGCTTTAGCTGGAAGATTTTTTGTACCGAACGGTGTCTCCGCCTGATATTTCAAATTCCCGACCTGATAGGTCTCACCATCAATCGTCTCCGGACCGGCGCCGGCTTGCCATTCCAAAACCTGACTAGCACTGAACTTCGTAATTTCTCTCGCTGCGAGACTTGCCTTCATAACAGCCACCACGTCCACCTGTTGAGCTGGGGATTCCGGTGACTCTGGCGTTGTTTTTACTTCCGGCTCAACAGGCTCAGAAGGGGTTACAGACTCAATAGGCTCAGAAGGGGTTACAGGAGGAACTACATCCACCACCTCAGGACTCGGATCCGTAACTGGAGTCGTCGGAGTCGTCGGAGTCGTCGGAGTCGTCGGAGTCGTTGGAGTCGTTGGAGTCGTTGGAGTCACCTGCTCATATGGCAGCTCACCATCACCTTTTGACTTGGATTTGAGACCGAGTGATGATTTCTCAAAATTGGAAGGCTTACCCGTTAACTGCATGCGCATCTTGGGTTCAACTATATAGCCAGCTGCTGCCGCTAGGATGATGACCATGAGTAAAAGGAGGAATTTCATGTCTGAAGTTACTAAGAATCCAATACCTTCGAGCGATTTTTGTCACTAACTCTTTGGATGCTCGCTTTGGAGATTGAAGCCCATGCCTTTCCTTGGGTAGTTTTTTTCCGTGAAGCGGATTTATGTGATTGCGGGCGAGATGAGTGGGGACGCGCATGCCGCCGGCTTATTGACTGAATTACAAACCCTTCATCCGGGTGTCGAAATTTACGGCGCTGGAGGACCCGAAATGCATGCTCTGAGCGGAGGCAAGGTGAACAACTGGGTCGAGGATGCCGCAGTCATGGGCGTGATCGAGGTTCTCAAGCGCTATGGCTGGTTCAAAGAGCGCTTCCATGAAATGTTGAGGGAAGCAGTCACTCTCCAGCCTGATGTGTTGTTGTTGGTTGATTATCCCGGATTCAATCTGCGCTTCGCTAAAGCCATCCGCGAGGCTTTACCCAGCACCCGTCAGGTATACTACATCAGTCCACAGGTCTGGGCTTGGAACAAAAAGCGCATCCCGAAAATGGTGCGCTTGCTCGATGAAATGCTCTGTCTTTTCCCTTTCGAAAAACCCATCTTCGAAAACGCTGGACTCAAAACCACCCATGTCGGGCATCCGCTGGTCGATGAACTTGCCATCGAAAAAACCAACGCCCCACGACAGGAAAATCTGGTCGGACTTTTTCCCGGTAGCCGAGAACGAGAAATCGCCAAGCTTTTCCCCATGATGATCCAGACCGCCAAAATCCTCCGGTCCTGGCGTAGCGATCTCCAATTCGCCGTCCCCGCCGCTACACCCAAACTCGCTATCACGATGCGATCCATGATCGATGATGCGGGCGCAACCGATTGGATTGAACTCCGCAACGGCGGCAGTCATCATCTCATGCAAACCGCCGCCTGCGGTGTTATTGCCAGTGGAACCGCCACTCTCGAGGCCGCCACTTTCGCACTCCCCTACTGCCTCGTTTATAAAATGGCGTGGACAACTTATTTCCTCGGTAAGCTTTTGGTGAACATTCCATACATCGGGCTGGTAAACATCCTGGCCGGTGAAAAAGTCGTCGAGGAATTCATCCAAGCGGATGCCTCTCCCACCGAAGTGAGCCGTTGGATACAAAATATCCTAAGCAAGCATGAAAGCCGCGCGGACCTCGTCGCCCGACTCACGCAAGTCAGCTCCCAACTCGGCGACCCCGGAACCCACCGCCGCGCCGCGGAACGGGTTAATGAATGGCTAAATTTTAAACCCTAAACTTTAAACTCCAACTCCAGAGTCCCAAATCTCACCTCTATCACTTCATGCAAGACCACATCCTCGCGAAAATCGAATCCCTCGGCCTCAAACTTCCCGGAGTGCCGACACCCGTCGCCGCTTATGTGAACTACGTTCGCAGCGGCAATCTTCTCTTCCTTTCCGGCGGACTGCCGATTGAGGGTGATAGAAAAATTCTCGGCAAAGTGCCATCCGCTTGCCCTGTCGACGATGCGGTTGAAGGGGCGCGCATGATCATTCTCAACCGCCTCGCCGTGATCAAAGAAGCCATTGGCTCACTCGATAAGGTCAAACAAATCGTTTCACTCAACGGCTTCGTCAACTCCGACCCCGATTTCCACGGCCACCCACAAGTCATCAACGGCGCGTCAGAACTCCTCGTCCAAATCTTCGGGGAACGCGGCAAGCACTCCCGCACCGCCCTAGGCGCCGCTGCGCTTCCGCTGAATGTATCAGTGGAAATCAACCTGACCGTTGAGGTCGAGTGATTTTCCCCCTTGGACCGCGTGACTCCAGTCGCGCCCATCCAACCTGCGCGAGTGGACTCGCGCGGTCCGACCCATCCAAAAATTTTCCTTTACCATTTGCCACTTCTCCGCAACATTTGTTCTCAAGAACACTGTTCAAGAACCCATGGCTCATCAACTCACCTCAAGACAAAAGGAAATTCTCGAATACCTGCACAAATCCAGTCGCACGACCGGCTTGATGCCGAGCACTCGCGAAATTCAACACTATTTCGGCTTCGCGAGCCAAACCGCTGCGATGAGCCATTTGCGTGCGCTTGAGAAAAAGGGCGTCATCCAACGCGTTCCCGGCAAGGCGCGCGCCGTTATTTTTCCCGAGGAACTCGATCGAGATGAAATCCGCGACATCCCGATTTACGGCCGAATTGCCGCTGGATTTGGTGACAGCGCCCCTCCCGAACCCGAAGGCTGCCTCTCAATCGACATCACCTCGCTTGGCTGCCGAGGCAAACACGAAACGTTCGCCCTCAGAGTCCGCGGTGAATCCATGATCGATGCCCACATCTGTCATGGTGATACGGTCATTCTGGAAAAACGCGAACCGCGTAACGGCGAAGTCGTCGCCGCCCTCATCGATGGTGAAACGACGCTCAAACGTTTCATTTCCCAAAAAGGTCGCACCTACCTCCAAGCAGAGAATCCGAACTTCCCCGATCTCATTCCTACCGAGGAGCTCATCATCCAAGGTGTCATGATCGCGTTGTTGAGAAAAGCAGCTTGAGTCGTTCGGTAGGGTCGTTTCGATGAAACGACCGACAACCCCGCGCTCACTTATTCACCAGACGGTCATTTTATCAAAATGACCCTTGTGGATTTGCTCTGGAAATTTCTTTCTTCTCCCCCCAACCTCCCGCCATGGATGATTTCGAAAAAAAAATCGATGACGCGCTGGCGAACCCAAAAAATCAGGGCGAGATGACGGATGCGGATTCCGTCGGTACGGTCGGTTCGCCTGACTGCGGTGACATGATGCGGATGTGGCTCAAGTTCTCTGAAAAGGACGGAAAAAAAATCATCGACCGGGCATCCTTCCAGGCTTTTGGCTGCCAAACAGCCATCGCGGTTGCATCGATTGCCACCCAGCTTCTGAGAGGAAAAACCACCGAAGAGGCCCGCCACCTCAGCGCCCAGGATCTTGCCGGAGATCTTGGCACCCTGCCGCCGATGAAAATCCACTGTGGCCAGCTTGTCGAAGGAGCCCTGCGTAACGCTCTAGATTCGATTTCCACACCCGCGCCCGCCAACGCACCTAGACACACCCTCATCAGCGAGATCCACTCCTCCAAACCCAAGGCCCTCAAAATCGTGCCAATCGAAGACCCTGCCGATGATGCTTGAGTTTTCCTCACGATTTCAATAACTGATGGGAGGATCGTTATATCTCCATCAGCAAAAGCCAATCTTTCTCACCGTGCTAGAACTCAAAGACGTTTGTTTCACCATCCGCAAAGACGGCGAAGATGTAAATCTGGTCGATCATGTTTCCATTCAAATTCCCAAGGGACACTTCATGGCCATCGTCGGTCCGTCAGGATGCGGTAAAACGACTTTGATGAAGACCATCGCAGGATTGAATCCCGAGTCCGATGGCTCATTGATCTGGGAAGGCCGCAACCTTTCCGAAGATGGCGACTTCTCTCCTTCCGAAATCGGTTACGTTCCTCAATTCTCGATCGCCTTTGATCCGCTGACAGTCGATGAATCCGTCGAAGCCGCCACCCGTCTCAGAGTTAAATCCAGAAATACCGAAGAGCTCGATCACAGAATCGACCGTGTCCTTGATGAAACCGGACTGGGTCCGATCAGTGACCGCTTGGTCAAAGTTCTTTCCGGAGGACAAAAACGCAGATTGGGCCTCGCCATGGAACTCGTCTCCGATCCGAAGATCCTTCTCTGTGACGAGGTTACGTCCGGCCTCGATCCACGCTCCGAGCGTGAAATTGTCAGACTCCTTCACGATCTCTCACGCAAAGACGGCCGCATCGTCCTCTCCGTTACCCACTCCCTAGCTCACCTTGAACTTTACGATTCCATTCTCGTTCTTCACGAAGGCAAAGTCGCTTTCCACGGGCCTCCAGAGCAGCTAAATCATTACTTCTCCGTCACAGATACCGAAGAAATATATCCCAAACTCTCTAAACAGCCATCCGAGCGCTGGCAGAATTCTTGGAACAAACACCGCGCCTCTTACTACAACATGCTGGAAAAAAACCGGTTGCGTCTCATTGAAAGTGGCGACCTCCGGCCGTCCTCCGTGGAACCCCCCGCAGCCGATGACGAAAAAAAAGAATCCTCCACCTCCACACAAGAGACCCGGCTCCCCGGATTCCTGTCCCAATTCGCCACTCTCCTCTCCCGCCGTTGGCGGATTTTTTTCCGGGATCGGGGTCAAGTCTTTCTCCAATTGGCCATCCTCATCTGTTTCCCCCTTCTGGTCATTCTGTTCAGTGAAAAAGCATCCGGAAACATCCGTCACTTCTCTGACATGAGACAGGATAACATCATTCAGGAAATCAAAGAGCAGCAATCTGTAAGATCCGATCAAGCGAAAGTGGGATCGGCCGTTTCTGGAATCATCATGTTTCAGGTTGTTCTGCTGGCACTCATGGGTTCCAACAATTCAGCGCGGGAAATCGCCGGCGAACGCCCTATCTACGAAAAGGAAAAATTCGGTGGTTTGAGACCCACGGCATATCTCGCCTCAAAGATCGCCTTTCTCTCCTGCATCGTGATTGCCCAATCTCTCTGGATGGCATTCTTCGTGAACTTGTTCGGGACATTCCGTGGCGATTTTGTCCAACATGCCATCTTCCTGTTGCTCATTAACGCCTCGATGACTTCCATCTGTCTCGCCATTTCCGCAATGATGCGCACTGCGGAACAAGCATCGCTGCTTTCTATTTATCTCGTCGGCTTCCAGCTTCCGCTTTCTGGAGCCGTTCTCGCACTCCCAGAACACATTGAGGCATTTACGCGCCCTTTCATTTCCGCCTACTGGGCTTGGTCGGGCTCGGTAGAGGCACTCCAGTCACAGGTTCATGGCGCCGTGAAATCCGTCGTCGACACCTCCCTATCCGACCATAACGCCTGCCTTTTCACACTCGCAGTCCATATTGTCGCCGCCCTCGGTCTTGCATGGATAGGTGCCCGCCGCCCTCAATGGGATTAAGCTTCTCAGAATGGTTGAAATACTTTAATCATGATCTTCACAAGACGTCTTCGTCTGAACTCCTGAAAAATCATGGCTCGCCGCGCAAGTTCCAGCACCCATCCTGTCCTCCTCATCGGTATCGGCGTCGCTGTCGTCGCTATCGTAATTGGTGGCAAAATCCTTCTAAATAAAAAATCCGAATCCTTCACGGATGCCTATCCTCTGGACGTAAAAGCATTTCTTGAAGACGGCAATGCCTTCCGTGGCGATGAATTTTTCATCGAAGGTAAAGTCGATGAAAAGCTCCGCTGGACACCTTCCAACGGGCAGATTGTCAGCGTCCGAATCAAAACACCGGGCGGCGAAGAAATCATCCCCATTCAAATCCCTGATCAATTCAGCAAACTCAACATCGATCGGGAACAAAGCTACGCTTTTAAAATCGATATCAAAGACGGAGGAATTCCCGTGGCCACAGCTATCAAGCGTCTCTGATCCCCCGTCCATAACCCCGCGAAATCAAAAACATGAAAATCCTGACTTTCATCATTTCCCTAGCTGCGTCCTTGCCGCTCTTCTCACAGGTTTATACCCCGCCGGCAGCCCCCACCACTCAACCCCAACAACCTCCTACGGACACGGGCCCAGCGCAAAAACCTAAAGAATCCAGCTCTCCTCTCGGTCAGGAAATTCCCATGCTCGATCCCTCCGCGGAGACTGTCACTGTCGGAGGAGTAACAATTCCACTTGGGGACAATCGCCTGCTCAAAGCCCGTTTTGAAAAATATCTCAACCAACCTGCTGAAAGTGATGCAGAGGCCAAAGCCTATCGTGAAACCATTGCGAAAATCCTCCAAACCATTTCGCCACTGAGAGACAAAGCCCCGAATTTGAAAGAGGCTTTCCTGCTTTTGCCCGGCGCCTCTTCTTATCCTGGCGATGCGAATCTTTGCTCATCACTCGCCGAGGCCGTTTACGTGGCACTGCTCGCCAAAAAAGACGGTAACCAACTCAAAGAACTCAATCAATCCATCGAAACCGAAAAAAACGCCATCATTCGTGAAGCCGATTGGGCGGCCCGAAACGATCGTGATACCAACATAGGAAACTCCCAACCCGCCGCAGGTGGCAATAGCGGGCAAGGTGGCGGGCGGGCTAACAACGCCGCCGCTGCCAATCCTGGAGCTGGCACGAGTTCACTGAAATACAAGGAAACTCTGCGCCGCATCACTGAAATCGAGGCACTCAAGAAAACAAACATTATTCGCACCGAGGCCCAAACCATCCAAACCAAAACCCAATACCAGGTAACCATGGTTCAGTGGTTCGCACAACGCCGCTATGAACACGTTCTCATGGCTGCCCGTTTTTATAACCAAATCTGGAAAGACGGCGATAGCACGCTGCGAATCGATAAAAATTCCGACGTTTCAAAACTTTTCGCCCAATCCCTTGGTATATCACCGACCATTGCATCCTTGGATTCGCTATCCAACGAGGCGATCAGGGAAGTCGACAAATACATCGAGGCTTTCAATTACCTTCTCGCCCAAAACGAAGTCCATTCCGCATCACAACGCCTGATGGAAGCCTATGCACTCGGAGAATATCTCAGTCCTGTTGCTACGCTTCCCATAGAAAAGAAACGACGCGTAGCTTTGTATGTCCGCGATCTCCACGAACTTTATGGAGCTCTCCAAGCTCGCGACTATGTCCGCGGCAAAACCCTTTCCGACCAACTCAAAATCACCGCAAAGGATTTCCCCTCGTCAAAAGTCGACTCTCTGATTTCCGGCTACACCCTTGCCTCAGACCTTGCCATTGAGGATGCAAAAGCCCAATTGCTTGCCCGCAATTCCGAAAAGGCCGAAGAAAAAATCAAAAAGGCGGCTGAAATCTGGCCGACCAATCCCAAGCTTCAGGAATTCCGCACGCTTGTGAGCAACTCGGGTGCCATCGTCACGGCTCGTAATGATTTCGATCGTCTTCTTTCCGAAGGCAACTACCGCGAAATCGCCAAACGTCAATACGAGTTCGCTCCTGCCATCCAAGGCGATGCCACACGCGAAGACGCTTTCAAACAAATCATGCAAAACCTGATGGTCATCGAAAGCGCTCTCGGTAAAGCGGGTGAGTTCTCCCGCGTCGGCCAAAACTACAGCGCCTGGGAACAACTTGCCGACATCCGCGAGCAATTTCCTGACGATCCGAAACTCGGTCGCGAACTGGAACTTCTCGCTCCAAAAGTTGCCGACTTCACCCTCGCTCTGGATAAAGCCCGCCAGTTCGAAAGCCGCAATCCCAAGCAAACCGGCTCTGCCCTCACATGGTTCCTCAAAGCACGCTCCATCTACCCACAATCCCAACAAGCCGAAAAAGGCATCCAGCGCTTACTGGATGAAATCCTGCCAGAGGGTTAGTTCTTCATTTCGCGAAGAACTTGGATGCGCCAGTAATAAATTTCTTGAAGAGACGATGCATCAGCTGAAAAGCGGCGTTCCGTCTTTGCTCTCCTGATTCTCGAGGCATGGATATTCATCCCAGTATCGCTTTGCCATTTTCACGGAATATCTCATGATCTAGAAAAAATTTGAATCTCTCATGAAAATCCTCGTCACTGGCGGGGCCGGATTTATCGGCTCCAATCTCGTCCGCCTTCTCGTGTCACGGGGTCATCAGGTGCTTAACATCGACAAGCTCACTTACGCCGGCAACCCTCGTTCGCTTTTAGATCTTCAGGGCAATCCGAACCACCAGCTGCTTCAGGCCGACATCTGCGATGCGGAGGCCATGCGCAAGGCCTTCGCTGATTTCCGTCCCGATTGGATCATGCACCTTGCTGCCGAGTCCCATGTCGACCGCTCCATCGACGGTCCCAGCGAGTTTATTCAGACAAACATTGTTGGAACCTATGTGCTGCTACAAACCGCACGCGAATACATTTCAACTTTCAACTTTCCGCTCTCAACTTTTCGATTCCTCCACGTCTCGACTGACGAGGTCTACGGCTCACTAGGCGAGCAGGGGCTGTTTACGGAAACCACTTCATACGACCCTCACTCACCCTATTCCGCGAGCAAGGCAGCATCGGATCACCTCGCCCGTGCCTGGCGCGACACCTACGGGCTGCCTGTCATTGTTACGAATTGCTCAAACAACTACGGCCCCTTCCAATTTCCGGAAAAACTCATCCCGGTCGTCATTCTCAAAGCTCTCCGCGGCGAGCCGATCCCTGTTTATGGCAAAGGCGAAAATATCCGCGATTGGCTTTATGTCGAAGACCATGCCGAAGCCCTCCTTACCGCTATTTCCACAGGCAAACCCGGCGAAACCTACAACATCGGCGGCAACAACGAAATGAGGAACATCGATCTTGTAAGACTGCTTTGCGGCTTGCTGGATGAAGCGCTTGAGAAGCACCCCGAGCTTCGTATGAAGCATCTAACCTCCGACCTCCGACCTCCGACCTCTGATTCCCTCATTACCTTCGTCACTGACCGCCCAGGGCATGATATGCGCTACGCGATCGATGCCAGCAAAATCAAAAACGAACTCGGTTGGGAACCCAAACAAGACCACAAAAGCGGCTTCCGCAAAACTGTGGAGTGGTATCTGGAAAATGAAACTTGGTGGCAAAATATTCTTGATGGCAGCTATCAGCTAGAAAGATTGGGCAAAGCTTAAAATAAGGAGACCGCTAAGAGAGCAAGTGAATGAGATAGCTTAGGTAGCAACCTCTAACCTCTAACCTCTAACCTCTAACCTCTAACCTCTAACCTCTAACCTCTAACCTCTAACCTCTAACCTCTAACCTCTAACCTCTAACCTCTAACCTCTAACCTCCGACCTCCGACCTCTTCTCTTCTCCCATGAAAGGCATTATCCTCGCCGGCGGCGCCGGCTCACGACTTTATCCTCTGACTCTCGTTGCCAGCAAGCAACTGCAGCCGGTCTATGACAAGCCGATGATTTATCATCCGCTCACCACGCTAATCGAGGGCGGCATTTGCGAAATTTGCCTGATCTCGACCCCACACGATTTGCCGCGTTTCCAGCAGTTGTTGGGGGATGGCTCGCGCATGGGGATCTCCATCGAATATCGCGAGCAAGCAAAGCCGGAAGGTATCGCCCAAGCTTTTCTCATCGCGGAGTCATTCATAGGTGACGATGCTGTTTCACTGATCCTTGGGGACAACATCTTTTACGGCAACAATGGCTTTGATGAGGCGTTTGCCGAGTTCACTTCGGGAGCGACGGTCTTCGGCTATCATGTGCACGATCCCGAGCGCTATGGCGTCGTCGAGTTCGATGCCGCGGGCAAGGCCATTTCGATCGAGGAGAAACCCAAACAACCCAAAAGCCACTTTGCCGTTCCAGGTCTCTACATTTACGACAATGAGGTAGTGACCATCGCCAAAAATCTCAAGCCTTCGGCGCGCGGCGAGTTAGAAATCACGGCGGTGAATGTCGAATACCTGAAACGCGGCCAGTTGCGGGTGGAAAAACTCAGCCGCGGCTTCGCTTGGCTCGATGCCGGCACCAGCAGCTCCCTTCACGAGGCCAGCGCCTATGTCCAAACCATCGAATCCCGCACGGGAATCAAGATCGGCTGCCCCGAAGAAGCTGCTTTCAGAAGCGGATTTCTAAACATTTCAGAGCTCGAAGCCATCGCCGAATCGATGCCTAATTGCGAATACCGAGCGTATTTGGAAGAAGTGGTGAAAGAAGCCAATCGGACCCAATAACTCACTCAACACGATATAATTAATGATATTACTTCTCGGTGCGACCGGCTACATCGGCCAAGCTTTTCAAAGCGAATTGGAACAACGCGGAGAACAATTCCGTACTCTCTCACGCTCGCAAGTTGATTACACACGCTTCCAACCGCTCTTCGAATACCTCAAGGCCAACAAACCCAGCTTCGTCATCAATGCAGCAGGTTACACGGGCAAACCAAATGTCGATGCCTGCGAGTCAGCCAAGGCCGACACGCTGCAGGGCAATACGCTGTTTCCCCAAGCCCTAGCCAACGCCTGCGCCGCGCTCGACATTCCCTTTGGCCATGTTTCTTCCGGTTGTATCTTCGCTGGGGCATGGGTCGATTATGGCAATGGCTGGGTGGTCGAGAAGGACATGACACGCTCTGAATTCAAGGCGATTGCCGCCAAATCACCAGAGAAGATTCGCGGTTTCGATGAGAGCATGACCCCAAATTTCTCCTTCCGCGATCAACCCTGCAGCTTTTACAGCGGCACCAAGGCATTGGGAGAGGAAGCCATCGAAGGAGTGGGAAAAAACTACATTTGGCGGCTACGCATTCCTTTCGATGAGTTCGACAACCATCGTAACTACCTCAGCAAAATCCAGCGCTACGCAAAGGTCTACAACAACTTCAACTCGCTCTCCCACCGTGGCGACTATGTGAAAGCCTGCCTTGATTGCTGGTTCCAAAAAGTTCCCTTCGGCATCTACAATGTCACGAATCCCGGCTATATCTCGACCGCCGAGGTGCTGGAAATGATCAAAGACATCCTCAAGCCCAACCGCAAATTCGAATTTTGGGAGAATGATGCCGATTTTTACGCCACCGGAGCAGTGGCAGCTCGTTCGAATTGCATCATGGATAGCGGCAAGTTGCTCGCGGCGGGGATCAACATGCAATCAGTCTCCAGCGCCCTACACCATGCTCTGCAAGCATGGAAGATCGAATCATAAAGATTACTCTCAGTGCTATATGAAGAAAAAAATCGCGCGCAAATTTGATTTAATTGTCGTGCTTGGGATGCACCGTAGCGGCACAAGTGCCATCACGCGGGGCTTGGAAGTTTTAGGTGTTGAATTGGGCGATAATCTCATGTCGCCCATGGCTAATAATAATTCCAAAGGCTTCTTTGAAGACCTTGATGTGGTGGATTTGAACATCAGTTTACTCAATCATCTTGGTTTGGATTGGCATTACGCCTCACCCGTGACGGATTCTCAAGTTGATGATTTAATCGCATCAGGGTATCTACTCAAAGCCGCGGATTTGATACGTCGTAAAATTGGATGCAAGCGACCTTATGGAATCAAAGATCCGCGCCTAGCCAAATTGATTCCGTTTTGGAAGAAGGTCTTCAAGCACTGCGAACTGGATGTGGGCTATGTCATCGTGGTTCGCAATCCCATCAGTGTTACCAAATCACTCAATAAGCGTGATGGATTAACATCGGAAAAAGGCTACATGCTTTGGTTGGATCATGTTCTGACGCCTCTTTTGAACACAGAGAATACCAATCGTATCGCTGTTGATTTCGATTTGTTCATTCAAAATCCTGCCAAACAGCTCGGTCGGATCTCTAAAACATTCAATCTTTCTGTTAATTCCGACGCTATGTCGGAGTATGTTCGGAAATTCCTTGATCAGGAGCTTAGGCACAACATTAATCAGCCCCACGATCTTGCCAAAGATCCGCAAATTCCTCAAATGGTGCGGGATTTGTATGCAATGCTCAGAACTGAAGCCAGTATGGATCAACCGTTTACACTGTCCTATGATCAGATCAATTATTTTACAAGTGTGCATACCCATCTCCATGCTCCGTTTGTATATATTGACCAATTGAACCAAGCGGTGGCGGACCGAGACGGGCAGTTGGCCACGCTGAACCAAAAAGTAGCCGAAAGGGATGAGCAAATGGCCACGCTGAACCAAGCGGTTGCGGAGCAAGATGGGCAAATGGCAACGCTGAACCAAACAGTAGTCGAAAGGAATGAACAAATGGCCACTCTGAACCAAGCGGTTAAGCAGCGCGAGGCACAGATCGACGATCTTGAACAAAAAATCACAAAACTGAGTGAGCAAGCCGAGGCCTTAGAACACATCGTCGAGTCCGCCAAGAAATGGCAAAAAAAATCATGGGCCAAGCGAGCCTTCCATCGTTGGCGGGAACCAAACGCCAACCGGAAAAAAACCAAATTTCTAACAAGGTTGAGCAAATCGATTCGAAAACAAAAGAAAAACCGATTTGGGGTAAATGTTATGAATAACCTGCAAAGTAAGAGTTTTTCTACTTCCATAAAATGGATTCAGCAAAAGCTTATCAAAAGTATTGCGTTTCATAAGGCAGGAAAACCGAGAGGATGGGTAAGATTTTTTGTTTTTCATAAAAACAGGAAACCACGCCAAATATTCAAACGGATCGCATGCAAGAAATCCGGATCGCCACGGCCAACTTTTGCAGATTGGATGAATGATGGTGGAGTCATTAAGCATGAAAAAGCTTGCTCTGAAGAGAATCAAATACAGGGAATCCTTGCTAGATTCAATTCTGATGAATATTTATCCGGAGCAGATCCTCTAACAAATCAAATTAATCATGGTATAAGTGATAGCAGTTTTTTTGAAAAAGAAAATATTGATTTAGAATCTATCACGACGTCAATCAGCGTGGTCATACCCACACATAACCGAGCTGATTCTCTTGAGAATACAATTCAATCCATATTTGATCGTTCAGAAGGACTCAATATTGAAGTTGTAATAGTTAATGATGGATCTTCAGATCATACAGAGGAAGTGCTGTATCGGATTAAAAATAATCAACCAAACCTGAGATACCTAACGATTCCAAATCAAGGTGCTGGCGTGGCTAGAAACCACGGTGCAGCGGTTGCCAAAAATGACATTATTTTGTTTATGGGAGATGATATTCTTCCAGCTAGCCAAAATTTTCTTGCTGCGCATGCCCGATATCATCAAAGCCATAATAGAAATAATTTTGCAGTATTAGGAAAAGTCGATTGGCCGCCCGGCGATATCTTTGAAATCACTCCCGTGATGCAACACATTCAAGGCAATGGTGGCGAGCAATTCGGCTACGCTGACATGCAAGCCTACAAAACGTGGGATTGGCGATTTTTTTATACCTGCAATGTATCAGTTAGACGTAATGTCATAAAAGATTGGTTGAAGGAAGGATTTTCACCAACATTTACAGGGTGCGGTTTCGAGGATGGTGAATTCGCTTACCGAATGAACAAGAAGCATGGAAATTTTCCGATTCTATATATAGATGAATCTGTGGGTCACCATTACCATCGGCATACGGTTAGCACATTTTTGCGGCGTCAACATTTCGCGGGAGCCATGGCTAAAGTATTAGGTGATTTGCATCCCGATGCACTGGTGCCGACTGGGTTCATTGCAGCAAAGCAGGCTTTGATGTCAAATAAGCCTCAAGATATAACAAGCATATACCCTAAGTTGGCATTGGCCGAGTCTATGTTTTCATGGGCAAAATCGCTTGAAGAAAGCGGCAAACTTGGAACTGAAAATTGGCATAAGCAGCTTCTACATTCAATTTTCAGGATTTCAGCTTTATTGGGATACATTGATAACGCTGCGACAACATCCTCAAATCATGCATCAGCTTTTGAATATATACTTGATTCATCATGCGTTCAGCTAATCAACGACCTACCGAAGAAATATTGGCGTAAAAAAGGTTATATTTAAATAAATATAGAAAATTACCATGTTTTCAGTAGTCATACCTGTATACAATCACGAGCGTTTCTTACGCGAGGCTGTAGAATCAGCATTAAAATCTGAATTGGTCAAAGAAGTCTTGTTATGTGATGATGGCTCAAAAGATGGTTCAGCAGATTTATGCGCCCGATTGGCTCGCGATTACCCCTGTCGTGTGCGAAATCACTCGGACCACCCATCCGTAAATCGTGGTGCTCACAATCGACTCAATCAGCTATGCTTGTTAGCATCGCAACCATGGATACGGATACTTAACTCTGATGATTTTTTTCTACCCAGAAGCTTCGAGACCATACGCATGCTTGCCCAAACTCAGCGTGCGACATTCATCAGTGGAAGCATGCTCATATGCGACAAGAAAAGTAAGATTCGAGGAACCAAAAAAGGCGTCGCAGACCCCGAGTATCCTTTACCTATAGCGCCACTAATTAAGCCACTTTTAAAGAATCAAGATATACTCAGATTACTGTTAAATCAGAACTTCATTGCCACAACTAGCAACATGGCGTTCACACGTGAGCTTTTTGATAAAATCGGAGGATTTTCCGATTTCCGCTACGCACATGACCTCGATTTCGCCCTGCGGGCCACTATGCATGGGATTGCGATACACACATCGGCCTATCTGGCAACTTACCGAATGCATGATTCAAACACGATCAGCGAGGTATCTCCTCACATGGACGGTGAGATCACTCGTTTGTATGCACGATTCTTGAATGACTTTCCCAATGTCGAAGAAAATATTGAAGCACTTCATCTATTAAATCACAATAAACATATTGAGCCATTTCCAAAGAACTATTCGAAGATATTGCGCGAAACGCCGCAGAATCAAGCAACGGAATTTTATCTTGGGCCTAAAATACCAGAATATGCTTTAGCGAACGTCCTCCTGGCTCTCTCTTGCTTAGACTATGACTTTGTTATAACGTCTCACTCTCTTGTCGAAACACCAGAAATCGATTCAACAGGATTGATTGATAGTTTTGCTTCATTTGGACCAGCATGCTGTATTACCAAAGGGGGTAAAATTAATCAAGGCCGCGGAAGAATCATCCGATGCCCACAGAAAAAAAGCGTCAGTCAGAGAACGATTCATGCTCAAACATTACTTCCAAGAAACAGCATCAGCACATCAGGAGCAGATATCCTCATAGGCCGGCCTCCGGCTTTGTCGCCGGAGATTCGAACACAATTGTTTAATTTATTGAAAATAAAGCTGCAGCCCTCTCATGAAGAGGATCGCCCGGTAGTTTTTGTTTTGCCAATTTTTCTTGCTGTGGGTGGCGTCGAGCGAAATGCAATCGAGGTGATGCGATCGCTTCAGTCAATTTATCGTTTTGTGGTCATCACCACCGAATACTTATCGGTAAGGCAGGGTAGTCTTCATTGGCAACTCTATGAGCTAGGTATTCCCGTCTTTGACCTAGCAGAGATTGCAGACCAAAAATACCATTTACCCCTCATAACGTGTCTAGCTGAGATTATACCGCCACAACTGATTTGGATATGCAATGGTTCACCCTGGCTAGTTAACAATTCAGTAGAATTGAGAAGAATTTTTGCTAATGTTTCTATAATCGATCAACAGGTTTATGACACCAATGAAGGCTGGATTAACCACTATCATAAAAAAGGAATTCAGTCTTTTGATCACTTTATAGCAATTAATTCAAAAATAAGGGACTCATTTCTGAATCGATTTCGAATTCCTAAACATCGGGTTTCATTGATTTATCATATGTTCTCCGATGAAAAAGTTATTCTAGCGCGTAAGAAGATGGAAGCTCGTGAGCGTTATCGAGAAGATTTGGGAATACCAAACAAATACAAGAAAGTCTTTATTTTTGTTGGTCGCCTTAGCGACCAAAAAAAACCGCTGACATTTCTTAACCTAGTTCAACATGCCAAAAAACATCATCAAGATTGTTATTTTCTGATGATTGGCGACGGTGAATTGGAGAAAGAATGCAACGCATACATTAACAAAGAAGACCTCACAAATATGCAGCGGATTCCTTTTCACCCGTGCCCGCCAGAATTAATGGCTCTGTCTGACGGCATGATCATCACTTCTATATACGAAGGACTTCCAATCGCAATGCTTGAAGCTCTTGGAGTTGGAATTCCGATACTCTCAACGGACGCTGGTGATATTCGTTTGTTTTTAGAAAAATTTCATTCAGGGAGAATATTCACAAATGATCGGACACTCATCAATAGCGCACAGACCATTAAGGGTTTTCAATCCTTTATTCACGAAATTCCCACACTGACTCGAAACGCCATGGATAGCCGAGATAATATTTGTGAATATTTCGGGGAAATACAAATACGCAATCAATACGACTTTTTATTCAGAACGAGTATTCAGATGCACCATAAATCATCCACAATAAAAGGTTGAAGCGGACTCAGAAATACAGGATCAGTCATGACACATAATCAATTGGCAGCGTAGATTTTTAGAGGATCAAGGCAGATGTGTAAGCGCCCAACAGAACCCCTCTGCGCGTGCAACATTGTGTCTGTAAAAGTGCAAAGCACTAGCAAACCGGCACTAAGACCGATGGAGCGTAGCGTAATCGGCCTTAGTGCCGGTCGCCGCCCCCTCCAAGAGCCTGAGACAGGGCTTGTTGGTGCTCGGCCACAGCTGGATAATGGAGGTGTCAAAATTTAACCAGACACCAACCATGACCGAACACACAAACGATACTCTTACCAACGAAACG
>CAMCBV010000026.1 GCA_945873125.1 Prosthecobacter debontii
CGTGTGATTTTTGGGAGATTTCCACGCTCTGATCGACTTTTAGTCATGAACGCCTCTTGTAATACCCGTGCCAGTTACTCGGGATACATAGCTCTCTGCAGTGTTTGGCTTGCGCTGTCTCTTGGGAATATTGGGTTGTGGATTTCCAAGTAAGCGTCCTACGAAGCCCCTCTAGTCATAAACGTCGTAAGTCGCCAGCCTACGACGTTTATGACTATGACCAAAGAATTATCTACCTCTGCAGAGGTTATCGCTGCCTGCCTCTGCTCCGTCGGTAAGCGTCCTACGAAGCCCCTCTAGTCATAAATGTCGTAAGTCACGAACCTACGACATTTATGTCAAGAGGGGCTTCGTAGGACGCTTACCGTTTTTCATGAGACTGAGACAGCTAATTGCCTCCAAACTTCCCAGCTATGAACTCTCTGGAGAAGTAGAAGCCGACGAGAGTTATTTTGGCGGTGTTCGCAAGGGCAAGCGAGGTCGAGGTGCAGCCGGGAAAGTCGCTGTATTCGGCCTACTTAAAAGAGGTGGAAAGGTTTATACCGCTATTATTCCAGATGCTAAAACAGAGACTCTATTACCAATCATACGAGAAAAAGTAGAACCCGATAGCCTGGTCTACACAGATAACTTTCGCTCCTATAATGCACTTGATGTTAGCGAATTTCATCACCTCCGAATCAACCACTCAGAACTGTTTGCTGATCAGAGAAATCACATCAATGGAATCGAGAATTTTTGGAACCAAGCAAAGCGTCATTTACGAAGATTTAATGGCATCAAAAAAGAGAACTTTCACTGGTTTTTGAAGGAGTGTGAATGGCGCTTCAATGGAGGTAACCATCAAATGCTCTTGAAGCAGCTAAAATACTGGGTAAAACAGTCTCAGCAATAAGCCTTAGCTAGTACAGCCCCTTACTTATTACTAATTTCTAATGTCTCTTATCTCCGCGTGCGGCGTCTGGCGGCTCCGCTGGTCCGGCTTGGGGTTCCCGGGGAAGGCGATTGCCCACGGCGTCCACCTCCGGAGTTTTGTTGGCCGCCGCGTCCGCCACCACCCCCTTGTTTGACTTTTGGGGGTTTGAAGCCGGTGCGGTGTTTTTCTTGGAGGTTTTCGCTATGCCACTGATGGCTGGTATCGCGTGGGATCTGGGTTTTGATGAGTTTCTCGATATCGCGTAGGAAATCGATTTCGTCCTCGGCACAGAAGGAGACGGCAAGGCCATCCGCTCCAGCTCGGCCAGTGCGCCCGATCCGGTGGACATAGGCTTCGGGTTCATTCGGGAGATCGTAATTTACGACCAAACCGATGTCTTTCACATCGACTCCGCGTGCGGCGACATCGGTGGCGACGAGAACGGGGACGAGGCCTTGTTTGAATTTTGCGAGGGCTTTTTCGCGCTGAGCTTGGGATTTATTGCCGTGAATGGCCTCTGCCTCGTAGCCAGCGGCAGTCAAGGCGATGGCCAGTTTGTTGGAGCCGTGCTTGGTGCGACCAAAGACGATGGTCAGCTTGGCTTCTTTCGCTTGGCTTTGTTTTTCTAGCAGCTGCTGCAAAAGATACATTTTGTTGCCGCGATCCACAAAACAGAGTTTTTGCTGAATGCGTTCCGCGGTGGTGACTTCAGGTGTGATGGTGACACGAGCTGGGTCACGCAGGATTTTTTGAGCAAGGGATACGATGTTCGGTGCGAGTGTGGCTGAGAAAAACAGGGATTGTTTTTTCTTTGGTAGGAGATCGACAATGCGATTCACGTCGCGGAGGAAGCCCATATCCAGCATACGATCCACTTCATCGAGCACAAAGAAATCGACGGCTGAGAGGTCGATGTAACCCTGATCGATAAGGTCAAGTAGGCGCCCTGGAGTTGCGACGAGAACATCGACGCCTGAGCGCATGGCATTGACCTGAGGGCGTTGGCCGACGCCACCCCAGATAGTCGTGAGGCGGAAACGGATTTTTTCTCCGTAAGTGGAGAAGCTTTTTGCAACTTGGCCGGCGAGTTCACGTGTTGGTGCTAATACAAGGCAGCGGCATTGTTTCGTGCGAACCGGGCGTGGGTCGCTGTGTAGGGCATTGAGGATGGGCAATGCGAACGAGGCGGTTTTTCCGGTTCCGGTCTGAGCACAGCCTAGTAGGTCACGACCTTCCAAGAGTAGCGGAATGGCTTGGGCTTGGACGGGTGATGGAGTGGTGTAGTTGAGTTCGTTGAGAACTTGTTTCAAGGGCGCGGCAAGGGCCATCGCTTCAAATGTAGGGGTCATTTCGTTTTTCTAAAAAACCAGTGGTTGCCGATATCGGCGCTGGTAGGGATCGATGAGATAGGGGTGAGCCTCTTGCAATCTCTCATCGAAGTAGACCGGAAAAAGCGCTGGCAAGGAACTTGCAAGCTAGGAGGCAAAGCCTTCCGGTGATCGTGATAGCCGTATATTTCGGAATGGCAAAGTATTTCTGCGTTGCATGCGAAAAACAAAAAACCGCAAGGGTTGAGCCTTGCGGTTTAAGGAGACGGTTTTAAATCCGTTGAATTCAGTATTGGTTTTGGTCTTGGGAGTTGCCGTAGACCGCGCCAGCGCCCGCACCGAGGGCGCCGCCGACTGCAGCACCTTCAAGTGCATTGCCTGATTGGTGACCGATGATGCCGCCTGCGACCGCACCGAGAAGTCCGCCGCCAAGGGCACCGCGTTGGGTGTTCGGACCGGTTGGAGCGGTGCAGTTGCTCAGGGCAATGCTGGAGATCGCGGCGACTGTTAAGAGGACTAATTTTTTCATAATTTAGTTTGGAGTTGTTAAATGAATAGATGCATGTCTGAGAACTTCAAGGAATTTGAACGAAGTGTTCGATTTCTCATTGCTTGGGTCTCAATGCTAAATCCGACTTCTTTGCGGTTTATTTTATTCGATTATTTTAAAGATTTTTTTAACCAAGCCGCTCAAGTTAGACGGTCGCTACTTCAGGTGAACATGGGGAGAGGGAAGGTGCGAGAGGAGAGAGGCCGAGTTTCGTGAGGAGAGCCTGATCTTTTTTGACCGAGGGGTTTTCAGCTGTGAGAAGTTTATCTCCGTAGAATATGGAGTTGGCACCTGCAAAGAAGCAGAGTGCCTGCGCTTCGTCGGAAAGGCGGGTACGACCTGCGGAGAGGCGAACTTTCGCTTTTGGTACGGAAATGCGAGTGAGTGCGATCATTCGGACAATGTCGAAGGTATCAACCTGCGGGTTTTCGGCCAGCGGTGTGCCGGGCATGGGCATGAGGGAGTTGATCGGCACGGACTCGGGTTGAGGATCGAAATTTGAGATGATTTCAAGCATGCGAAGTCGGTCGGTGATGGTTTCACCGAGGCCGAGAATACCGCCGCAACAAACGGACATGCCGGCATCCTGCACGTTCTGTATCGTACGGAGCCGGTCTTCGTAGGTGTGTGAAGTAACAATGTTTGGGTAATGTTCAGGAGAGGTATCGAGGTTGTGGTTGTAAGCGGTGACACCAGCTTGTTTGAGTTGCTTAGCTTCCTCCGGACCGAGTTCACCAAGGGTGACACAAACTTCCATGCCGAGTTTGGAAACGTCTTGGATAATATCCAAAACTTGATCGAAGCGTTGTGTCCCACCACGAACTCCGCGCCATGCCGCACCCATGCAGAAGCGGGTGGAACCGGAATCTGCGGCGACTTTCGCTCGCTCCAGTATGTCGCATTTTGACATGAGGCGTTCGCTCTCCACGCCAGATTTGTAGCGAGCTGATTGGGCACAGTATGAACAATCCTCCGAGCAACCACCGGTCTTGATAGAAAGAAGCGTGCAGAGCTGAACCTCGGGTTTATTCCAGTTGGCCTGATGCACATCTCTGGATTTTTGAATCAGTTCGAAAAAAGGAAGGGCGTGAAGGTCTTGTAGTTCTTTGAGAGTCATAGTGTGAAATGGGAGATGTTTTCGAGCGGCTGTCAGGTGGAGTGAATTGACGGGATTTCAATGAGTCCAGCCGTCATAGCCTGTTGGCATGAAGCCTTGACCGACCATGGTATAAAGGGTTTTGCCTTTTGATCCGATGAGGGGGTATCCCAAATTTTTCTTCCAAACTGAAGACATGGAGGCGCCGGTGTGGCAGCCCCATGATTTACAAATGGCATTTTTGGCGAAGATGGATGATTTGAGTTTTGGGATATCGTCTTGATGCAGCCATGCGGTGGATACAGCCATGATGTTATTGCCGTAATCGAACATGAATGAAAATTGGTTGGAGTGGCCGAAGTAATCGTAGGTCTCAACGGACTTGCGTGGTCGGGCGTTGATTTTTGAAATGTAATCGGAGGATGAACTGAACCAGATGAGGGTTGCGTTCCGCTTGGCTGCCTGCTCGGCAATCCATGTGGTATAGGGCTTTTGATCCTCGAGTCCACGGGTTTCGTATCCGGGTTTGTAAACTAGCCACACCAGTGCCGCTTCTTTTCCCCATGTCTGGCGGATTTCTGCCATGCGGAGTGTGGAGGCGCGAACGAAATTGCCCCACCAGCGGTCATGGCGATCTTCTTCTGTTCGATAATCTTCCCAAGCACGCAAGGCAGGACCACCGCACACGATAACGTGCTCTGCGCGGGAAAACGGTGAGAAAAGCAAAATTGACAGGAACAAGGCTTTCTTCACGTGGGGCATGCTGGATTTGTAAACCTGGTGGAGACTTGGGGTCAATCGGTATCGCAAAAGCCTCGAGGTGATGCTGGCTTAGCGATCGCGCTCGAAACGCAAGATCTTTTCGCCTTCGCGATAATAATTGAGGCGGTCACGGGCCTGGACTTCCAGATAAGCCGGATCTTCGCGGAGGGCATGGAGCTCGATTTCTCGGTGCTCCTTGATGTCTAAAGCTTTTTGTTCTCGTTCCTGAGCACTGCGGAGCTTGGCTTGAAGTTTTTCGCTCTCGCGTATGGAAGGGTAGGCGGATGCCACAATCAGAAGACCGAAGGATATGGCCGTGAAAAGATAAAGAAGTCGATTCGTGCCCTTGATGAAGCGAACTCTCGACTCCAAACGTGCCAGTTTTTGCGGTGTGAGCTTGGTCTTGGCCATTTCCGAAGTGATTATGTTTGAACCCGATTCGAGGTTGATTGTCAAGCAAGGTTAAGTTTCCTGGCATGAGCTTAGGGATTGCATGGAGGAAAACTTGCGCCTAGCGTCTGCGCCCCGGTGTGGCCGGTGGAATTAGATACAATGAAATTACCTCATGTGGCGATTGTCGGGGCGACGGGTGCCGTCGGCGTGGAAATGCTCCTTTGTCTGGAACAAAGGAATTTTGAATTGAGCGATCTCACGCTTCTGGCTTCGGCGCGATCCGCTGGAAAGACCGTGATTTTTCGAGGCAAGGAAATTGTGATCAAGGAGCTAACGCATGATTCATTTCAAGGTATCGACATCGCATTGTTCAGTGCCGGAGGAGATATTTCAAAGGAATTCGCGCCTTCGGCAGCAGCTGCGGGCGCGGTGGTGATCGATAATTCATCGGCATTCCGCATGGATGAGGGCGTTCCATTGGTGGTTCCTGAAATCAATCCTGAGGCCGCGAAAAACCGCCCGAAAGGCATTATCGCCAATCCGAATTGCACCACTATCATCTCGTTGATGGCGCTAGCGCCGTTGCATGAGCGGTTTGGTTTGGAGAGTGTGATCGCATCAAGTTATCAAGCTGTTTCGGGATCAGGTGCGCAGGGAATTGTGGAATTGGAAGAGCAGGTCAAAGCGATTGCAAACGGTCAATCGTTCACGCCGAAAGTTTACCCGCGACAGATCGCCTTCAATGTCATTCCGCAAGTGGATGTTTTTACTGAAAACGGTTACACCAAAGAGGAAATGAAAATGGCCTATGAAGGGCGGAAAATTCTGGGTCATCCGGATTTGAAAGTTTCATGTACCTGCGTGCGCGTGCCGGTCTACCGTTCACATTCGGTTTCAATTACCGCGAAGTTTTTTAAAGAGCCAGATCTTGAAGCGGCGAGAAACGCCTTTGTGGGTAGACCAGGTATTCAGGTGAAAGATGACCCTTCACAAAAACTTTTCCCTGTTCCCTTGGATACAACTGGTAAGGATGATTGTTTGGTGGGTCGTATCCGCAAGAATTTGGTTTTGGAAAACGCACTGGACTTGTGGGTTGTTGGCGATCAGGTGCGCAAGGGTGCGGCGCTTAACGCGGTCCAAATTGCGGAAATTCTCTGAACATCCATTTCATGAACGGCGATTTTGAAGATTATTTGAAAGCTAAGGTGTCTCTTGTTGACGCCGCTTTGGATGATTGGCTGCCGTCTCCGGGTGAAGCTCCCGGTTCAATTCATGAGGCGATGCGTTACACGGTTTTCGCCGGCGGTAAGCGCCTGCGTCCGGTGCTGTGCATCGCAGCAGCTGAGGCATGTGGCGGAAATGCGGCATCGGCTCTCAGGGCGGCTTGCGCGGTCGAGTTGATGCATACCTATTCGTTGGTCCATGACGATCTGCCTTGTATGGACGATGATGATTTGCGCCGCGGTCGACCGACCTGTCACAAGGTTTACGGTGAAGGCATGGCAGTGCTTTGTGGAGATGCTTTGCTAACAGAATCGTTTGCGTTGCTGGCCAAATCGTCACCGATGGGTCGCCATACAGTGGGCGACATGGTTTCTGAGTTGGCATTGGCCGGGGGGAGTCGAAAATTGATTGGGGGCCAGGTGTTAGATCTCGAGGGTGAAGGTCAGCAACTTGACAAGCAACAACTGCTCGCGATTCATGAGGCGAAAACCGCCGCTCTGTTAGTCACTTCATTGCGTTTGGGGGGAATGGCGGCAAATGCAAGCCCCGCGCAATTGAAGGCTCTGAGTGATTTCGGGGAGAGCCTCGGTCTGGCATTTCAGGTCATCGACGATATTTTGGATGTGACACAGACAACCAAAAGTCTTGGTAAAACCGCAGGCAAAGACGTGGCGGCGAACAAGTCGACCTATCCCTCCGTATGGGGTTTGGATGAATCCCGCAAAGAGGCGGAGCGTTTGACCCAGGTTGCATTGGATGCGCTGGAAATTTTTGCAGATCGTGGCGCGAGGTTGCGAGAGATCGCCGAATGGATGTTGGCGCGTGAATACTGATGACAAACTCGGGTCCCGAATCTTTTTTAGATGAAGAACGAGGTTGATTCTGGTGCGAGGATGGGGCTAGTTCTTTGTATCAAAAAGCGATCTTTCAGTTTCATGTTGGCGAAGCGGTATCTCAATCCGCGTCGCGCCGTATTGTCATCTTTTACCCTCATTTCCCTGATCGGCGTGATGCTGGGGGTTTTGGTATTGGTGGTGGTGATGGCGATCTATGCGGGTTTGGAGCGGGATGTAAAAGGTCGTTTGTTGGGGTTCACTCCGCATATTCTGGTCAGATCGCCGCTGGTGCCAGCAATCGATCTTGGAGAGGAGGGGGGTGAGATTGCGGGCTGGCAATTACTCGCAAGAAAAGCGGCGGAAGTGAAAGGCGTTTCCGCTGCTACAGCTTTTATCTCGGATCATGTGATCTTGGATGTCGGATCGTGGCAGAGGCCTGTGGCATTTCGTGGAATCGATACGAGTGATGCGGCACAGGTGGAGGGGATTGAGAAGATGTTGGATCTTGAGGAGTATCCGGAATCGAATGCGGATCTTGGACTGGATGACCGCGCGGTGGTTTCCTCGATTGTTGCCGGTCAGTTTCAGCTCCAGGTAGGCGATACCATGCGCCTTTATTCGACCCGTAATTTCGAAAGTGTGATGCAGGCGTATCGGGTTACCGAGCAACCGGTGGTCCGACAGGCGTTTCCCGAGGCGTGGGCGTTAGTTACAAAAGTTCTGAAGCAGGATTTGAAACAAGCCGGCGATGTGTTCGAGGTTTCTGAGGACAATCTTGGGAAAGCTTATGATGCTCTGAAAGACATTCACTCAAAGCAGATCCGTGAGCCGGAGAAGGCAGGAGTCTATTCGATTTTGCAGGCGATGGAGGCTGGAAGTTTTATGGAAGATAAGAATATTTTTCGTTTCTCTTCTGAAAATCAGACCAAACTCATTGAAGCTTACGACGCCTTATCGAAAACCGATGCTGCGGAGTTGGATGGTGAAATTTTGAAGGGAATCAAGAGCTTGGTGCTTCCTAAAGAAGTACGGGTGGTCGGAATTTATGCGGCATCCCAGATGGCAGTGACGCCGGATTTATTTGTGCCCTTGCCACTGGCGCAGGATTTGGCGGGATTGAGTGGAGAGGTGCAGGGGATTGCCTTGCGATTGGAGGATCCTTATCAAGCCGAGCAAATAGCGGTCAAACTCCGTCAACATCTGGGATCTGGCGAGTATGTTGAAACCTGGGGCGATCAATATCAGGCATTCTTCAATTTGATCAATCAGCAACGTGTGATGATGTATTTCGCGCTTTCGTTTATCGTATTGATTTCGGCGTTCTCGATGATGGCGGTGATGTTTACGGTTACGATACAGAAGCGCCGTGAGATTGGTGTGATGAAAGCACTTGGTGCCGCGCCCGGTCAGATTGTGAGGGTATTTTTGTATCAGGGGATGCTTTTGGGGGTGTTAGGTGCGATTCTTGGAATCGGTCTCGGGCGCTTGGTGATTTATTTCCGCGGTAGTCTGCAGGAGGGGATGCGGGCGTTGGGCTTCGATCCATTCTCCGCTTCCCTGACAGGTTTTGGCGTCCTGCCTGCTCACAACAATCCTCTTGAGCAAGTCGTGATCGGTTTTATGGCATTTTTGCTTTGTTCGCTTGCCGCAATTGTGCCGGCATTTTTCGCAGCACAAAGCGATGCTGCCAAGTCTTTGAGGAATCTTTAATTATGGAAATTTGGCTTATTCAAAACGGCGTGAAAACCGGACCGTTTCAAGATTATGAAATTCGCAACCGGATTGCCGACGGCCAGATTGAGATAGATCAATTTGCTTGGCACGAGGGTTTGCCTGGATGGGTGAAATTGCGCGAAATTGATTTGTTCCGGGATGACTTGGAGCGGGCACAACGGGATAAAAAAGACAGTTTCGAATATGTTGGTCCGGTGGATCAGATGAGGCCGCCGGATGTGGTTTCATTATCTGGAAAACGCCATTTGGCCCGGAGGTTTTGGGCAAGATGGTTGGATTTGATGGTTTATACGGCAATCTGGTGGTTATTGATGTATGTCGCAGGACGAGATATTGGCGCGATCATTCTCAATCCTTGGATGCAGCTTTCAATTTACCTCCCGTGGTTCATGATCGAGGCATGGTTGCTGCATCGGTTTGGAACAACTCCCGGCAAGTGGCTGCTGGGTATTCGCGTGGTCAATGATGATGATACGACCTTGACGCTTAAGTCATCCATTTGGCGGTCGGTTCGGGTATGGATTGCCGGAATCGGTTTTGGCTGGGGATTGCTATCGGTACTGTGCCAAGCGATGAGTTGGTTCACGGCCCGGAGAATAGGAAAGCCGGTATGGGATTACATGGGTAAGCACAAAATTACCGTGGCCCCCATGAGCGCGTTTAAAATCATCACACTTGTTTTGCTGTTTTTCACGGCCATGCAGTTACAAACCGCCGTCAGGTTTCCACATGAGAAAGAGATTATCCTAAAGCAATATCCGGATTTTAGAGAGTTCTTTGAAAAAGGAGAACCATGGCATTTCCCAGTGAAGGACTGATTTTTAGAAATTTGCAATATCATCCTTGTCCTTGTCATCGGCGCCATTGCCAGCCGTTAAACCGTCTTTGCCCATCGACCACAGATCGTAGTCAGGGTTTAGTGCATCTGACCCGCGACGATAACGGAATTCGGCCTTCCATGGGTCGATGATTTTCGAACTGGCTCCTGAGCCTTCGATCCATTTTTGGCTGTCGTTTTCCGGATCAAGATCGGCAAGATAGATCGAAGCGGTGCCATCATCTCCAGCCAAGAGGCCATCATAATACAGTGCCTTGAAGAGCATGTTGGTTTGAGTGCTTCCATCCAAGCCACCCGCATTCTCATCTCCGGGGTAATCGCCGTTATCGAGTTTATACTCTTCAATGCCACGGGAAAGCAGGTTGATTTGGATTTCGGCTTTGTTGTTGTCTCGTCTGGCGTTGACAAATTGAAGGCCGCCAATGCTCAGTCCCGCCAGAATCATGATAATCATGATCACAACCATGACCTCAACCAACGTGTAGCCATGGTGATGATGTATGCGGAGGGTTTGTTTCATCGACGTCATGAACTTATTGCGCCTCACTCATTGTGGAGATCATTTTGATGAGTGGTAGGAAAAGAGCGAAAACGACGGCTCCGACAATCAAGGCCAGAAACACGATCATAATCGGTTCCAGGATGGAAGTCAGGGCGGTAACAGCACTGTCCACTTCATCATCATAAACATCGGCTACTTTAAGAAGCATTTCAGGAAGTTGTCCGGTTTCCTCGCCCACATCGACCATGGAGATCAGCATGTTGGGAAATACGCCACTGGCCGTGAGAGGGGTAACGATCGACTCTCCCTCTTTAACCGCTTCATGGACTTTCGAAATAGCGTTTGAGATGACGACGTTTCCAGCTGTGTCACGGGTGATGTTGAGTGCTTGAAGGATGGGGACACCGGAGGTGACAAGTGTACCGAGTGTTCTTGCAAAGCGGGACACGGCCGATTTTCTTTGAATATCTCCAAACACAGGCAGGTGGAGCTTGAGTCTGTCGAGCACCTCACGACCGCGCTTTGTTTTACCCATCGCCCCCAACACGAGATAGAAAATAAAGCCGGCGACAAACATCCAGACAACGTTGGGGATGATAGAAATGGGGGTTGCGAGACAGAACTCGGAGAATCCGAAAACGACTTGGGAAATCAGCGGGAGTTCGGCATCGTTATCGTTGAACATCTCCTTGAATTTGGGAACGATGACGACCATGAGGAAAACCATGATGGCCACCGCGATGAACATCACGATCGCCGGATAGATCATAGCAGAGGCAATCTTATTTTTCAGCTTTTGTGCTTTTTCCTGATATTCTGCAAGACGGTTGAGGACAACTTCAAGAACACCACCCAGCTCACCAGCTTTGACCATGTTCACATACAGCTTGTTGAATATTTTCGGATGCTGTGCAAGAGATTCGGAGAAAGTGGAGCCGCCTTGAACGGAATCGGCGAGAACGGAGATGGTTGATTTGAGGGCTGGGTTCGGCTCTTGTTTTTCGAGGACAGTCAGCGAGCGCAACAACGGCAGACCAGCATCGATCAGGGTTGCCAGTTGCCTTGTGAAAATCATCAGGACTTTCGGCTTAACCGTATTTTTGGCTTTGCCGATCGTCATGTTCATTGAGCTGGCTTTGCTCTTGCCCCTGGATTTCTTGGGTGCGATAGATCGGGCGGCGGCTTTGACAGTTCCCTCCTCATAGACTTGGGTTGGAAACAAATGTTGTGCCCTGAGCATTTGAATGGCTTCGGCTTCGGAAGATGCTGAAAATACGCCATCGGTTTGCTCACCTTTTGCATCGAGTGCTGAGTAAATGAAATTGGGCATAGGAATTTTTTTATTATTTAGAGATGATTTGATGGGAATATAAACATTTTTTTTGGGATTCCGAAGGAGAAATTTAATGTGAATTCCGAACTAGGTGTATTTCAGAACCTCTTCAATTGTGGTTTTTCCGTCATAGATGTTGCGTAGGCCATCTTCCCGAAGTGTGTTCATACCCAGTTCGATCGCTTTTTGTTTGATGACGACCGTTGGCGCGCGGTTGGTAATGAGCTCGCGGATCGGTTCCGTGATATTGAGAAGCTCGTAGAGACCGGCGCGACCACGGTAACCGGATTGGCCGCAGACTTCACAGCCCGCACCTGTGTAGAATTGCTTGTCGCCGAGTTCGTGGGCTGAAACTCCAAGCTGGTTGAGAATGGCTTCACTGGGTTCGTATGGGCTGATGCAGTCTTTGCAGATCGTTCTGACCAGGCGCTGTGCCAGAACTCCCTCCAGAGATGCAGCGACAAGGAATGGTTCGCAGCCCATATCGATCAATCGGGTAATGGCTCCAGCGGAGTCGTTGGTATGAAGAGTGGAAAGCACCAAGTGACCAGTGAGTGCCGCTTGGATGGCGATGGTGGCAGTTTCCTTGTCGCGCATTTCTCCGATCATGATGCGATCCGGGTCTTGGCGAAGGAAGGCGCGGAGTATGCGAGGAAAGTCCAATCCTATCGCCTCATTGATGGGAATTTGAATAATGCCGTCAATGTCGTATTCGACCGGATCTTCCGCGGTTAGAAGTTTCGCATCGATGGTGTTGATACGCCTCAGGCCGGCATAGAGAGTGGTGGTTTTTCCTGCGCCTGTGGGGCCGGTGACAATGAAGATTCCATTAGGTTTTTCAATCGTATCAACGATGTATTCATAGATACTTGGAGTCAGGCCAAGGTTTTCCAAGCTCAGGTTTACAGATGAACGATCTAGCACCCTGAGCACGACGGATTCTCCATGGTGGGTTGGCAGGGTGGAGACCCGCATATCGACCTGCTTTTCTCCGATTTGTTTTACGATTCGTCCATCTTGCGGAATGCGTCGCTCGGCGATGTTCATGTTCGCCATGACCTTGACCCGCGAGATGATGGGAAGCGCAAGGTGGATGGGAGGTGGTGCCATTTCATAGAGAGCGCCATCCACTCGATAGCGGATTTTGAAGTCTTTTTCGAAAGGCTCGAAATGAATGTCGGAGGCCTTTTCTTTGATGGCTTGATAGAGCACCAGATCGACATAGCGAATGATGGGTGCGGAGTTCGCCTCGGCCTCAGCATTCGCGGCGTCGATTTCATCAGTGACAATATCAAGCTGGCTGAGAATATCATTCATCGCACGGCCCTCTCCGCCGTAGCATTCGTTAATTTTAGCTTCGACGAGATAGTCGGGAGCCACGACGACAATGATTTCGCGTCCCAGTGTGAAACGTAAATCCTCGACAGTTTGAGGGTTTAGGGGATCGACCAGAGCAATATGAAGCCCTTGGTTGTCGAAGTTGACCGGAATAGCTCCGTGGAGGCGGGCTGTTCCTGCTGGTACGAGGTCGAGCAAGGCTTGGGGAGGGATCCAATTTTTGAGATCGATGGTATTTGCGCCAAGTTCCGTAGCCACGATGGGCCAGACATCGTCCCGGTTCTGAATGACCCCGAAATCAGCTAAAAGCTCGGGCACGGACTTTCCGCTGTTGTCGACCTCGTCGAGGATTTCCTCGCCAAGCGCGGTATCGATGAGGCCTCTCGATTGGAACAATTCTAAAAGTTGGCGATTATCCATGATGAGTTATGAGCAGGACGGTGTTTTTGAGTGGCGGTTAATCGAGGTCGCCCATGGTGGCATGGACGACTTCCTCGGCGGACGTGACGCCTGCTAGGATTTTGCGAATACCATCTTCGCGGAGCGTGCGCATACCCAGCTCGCGCGCGCGTCTGCGGAGTTGGTTGGTGGATTGTTCCGTATTGATGAGTGAACGAACTTCATCATCAATATTGAAAAGTTCGAAGATGCCCATGCGTCCGCGATAGCCGTTACCACGGCATTTTTCACATCCTGTAGGACCGAAGATCGATGAATCGGTGACCCGTGAGGCGTCAAGGTGGAGGGCGCGCATTTGTTTCTCGGAGAGTTCTGCGGGAGCCTTACAGACAGGGCAAAGTTTACGCACAAGGCGTTGGGCAAGAATGGAACGGACGGCAGAGGCAATCAGGAAGGGTTTGACTCCGATGTCTGCGAGACGGGCGACAGCGGATGGTGCGTCGTTGGTGTGGAGGGTGGAGAATACCAGGTGACCTGTCAGAGAGGCGTTGATGGCGATATTTGCGGTTTCCGCATCCCGTATTTCTCCAATCATGATGATGTTGGGAGCTTGACGCAGCATGGCGCGGAGGGCGGCTGCAAAGGTCATGCCGATCTCTGACTTAACCATGACCTGGTTGATGCCGGGAAGTTCGTATTCGACGGGATCCTCAACTGTGATGATTTTTTTATCTGGCCGGTTGATGACGTTGAGACACGCGTAAAGCGTGGTGGTTTTACCTGAACCGGTAGGGCCGGTTACCAGAATGATACCGTCAGGTAACCCGAGTAATTTTTCAAATTGAGCTTGGTCGTCTGAGAAGAATCCGAGTTCTGGCAAGCCGAGTAACAAAGCGGTCTTGTCAAGGATACGCATGACGATGGATTCGCCATGATTTGAGGGAACGGATGAAACGCGGAGATCAACCTCTTTTTCTCCCATTTTGAGTTGGATGCGGCCGTCTTGTGGAAGTCGTTTTTCCGCAATCGACATCGTTCCGCTCATAACCTTGATGCGGGCAATGATGGCTGGCAGCAGTTTTTTCGGGTGTGAATCGACATGTGTCAATTTGCCATCAAGGCGATAGCGGATGCGGACCGAGGTTTCGAGCGGCTCGATATGGATGTCTGACGCTCTCAATCGAAACGCTTCAGTAAGCGTTTGTTGGACGAGGCGAATGATGGGTGCATCATTCGCATCGGTTCCTGCCTCGGAGTCTCCCGTTGAGATTTGAAATCCATCGCTGCTGGATTTGTTTTTTGATTGCTCGACGTGGTAGAACTGTCTGAGGTGATTTTTAAGATCTGTGGGAGTTGCACAGGCAAAATTCAGTTCTCTGCCTGTGACATGAGGCAAGCTGTCGAGTGTTTCAAAGTTCAATGGATCCGCAACCGCAACAGTTAGAAACAAGCCGTCATCAGCAATGGGAACGGCGCGGTAACGTTGGACAATATCGTCGGGGATTGCGGTGATGATCGATGGATCGAGGGTGAGTTGATTGAGAATGACAAACGGGACACCTGCGCTGCTGGCAAGGGTTGAGCTGACCAGTGACTCGGTGACGATCCCTATAGCCATCAGGTGACTGATAATGGTCATGCCGGGAGAAAGCTCGGCGCGATATTGATGAAGCTGCTCAGCGCTCAGGATGCCGGCATCGACGAGGAGGTCTGCGAGATAATCTTCGTTGGAAAACACGGTTTTTTGGAAAAGGGGTTTGGTTAATACTTAGCAAAGAATCATGCCAATGAATTCGTATGATTTGAGAATGCTCAGGTGAATTGACGGTGTCAACCTATCGAAGTGACCCGATATCATTTTAGATTCGTGAGATTTTGCGGAGATTGGCGTAATGACATGAAATGATCACACGCTGCCAACAGTTGTGAGTCTTGGGGTTTTGTGAATGGTTGGATGAAATCGGCGAAGCTTCGGGGCGCATCGTATTGAAGCTCCGGTTCTCCCCATTCGATCAAATCTGTAAAATTAACATCCGCGGTAAGATCTTGGAGCCCTCGGTTTTGGTAAATGGCCGAGCCCTCGACCCTTTGTTGGAGTAGGTATCCGCGGAGTGAGCCTTGAGGAGAGCGGTAGTAGAGATTTTCAGCCAAGTTACCGTAATCAATGGTGAGCATTTCACCACCGTGCCATTGAGGAAACCAGGATCGCAGCCACTTTCGATAGGAATCGTGGACTTCGACACGTTGTCCTATCGGAAAATCGCGCCGGAAAATTGAGGATTTTGGCAACGATAATGGCTCCAAAAGGATTTCCTGAGTCAGTTTTTCGGAATGGATCAGGGCAATTTCTTGCCAGTTGCTTTGGTTTTTTTGAAACAGGCGGATAGGAAAGGCATCGACCAGCTCGTTGGAAAAAATCACAGCATTACCACCGCAGTAGTTTAGTGCTTCGTGAATGGTAGTGTGGTATGCGGCACGCTTTCCAAGAGTATTTTTTTGGTGAGTAAGTAGGGTAGGGGAGGAATCGACCAAGTGGAGTTTGACTGCGAAGCGAAGCGTGATGGGGAGGTGTTTTAGGACCTGTTTGGAAAGGATGCCCATCCCGGGACCGACTTCGATGAGATTTCGAGTCTGGTGGAAACGCATGGCTTTGGATGCCCATGCAGCTATGGCTCTGGCAGGTGCCTCTGAGATTTGTGGAGCGGTGGTAAAGTCGCCGCGTGATCCGATGGTATGAATATTTTTTGAGTAATAACCACGTTGCGGATGATGTAGGCAACGCCACATGAATTGCTCAAAAGTTTCGTGAGGCATAAATGGGAATGACAATACGTAAAAAAACCGCAACCCAGAAGGGAGGCGGTTTTTGAAATAGAAGCGTCTTGAAAAACGCTCAGGCGATTTGGAGATTACTTGGTTGCAGCTGTGCGCGCCTTGCGGATGAAGCTGTTTACGGTCTCGGATGGTTTTGCGCCAACGGCGAGCCATTTGTCCGCTTTTTCTAGATCGATTTCGTAGTTGGTGCCTTCGACAAGTGGATTGTAAGTTCCGATCTGTTCGATGTAGCGACCGTCGCGACGCTTGCGGCTGTCGACGGCTACGATTTTGTAGTAAGGACGGTCTTTGGTGCCCTTGCGGTTGAGACGGAGAGAGACTGACATGGTATGACGTTTTGTGGGGTTGCCCCTGTTGGGCGGGCGCGGAGGTTGGTGGAATTTATAGGACAGGACAAGCGAAATTTTGCCAAGAATGCGAGTTTTTCAAGAAAAAGTGAAATGGTGAGGGAGTTGCAATAAAAAACCCGACCGAAATGAATCGGCCGGGTTGAGGAAAGTTGGGATCAATTCGGGTTCAGTAGGATTTGCTGCGAACGTGGCTGTAGTAGCTTTCAAAGCCGAGTTCCGGAGGGAATTCCGAGAGGCCCTCATGCACGTTCATTTCGATACGATTATCTTGACCGCATTTTTCGTATGGGGGTTTGAAGGTGCCGCGATAGGTTGGGCAAGTGAAGGTGAAGAGTTCGTAAAAACCGTAACCGAGGCGTTTAAAGGCGCGGTTTGTGCCATCAACTGCGCCGTAACTCCAGCCTGCTTTCGCGCCGTAGCTGTCTGTTCTGCGAACCATCATCTCGGGAATTTCAACGACCCCGTATAGGATGTTGCTAATCGCGCGACCCAGTTTGCGAGTGGAGGTGTAATGAGACCCCGGAGGTGATTGGATATCAGCAGCTGCGAAGCCTGTGAAGGCAACAAGACTGGTGATGATGAACAGAAGTTTTTTCATACGGAGATGAGAATAAAAAGATGGAATGTCTCTTGGCAAGGAGAAGTTTGCGAATTTTGCTTGGGACACTGGTAGTTTTTACCTATGCGATCAGAGGCTGATGCCCGTTGCCGAGGTCACACCGGGGATGGCGCGGATGGCTTCCATGACAACCGCAGGCAGAGTGTCGTCCAGTTCGATGATCGAGAGGGCATTGCGTTCTGATTTGTTGCGAGCCAAGGAGAGGTTGGCGATATTTTGACCTGAGTTGCCCAGGATGGTGCCGACGGCGCCGACCATGCCGGGGCGGTCATCATTCCGAACGATGAGGAAATGACCTTTGATCGGCGTGTCAACGAAGAGGCGATCAATTTCCACGATTCGTGGACTGCGTCCGATAATGGTGCCGGCGACGCGGAATTTTTCAGCGCCTTTGCGCAGTTCGACGACGAGCAAATCGTTAAACTCGGTTTGTGCGCTGATGGTTGATTCCACGAGATCGAGACCCATGGACTTGGCAATGGCGGGTGCGTTGACGAGGTTGACTTGACCATCGTCGCGGGAAGATGCGAGCAGGCGGAAAAGGGTGGTACGGGAAATGAGGCCGGTGTCTTTGGTGGCGAGATCGCCATGATACGAGACACGAATGGAATCCGGATTGGCTGGACCGAGTTTGGCAAGCAGGGTGCCGAGAGCGCCGGCGAGGTCGAGATAAGGACCGATTGCGGCCAGGGCTGCGGCATCAAGCGAGGGCATGTTGATTGCGTTGCGGATTTCTCCAGTCGTGAAGAAATCACGAATTTGAATCGCGACTTCGATTCCGACGTTTTCCTGAGCTTCGTTGGTGGAAGCGCCGAGATGAGGGGTGAAGGCGATGTGCTTTTTGAGACTGAAAAGCGGATGATCCGCGGCAGGTGGCTCGTTTTCGAAAACGTCAAGGCCGCAACCGGCGATGTGGCCGGAATCGATCGCGTCTCTGAGAGCGGCTTCATCGATCAGGCCGCCACGGGCGCAGTTAATGATGAGGGCGCCTTTGTTCATGAGAGCCATGCGCTCTTTGTTCATGATGTGGCGGGTGTCGTCGGTGAGGGGGACATGAAGGGTGACGACATCGGCTCCTGTGAGGGCGATGTCCGGAGACTCTGCCAAGGTTACTTTGAGCTCGCGCGCGCGAGATTCTGTTAGGAATGGATCGAAGGCGATGACTTCCATGTTGAAAGCTTGCGCGCGCTTGGTGAATTCACTACCGATGCGGCCCATCCCGAGGACGGCAAGGCGTTTGCCATTGAGTTCGATGCCTTGAAAGGCCTTGCGCGCCGCATTGAAGTCTCCGGCGAGGACTCCTGCGTGGGCGGGACCGATGTTTCGTGCTGCGGAAAGCATCAGCGTGAATGCGTGCTCGGCAGTGGAGATGGTGTTGCCTGTCGGCGTGTTCATCACGATGACGCCATGGTCGGTTGCGGCTTCTCGATCGATGTTATCAACGCCGACACCAGCACGTCCGATGGCTTTTAAGTTGGTGGCGGCAGCGAGAATTTCGCGAGTCACTTTGGTTTGAGAACGGACGACGAGTCCGTGATATTGGCCGATGATTTTTTTCAATTCTTCCGGAGCGAGGCCCGTATTGACATCGACAGAGATGTTGGGAGTGGAGCGTAGGGCTTCTACACCTTTTTCAGAAATGGGATCGGAGACGAGGACGCGGTAATTGCTCATAGGGACGCTGTGTGGGTAGATGAGAAGCGGGTGGCATGCAAGCTGAAGTAAGTATGAATTATGATTGAGAGAGATCAGTGCTGAGCTACAGTTGCGAGGTGCTTCACTGGTTTTCAGACGGAAAATTCCCCTTGTATCTCGCGCCGATGGCGGGGGTGACGGATCTTATTTTCCGGAGGATCTGCAAGGAAATGGGTGCGGATGTAATGGTCACGGAGTTTGTAAGCGCAGAAGGAATCATGCAGGCGGATGATCGGACCCGGAAATACACGGAGTTCGATGAAGGCCAGCGGCCGGTGGGGGTGCAGTTGTTTGGTGCGGATGGCGAGAGGATGGGCGAGGCGGCGCGGAAAATCATTGATAAAGGTCTGGCGGGTCATGTGCCGGATTTCATCGATATCAATTTTGGTTGTCCGGTGAACAAAGTGGTTTCCCGCAATGGTGGCTCCTCCTTGCTGCGGGATTGTCCGTTATTGGCGAGTGTTGCGATGGGGGTAGCAAAGGCTGTTGGTATGGATGTGCCGGTGACCGCAAAAATCCGGATCGGTTGGGATGCGGATTCGGTCAATGCGGTGGAGGTTGCAAAAACTTTGGAAGATTGCGGGATGCAAGCGATCGCGGTGCACGGTCGGACCCGGGCACAGGGATATTCCGGTGAGGCCGATTGGGAAACGATCGATGCTGTGGCGCGCGCTGTGGCGATCCCTGTGATTGGAAATGGTGATATTTCCTGCGGTGAGGATTTGGCCAAGCGTAAGCGGGAGACAGCGGTCAGCGGGGTGATGATCGGACGAGCTGCGATGCAGAATCCTTGGGTTTTCCGCGAAGCGAAGTATTTTCTCGAAACTGGCAAGGTGATGGAGGTTGTGCCGTTACAAGAAAGGTGGTCTCTGATCTTGCGGCATTGCCGTATGGCGGTTGAAAGCAAGAGATATGGGAATGAACGACAAACATTGATCGCCATGCGCGGTCGATTGATGGCCTATTGCAAAGGATTTCCTGGCGCAAAAGATTTGCGGCAGAGATTGTGTCAGGTGGATTCGGTGGCAGCGGTTGAGGCGTTGGCTGAAATTTCTTTGGAGATTGGTTAGATTTTTAAGAATGGATTTTGAACTTGCGAGATCCGTTGTTTTCCGATGATTTTTCAGCATGATTAAAGCGAAAGTAGGATTTGTGGGAGTTGGGCGAATGGGTGCGAACATGGCGCGTCGTCTGGCGGATATGGATTATGAGGTGACTGCGATCTTTGATCACTACCACCAGGTGGCGGAATCGGTTGCGGATGAGCTTGGTGCGAAGGCGATGACTTGCTTGGCAGATGTCACGGCGGCGGCGGATGTGATTTTCACGGTGGTGACGGATGATGCAGCGATGGAGGAAATTTTTTCCGGCGATCATTCCTTACTCAAAGGAGCTGCGGGTAAAACGTTCGTCCATTGCGCAACGGTAAGTCCTGAAGCGCACATGAGAGCGGCTCAGGCAGCAACAAAGGTCGGCGCGAAAACCTTGGCGGCTAGTATGGCGTCGTCGATCACGCAGGCGCGTCAAGGGACATTGTATCTGATGATAGGTGGGGAAGAGGAGACGTTCAAAGCGCACGAGGCCTTGCTTAAAGATATGTCGATCTCGCTGCGTTATGTCGGACCCGTGGAGAATGCGGCGAGGATCAAGGCATTGGTCAACATGGTGATGAACATCAATACCGCGGGTCTGGCGGAAGGGCTTGGCTTGGGCGCTGCGCTGGGTTTGGATTTGGACATGCTCAGGGAAATTTTTGCTCAAACCGGAGCGAACTCACGCGTCTTAGAAACGGACGGCGACGACATGGTGGCGCGCGAGCATGACTGTTATTTTTCCGCATCACATGCCGCGAAGGACAGTGGTATTGCCAACGAGATTGCGAATGCGGTCGGCGTCGATACGCCGCTCTCGCGCGCAACTGAATCCCAGTATCGGAAGCTTATGCAGCTCGGTCTGGGAGATTTAGACAAATCCGTGATCGCTGAGCTGACTTTCCCCGGCAGAAATGGACAAAACCTTTGAATTATGCAAACCGACAGTCAGATTTTTAACAGTCATGGCGAACGACTTGATGTGGATTTTCATCAGGGAACTCGCTCGGCTGTGATAGTGTTGCTGGGTCATGGTGTTACTGGAAATAAAGACCGGCCTCTCTTGTTGGCGATTGCCGAAGGTCTATCAAAAAAAGGCTGGTCGTGTATTCGCTTTTCCTTTTCCGGCAATGGCGATTCCGAAGGGAAATTTGAAGATTCGAACATCACCAAAGAGGTGGATGATTTGCGGTCTATGATGAATTTGGTGCCTAAGGAAAACAAGATCGCGTATATCGGCCACAGTATGGGCGCTGCGGTGGGCGTGAAAACCGCATCGCGTGGGATGTTGATTCAATGTTTGATTTCGCTGGCAGGAATGGTGGACACCGCAGGTTTTGTGAAACGCGAGTTTGGCGATGTGGTGCCGGGAAAAGGTTTTATGTGGGATGAAGAAAATTGCCCGCTATCGGAAAATTATGTGAATGATTTAAACGAAATCAGCAGCATCCTGCCCGATGCGGCGACGGTTGCTTGTCCATGGTTACTTATCCACGGCACCGAGGATGATGTGGTTCCAATTGAAGACAGTCGGAAAGCATTCGAAGCTGCGTGCTGCGATAAAAAGCTGATTGAGATTCCCGGAGGTGGTCACTCGTTTGATGCGGAATCTTATGGAACCATCGTGGATAGCATCGACCTCTGGCTGAAGAAGAGCTTTGGTTGATGTTTGGAACGCGCGACTGGAGTCACGCGTTCCATTGATTTTCATGGCACGCTCAAATTCAGTATCACCGGCGCGTGATCGGAAACTTTGAGTGAAACATTCGGGACTATGATGGCCTGGTTTTTGGTGAAGCCGGACGTGAAGATGTAGTCAAAAGTGGTGGGTTTGAAATCCTCAAAGCGTGGGTTATTGCGCCAGGTGATCCGGTCTTTCTGTGGGGTGGTGTTCCAGGTGTTATGGAAACCAGCTTTGACCATGTCGTTGATCGCGTTGCAGAGGGGGAATTGTCCATCATGGTTGGTGTTGAAATCACCCCCTATGAGCCAACCGACGATTTTTTCACGAGAGAATTTTTTTATCATTTCATTTTTGTGGGCGATGATTTGACGGACTGATTCGGCGCGGGTGGCGGCGATCTTTTTTGCCTCTTCGGGATTTTCACTGCCGCGGTTACTGCGCAGGTGGATGCTATAAACCATGATCAAACCCCCATCGGGATGTTTGAGAGCGGCGAAGGCAAAACCGCGTTGCAGACCGGGAAGTTTTTTGGTCGATTTGAAAGATTCCTGCCAACCGGAATGCAGTTCGAGTTTGGATGCGATGGCGCACTGCTGGGGGGAAGGTGTTTTTCCATCGAACTCCAGAAACTTGGTGAGGATGTGGAGTTTGATCGCCGGATTGTTTTTTATCAGATTCCTAAATGCTTTTTCGTCACGTATTTCCTGTGCGAGAAAGATATCGGGTTTGGCTTTTTCTACGATCAGGCTTGCTGCTTTGATGTGTTCGGTTTTGTCAGCTTTGGTGGCCTCTTGGAATCCTCCTGGAAACCACTTGATGTTCCAAGTCATCGCTTTCAGGGGTTCTGTTGAGGAAGCTGCATGAAGAAGCAGTCCTTGAAAGATCAGACAGAGGAGGAATTTGGTCGGGAACATGGCGCGGTTTTGGCAGGCAAAAGAGCTCATGTGAATCAAATTGGCATTGTGGCTTGCAGGTTGGCATGAGGATTGTCAGTTTCTTCCGGCATGAAACAACCCTCACTCCTGATTCGATGGTTTGCGCCAATTTTTTTTGCGCTCACATTAAGCGGACTTGCCTCGGCTGAAGATGTATCAACCAAACAGGCTGCAGCAAAGACGCTGGATCAAAAAATCGATGATTGGTTCGGCAAAGTGACGGGACCCTTTGTGAATGCGGTATTCTATCCTTTGGCTACGGATATTGACGCAGAAAAGGTTTCTCAGATGCCGGAAAACTTGACCCTAAGGGCACCAGGAAGTGCGGATCCATGGTTTTACCGTGCGGATGAAAAGAGTGAGTGGCGGCGCGTCAGTGTGGTCAAAAACAAAGACGGTCTGTATTGCGAGGAATTGGAAATGGCCGAAAAAGCCAGCGGCACGGCCAAAACGTTTTCCGGACAATGGACACCCGCGAAGTTTAAAATTTTCCTGGTGATTTTCTGGTTGGCTGCTGCTGGGATGATTTTGACGATCATTTTCAAATTCATCAACATTCGTGCTTTCGGGCTCGCGATGCGAACAGTGCGTGGCAAATACAGTTTGGATACGGACCCAGGTTCAGTCACACATTTCCAAGCTCTCACGGCCGCCGTCTCGGGCACGGTGGGTTTGGGTAACATCGCCGGTGTGGCAATCGGTATTCACAGTGGAGGACCAGGGGTTGCTTTCTGGTTGTTCTTGAGCGGATTTTTAGGTATGTCCACGAAGTTTGCCGAATGCACGCTAGGCGTTAAATATCGGATTTTCGATACCGAAGGAAATGTGCATGGCGGACCGATGTATTATTTGCGACGCGGACTGAGCGAGCGCGGCATGAGGCCTCTGGGAATGGTGCTCGCATTCTTCTTTGCGATCTTCTGTGTTTTCGCCTCGTTTGGAGGAGGCAATGTTTTCCAAGTTAATCAGGTTACGACACAATTGATTAACATTACAGGAGGCGCGGATTCGTTCTTTTTCGAAAATCAATGGGTCTTCGGTTTGATCATGGCATTGATGACTGCTTTGGTGATCATTGGCGGAATCAAAGGCATCGCCAAGGTGACCGACAAACTGGTGCCGCTGATGTGCATCACTTATGTGGTGAGCTGTCTTTTGGTTTTGATCGTGAATGCGTCGCACATCATTCCTGCACTGCAGATGATCATGACGGAAGCGTTTCAACCACGTGCGGCAATTACGGGTGGACTGGTGGCTGCATTTATCTGGGGAATGCGTCGTGCTACGTTCTCGAACGAAGCGGGTATCGGTTCAGCACCCATCGCGCATGCTGCGGCGAAAACACGTCGTCCCGCATCAGAAGGTGTGGTTGCTTTGTTGGAGCCGTTTCTCGACACGGTTGTGATTTGCACGATGACCGCACTGGTTTTGTGTGTGACGATGAATTTTCAAGGCGATAACTCTGCCAACTATGAGATTAACGGGCACTCCTATGTGTTAGGTACGGCGGGAGCCGGATTCAAGGAAGGCATTGCAATGACATCGGCTGCGTTCGAAACGATCCATACTTCTTTCAAATACATCTTATTTTTCTGTGTATTCCTGTTCGCTTTCTCCACATTGATCACATGGAGTTATTACGGCTTGCAGGCATGGCAGTATTTATTCGGTAAAAAGGTGATCACGGCATGGATTTACAAAGTCATTTTCTGCCTGATCATCATTGTGGGTTCTTCTGCATCCATGGCAAATGCTACGGATTTCTCTGATGCTTCGTTGTTTGCGATGAGTATTCCTAATTTGATCGGCGTTTATCTGTTGTTGCCGATCGTTCGATCCGAGCTTGCTCGTTTTGTCTCATTTGCCAAACGGGTGGATGATGGTGCGACAGTGGAAGAGGCAGACGCAGCGGATCGTGGGCATGAGTCTTAGCGGTCATGGCACGGGAATACAAAATACAGCGCAAGGCATCATCTTCGGTTTCCGGAATCGACTATGAGCGTGCTCTTAATGAGGAACAATACCGTGCGGTCACTTCAGCGCCAGGCAAGGTCTTGGTGATTGCTGGAGCGGGATCTGGCAAAACCCGGACGCTGACGTATCGGGTTTCCTGGTTGTTGGATCATGGTGAGCAGGCGAGGAATATTTTGCTGCTGACATTTACCAACAAAGCCGCTCGTGAAATGGTGGAACGGGTGAAGAGTTTGGTTGAGGGGGACGTGGCGGATCTCTGGGCGGGAACATTCCACTCGATTTGTAACCGCATCTTGCGCAGGCATGCGGAGGAGATCGGTTTCACAAAATCGTTTTCGATCCTGGATCGTGATGATCAGAAATCGCTGATGAAGGGCGTGATCGCGGGTTGTGACATCGATACAAAAGAACGCCGATTCCCCAAACCTGATGTTTTGATTTCCTTATACAGTCTGATCGCGAATACTGGGTCGAGTTTGGAAGAAGTCTTGGTGGCGAGGTATCCGTATTTTATCGAATGGATGGATGAGCTTGAGACTGTCCGCGTGGATTATGTGAGGAAGAAGCGCGCAACTAATTCGCTGGATTTTGATGATATGCTCCAACTGACCGTCGAGTTGTTGAAAAATCAGCCGCAGATTTTGGAAATATACCGCAAGCGCTTTCGAAATATTCTGGTCGATGAGTATCAGGATACGAACGCGGTGCAGAGTGAGTTGATTGATCTGTTGTCGGGTGCTTCCAATAGCTTGATGGCGGTAGGTGATGATTCTCAATCGATCTATTCTTGGCGTGGAGCGGAAGTGGACCACATATTGAATTTTCAAAAACGCTATCCGGATTCGGTGATTCATACGATTGAAACGAATTATCGGAGTGTGCCTGAAATCCTAGATCTGTCGAACGCGGCGATTTCGGCGAACAAAATGCGATTTGAGAAAAATCTCAAATCTTCGCGTTCAGAGATCGGAGCTAGACCCGCACTCGTGGCTGTGGAGGATCCAATCAGCCAAGCTGCATTTGTCGCGCAGCGGATGTTGGAGTTGAGAGACGAAGAGGGGGTGGATCTTACTGAGATGGCTGTGCTCTACCGCGCGCATTTCCAGAGTTTGGAAATCCAGATGGAGCTCACCCGCCGTGGAATTCCCTTTTCGATCACGAGCGGGCTGAGGTTTTTCGAGCAGGCACATATCAAGGATGTGGCGGCCTTTTTAAGATTCGTCACGAATCGCAAGGATGAGGTGAGCTTTAAAAGAATGGTGGAGCTATTGCCGGGTTGTGGTCCCGGAGTCGCGGAGAAGCTTTGGCGGAAATGGTCGAATGACCCCTTGTCAGAAAATACCCAACCTCCGGAAAAGTGGTCGGATGTTTTCTCAGGTTACCCTGTGCCAAAAAAGTCAGCCAAGCATTGGGAACAGTTTTGTCATACTTTGGACGAATTGTCTCCAAATGGGGTGCTTGCAAGCCCCTCGGAAATGATTTTCAGCGTGCTTGAAGGGGTCTACGACGACTTTTTGAAGGAAACTTTTGAGAATTATGAAGGCAGGCGCGCGGATATTGAACAACTTATCCAGTATGGCGGGACCTTCGATGATATCCTAGATTTTCTGGCGCAACTCTCATTAATGAGTGCTACGGATGGCGAGCCCAATGGACGAAGGGCGGAGAATGATCACGAGAAAGTCACGCTTTCATCCATTCACCAAGCCAAAGGTCTGGAGTGGAAAGCCGTTTTTTTGATCTGGCTGGTGGACGGACAGTTTCCAAATGGTCGGATTCTGGAAGCGGATGACGATGCATCATTTGAAGAAGAGCGGCGTTTGTTCTATGTGGCGCTGACACGTGCGAAGGATCAGCTCTACTTATCCTACCCGATGATGAATCCGAAAAGTTACACGGGAGACATTTTATGCCGTCCTTCACGTTTCCTAGATGATTTCCCAAAAGAGCTTGTTGAGATATGGAATGTCGGCAATGAATGGGTGGACGACGATCCTTTCTGATTAGCAGGCCAAGAAAAGTCGGACTGGAATCATTCAACTGGGTATTTGTAAAGAATCCGACTATTATTTCAGTTTCATTGAATGATGAAAATCCCGTAAAATAAAGGCTTTGAGAGAAAGTTGCGAAACAACCACATTTTTTTTGACAGAGTGCAACTCTTTGATAGTCTCCGCCCGCTCTTCCCCACAGCGGCGGGGGTCCCGCGACCAGTCTCACTCATCATGTGACAGGACGCGGTTCTTTTGTCGTCAGAAAGGATGAGCTCACAACAATCCATATTGCTCGTGTAGCTCAGGGGTAGAGCGCATCCTTGGTAAGGATGAGGTCGGGGGTTCAATTCCCCCCACGAGCTCCATGATACATTAGCAAAAACTTCTCAGAAACTTCTCAGCGAAACCAATACGAAAATGGCCAAAGAACAATTCCAACGCAACAAGCCGCACGTTAATATCGGCACCATCGGTCACGTCGACCACGGCAAAACCACCCTCACCGCAGCGATTACAAATACGCTCGCCGAAAAAGGTTTAGCCAAGAAGCAATCCTACGCAGATATTGATGCCGCTCCCGAAGAGCGTGAGCGCGGCATCACGATCAACACCGCGCACGTTGAGTATGAAACCGAAAAACGTCACTATGCCCACGTTGACTGCCCAGGACACGCCGACTATGTGAAAAACATGATCACTGGTGCTGCTCAGATGGACGGCGCCATTCTCGTGGTTTCCGCCGCTGACGGCCCAATGCCTCAGACTCGTGAGCACATTCTTCTCGCACGCCAAGTGGGTGTTCCAGCTCTCGTGGTTTTCATGAACAAAGTTGATCTTGTTGATGATGCAGAACTCATCGAACTCGTAGAAATGGAGATCCGTGATCTTCTTTCCTCGTATGATTATCCAGGTGACGACATTCCAATCGTTGCTGGTTCCGCTGTTAAAGCGCTTGAAGGCGATCCTGTGCACATGGCCAATGTATTGAAACTCATGGATGCAGTGGATTCCTACATTCCAGAGCCAGAGCGCCCAATCGACAAAACTTTCCTCATGCCCATCGAGGACGTGTTCTCCATTGAAGGTCGCGGCACTGTCTGCACCGGTCGTGTTGAGCGTGGAATCATCAAGAAAATGGAAGAAGTCGAAATCGTTGGTATCCGCGACACACAGAAAACCACAGTTACCGACATCGAAATGTTCCGTAAGCTTCTCGACGAAGGTCGTGCGGGTGACAACGTCGGCCTTCTTGTGCGTGGTCTCAAGAAGAACGATGTGGAGCGTGGCCAAGTTATGGCTAAACCAGGCACCGTCAAAGGTCACACGATTTTCAAATCCGAGATCTACGTTCTTTCAAAAGAAGAAGGTGGCCGCCACACCCCGTTTTTCTCAAACTATCGCCCACAATTCTACTTCCGCACGACTGACGTGACCGGCAGCATCAAACTTCCAGAGGGAGTCGAAATGGTGATGCCTGGCGACAATATCAACTTGGAAGTTGAGCTCATTAACCCAATCGCTATGGAACCCACCATGCGTTTCGCTATCCGCGAAGGCGGTCGTACCGTTGGTGCAGGCCGTGTTGGTGAGATCATCAAGTAATATCATTCAACGGTGTCACCGGTTCGTTTATACGAACCGGTGAACCAAGCTCTTGGGGCACCCCGCTATACCGGGGTGCCCTAAAGTCGCCTCACAACCTTTCACTTTTTCAATCTAACGCGTCAGTAGTTCAATTGGTAGAGCGTCGGTCTCCAAAACCGAATGTTGGGGGTTCGAGTCCCTCCTGGCGTGCCACTTTCCGTTACCCCTTCACAGCGAATGAAATTCCTCGAATATATTAAGACATTCCTCGAGTCTATCAAGATCAACGACAGTTGGATCGCCACGGGAGTCGTCTATGCGCTTCTCATTGGGCTGCTTGTCTTGTTGTTCCGCAATCTTGCTAAAATCTCCAGTTTCACCAACGAAGTAAAAGGAGAGCTTCGCAAAGCCAGTTGGCCATGGGATTCTGACCCCAAAGCAAGCGGTTTCAAAAAATACAAGGAACTCATCGACTCAACGATTGTCGTCCTTATTGCAGTCATTCTGCTCGCGGGCTTCGTCCAGTTTTGGGACTTCTTACAAGTCTACGTGGTCGGCTTCCTGACCAAAATTTCCGTCTGATTCTTTATTCGTTTAACACAGTTTTCCAATGCCAAATCCAAAAGAATATAAAGACCAATGGTATGTCGTCCAAGTGCTCTCAGGCATGGAAGGCAAAGTGCGTGAACGCATCGCCCGCCAGGTTGAAGCTGAGGAAATGCAAGATTACATTCGTGAGGTGCTGGTTCCTACCGAGATTGTTTCTGAAATCAAGCGTGGTAAAAAAACCGAGACCAAAAAGAAATTTTTTCCCGGTTACATTATTGTCAACATGTATCTCGCCACAGCCGACAACCAACTGGTCGAAAAAACCTGGTTTTTTATCAAGGAAATAGAAGGCGTAATCGGTTTCGCGGGAACCAAGGATCGCCCTGCACCCATGCGTCAGCGTGAAGTTGAGGCAATGCTTTCCCAAATCCAAGAGCGCGAGGAAACGGTTCGCCCTGCAATTTCCTTCGAAGTCGGTGACACGGTCAAGGTTGCGGATGGGCCCTTTCAATCTCAAAGCGGTATTGTAGAGGAAATCGATCCAGAGCGTGGAAAGCTCCGCGTTGCTGTTGATATCTTCGGACGTACTACTCCAGTCGAACTCGAATACTGGCAGGTCGAACGCGAATGATGCGTTTGAATCTTAAATCTCCTCTTAAAACAATCTGTTACCAAATTTTTACCTACTAATATCATGGCCAAGGAAGTTACCAAAATCATCAAACTCCAGATCCCTGCTGGAGCCGCCAACCCATCTCCGCCAGTCGGACCGGCTCTCGGTCAAGCAGGTGTGAACATCATGGGATTCTGTAAGGAGTTCAATGCTGCCACCCAATCACAGTCCGGCGATATTCTTCCGGTTGTTATCTCTGTCTATAAAGACAAGTCCTTCACCTTTATCACCAAACGCCCACCCGCAGGCAACTTGCTGAAGAAAGCAGCAGGACTTGCTTCCGGTTCTGGCGAGCCCAACAAGAAAAAAGTAGGCAAAATCTCCAAAGCCAAGCTTATGGAAGTGGTAAATATCAAAATGCCTGACCTGAACACAAAAGATCCAGAAGCCGCCGCCCGTATCCTTGCCGGAACCGCTCGGCAGATGGGTCTTGAAGTCGAAGGTATGTAACTCTCTCAGTCCTCTAAACGCTTCAAGGCGGTAAGTGGACATCGCAAGAGGGGAAGTCAAACAACTTGCCCGTTATCACTGCAAACCAAACAAAACACATGTCAAAACAACGCAGCAAACGCTACAGAAAGGCCGCCGAACAGGTAGGCTCCGACAAATCCTATTCTCTCAAGGATGCGATTAGCACCTTGAAGAATCTACCAGCACCGAAGTTCATACCAACTGTGACACTTTCTTTCAAGCTTGGTGTCGACCCACGGAAAAGCGACCAAATGGTCCGCGGCTCTGTCTCTCTTCCTCATGGTACCGGTAAAAACGTCCGCGTCGTCGTATTTGCGCAGGGAGCTGCCGCTGAGGCGGCTATTGCTGCTGGTGCTGAACACGTCGGTTATGATGATCTGATCAAAAAAATTCAGGAAGGCTTCGTCGACTTTGATTCCGCAATCGCCACTCCCGATGCAATGGCCGAAGTCCGCAAAATCGCTCGTGTTCTTGGACCTCGCGGTTTGATGCCAAATCCGAAAACCGGAACGGTTACCGACGACGTCGCGAAAGCCGTTAAAGAAGTTAAGGCTGGTCGTATCGATTACAAGCTCGATAAAAACGGTAACATCTCTGGGGCTATAGGCAAAGCAAGCTTCGATGATAAACAACTCGAAGATAACGCACGCGCGTTTCTCGATAGCGTAATACGTTCCAAGCCACCTTCCGCAAAAGGTAACTTCGTCCAAGCGGTGACACTCGCTGCTTCAATGCTTCCGGGTCTGCCGCTTGAAGCAGCATCCTACACCTCCAAAGCAACCGCATAATCCCCAGCACCCAACGACCATGAATCCAGATAAACAAATCATCATCAATGGCCTGCTGTCACGCGTCAATGAGTCCCCCTACGTGATCGTCATCGATTACACCGGTCTCACTGTGCCTCAGTTCAGCGAGCTTCGCAACCGCTTGGATGACAATGGAGCCAAGTGCACTGTTGCCAAGAATAGCTACATGCGCAAAGCCCTTTCCGAGGCGGGTCTTCCAGACGTCGGTGCCGATCTCGTAGGTCAAACCGCTTTCGTGACAGGAAATGCCGAGGTCTTCTCCGCGGCAAAAGTTCTGAAAAATTTCGAAAAGGAATTCAAGAAACCCGAAATGAAGGTCGGTATCCTCGGAACGGATATCCTCGATTCGGCCAAACTTAAAATGCTTGCCGATATTCCTTCTCGCGAAGCGGTTCTCTCGCAACTTCTCGGCCTCATCAACGAGCCGGCAACTCGCATTGCACGTATCTTGCTCGAGAAATTCGATCCGGAACGTGAGCATTTCAAATCGGAGGGATCGAAAGATTCCGCTGCGGATACAACCCCAGAAGAAGCAGCTGCCGAATAACAAACAATCTGAATGGATGGTCTGTCGCGTCTCCACGCAATGACCTGATTAACAATGGTACCTCGTCGGTTTCCCAGCAGGGAAATTGAAATCTCCGGAAGCTCCGGGGGCGACGATACCGCAAAGGAGAAAATAACATGTCAAATATTGCAAACCTCGTAGAAGAACTCGGCAAGCTTACCGTTCTGGAAGCTGTCGACCTCGTTAAACAACTCGAAGAAACCTGGGGCGTCTCTGCCGCAGCTGCTGTGGCCGCCGGTCCCGCTGCTGCTGGTCCTGCTGAAGCCGTAGAAGAAAAAACCGAGTTCAATGTCGTCATCACTGATGCCGGTGCCAACAAGATCGCTGTCATTAAGGCAGTTCGTGAAGTTGCTCCAGGTCTCGGTCTGGCCGACGCCAAAAAACTCGTTGAAAGTGCACCTGCCAACATCCTCGAAGGTGTTGCTAAGGATGCTGCTGAAAGCGCCAAGAAAAAGCTTGAAGAAGCTGGCGCAAAAATCGAGCTCAAGTAATTCGTTACGGATTTTTCCCGGAGCGGTTCTGCCGCTCCGGGCATTCTCCTCATAAAATCATCAATACTTTGCAAAACCGGAACCGACGCGTGACACCACTCAAAGATGCGGCATTACGCGTCGCTTTCGACCATTTGTATCCTTCTCACATCTCCTGATCCCAACTCCGCTCGCGCCATCACCGGCTCGGGCTCAAACTCGTAACACCCACCACCACCACACACCATGGCTGAACGTCTCTATTTTGGTAAATTTGAAGAGGTCATTGACCCGCCTAACCTCATTGAAGTCCAAAGCCGGTCTTACGACGATTTCTTGCAAAAGGATGTCGCTCCTGGAGATCGTGCTGACTCAGGCCTCCAAGCCGTCTTTCGCGAAGTTTTCCCGATTAAATCCTATGACGAGGCAATCGAATTGGATTTCGTAGCTTACGATATCGAAGATCCAAAAATCACCTCGCTCGAATCTCTCCGCAATAGCGAATCCTTCTCCGCAGCCCTTTACGTAACCTTTAAACTGAAGGATGAAACAGGCACCAAGAAAGAGCGCGTTTACATGGGCGAACTGCCAATGATGACCCGCCGCGGCACATTCATCATCAATGGTGCCGAGCGTGTGATCGTTTCCCAACTCCATCGTTCACCTGGTATCTGCTTTGAGACTTCTCAGCACCTCAATGGAAAAATGCTTCATAGCTTCCGCATTATTCCTGACCGTGGATCATGGTTGGAAGTGCAGTTCGATACCAACGACCTTCTCTACGTTTATCTGGATCGCCGTCGCCGTCGCCGCAAGTTCCTGGCAACCACTTTCCTTCGCGTTCTCGGCTACCCGACCGACCGCGATATCGTCAGCCACTTCTACTCCATCGAAAATCTCGCTCTCGGCAGTAAGATCGACGAATCAGAACTCGGCCACAAAGTTCCTTTCGAGGACATCCTTGATGGCGAACTGGTCATCGCCAAAGCCTACGAGCCACTTACCGCTGGTATCGTGAAACAGCTGGTCAGCCTCGGTCACAAAAAGCTTGAGGTCATTGACGGACGCGAAGACGAAATTCTTCTCAAATCCCTCCGCAAAGATCCTGCGAAAGACGAGGAGTCAGCTCTCAAAGACATTTACCGCAAGCTTCGTCCGGGGGACCCGCCGACAGCTTCCAACGCAAGAGCTTTGCTCAAGCGTTTGTTCTTCGATGCGAAGAAATACGATCTCACCCGAGTCGGTCGATACAAAATCAACCAAAAGCTTGGCATCAGTGTTGATTCCGATCAGCGCATCATGGTTCCCGAGGATTTCCTCGCAGCCGTTCGTTACATCCTCAAGCTGAAAAAAGGCGAGGGTGTGATCGACGATATTGATCACCTTGGCTCACGCCGCGTGCGCGCCGTTGGTGAACTTCTTGCCAACCAGTGTCGCGTCGGTCTTGCCCGTACCGAGCGCTTGGTAAAAGAGCGTATGACTTTGTTCGATGTGAACATTGAAGGCATGACTCCACAGAAACTCATCAACCCGAAAGCGCTTTCCGCTGTCGTGCGTGATTTCTTCGGGCGCTCACAGCTTTCCCAGTTCATGGACCAGACCAACCCTCTGGCAGAGCTTACTCACAAACGTCGTCTTTCCGCTCTCGGACCGGGCGGTCTGAACCGAGATCGTGCAGGCTTTGAAGTCCGCGACGTTCATCCTTCCCACTACGGCCGTATCTGCCCGATTGAAACCCCTGAGGGTCCGAACATCGGTCTGATCAACTCGATGTGCACCTATGCACGTATCAACGAATTCGGCTTCATTGAGACTCCTTACCGCAAAGTTAAAAACGGTAAAGTTACCAATGAAATCGAATACCTCACCGCTGACCAAGAGGAAAACTATCTCATTGCTCAGGCGTCCAACGTTATTGACAAGGCAGGTCGTTTTGAAAACGAGCGCATTGATGCCCGTGAGCGTGGTGAATTCATCGAATCCACTCCTGCGGAAGTTCATTACATGGACGTCTCGCCGAAACAGCTCGTATCCGTTGCTGCTGGTCTGATTCCATTCCTTGAACACGATGACGCCAACCGTGCGCTCATGGGTTCCAACATGCAGCGCCAAGGTGTGCCGCTTCTCGTTTCCGAAGCTCCGCTTGTCGGAACCGGTCTCGAAGGCAAAGCGGCTCGCGACTCCCGCGCAGTGGTGGTTTCCGAGGCTGATGGCATCATTGCCGCGGCCACTGCGGAAATGATCATCACCACCAGCGATGGTAAACTTCCGGTTTCCGACGAAAAATTCCTCAGTGAACCTGAGTCGGTCAAAACCAACGTTGCCAAAGGTATCTTCGCTTATCCGCTACGCAAGTTTATGCGTTCCAACGCAGGAACCTGCATCAACCAGAAGCCTATCGTCAAACTCGGTCAGAAAATCAAAAAAGGCCAAGTGCTTGCTGATGGACCAAACACCGAAAACGGCGAGCTCGCCATCGGTCGCAACGTCTTGGTCGCATTCATGCCTTGGAACGGCTACAACTTCGAAGATGCCATTGTCATCTCCGAGCGCGTTGTGAAAGACGATGTTTACACCTCGATCCATATTTCCGAGTTCGATGTTGCAGCTCGAGATACCAAACTCGGCCCTGAGGAAATCACTCGTGATATCCCGAACGTCGGTGAAGAAGCTCTGCGTAACCTCGACCATGACGGAATCATCCGCATCGGTGCAGAAGTGAAACCTGGCGACATCCTCGTCGGAAAAATCACTCCGAAATCCGAAACCGAACTTGCTCCTGAGGAGCGTCTCCTCCGAGCGATTTTCGGTGAAAAAGCGGCTGACGTGAAAGATACCTCACTCCGTGTTCCATCCGGTTGCACCGGCATCGTTCAAGATGTCCGCGTCTCCTCACATGGCCTTGCCAAAAAACGTGCGGAAAAAGTCGATCCTGTCGAGCTCAAGAAGCAGCTCAAAAAGATCAACGACGAGCACAAGAAAAAGGCTGACAAACTTACCGACGACCTCACGGAAAAACTCTCCGACATCCTTCTTGGTGAGAAAATTCCGCTCGATGTTGTCAACGCACAGACCGGTGAAATCATCATTCCCGCTAACCGCAAGATCACCAAGACCTTGCTCCGCAAGCTTGCTTCGGTTCACGATCACATCGAAATTGATCCTTCCCCAATCCGTAACAAGATTGTCGAAATCATCAATTCCTTCGAAAGCCGCTTCCAAGAACTCGACACCGACCGTGAACGCAAACTCGATTCCCTCGAGTCCGGCGACGATGTCGATCCAGGCGTCATCAAAGAAGTCAAAGTCTTCATCGCTGCTAAGCGTAAGCTTTCCGTCGGTGACAAAATGGCCGGACGTCACGGTAACAAAGGTGTGGTTGCAACCATCGTTCCTGAAGAAGATATGCCCTATCTTCACGACGGAACTCCAGTTGACATCTGCCTTAACCCACTCGGTGTTCCTTCTCGGATGAACGTGGGTCAGGTGCTCGAAACTCACCTCGGTGTTGCGGCAAAAGCTCTTGGTTTCAAAGTCGCGACCCCAATTTTTGATGGCATCAAAGAAGACATCATCTGGAACTTCATGTCCGAGGCTAAAAAAGTCGACGGCGTGAATATCATCGGTGGTGGTGAAAAAGCCCGCGAGCGTAAGCCAAATGAGCCGCAAACTCCAGGATACACGTGGATCGGTGACGGCAAAGATGGTAGCACCGCCGGTAAATCCACTCTTTATGATGGCCGCACGGGTGAGGCTTTCCACAATCCAGTTGTGGTCGGAATGATTTATATGCTCAAACTCGGTCACCTTGTTGCCGATAAGATCCACGCACGTGCCGTTGGTCCCTACTCGCTCGTCACCCAGCAGCCGCTCGGGGGTAAAGCACAATACGGTGGTCAGCGTTTCGGAGAGATGGAGGTCTGGGCGCTCGAAGCATACGGCGCCGCCTACACCCTTCAGGAAATTCTCACGGTCAAATCGGACGATGTCCAAGGCCGCACACGTATCTACGAAGCGATTGTCAAAGGCGACAACAACCTCGAGGCCGGAACTCCGGAATCGTTCAATGTTCTCATCAAAGAGATGCAATCGCTCGGCTTGGATGTCCGTCCAGGACGCCAAGGTCAGTCGAATCATGGTTCGCCGCTCTCCAGCGGTGGAGTTGATGATTTCTCCCTTGATGATCTCACCCTCTAATCAGAAACGCGAAACCAACCCCACATCCCTAACAATTACCTATTATGAGTGTAGACAATAACCTTCGCGAAATCTTTGGCGTGGACGAGCGTCCCGAAGCCTTCGATCAAGTTTCCATCACCGTAGCATCTCCAGATACCATCCGTAGCTGGTCCAAAGGTGAAGTGAAAAATCCTGAAACCATTAACTACCGGACCTTCAAGCCAGAAAAAGGCGGTCTTTTTTGCGAACGCATTTTTGGACCAACCCGTGACTGGGAATGTGCTTGCGGAAAATACAAACGCATCAAGCACAAAGGTGTCGTTTGTGACCGTTGCGGCGTGGAAGTCACTCTCAGCCGCGTCCGTCGCGAGCGCATGGGTCACATCGAACTTGCCGTTCCGGTCTCCCACATCTGGTTCTATAAGTGCATGCCCTCACGCATTGGCTTGATGCTGGACATGAGCGCGCGCCAGCTTGAGCGAGTGATTTACTATGAGGATTATGTTGTTACCGATCAAGGCAACACCGCTCTCGAAGTCGGACAACTTCTCACTGAAGTTGAAATCCGCGAAGCGGAAGACACCTATGGCGACGGCTCCTTCAAAGCGATGATGGGTGCGGAAGCGATCATGGAATTGCTCAAGCAGATCGATCTCGCAGCACTTGCCGTCAAACTTGAAGAAGAACTCGGAACCACCAAGTCAAAGCAGAATAAGAAGAAGCTCTCCAAGCGTCTTAAAATCACCCAAGGCTTCGCCGCTTCCAAGACCCGTCCCGAGTGGATGATTCAGTTGGTGCTGCCTGTTATTCCTCCAGATCTTCGTCCTCTTGTGCCTCTCGAAGGCGGGCGTTTTGCGACTTCCGATCTCAACGATCTCTATCGTCGCGTGATCAATCGAAACAACCGTCTCAAAAACCTGCTCCTTCTCAAAACTCCGGAAGTCATTATCCGGAACGAGAAGCGCATGCTTCAAGAGGCTGTCGATGCACTCTTCGACAACGGTCGTCACGGTCGCGCCGTCACCGGTGCTGGCAACCGCCCACTCAAATCCCTCAGCGACATGCTCAAAGGTAAAGGCGGTCGTTTCCGTCAGAACCTTCTCGGTAAGCGCGTCGACTATTCTGGACGTTCGGTTATCGTTATCGGTCCCGATCTCAAACTCGGTCAGTGCGGTCTTCCGAAGAAAATGGCTCTTACTTTGTTCGAACCATTCATTATTCGCCGCCTGAAAGAACTTGGCTACTGCCACACCGTTCGCTCGGCGAAGAAGATGATCGATCGCAAGACGACGGAAGTCTGGGACATTCTTGCAGAAGTGACCAAAGGACATCCTATTCTTCTCAACCGTGCTCCAACGCTTCACCGCCTCTCAATCCAAGCTTTCGAACCGAAACTCATCGAAGGTTCCGCGATCCGCGTTCACCCGCTCGTTTGTACCGCTTACAACGCGGACTTCGACGGTGACCAAATGGCGGTCCACGTTCCTCTCTCGATCGAAGCTCAGATGGAGTGCCGTCAGTTGATGTTGGCACCTAATAACATCTTCTCACCTGCATCCGGTCGCCCGATCACGGTTCCTTCACAGGATATCATTCTCGGAACTTACTACCTCACATGGGCTGGCATACGCACTCAAGTCGATCGCGACAAGCAAGAGCACCTGCCACTGTTTGAAAACTCCTCGGAAGTCGAGTTCGCCATCGCTTCACGCAAGATCGATTACCATTCTTGGATCCGTATCCGTAACCAAGACTTCGGTAAGAAAACCGTTTACGGTGAATCCGATCTCAAGATCATCGAGACCACTCCGGGCCGCGTTCGTTTCAACGAAATCTGGCCACTTGAACTCGGTTTCTACAACAAAACCGTCGGTAAAAAACAAATCGGCGACATCATCTGGCGTTGCACTCAAGCAGCCGGTAAGAAGAAAACGGTTGAGGTTCTCGATAAACTGAAATCCCTTGGCTTCATGGAGGCGATGCGTTCCGGTATCTCTATCGGTATCGTCGACATGCTCATTCCTGAAGAGAAACCAGAAGTCATCGCCAACGCATACGCAGAGGTCGAAAAAGTTTCCAAGCAATACCGCAACGGTGTGATCACCAACGGTGAGCGCTATCAGAAAGTCGTCGACATCTGGACTCAAGCCACGGACACCATCGCCAACGCCCTCTATCGCAAGATCGAGTATAACGAAGGCAAGAAAAAGGCATCGCCTCTTTTCATGATGGTCGATTCCGGTGCGCGGGGTAACAAATCCCAGATCAAACAGCTCGGTGGTATGCGCGGTCTGATGGCAAAACCATCCGGCGAGATCATCGAACGTCCGATTATTTCGAACTTCCGCGAAGGTCTCTCCGTGCTTGAGTATTTCATCTCCACTCACGGTGCTCGTAAAGGTCTCTCCGATACTGCGTTGAAAACCGCGGACTCGGGATATATGACCCGCAAGCTCGTCGATGTTGCTCAAGACGTGATCGTATTCCAGCAGGACTGCCACACTGCGAACGGCATCACGGTCGAGGCAATCTATGACGGTGACGAGGAAGTCGCCTCACTTTCCACCCGCATCTACGGTCGCGTTTCTTGCGAGCAGGTTAAAGATCCCGTATCCGGTGAGGTCATCGTCAAAATTGACGACGTCATCACGGAATCCCAAGCGAACGCGCTTGAGAAAATCGGTCACGAGAAACTCAAAATCCGTTCGGTTCTTACATGTGAAGCGGACCGTGGTTGCTGCGCCAACTGCTACGGCCTCAATCTTGCGACAGGCCTTCCGGTCAAGATCGGTGAAGCTGTCGGTATTATTGCCGCGCAGTCGATCGGTGAGCCGGGAACCCAGCTTACCATGCGTACTTTCCACGTTGGGGGTGTTGCTGCAGCAACCTTCAAACAACCCATCATCAAAACCAAGAACGCCGGACGCCTCGTCTACAAGGACCTCCGCGTGGTTCAAGACTCGGATGGTAACTGGGTGGCACTCAATAAAAACGGTTCGGTCTCGATCCGCGACAAAGGCGGCCTAGAACTTGAAAGCCACTCCATCATCATTGGTTCGATCATCTCCACCAAAGACGGTGAAGATGTTAAAAAAGGCGATACCATCGTGACATGGGATCCTTACAACGTGCCGATTCTCACCGAGAAGCCTGGTAAAGTTGAATTCCGTGACATGATTCTCGGTATCACTGTTGCCGCCGAGGTTGACAAGGAAACCGGCAAAAAAGGAACGATGGTTACCGAGCACAAAGAGGATCTCCATCCTCAGGTCTGCATTACCGATCCGAAAACCGGCGAGGTCATCATCAGTTACTCCATTCCTGTTGGCGCTCACCTTTCCGTCAAGGAAGGCGAAGTGGTCACTGGGGGAACCCAGCTTGCGAAAACCCCACGTAAAGTGGCCCGCACCAAAGACATTACCGGGGGTCTCCCACGCGTTGCTGAGCTCTTCGAAGCACGCAAACCGAAAGAGTCCTGCGTCATTGCCAAAATCGAAGGTGATGTATCCTTCGGCGGAAATGTTCGCGGTAAGAAAAAGGTTATCGTTACCGATTCGACTACCGGCGAACAAGTCGATCACCTCGTGCCGATGGGCAAACACATCATCGTGACCGAAGGTGATCGCGTGAAACGCGGCGATCAAATCACCGAAGGACCTGTTTCTCCCGAAGATCTGCTCGAAGCTTGCGGCGCAACCGAACTCCAAGAACACCTTGTGAACGAAGTCCAATCGGTTTACCGCGTCCAAGGCGTGGAAATCAACGACAAGCACATCGAGGTTATCGTTCGTCAGATGCTTCGTAAGGTGAAAATCACCGATCCGGGCGATGCCGATCAATTCCTCTGGGGTGATCAAGTCGAGCGCACCACCTTCAAAAAGGTCAACGCCGAGATCGTTGCTAACGGTGGTAAGCCTGCTGAAGGTGAACCAGTTCTGCTTGGTATTACCAAAGCCTCTTTGGAAACCGATTCGTTCATCTCCGCCGCTTCCTTCCAAGACACCACCCGTGTTCTTACCGAAGCTGCGACCCTTGGCCGTATCGATTACCTCACCGGATTCAAAGAAAACGTCATCATGGGTCACCTCATCCCAGCGGGCACCGGCTTCCATCACCACCGTGATTCGGAGTTCGAGTTCACTGTCGAAGAGCCAGAACCGATCGTCGAAGCACCAGAAATCTTCGAAGACGAAGAAGACGTGGTCTCCGCTTAATTCTAACAACATTCAAAACAACCCCGGTTCATCGCAAGGTGACCGGGGTTTTGGCTTTTCAAAAATCGTCGGTAGTAAAAAGATTTCAGATTCAAGAAATTTATTCTAAGGAATTGAGCAGGTGTCGCGAGAGCGGAGGATACAGATCCTTTTGGCTCGGGATAATGGATAATCCTAAAAAGGAAAATGGGCGTGTTTTTTGAGCCTCATTGGCTGAGGAGTTTGATTTTTCATTTTGTGCGTCGTTAAGCGTGGTGGTTTTATCCACTCAGGAGTAATTCAGCCTCTTCGGGTAGGCCGGGAAGCCATTTTCCGCCCAGCCAACGACGTAATAATCGCGTTAATAGCAGTGTCCATTTTTGGTCTACGCTCCATCGCTCCGTGATGGCGCAGATCAAGTGTAATTCCTTGCTAATTGTTGTCACTGCTTGAGCTATTTGGTCGCCTTTCTCGTGCAGGACGCTAACTTTCACCCTCCGCTGACCTCCGCTTTGAACTTGCCTACCCACTCCGGCCATCAGCATCGGGCGGGTGCGTATGGCTTCGCGATGGTGCTTATCGTCATAAAACCGGAGATACAGATTCCACCAGTTGTAAAATAGTGCAATGAGGTTAGCCATGAGGCGACTTGGGGCGAGCTTGCGTGAGGTGTAGCCGCCCCAACCCCATTGGTTTTTGAGTTCGTCAAAGCAGTTTTCCGCATCTCCTCGGTCGCGATAATGCTTAGGTATGACGATGGTGGGGAATGCTATTTCATCTAACGAACTGACCAATACAGCGATCTTTCCACTCCACGGGGTGGCTTGCGCTTCCCAGTTCTCGCCTTGGGCGTTGGGTAAAAATGTCTGACGGTCTTTTCCTCGACGTCGCTTCTTCACCTCGCCGATCTGGGTGACAGGGGCGCGGCTCGGACTTTCGCGCACCAGCACCACTCGCCTTGCTCGCGTCCAACCAGTGAGACGTATGCTTGTATCTAGAGCCTGCCAGTCCTCCCCGCAGTCTTTCCAAAGCGCATCCTGCCTCATCATTTGTATGACAAGCAGCTTCACTTTGGCCGTGTGACGCATTTTAAAAAGATAGGGTAACCCTCGCTCCTCATGCTCTAACATAATCCTAAAGCGGAAAATGAACCACGGATAAACGCGGATTAACACTGATGCTAAGAGGATTAGCAAGAATTCTTCATTCACCTAAAAGGTGAGACTGAAAAAATTCATAATTCTTTGATTATCCGTGTGTATCTGTGTCCATTTGACGAAATATTTTCTAGTAGTCAGTCCGTCCATGTGCGCTGCGCTTCCATTGTGGTTCCAATTCTGTTTCTAGGTTTATGTGCGCGTAACGCCAGTGTCCACTAAGCACGCTGAGCAACACCGTCCCCATAATGTGGTCCGCCCCACTGCCGCGGTTCCCCGTGTAGTGTAGCGGGCATTCGCGCAAGAATTCCTGCCAGCGCCCACCAGCCTGAAGAAACTGAAAAAAGAAAATCAATTGTCCCTCGCGAGTGACCGGAGCTTGATCATCCCACTCGGCATGAAAACGCCCACCAGGAGTATCCAACGGCCAACTTCCCGAAGGTGATTCTAAATCACAGGTATCCCACAGCATAAGCGCGGGGCTGTGCAAGCCTTGAATTTACAAGGCTTAATGGTCCGATTTGGGTGATGGCGATTGCGAGTTTTTTTGAGTTGGTGAGTGAATGACGAGTTTACGTGCCTATGCTGTCCCATGAGAT
>CAMCBV010000027.1 GCA_945873125.1 Prosthecobacter debontii
GTAACAAGAAAAGCCTTCGTACTCCAGGTCGCTTGGAGAAAGTGAAATTCAATCATTTCCTCAAGCGCAGAACCCTTCACCGCGAACTCCGCTAATTATCATGTCCGAGCCAAAGACCGTACAACGCCGTATCAATTTTCGTAAGGCTAACCGCCAGATGACCCGCCGCAGACAGGACATCCCTGTCGAGCAGTTGGTTCCAACGAATCCTGAAGTTCTTAGTAAATTCACCACCGAAACGGGAAAAATTCTTCCACGTCGTGTGACAGGTGTTTCCGCTAAGTTGCATCGCAAAATCAATAACGCGATCAAGCAGTCCCGCGCGATCAACCTGATGCCATAATCTGGTGGATGTTGATTTCACTAAGCATGGATAACTTATTTTCAAAAGCCCGCCCGAATCAACGGGCGGGTTTTTTATTTCCCTCGTAGAAAGAACCAAGATGCAGGTTTTGCCAGATACGCAGAACGAACAAGATCATCGCGAGATTGTCATTGATCGAGTGGGTGTGAGAGAATTGCGCTACCCGGCGACCTATCTCGGTCGGGATGCCGTTGTTCAATCGACGGTTGCGAAGTATGAAATGACGGTTGAACTACCCGCTCATCTCAAAGGCACTCATATGAGTCGCTTTGTGGATGTGCTGCACCAATATAAAGAACCGCTTTCTGGAGTATTCCTGAGTCGCCTGACTGCGGAACTTGCATCACGACTGGATGCGGCGCGCGCGCAAGTGAGTTGTGAATTCACCATTTTCCGGGAAAAGGAGGCGCCGGTATCGGGCATGAAAAGTCTGATGGATTATGAGTTGGGTATTGAAAGTCGTTTTTCTGCGGATGGAGAGCATGAGCTTTATTACAGTGTGGAGATTCCGGTTGCTACGCTTTGTCCTTGTTCGAAGGCGATCAGTGAGCGCGGCGCTCATAATCAGCGTGGTGTGGTAACGATTTCGGTTGAAGGTTCGGATCAACTGACTTTTGAAGAACTAATCGAACTGGCCGAGCGTTCCGCCAGTTGTGAATTATATGCGGGCTTGAAGCGCACCGATGAGAAAGCCGTGACGGAGAGGGCTTATGATCAACCTGTATTCGTTGAGGATTTGGCGAGAAATGTCGCAGCGGGTCTCAAGCAGCATCCGCTTGTGAATTGGTATCGGGTTGAGGCTGAAAATTTCGAGTCGATTCATCATCACAATGCTTATGCGATGATCGAAGGTTGAATAAATCGGTTACCAGTGTGATTCGGAAAAAGTCCGCCCATTCTTTTGGCATGGTCAAAGTAAAATGACTGCTTAGTTCCCACAAAATGGAAATCATGCGCGCCAACCATGGCAACTTGATCGAAAATTCAAAGACTCACAGTTAGGTGCGACGCAGCCAATAGGCGAGCGAGTTACGCCTGCAATTGGATGGTGAAGAGGGGTTATTTCAGGATCAGAAAATTTCTGACTTGGCGGTTCATGAGGCTTTTTCGTTCCAGGGTTTTGCCAGAGATTTTGGAGGAAACGTGTAAGTCGGTGGAGCGTCCGCCATCGAGGTTGAGAGCGTGAGAGATTTTCCAGCCAGTTGGGGATTGGATGATGAGCGCTTGGCTGAGACCAGCGAGGCTGCATGGGGAAGTGATGCCGACCCACCATCGATATCTGCCATCGTGGAGGAGGATGGAACGCATGGCGATTTTGCTTTGATCGAGGCCGGTGATGGGGTTGTAGTTCTCGATGAGCAAGGGGCCAGCTTGGAGGAGTTCCCTGGAGTCGGATACGGCGCCAACTCGTGTGCGTCTTGAGATGGAAGCGTTGCCCGATGGGTCGATGCGATAGATTCCCAATCCTAAAGATGAGCTAGAGTTCCATGAGCCAGAGCGTTTGCCCTCGGAAATGACGAGGCCGAGAGGGTTTCCTTCCGGTGTGAAAAAACCGGCGTTGATGGCGAGTAGGGCTTGCTGCTTGGTGGCGCAGTCGCGAGCATCGAAATACTCGCTACCGGGGCCGTTGGGTTGATCGATGGTTTTTAATGCATGAGATCTGGAATCGAAAGAGACGCCGTGGAATTGGATGGTTGAGAGGGTTTGACTCACCACTTTTGGCGGAGAAACGGAATGCTCTGTTAGAGTTGTTGGTATTTTTAGGGGTAGGTCTTCTGCAATCGGCTGTTTGATGGTGGAGGGAGACGGCAGCTGGCTTGAAATGGGCGGCTTGGGAATGGGGATACAAGAGATAGCGCATGAGGCAATGAACGAGGTGAGCCAGAGGCTGGAAATTCGGGGCATGGATTGATTAAAGCGGATGAAAGGAACAGAGACAACTGTGTTTGGGAGAAGATGAGGGATGGCGAATGGATTCACGCGGTGCATGGGGGATGTTTAAACAAAGAGAAGTCGAGTGGGTGACAGAGAGTTTGCGTCGGATGGTTTTGGATGCCATGTTGCAGGCATGACGGGTTTGAACCTACCTAGAAAATGCGGCGTAATGATATTGCCGGATTGTACCTTGTTTCCGCATGGAGGCCTGCCTCTTTTCATTTTTGAGGAGAGGTATCGACTGATGCTCGATCGGGCGCTGGAGGGAGATTGTGTGTTTGCGGTGGCGCGTCAATCGGAGTCACATGCGGCGAGTATCGGGACGGTCGGTTTGGTGCGGGCATCACGCGAGCGTGAAGACGGCACGTCTGAGCTTTTGCTGCATGGAGTGATTCGTGTCAGATTCACCGAATGGCTTGAGGATGAGGCTTTTCCTACCGCTCTCATCGAGCCTTTATTGGGTCAGCCTTTGGAGAAGGATCGAAATTCTGCAGCCATGTTGGCCTTGAAAGGGTCGGTCGAGGATTGCTTGTCTGGAATGCCGGAGGAGGTTAGAAACGGGGTTTTAAATCTTTTGAGCCAAGCGGACGAAGCGGGTCTGATGGCGGATCTGGTGGCGCAGCAGTTGGTTCAGGATCCTGATTTGAGGCAGTTGCTGCTTGAGACCATACCCGTGGGGGAGCGGGTGTCTTTACTCTGCCAATTTCTTGAAAAATTGAAATTTGGGAATTGAATCGGTTATTTTCGGGGTTGCTAGGTAGGCGTTTCATTCGTTAACGTGAAGGAACGATGATATTGGCCTTGTGGGATGGATCAGGATTAATTGAAAAGGGCGGACCGCTCGTATGGGTGTTGCTTGCGCTGGGTTTCTTTGGCTCAATTTTTGTTGTTGAGCGTTTTTTTTACTTTCATCGAGCTAGGATCAACGTCAGCGCGCTATTGGTGGGGCTTGCTTTACATATCAAACGCAGGGCGTTCGCTGAGGCCTTGCATGAAGCGGCGAGAGCGCCCGGTCCGGTGGGACGGGTGGCGCATGCGGGGCTCCTGAGATACTATTTGGATCGCAGGGATTTGAGTGATGTGGTGCGGGAGGCAGGTCAGCTCGAAGTGCCACGGATTGAAAAAAACATTCGGGCGATTCTTGCGGTGGCACTTATTTCGCCTTTGGTCGGCATGCTGGGCACATTGTTGGGAATGATTGATGCGTTTCAGCGCGTTAGCGAGCAAGGCGGTGCGACTGGGCCCAATGAGCTTTCCGCCGGAGTTCTGACTGCGCTCATTACCTCAGTGATCGGGCTCACGGTCGCGGTTCCGATGTATGTATTTTATCTTTATTTTGTCGGCCGGTCCAAGCGGCTGGTTTCGCGGATTGAGAGGGCTGGGATTGAGATTGTTCACATGATCGCGGACGCCCGTGAAGAACTTGAATTTGCGCCGTTCCGTGGAGAGACGTCCAGTGGAAGAAAGCGGGCATCAACCGATAAAAAAGCAAAAGTTTCCCATACGGAGTGAAATTGGAGACCACATTAGATGAGCGCCCGGGGTTTCTGCATGCGCTGCCATTGTTCGATCTATTTATTACGGTCACTATGCTCTTGTTGCTTGGGCCGGTGTTTCTGAATCAGAGCGGAGTGATCGTTGAGTTGCCCGCCTCACAGTTTCAGATGCAGCGATATGGAGAATCCATTGTTGTCACATTGCATTCGGGAAAAAATGAGCCCCAGATTTATTTGGGCAGGGAGGTTGTCAGTTTGGATGAACTTAGTTCAAGACTTGAGGTTCTGAAAGCGGACGAGGTGATGTCGCGCGCCATGGTTTTGTTGAAAACCGACATTGGAGCGTCTGCGGGGATGCAGTCAAAAATTGTCGATCTTGTTCTGCGGTTGGGATATAAAATTGCATTGGTTGGAAAAACTGAACCTGAGATTCCAGAAAGCGAACCGATGGATGAATAAGAACGATTTGATTTTTGACTGGAGCGGTGTAGAGGCCCACCGGGGTTGGAAGGGCGTCTCGGTTCTGGTTGCGGCGATAGGTTTCGGATTAATGTTTAGTTTGTTCAATGTGCGATTTGATCACAAGGACATCGCCGCAGTGAAGAGTGCATCCGTGCTGTATTTGCAGGATGATGAAGAGGGGCGGACATGGCGAATGAAAGCGGAGGAAGAGGGACCATTTCCCGGAGGACTTGAAATCATGGGTATGCATGATCCTCTGGAGAAACTGGGTGTGGGTTTGTTGGATGATGATGAATCATGGAATCCGTATAGGGTAACCATGAAGCCATTGGAGACGGATTCATCGATCGCTATGGATCGCATTTCCGTGCAGGGACAACGGGTTTATCCGAGAAATTTTAAATCGAGTGAAGCGGTGAAGCGTCATTCAAAAAACGATTTTGGGTTGAGTCCTGTCTTGCTACCATACAACAGGGAAGCGGAAGCATGGCTGCCAAGCGGGTATACTCCGCTTCAGGTTGAGATGAAGGATGTGATGGCATCCGCTGAGTGGATATTCCTGTTGAATTTGGCAGCTGATGGCAAGGTTATGGAATGCCTTTCGCTTAAAGGTGGGCATGAGGCAAGTTCGATGGCTCTCATTGCTTGGCTGAAAGGCTTGAGCTTTCAGAAATCGGAGGAGCCAGAGCGTTGGTTGGGCTTGCGGATCGAATTTTCAAACGAAAGGATTCATGGAACTGGTTCTGAATGATTTTGTCCGGTTGGTGCTTTTCTCAACCCTAGTTTGCGTGGCGGTTTTCGGTGCGTTTTCGAGATTTCTGCATTGGAGAAGTGAGCGTAAACTCAAGCGTTTGGTTACAGTTTGCCGGCTTTGTGGACATGTTTTTATGAACCGGAATGATACGGAATTGGTTCACTGTGATGCCTGTCATGCTTTGAATCTGAGAAATGGAAACGGTAAGCTGGGTTGAATGTGACCGAATCGTCACATACAGCTCATTGGTAATATGGTGTAGGAAATTTTAAAATCCCAACTAATGCATAAAATCTTGGTCGTAGAAGACGATGTCGATATTGCGGATCTGATTCGATACAATTTGGAGCGGGCCGGTTATCAGGTGTTCAAAGCCCATGATGGAATCACGGGAACAGAGGTATGTCTTAGGGAGCGGCCGGATCTGGTGGTTTTGGATTTGATGTTGCCTGGTCGGAATGGTTTGGCGGTTTTCAAGGAAATCAGGAGAGATGCCAGAACCTCGCACATTCCGGTCATGATGTTGACGGCAAGAGCCCAGACGGAAGACCGTATCCAAGGATTGGAAGCCGGTGCGGATGACTATTTGACCAAACCATTCAGCCCCAAGGAACTGGTGTTGCGAGTGAATGCCATATTAAGACGAGCCGATGCGGCTCCGGGCTTGGTGGAATTTCAATTCGGTCCGTTTCGTTTTGATAAAAACTCGGTCAAATTTTATTTGGATAACGAGCCCTTGGATCTGACATCGACCGAATTCAAATTGCTTCTTTATATGTGTGAGCGGCCCGGCAAGCCTCAGGATCGGAATGATCTTTTGCGCACAGTTTGGGGTTATTGTGACGAGGTCCACAGTCGGACTCTGGATACCCATATGAAGCGCCTGCGGCAAAAACTGGGACAATATGGAGCATTGATTGAAACCGTGCGAGGAGTAGGCTATCAGTTGGCTAGTTCCATTTCATGACCGACCATCTTGCCATCATTGCGACATTCGGTGTCATTGTCGGTTTTGTGATCCATACTTTTCGGATCCGGGCTTTGAAGCGCGAATGTGCAAAGCTAGTTGTTGAGATTGGGAAAAAATCAGAGAATGATCTCCGGCAGGCGCAGGATGAAAGGAATCATTTGTTGGATGCGCTGGGAGATGCGTTTCTTATTGTTGATTCGGATGCCAATATCCGTTTTGCAAATGCGATAGCACGCAACCTGTTCAGTGGAAGGGAGTTGGTAGGTAGGCCGGTCCGAGAGGCGTTTCTTGATCCTCGTTTGGCGGAAGCTTTGCTGCAATGTCTTGAGACCGGAGAGCCGGTTCAACAGCGTGTGGTTTTACCGCAGCAGACTTCCCCGCTGGGCGATCTTGAGACGCGTGGAATCAATGCATGGAATATTGACGCCGCCCAACTTACAGATTCTAGGGGGAGCAAGCCGCATACCCGAGTCGTGATCCGTGATGTGACATCCGAGTATCAGCTTGATCAAATACGCAAGGACTTCGTTGCAAACGCATCACATGAACTGCGCACGCCATTGGCGATTATCACGGGGTATCTGGAAAATCTTTTGGATGAGGGGATGTTGGAAGATCCGGAAATGGCAAAGCGCTTTTTATCCGTGATGAAAAAACATGCGGAGAGAATCTCGCTCATTGTCGAAGATATGCTGGTGATTTCTAGGTTGGAATCCGGAGAAGCCTCCGCCATCAATATTGAGCCATTCAAAATCCATTCATGCATCAAGGATGTATTGGAGCGTCTGGAGTCCGTGATCCAGAATCAGAAGGCGATTGTGAGTGTGAATTTGCAACAGGATAACCTGATCATGCAAGGGGATCGTTTCTACTGGACTCAGGTGCTTTTCAATCTCATCGAAAACGCCCTTAAGCAAAATCTTCACAAAGATCTCAGGATCGAGGTGGGAGCTGAGGAGACTGACAAGTTCGTGCGGATATGGGTGAGTGACAATGGAGTCGGTATTCCCAGTGCGGATCTTCCACATATTTTCCGCCGATTTTATCGAGTGGAGAAACATCACTCGCAGATGGAAATCAAAGGCACGGGTTTAGGCTTGTCGATAGTGAAACGTGCGATAGAGGCCCATCATGGAACCATCACGGTCGCTTCCACTCCGGGTCGTGAAACGAAATTCCTGATGACCCTTCCAAAAGCCGAGGTATCGATTGTTTTATGACAGAGGAAATTCATTCGAGCCATGTGCCGGCATCGGGTCGCAAGCGGATCGGAATTTTCGGTGGTTCCTTTGATCCGGTTCATGAGGGTCATATTCATTTGGCGACTCTTGCAAAAGCCGCTGCAGATCTGGATGAGGTCTGGTTTCTGCCATGTCAGATTTCCCCGCACAAGCTCGCGACCCCACCGTCCTCGGGTCAGAAACGTGTCGAAGCCTTGCAACTTGCCATTCGTGATTTGCCATGGGCGCGGGTGGATCGGACGGAAATTGAAATCGATGGGCCATCATATTCTTATCAAACACTGACCAAGCTGGATCAGAAATTTCCCGGAACCGAATGGTTTTGGGTTATGGGAGGGGATCAATGGAGGATGTTGTCAAAATGGATGCATCCCGAGAAGTTGGCGGAGTTGGCAACTTTTATTGTCATGGTGAGAAATGGAGAAGAAGTTCATTCCATGCCGGGGTATCGGATGCGGGTGGTAAAGGGGAGCCATCCTGCCTCTTCGACATCGATCCGAGAAGCTTTGGCGAGAAATGAGCAGAATATTCCCTATTTGGATCCTGAAGTTGACCGTTTTATGCGCTCTCAGCCATAGGAGCGGGTGAGATCATCTTGTGAAAAAATTCACAAACTTGGAAAATCCCATTGGCGATCCGGCTTTGAGCGGGCATATTGCCGCGCGTCGCCCATGATATCGTATACCAAGCAACCACACGCCCGCGAATACCGGCTTATTTTCAAGAATATAGACCGCATCGGATGGGATCCTTCGATCGAGACCTACATGTCGGATGGTGGCTATGATGATCTCAAGAAAGCCTTTACGATGGCTCCAAAGGACATCACCGAGGAAGTGAAGAAATCAGGATTACGGGGCAGGGGCGGAGCGGGCTTTCCGACCGGAATGAAGTGGACCTTTATTCCCCCAAACAACACTAAGCCGGTTTACCTGATTTGTAACGGAGACGAATCCGAGCCCGGCACATTCAAAGATCGTTACATCGTTCATCAGGATCCGCATCAACTCATCGAGGGGATGGTAATTTCATGTTTTGCAGTGGGAGCGCACAAAGCGTTTATTTATCTGAGGGAAGAATTTCCTGAAGCTGCGCTCATTGTTGAAAAGGCGATTGAAGAAGCTCGGGCAAAGGGTTTTGTGGGTAAGAATATTCTCAATTCCGGATTTGATCTCGAGATTTATGTGCATCGCGGTGCCGGTGCCTATATCTGTGGCGAGGAGACGGGCTTGATTGAGTCTCTCGAGGGCAAGCGCCCCTATCCTCGCATCAAGCCGCCTTATTTTCCAGCCGCATTGGGCCTCTATATGTGCCCGACCATCGTCAACAACGTCGAGTCGCTCTGCCATGTGAAGCACATCATTCGTATGGGTGGTGATGAGTATGCTAAACTCGGAGTGGCCCGTAATACCGGCACCCGTATTCTCTGCGTTTCCGGAGATGTCAAAAATCCTGGGTATTTTGAAGTCGAGGTTGGAAAAGTCACCATGCGTGAATTGCTCTACGACATGTGCGGTGGTCCCAAGGATGGCAGGGAAATCAAAGCGGTCATCCCAGGCGGTTCATCGTCAAAAATTCTCAAAGCCAACGAGGTTTTCAAACTTAGGAACCCGGATGGAACCGAACGTGAATTGGCATTTTGGGATATCCCCATGGATTTCGATTCGTTGGCGGCTTGTGGCTCCATGGCGGGATCCGGAGGCGTGATTGTTTTGGATGACACTCGCAAAATGTCATGGGTTCTCAACAATCTCAACGCGTTCTATGCCCACGAATCTTGCGGTCAGTGCACCCCATGCCGTGAGGGGTCGACTTGGATGAAAAAGATTTCCGATCGTTTGGTTGAGGGTAAAGCATCAGCCAAAGATATCGAAACCCTCGAGAGCGTGGCTTACCAGATCGATGGTCGTACGATTTGTGCATTTGGAGAGGCATCTTCATGGCCGGTAGAGGCGATTATAGCTAAATTCCGCGATGAGCTTTTGGCTGATACCGTGCAAGAGAGTGAGCTTGATGCATTGAATCCTGAGGCAGAGGCACAGAGGAAATTCCTGGTTCACTAGATTCACGGTGATTTGCAAAACCTTGCGCCTTTGTGTCAGAAATTTTTTAGCAATCACTTCAAGAGTCTTTGATTTGTTTTTCCAAATCCCGAGCGATTTGAAGGAGTTTTTTTTCCGAGTTGGTTTCGTCTGGGGACGGATCAAAGCGCAGTTGTTGGTGCAAGGCACAAGCTTCCTCGAGTTTGGCCTCGGAGATGCGGTAGTCTTTCAGTTTTCTCAACCACACCACGAAGGTTTCTCCGGGATTTCTTTTGCCTAGAATCTTGAGTGCGGTTTTTTCAAGATCATGCAGCGGGGTTTTGATAACGGGTTTCCCCACTCCACGCATTGATTTTCTGGAATTAACGACGACTCGGGATTTTTTCAGGCGAATCGCGACATACAGCACGATTACGACTCCTAGTATCCACATGACGAGGGTCACGGCGAGTCGGTTTCCGGCTTCGTTGCGCCAGAGAAAAAAGTCTTCTTTGATGCGTTGATAACGATCGTAAAATGACCGCATCCAGTTGTGGCCACTCGTTTCATCGATCAGCCAACCGCCCGGTGTGGGATCGAAGTCAACCCAAAGTTGGAGCTCCTTGTTCCAAACGCGAGTCCATGCATGAGCATGCGTTCCACGAATAATCCATTCGTCATGACTTGGATTTTTTTCCATGACCGAGAAACCCACCGTGTAACGAGTGGGTACATCGGCTGCTCTGAGAAGCAGGGCGGCGGCTGTTGCGAAATACTCGCAATGGCCTTTTTTGTTCGTGGTTAGAAATGTTTCAATCGCGGTTGGTCGATTTTTGGAACTGAATGCCCGCCCAATGGTGAGATGGCGCGTGTAATCGAACTCGGAGTCGAAAAATTCCCTGAGACGCTTGATTTTTTCAGTAGTCGTTGCCAATTGTTTCAATCCCAGTGAGCCGGCGACTTCCTGGATGCCTTCCATTTCGTATTCGTCGATGGCGAGGTCTTCTTTCGGGTAAGGAGGTGCCTCGGTGGTTGGGTCGTCGTTCCAGCGGACCTTGCCTTGGATAATGGATTTGATGGGGAAGATCCGAACGGTGCCGAGTGGGTTGAGATCGACCTCATTGAGCAGAAAGTTGTTTAAAGTCGATGTGTTTCCCGGCAAGGGTAGGGGATCTCCTGTCATGGCGGCGCCACGGATTCCGAATTCGGAGAGTGGCTTGGTGATATCCTTCCGGATCATGTTTTCGCGCAACAGGTAAAAAGAGTTGCCCACGGCCAGATCGGTGGAGTCCAACGGGCGGTAACTTTCTTCGTTATCGCTCAATGGAGCCGGATATTGGACTCTCCAGTTCACGCCTTTGTAGCGATTGTAGGAAGCTGTTCTCAGGAGTCTGGGTGGCATTTGTCCGGCTTTTGGAGTGACTCTCCACAACATTTCATGGGACTGCTTGATCGCACCCAGAGATCCGATATGGGTGATCTTGAGATTGGGATCCGTGTTTCCTGTTCCATCAAGGTTGAGTCCTCGATGGGTGGCCCAGTGATAGAGTGCGGTCATTCCGATCTGACCCGATAGCCCGATGACTGCCGCAAGGATCAGGAGCGTGGTCATGGCAAAAAGCCGACTCCTCACATTTGCTAGCATGAGCCATGAGGTGAGGATAACTAGACCGACAAAAAAGATCCATTGTTGGGCATTGGGGCTCAAGCTGGAGGCGATGATGATGGCAACGAAGTAAGCGTTTCCAAAATTAAAACGAACGATTGATTGATTAATGCCGAGGTCTGAATTTCTTTTTATAAAAGACTGTGAAAAAATATAGAAGCAATTGAGGCTTAGATAATTATGAAATCCAAATGATTGGATAAACTGGAGTGGAAACAGGAGTGCGGGAAGCCAAGTGAGGAGTCTGGCGAGGGTGGTGTATCGGCTCCCATCAAGCCAGATGACTACCGCTGTCAAGAGGGTGAGGACGATGCAGAGATACCATGCACGGGAGCATGCTTGATCATTGAAATGCCAGCGGGAGTGAATCCAGTTGGCGCTTTCAATGATGAGCGCAAGGATCAAGGCGATTAGAGAATGTCCGGCCATGGCGCCCCAGAAAAGGAGCGCGGCACCAAGAAATAATCTTGGGGGTGGCTGGATACGTTGATGGATCATGGGGCGATGAGATTAAGTGCTGGAAAGTTTAGACGGTAGCCGCATCAGGTCGCGAGCCACGTTATTGGAATCGATCCAATAGCCTTGGATCGATTTGGGTGGCTCACCTTTTCCGATGATCATGGGAACCATGGGAATGCCGGTATTTTTGAGTTTCTTGATCCATTCCATGCGCTCGTTGTCCCAGCCATTCAGAACGAGTAAGCATGAGGTGATGCGATCTCGGTGTCTGATGACTGAGTTTGTGAGTATATCGAAGCGTGGTATGGGCTCGATTTGAACAGCTGCCAACGCTTCGAGAAGTTTTTCGGTGCGTTCCAAGCCACGCCCAGCGGTGACGATGTGGGCATGTTCGGCGATGAACATGAGATCCAACAGGGCTTCGTTGCGATCCAGGCTAACAATGAAAGAGGCTGCGATGGAGACTGCTTCTTCAAAGATCATACGATCGTTTGATCCCGGAAAAGTATCGAGAATCAAGGCATAGCGGGGGTAAAAGGTATCTTCGAGTTCTTTCACCATCGGTTTTCCGGTATGCGCCCAGCTTTTCCAGTGGATTTGGCGTAGAGAATCGCCAGGTCGGTATTCCCGAAGACCGACGAATTCGCCTGAGTTTCCGGTGGCGTTGCTGGTTTCCTCGCCGCCGATGCGAAACGTGGATGAGCCCGGCATTTCGATGTGGGGTAGGGCGTAACGTTTCGGCAGGGCGATCAAACGTGAGGGTGGTGGGGTGAGCGGACGGGATTTTTGGAAAAAGCCAAGCGGATCAGGCATGAGAAGACGCAGATTTTCGAGGAGGTAGACGCCCCTTTTTTGAGCGGTAAGGGTCATGGGAATTGTTGTGATTTTTCCACTTGGGAGATCGAACGCGGCACTGGATTCGTTGGAAATAAAACTGCGGTGCTGTGACATCAACCAGCGCCAGCGGTAATAAGCCATCGCCCGGTCGTAGGGGTTGCGTTGATCTTCGCAAGGTTCTTTGACTTGACTGAATTCCAACAGGCTGGGTCTAGGATCGGGCGGAACTTGTAGCAGACGCAAACTGTATTGGGTGCGGTGATGCGCATGGCTGAGATGCACGGAGTAGCGCAGCTCTTCACCAACAGTGGCGTATTTCGGCGCTTTGATTTCGGCGGTGACACTCGCACGCCGCAAGCTCGCCCAGATGAAGGCCAGAACGACGAGCCCGAAGCTTAGGCAGAAAAGTTGGAAGATTGAGTTCTTGGGTTGGCCTACGCACATGAAACTCGCCAACGAGGTGACGAGTAGGGCGCAGATTCCGGCGGGTCGGATCCGTTGGCTAAACCAAAACTGCAATCGGGCACCATTGAAATAGAACCTGTAAAGAAATCGGAAACGCCGCGATACGGAGCTTGAGCTCATCAGATGGGGACAGGAGTATTTTTGATCAGATCAGCCACGATTTGGCGCGCGTTGACGCCTGAGTATTTGGATTCCGGGGCAAGCACGAGACGGTGAGCAATCACATCCGTCGCGACGGCTTGAATGACTTCCGGAGTCACGAATTCTCGGCCCTCGAACAGTGAGATGACTTGGGAAATTTTCATCAGCGCCAGGGACGCGCGGGGGCTGGCGGCGAGTTGGACTTCGGGAATGTTACGGGTGGCGCCGACGAGTGAGACCGCGTAGTGGCGGAGCTCATCGCTGAAGCGAATTTTTCTGGATGCGGCGGAAATTTCTAAAATTTGCTCGCGGCTGATCATCGGCTTGATGGAATTTACTGGATGGTTTTCGACTTGGTCGTGCAGGATTTTTGCTTCTTCTTCCGCACTGACATAACCGAGCTGGCATTGCATGGAGAAGCGATCCATCTGGGCTTCGGGAAGCGGATAGGTGCCGCGGAATTCAATGGGGTTTTGGGTGGCAATGACGAAAAATAAACCATCCAGATCGTAGCGCTCGCCCTCGATGCTGACCTGTCTTTCGCCCATGGCCTCGAGCAGCGCGCTCTGGGTCCGAGGTGAGGCGCGGTTAATTTCGTCCGCGAGAAGGATGTCGGTGAATACTGGGCCTTTGTGGAAACGGAATTCCTGGGATCGGGGGTCGAGCACCGAGACTCCCAGAATATCGGAGGGCAGGAGGTCGGGTGTGAACTGGACGCGTTTGAACTCGGCACCACAAATGGCTTTGGCAAGGGCCTTGGCAAGGGTGGTTTTTCCCGTTCCGGGAAAGTCTTCCAGCAACACGTGTCCGCCGGCGAACATACAGGCAAGCACTTTTCGTATGGTTTCCGCCTGACCGCGAATCACCTCGCCTATGGTCTGTTCCAATTGATTCGCTAATTCAGTTTCTCTCATGTTCGTCGGATATCTTCGTTATTGCTCACAGGGATTCAATGTTCATCTTCAAGGAAATGAGTATCATTACAAAACGAGGCGACGACGGGATGACGGATCTGATGTTCGGAAAGAGGATTGCCAAGACTTCGATTCGGTTTGCGGCCTTGGGGACGATTGACGAACTCAATGCGGCCATTGGGCTGGCGCGTGCGGCGGATGTGGAAGGAAAGAACACGGTGACGTTGGATCGGGTGCAGAATCTTTTATTCGGCTTGATGGGTCAGCTGGCGTGTTTGCCGGAGGATGTGGCTCAATATGTTGAAAAAGGCTATGCCATGGTCAGCGAGGAAGATTTGGATTGGTTGACCGAGACAGCAAAAGAGATCGAGGCAAGCGGCGTGAAATTCACGCATTGGGCTGTGCCAGGAGCCGAGGGTTCGATGGCGCGCGCGCACTTGGATCTTGCTCGCACCGTGGCGCGACGCGCGGAGCGGCATGTTTTGGAACTCCATGAAGCCGAGGGCGGTGTGCCGGAAGTGGTGCGGCTTTTCCTGAATCGGATTTCCGATCTCATGTGGATACTGGCCCGTAAGGAGGGGTAGTTTGAGTTAGGGTTTGTAAGATCCGATGCCTACGAAAAATTTCTGGCAATGGGTCTAAGGCAGGAGCTTGTGCTTACTGCTTTCTTGTGATTCCACAGGCGAGAAAGAGAGAGATTTTCTTGCTGATCAAATGAGTCGGCGCGAGTGGACTCACGCGGTCCACTCATTTGGTGTTAGATATGATACGTGTATTCGCTTTCCCGAAGAACGCTTTCTTTTCGTTTGGAGATCAGCAGCCAGCATTCGCGGGCTGTGCCAAACACGATGATGGCGACGAAGAACAGGAAGCTGAACGTGACAACCATATCGACGCGGGCGTTGAAGAGCGAGGTTTCGGCAGCTTTGAGTGCCGGGCCAGTGAGTCCCTTGGCGATGAGGGCTTGTTGTTTTTCAATTTCTGGGATGAAGCCGGCGGCTCCGGCGGAGAAAAGTTTCAAGTAGCCGGCGGAGAAAGTGACCACTGTGAGAAACAACATGGGCACGGCGGTCACCCAGCAGTGGCGGGTTTTTCCCATTTTGATGATGATGACCGTGCCGAGGCAGAGGGCGATCACGGCGAGGAGTTGGTTGGAAATACCGAAGATCGGCCAGAGGCTTTTGGCTATGCCGGCGGGATCAAGCGCACCTTGATAGAGAAAGAAGCCCCATGCGGCAACCAGCAGTCCGGTGGCGAGAATGTTTCCGATCCATGAATCGGTTTTCCCGAGTTTGGGTGAGATGTTTCCTAATAGGTCTTGAAGAATGAAACGGCCGACGCGCGTTCCGGCGTCGAGTGTGGTAAGGATGAACAGTGCCTCGAACATGATGGCAAAGTGATACCAGAGCGAGAGCGCGGTTTTGCCGGGAATGACTTTTGCGAAAAGGTGGGCCATGCCGACCGCGAAAGTGGGTGCTCCGCCGGTTTTTCCGACCATGGTGGGGTAGTCGTTGACGACCGTGCCATCGACAAGTTTGACGGTCGTGGGTTCACCCATGTCGCGGGTCATGCGCAGCATGTCGGCTTCGGTGACCTTGTAGGTGCCTTTATCGTCGATGTTGTTGATCTTCTCAATTTGGGCTGTTAGAGCTGCCTTGTCACCGGGAGCCACGGGGGAGTTGATGGCGAAATACTCGCCGGGTTGGAGGGCGCAGGCGGCGATGATCGCCATGAGTGAAACGAGCATTTCCACGATCATTGCGCCGTAGCCGACGAGGCGTATATCCTTTTCACGGGCCAAGAGCTTGGGAGTTGTGCCGGAGGCGATGAGAGAATGGAAACCGCTGATCGCACCGCAGGCGATGGTGATGCAAACGAAAGGAAATACCGGACCCGGCACCACGAAACCGCCGCCGTGGACGAATGGCGTGAGTGCCGGCATGTGGAGCGGAGGGGCTAGGATCACGATGAAAATCCCAAGTGCCGCGACCGTACCGAGCTTCATGAACGTGCTCAGATAGTCGCGCGGTGCCAACAACATCCAAACAGGTAGAACACTGGCGGCGAAGCCGTAGATCATGATCGCCCATGCGAGTTGTGTGGGCTTGAGGGTGAGAGCTTCGGTCAAAGATGGCGGCAGATATTTTCCGGCGACCACCGCTGCCATCAATCCGATCACGCCAAACACGGAGGCCGCGGTGACTGAAACTTTTCCGCTCTTGATCATCAGTCCCATGACGAACGCCAGCGGAATGGTGGCGGCGATGGTGAAAAGCCCCCAAGGACTTTCAGCCAAGGCTTTCACCACAACGAGGCCAAGCACCGCGAGGAGAATGGTCATGATGGCAAGCAGACTGATCATCGCGATCAGGCCGATGACGGGATTCATTTCGTCTTTGAGCATCTGACCCAAGGATTTTCCGTTGCGGCGCATGGAGGCGAAAAGGATGACCGCGTCATGCACCCCACCACCGAGAGTGGCGCCCACGAGGATCCAGAGCATGCCGGGCAAGTAACCGAATTGAGCCGCAAGCACAGGACCCACAAGCGGACCCGGACCGGCGATGGCTGCGAAGTGGTGACCGAAGACCACCCATTTCGGAGTCGGGACAAAATCTTTGCCATCGCTGCATGTTACGGCGGCAGGTGCGCGATTGTCATCGATGGTGAGCACTTTGGCCATCAGCCAGGCGGAGTAGAATCGGTAGGAAACCGCAAACGCGCAGATACCGGCAACGACCAACCAGAGCGCGTTGACAGGTTCACCTCGTTGGAAAGCGGCGACTGCGACGGCAGCGACGCCAATGAGAGAGATCAAGATCCAGAGAAAAATGCGGGCAATGCGTGGCATAATTTAAATTAACACAAAGTGGACTGGGGTGAGTCGAGCATCATTTATGGCAGAGACGCCTATCCTACGCTGTCCATATCTTGCGGCACTGAGAACGGTAAGGATTCGATGAGTTGATTCACACCTTGGGATATGGACGTTTAGCCCCGACTGGTCGTGGCTGCCTATTTATCGTCCGCGAAGATATTGTTCATGCTGGCGAAGAAGTTACTGAGATCATCGTCGCTCATTTCGGTATTCTGGATTTCATCAAACGTGGTATGAGTGAGGTGCTTGTCGTCGAGCTCACCGATGAAAGATGATGGCTGGCAACCCGTTTTTTGACCCCATTTGACGCGGGTGGTGCAGTAGGTGAGTGTCAGCGATTCCTGGGCACGGGTGATACCGACGTAAAGAAGACGGCGCTCCTCGTCCTTGGTGCCTTCGGTAATGCTGCGACTGTGGGGTAGGAATCCTTCTTCAAGACCGACCAGATAGACGATGGGAAACTCTAGGCCTTTGGATGCGTGCAGGGTGATCAAAGTGGCGCCTTTCTTTTTTTCCAAGTCATCGTCCTCGCGTTCGGAGGCGAGGGCGGAATCGTCGAGAAAGGATTGGAGTTTTTTGCCGCGATCGATGTGTTGGCGCAGCGAATCGATCAACGAATGAATCGATTCTCCGCGCTGCTGGCGTTCCGAATCGCTTTTGCAACCTCGCTCGATCCATGGTAGGTAATCGATTTCTTTTAGAAGTCCGGCAAGAACATCGGCGGGATGTTCATTCGAGATATCGATCCGGTTTTTCGCGCCGGAGATGAGAGCGACGAAGTCTTCGATCGCGTTTGCGGCTTTGGCTCCGAGGGTGGTGGTGAAAAAAGGATCACAGAGCGCATCCCATACGGAACGGTTTTTTTCGCGAGAGTAATCCGTAGCGAGAACTGCGGTGGCCAGGCCGATGCCACGGTTTGGGGCGTTGAGGATGCGAAGCAAGGGGACGTCGTTTTGTGGTGAGACCAGCAAGGCGGCATAAGCCAAGATGTCGCGGATTTCCTTGCGGTCGTAAAACGATTGCGCACCGACCATGCGGTAAGGGATTTTACGATCGCGCAGAGCGAGTTCGAGCTTACGTGATTGGCCGTTGGTGCGGAACAAAATGGCAAAATCCTCCCACTCGCGACCAACCGCGGTTTTTTCACCAAGGATTTCATCGGCGATAAAATCCGCTTCTTCGTCATCGCCGGGCATGGCGACGATGCGGACGTTTTCTCCGCCGCTGCGCGTGGCGCGGAGGATTTTTTCGCGACGGCCGGTGTTGTGCTTGATCAGGGAGTTGGCGGTGTGGAGAACGGCTTGGGTAGAGCGGTAGTTTTCCTCAAGGCGGATGATTTTGGGTTTCGGGAAGAAGCGCTCGAATTCGAGGATGTTTGCGACTTCCGCACCGCGCCAGCCGTAGATCGATTGATCGTCATCGCCGACCACGCAAACATGATACGGTGGGCCGACGAGTTGTTGGAGCAGGCGCATTTGCAGGGAGTTTGTGTCCTGAAACTCATCGACCGTGACCCGGGTGTAGAGCTTGCGGAAATGATCGCGGACATCGCTGTGCTCGCGCAGAACTTGCTCGGCGAGGACGAGAAGGTCATCGAAATCGACCGCGTTTTGCGCACGGAGTTCGTTTTGATAGGCGACGGCGAGCTGTGCGAAGAAGTCGTCCTGGAGATCCTGCACATCGATCCCTTTGTTTTTTGCTCGGGATATTTCTGTTAGAACGGTTTCGGCTTTGATTTTTTCATCGCTTCCACCTTTGCGGACGAGCAGTTGTTTCATGATCCCTACCTGATCCGAATAGGCAGTGATGGAGAAATTCTTTTTGTAACCGAGCTTGTCGATACCGCCGCGGAGGAGTCGGACACAGAGTGAGTGGAAGGTGCAGACGGTCATTTGTTCCGCAGCGTGTTTGGAAACCATGCCGCCGATGCGCTCACGCATTTCCGATGCGGCTTTGTTGGTGAAAGTCACCGCGAGGATTTCGGCCGGCGGAACTTTGCGTTCCAGCATGTGCACGATGCGACAAGTGACCGTGCGGGTTTTACCGGTTCCCGCACCGGCAAGGATCATGACCGGACCATCCAGATTAGCGACCGCCTCGCGTTGTGCGTGATTGAGAGATTCGAATGCGAAGTCGTTTGCCATGAACAAGGCGAATCAATATGGCGCGGCAGGGATTTGCAATCGGATTAAAATTTCAAGTCTCAAAGTTCAATTTCCAACGAGGAAAGAACTTAAAAACCCTACTTTTGAATTGTAACATTGACGGGGAACCTTACAAAATGTTTCTGATTTATAGACCCTATTTTCCATTAGGATTTAGTGAGAGTTTCCTGAGCTTTTCTCTAAACTCAAACCCAGATTAAAATAACTTACTCCATCATGAAAAAATCAAATCTGCCATCATCGCTCACAGGCCCGCTGTTTGCGTTCATCTGTCTGGTTGGATTCGCGGCCTGCGAAAAAAAGACATCCGGTCCGGAAGAGGCCAAAGCGAGTAACTCTTCAACCCAAATATCCAGTTCTGCCATTGAGCAAAAGGTTGAGGCGAATCAAACGGTCGAAACCAATTCCAAAGTCTTTATCATACCACCAGAGTCGCTGATCAATCCTCAAGAAGTTTCGAACAAAATCACAAACATTAAAATTTCGGGATCGGACCTCTCCTTCACCTCAACGGGTCAGGATCCTTATTTTTCCTTTCCTTGGCTTGATTCCATGCCAAATGGAGCGGTGATAAAAGTCGACATTACCCTCCCCGAAAAACAAATGCTTCAACTATTCTATCAGCTCAAGAATGAATCGGCATTTACTGAACAAAATTCCATCATCAGGGTAAAAAAAGGGGGCAGGAACACAATCGAGTGGAAAATAGAAGGTCCTTTGAATGGGCGTTTTCGGTTCGATCCAGGAACAACGACCGGAGAATACATCATCCACCAAGTGGAAGTGATTTATTAAAAATCATACCGCTGGATGTTGATTCTGCGCGGCGCTTTTCTTAATTCCTAAGAAACTAATTATATGTTAGTTATTCAATAAATGTATTCACGCAAAAAGATTGAGTTCATTTTTCTTGAGTTGGACGCCAACCCCCTTTTCCCCTTCCCAGACCGGCTCTCCAGTGTATTCTCCGCGCTAGGTGAAAAAGCAAATTCCTAGCATTTTAAGCAAATTCCTAGCATTAGCCACTAACGTCGCACCTCGGCGGTCGCATGACGATGATGGCATTCACCTCGCAATCGATCTTTCGCAGGGAAGCGCATTGACCTGGGTGGCGGGGGAATTGGCCGTTGCACTCACTGATATCGGCCAGCGTGTGAGTCTCCCGCGTATAAGCGCTCTCTCCTCTACACTCGAGGAGCGGCTACGGCCGCGGCTCTCCGCGCTTATGACCGACCGTCCTTGCTGGACATACCACATCAAACTGAATCACTACTGGCCGCAGTTCTTGATGCAGGAGGTATCGGGTGAGATCAACGCGGAACTCTTCGTGACGAATTATCGCTTCCGCGGCGAGATGCAGCCCCTTGATATGTGGAGTCGAAATCTCGTCACGAACGACGTTTTGAAGCTTCCCATGAGCTCGTTTTGCAGCGACAGCCTTCAAGACTTGGGCGTTCCCGCCGCCCAGTGCGCGGTCGTGGCGCCCGGGTATTCCCCCGAGATCGAATCACTTTTCCCCACCAGCAAGCCGCCGAATGATGCCGCGGTTCGCAGGCTCCTAGTGGTGACAAACTCCCACGACCTCTACCGCTATGGGACGGACATCCTGATCCCGGCGCTCGCGAAGGCGTATGCGCTGCATGACCCCGTTGAAATCCATATCAAGGATTACGGTGCCTCATCAGGCTCGCGACAGCTTCGCGACCTGATCGCGGCGCAGCCGTCGTTTCCCAAGGTGGTGTGGCATGAGAGGTTTCTCAGTAAAGAAGATCTCATTCGGCTTTATGGCGAGATGCACTTGATGGTGTCTCCCTTCCGAGGTGAGGGATATGCCATGAAGATCATCGACGCGATGGCCGTCGGGCTGCCTGTGATGATGCCCGCGTTCGGCGGTCCCATGGAATACGCGCCCGCCGGAGGCTTTCTGCCGCTTGAATTCGACGAGGTCCCCGTCGGTAAGTGCTACGACACCGACCACTACCTCGTGGGCCCCGGAGCGTATTGGTGCCAAGTCCGTGAGGATTCGCTCGTCCAGTCGCTACGGTCGTATCTCGCCAATCCCACGGCCGCCGACGATGCGGCGGTGGTAGCAAGATCTCACGTGTTTGGTCGTTACACCTGGAAAAATGCCGCGCTTGCGCTCGTACAAGCGTTACACCGGTGGAAAGCCGAGAGGGATACCAAGATCACCCAGCGTCGCCGGCCGGCGACCTTGCCACTTTCGGTCATCATGCCGACCAAGGACCGGCTGAGTGAGCTCGCGAAGACACTTGCAGGCTACGCAACCCAGAGCGACCAATCGTTCGAGATCGTGATCGTCAACGATCACGGCAACGGCAGGGCGGTTCGTGAACTCGTCGCCTCGTTCGGCAAGGCGTTGCGAACGCGGGTGATCGACAACGAGGGCCTTCCCGGACCCGGAGCCGCGAGGAATCTTGGACTGGAAGAGGCAGCTGGCGAGATTTTCCTCGTCACTGGCGACGACATCATCCCCGCGCCCGACCTGATCGCCCGACATCGTGATGCACATCGCCGGCACCCTGAAACCGAAGCCGCGTTCGTGGGCAAAGTCGACTGGCATCCGGACATGAATCGCGACTGGTTCACCGACCACATTGTGGGGGCGGGTGGCCAGCAGTTCGACTACCGATCGCTGTACGATCAGCAGGAAATGCCATTCGACCGGTTTTATACTTCGAATGTCTCATGGAAGCGCGCGCTGACTGCGGATCTCGAGCAGATTTTCAGCGAGGCATTTCGTTATGCCGCCTACGAAGACGTCGAGTTGGGATACCGGCTCTCGCAGCGCGGGCTGAAATTGCGTTACCTCGGAGATGCTGTGGGATACCACCTCCATCCGATGACAGCGCGATCGTTTTTCGAGCGGATGCGGCGCGTTGGCAATATGCGCACGGTGCTCGCGGCTATGCATCCTCGCCTGATCGGCAGCGAAGGTCTCGTGTTGTATCAGGACCTGGAAATCGAGCGCCGTCGTCGCATCGCAGCCAACGTTATTACTGAGAGCTCGACGTGGGAAAGTATTGTCGAGCCCTTGGTGACTGCTTTCGAACGTCTCGACGCCTGGGCAGCGTATGACAAGTCGCTGGTCGGCGCGACCGCGAACCATATGAGCGAACTCGAGGGCAGGGTCTTGCCTTTGCGGAGTGCTCTCTTTGACGATCTATGTGAAACGTTCGAGAAAATCGGTCAGGCGCAGGAGTGGGCCCGTGAGTTGCCGGAGCAGGCCTGGGCGCCAACGTGGATCGCGATGCAGCGATTGGCACAACGAGATGCTAAACCAGCAATCTCGATATCAACGCCGGCAAATCAGGCGAAAAAAAAGAGACGCCACAGTAAAGCGTTACGTCCAATTGCATGGGCGAGAGCAGCCTGCGAATGGTTGCGAATGGCTGCGAGAAGCGAAGCGCAGCCGCAGGAGCGTGTAAGCAGCTCCACAGGAAAGCAAGTTGTCTTATGTTCGAGTCTGAAGAAAAAAATCACGCATGCGGACGTCATCTGGTGCTTTGCAAATATTATGCGGAGGCACCCGCACACCGCAGCTGAAATCAATCAGTTCCTCGAGTCTTGCACCGACTTTCGCGATCTGGTCCGGCAAATCGTCGCCACCCCGGAATTCATGACCCGAAATACCACGGCCACCGAGGGCTTTCTCTACGACGACTCGGATCGCGTACAACCCACCGTATTGGCCATCCTGAAGAGTCTGGAGCCGATGCGATCAGTCGAGCGTCAGAAGATTCGCATCGGCAAGGAGTGCGACGGGGGGTATGTAATGCTCGATGATTTCGACGGCATCACAGCCGCCTATTCTATCGGCATCTGCGACGAAGTGTCGTGGGATCTCTATATGGCCGAAAGGGGCATCGACGTCTTTCAATACGACCACACCATTGATGCTCTAACGCTCCAGCATGCTCGCTTCCACTGGTCGAAAAAGGGGCTGGGAGCTAGCGTGACGGCAGACCTGGAGACGCTTCCCAGGCTTCTTGAAATGAACGGGCATCGCGGCCGCAGCGACTTGCTGCTTAAGTGCGATATCGAAGGCTGTGAATGGGAGGTGCTCGCGTCTCTGCCAGCGGACTGCCTGAGGCAGTTCAAGCAGATCGTTCTCGAGATTCATTACCTCGAACGCCTCGCCGAGCCTGATTTCGCGAAGCTAGTAGAGCAGGCTGTTGCGGTTCTCACCGCCGATCATCGCGTCGTTCACGTCCATGCCAATAACCATCGTCCATATTCCTTCGTCGGTGGTGTGCCTCTGCCGTCGGTGTTAGAGTTAACGCTGGTGCGGGTTCATGACGTGCGCCTAGAAAAGACCGACGAAGTGTTCCCTTCACCGTTGGACACGCCGTGTTATCGCGACCGAGCCGATTTTTGTCTGGGGTCCTTTCGATTCTGACCGTTCTGTGGCCAGAAAAACGCGACTCGGAAGACATGAGACTTTTTCTACTATCTCGATATGAATACAACACGACGACCCGGTAAGACCGCACTGATCTGTGGCATCAGCGGTCAAGACGGCGGATACTTGGCCGCCCATCTGCTTAGTCTCGGCTACAACGTCGTCGGTACCAGCCGCGATGCACAAGCGAACCGGTTCGAGAGTCTCGAGCGGCTAGGTATTCGAGACAGCGTCGCGGTTGAATCGATGTCGCTCGTTGACTTTCGATCGACGCTGCAGGTTATCTCACGAGCCAAGCCCGATGAGATTTACAACCTTGCCGGGCAAACATCGGTGGGGCTTTCGTTCAGCCAACCCGTCGAGACATTTGAAAGCATCGTTGTCGGAACAGTGAATCTGCTCGAAGCGATCCGGATGCTCGGCCTGCCGATACGCTTTTACAACGCCGGCAGTTCCGAGATGTTTGGCAACAGCGGCGATGAACCGGCCAGCGAAAAAACGGTACTCCGCCCCTGCAGTCCATACGGCATAGCAAAGGCGACTTCCTTCTGGCAAATCGCGCAGTATCGGGCTGCCTATGGAATCGCCGCTTGCACGGGCATCCTCTTCAATCACGAAAGCCCGTTGCGGCCGGAGTGGTTTGTCACGCAGAAAATCGTCGCTGGTGCATGCAGAATCGCCGCCGGCGAGCAGCAGGCGCTCGCGTTGGGTGATCTTTCCGTACGGCGCGACTGGGGATGGGCCCCCGAATATGTGGTCGCGATACACAGGATGCTGCAGTGCGACTCGATGGAGGACTTCGTGATCGCAACGGGAGTCACGAGCAGCCTGGAAGATTTCGTGGAAGAAGTATTTCGTGTGGTCGGGCTCGACTGGCGGAAATACGTCATACGAGATCCAGAGCTGGTGCGCCCAAGCGAGATTCAATCCGGCCGGGCGGATGTCTCTCGTGCCGGCAGTCAGCTCGGCTGGAAGGCACGATATACGATGCCAGACGTGGCAAGGATGATGGTCGAGGCCCAGTTGGCCCGCTCGGCGATGCCAATCCGCCGAATCCACGACGGACAATCGATCACCACACTGTTTTCACTCTGAAATGACATTACAGGTAGTTTTTTCCGGTTTCGGCCGAACAATTTTTTGACAATCGCCCCGCGTGCCGCCAAGACTTGATTCGATTTTTATCCGATCATTCAAAGCTTGAACCATGCAAGCGCTCTGGGCGTTTTTTTGCCTGCGCAAAAGCCCGATCCTGCTGCAAGTTGGGTTCGCCGCACGACAGCCAAAAAATTTCCGTCCCGCAATGCTCAACCCTCAAGATCATTCGCGCAGCACCATCGCCGCCATCGCGACGGCGGCGGGCACGGGTGCTGTTTCGATGATCCGCTTCTCCGGGCCTGCGGCACTCGAAGTCGCCGACCAAGTCTGTGACGGCAAGGCTTCTACTTAAACCGACCGCTTCGCGCGGCATTGCAAAATCATCAGTGCCGATGGCGCGTGATCGTTGACGGTCTGCTCACGGTCTTTCCTGCGCCGCGCTGCGCGCGAAAATTTCCAGTGTGCTCGCGGATGTCGACACCCTTCTAGCCACTGCCGACCAAGGCCGCATCCTGCGCGAAGGTGCACGCAGGGTGATCTTCGGTGAACCAAATGTCGGAAAATCCAGCCTGCTCAATCATTTGCTTGGCCTTGAACGCGCGATCCTCAGCGACATCGCCTGCAACACTCGCGACACGATTGAGTAAACTATCAACCTCGATGGCATTCCACTGCGCCTCGTCGATACCGCCGGCGTATGAAAGTCAGCCGATCACCTCGAAGCCCAAGGTATTGAACGCACGCTCAAGCAAATCGAATCCGCCGATCTCGTCATTGAAGTCGCTGATGCGAGCAAATCACCACCCGCCGCATAGCCACACAAAGCCAACCCACTTTTCCCCTTCCCAGACCGGCTCTCCAGTGTATTCTCCGCGCTAGGTGAAAAAGCAAATTCCTAGCATTCATATAAGGACAGTCATATGCACTTTATAGACAAGTTGCTCTTCATCACTTTTTCTGCCCTTGCCTTTACTTCAAAGCTCAGCGCGGAAGAAGATGAAGACGACTTGCGGATGGAAAGGGAGACGACGAGATGGCCCCTTGCTCACGCCGTCTCGCGTAAAGACATTGAGAAAGCGGCAGAAGGTTGGCCCAAGCAGTTCGCTGGACACAAGATCCGCTTCATCCGCTTGGATCATGGCGGTTCGGGCTGGGATGATGGCATGTCTGAGCCAGTCGCCGAGCTTTATCTTATGCAGGCGCTTGCTGACAGTGTGGGCCTAAAGTCTGCACAACGCGGTGAAAGTCACCGGATGGCCTTGCTCGCAAAATATCCGGACAACGGCATGCCGCCTTTTGTATACCTCACTGGAAACGGCGCCATGGGTCAGACAACCCTAGCGGATCGCGAGATCCTGCGAGCGTATTGTCTTAAGGCAGGTATGTTAATCGCGGATGCTGGAAATACAGATTTCCATAAATCTTTCCTCGAATTCATGAATCAGGTTTTTCCCGATAAGAAGCTTGTGGAGATTCCTGCAGATGACGCGATCTATCAGTTTCCCAATGCTCTGACTGTAGGGGCTTCATCCTCGCTAGAACCCAGAGGAGCAAAGCCGCTGGGAATCAAGGAAGGGGATCGCTGGATCGTTTTCTATCACCCCGGAGACATGAACGATACCTGGAAATCACCGGATCACACGGATGCCACACCGGAAATGAGGAAGGTTGGCATAGAACTGGGCAAGAATCTTCTCCACTACGCCTTCAATCAGTGGTGCTCGAAAACCCTTCGCGAGGCTTTAACTTCTGTTAGATTGCATCGGCAGGCAAAGAATTTTGCGGCGGCAATTTCTGGACTTGATGCACTGAAAGATATCAAAGATGTGCAGAGCCAAGTTCAAATTTACATGGCACGTGCAGAAGTTTATTATGATATGGAGAATTATGTCGCTGCTCGCGAAGAAATAAAACGGGTCCTTGAACATCAACCTAAGCACGCCGACGCGCTGATTCTCAGGGGGAAATGCGCGGTTAAGACCGAGCGTTTGATTGAACCTATTGAGCCTGAAAAATGAAAATTGGGTCGGGCAATTATGAGAGGTCATTTCCCTTTTCCCCTTTCTAAAGCGGTTCCCCAGTGTTTTCTCCGCCTTGGATGAAAAACAAATTCCTAGCATTCAATCAATATGACGCTTGAAACCTCGAAGTTCACCGGGCTCGCGCAATTCCATACCACTCGATGGTCGGTGGTTGTGCGTGCGCAAAGCCCTGCCACGGCTGGGGCGGATGAATCTCTCGAGTCGCTGTGCCGGCAGTATTGGCCGCCGCTCTATGCCTACGTCCGGGGCCGGGGCCATCGTTCCCACGACGCCCAGGACCTCACCCAGCAGTTTTTCGCCCACCTGCTGGAAAAGAACTGGTTGGCCCCTGCCGACCGCAGCCAAGGCAAGCTCAGGTCGTTTTTGCTTACCGCCATGAAACGCTTTCTCGCGAACGAACGGGACCGCTCCCAGGCGGCAAAACGAGGCGGCCTGTATGCTATCACCAGCATCAACTCCGAAGAAGGCGAGCAATTGCTGGCATCCGCCGCCACCTTGCCGGAAGAACCGGCGTTCGACCGCGCGTGGGCGCTCACCGTGCTGCAAGCCACACTTCTCCGCCTCCGTGCGGAATACGAGCAAGCGGACAGAACGCGCGAATACGAATGGATCAAGCCCGCCCTGACATCATCGCGTGGGGAGATCGACTACGACGCGATCGCCGCCGACCTGCTCGTTCTGCCTGCTTCAGCGCGCAGCATGGTCCACCGCCTGCGGAAGCGTTTCCGCGAGCTGTTCCGCGAGGAAGTGGCCGGCACCGTGGCCTCCCCTGAGGAGATCGAAGAGGAAATGCGGGCGGTGATCGCAGCACTGGGACACACATGAAAGAAGACCCTGCCAACCTCAACTGCCCGCGTTGCAACGCACCTCTCACAAGCGGCCTTGTCGATGGACTGTGCGCCCGCTGTCTCGGCGCGCTCAACTTCGACGCGTTCACCACGGTGGATGGAGCCGGTGCGCTTCCCGCCTCACCGCCGCCCACCACCGAAGAACTCGCCCCGTTCTTCCCGCAGTTTGAGATCCAATCGCTCCTCGGCCGGGGCGGCATGGGCGTGGTGTACAAGGCCCGCCAAAAGTCCCTCGACCGCTGGGTGGCGCTCAAACTTCTGGCTCCCGAACGGGCGGCCGATCCGGCTTTCGCACTGCGCTTCGCCAGCGAGGCCCGCACCCTGGCGGCTCTAGGCCACCCACACATCGTCGGCGTCCACGACTTCGGTGAGGCCGGGGGTTATTTCTACCTGCTCATGGAGTATGTGGATGGCGAAAACCTGCGCCAACTCCTCAACACGAAGCGGCTGACCCAGACGGAGGCCCTCGCCATCGTCCTCCCCGTGTGTGGCGCACTCCAATGCGCCCACGAGCGCGGCATCGTCCACCGCGACATCAAGCCGGAGAACCTTCTCATCGACCGCTCCGGCACCGTGAAAATCGCGGACTTCGGCATCGCACGCATGATGGCCGAACCGACTGATGCCATGGGAGCACCTCTAACCGAAACCCGCCCTGCCGTTTCCACCCTGGCCACCGGCACGCCTGACTATGCGGCACCGGAGCAGTTGGCCTGCGCCGACACCGACCACCGCGCCGACATCTATTCGCTCGGCGTGGTGCTCTATGAAATGCTCACGGGCGAGCGGCCCGGTATCGGGATCACTCTATCCCGACATGCGGACTTGGATGGGCGTCTCGACGCGATCATGGTGCAGGCGCTCGCGAAAGACCCCGGTCAAAGGTTCGACACGGTGGAGGAGTTTCGTAGCCGGATCGAGCAGGTTCACGAGGCGTTGGTTCGCCCCCGCCGCAACTACCGTCGGGCTATTCTCCGCGTCGCGGCCGTGGCGGTCGTCATCGCCATCGTGCTCATGATCACGCTCCTCACCGCTCCATGGCTCTTTCCATCGAGGGAAGACGCGGTGGAAGGTTCGTTTAATCTGACCCGGATGATCTCCAAAGCAGCTTCCATACTGCCATCGCGGCCAGACGACGGGACCGCTCTACCCACCGAGCCAGCCGACGCACGCCAGCAGCTTGAGGAAAACCAGACCGCCCTCATGGAGGCACGCAGACAGGTCTCCCTGCGAACGCCCAATGAAGGTTCTCCGCCAGCCGATCTGGCAGCGGAGATCGCCCGGCTCGAAGCCCGGGACCGGGAACTACGTGAACAAATCCGCAGCAGCGGATCCCTGCCGATCAAGCAGCCGTGAAACCTCACCGGCACCATGATTCCCACCCCAACCGGACCCTGCGGGAAAAAAATTCATAAATTTCGCCACTTCCCGCCACAAACGCCGGCGGATCTTTAAGTAATGGATGAGGACAGGGCCGCCGGATGATCCGAGGACCACGATCCCCAACAACACAACCAACCAATATGAAAAAAACAAAATTCCTCAAAATCCTCATTTCCTCCGCCATCGCACTCACCGTCGTAGCAGTGCTTACCCCCCCAAGCTGCATGGAAATCTTTCCGAGCGATCAGACTCAATATGACGTCAAGAATTACCAGGGCGATGGTCGAATGATCGACAACGGCGACGAAGCCGCTGTGGAAAGATTCAATCTGATTCTGGGCGAAGTCGACTTTTCCAAAGAACAAACCCTGATCTACAAATTGGGCAATCTGCCTGACGTGAAAACTATGGTGGCAGGATTCGATCTTCGTGATCTTCCCCCCCTGCTGCCCGATGACAACGGTTCGAAGAATTACAATCTTGCTAGCGTCGGCATAATCCTGAAGACCGCTGAAGGCGAAACGATCTTTGAAAAGACCTCACCGCTCTCGACTTGGACATGGTCCGGCAACATGAACGGCCACCGTCGGTTTGTTTACTTGCGCGACGGTAAACCGGTTGAGACATCCAGTTTTGAACCAAAACCCGGGCAACAGTATATCTTGACCGTCCAAATCAAGCCTCTCGCCGGTTCTAAAGCCGTCAAGCCCGCCGAGTTACGAGTGTGGGGAGGCGGCTGGAAAGGCCCCCAATAGACAATTTACTTCTGGCGGGAGGCTCCTGAAACAGTAGTCGGGCCGAACCGGAGTCCGACCCAATGGCTCTTTCAGGGGCCTTCACGTCGAAAGCAAATTCCTTGGCGCCAGCCAAAGCCCTGAGAGACAAACCCTTTTTCCCCCTTCCTAGACCGGCTCTTCAATGTATTCTCCGCGTTAGGTGAAAAATCAAATTCCTAGCATTCAATATTGCATAGAAAAAACCTACATAAAAAACAGGTAAGTAGAAAAGAAAAAAATTCTCGCTCGGTAGAGAAATGATCTGCTACCTATCCCTGTGTCAGCGCAAATGTTTCGCGTAACTCCCCCTGAAAATGATGAAAATAAATTCCTTGAGAATTAAAGCAATTCCATGCCTAACAGTTAGTGCATTGTTGTCGATTTTCTCCCAGAGTTTTGCGGCTACGCTCACCTGGCCAAACCCCTTTTCCCCTTCCCAGACCGGCTCTTTAATGTATTTTCCGCGTTAGGTGAAAAAAACAAATTCTTAGCATTAAGAATGGGTATTAACGTACAATTTAATAAAATAAAAAATCAAAAAATGAAAAAGTTAGTTAGAAATGGTTTGAGAGAGGTGCTCGCAGCAAGTGTCATCGTCGCAGTGGGAGGGTCGTGCTTCGCGCAGACGGTCGTTTCCAAGCCGCACGCGAATGCGCAGGAGGTGCAGCACCGCGCCAGGGCGGAGGAATTCCTGAAGGTCTTGAAAATGGAGGAGTCCATCGACCAGGAATTTGCGCTGGCGAGCCAGATGCTCCCGGCGCAGATGGCTACGATGGGCAAGTGTGTGCCGGGCGACATTAAACAGCTTGAACAAATAATGAATCAACTTAAAAAAGAAATGAGCTGGGACAATATAAAGGGCGAATACATCAAACTGTACACAGAAACCTTCTCCGAGCACGAGTTGAAGGAGCTTGTTGCCTTCTACATGTCGCAGTCCGGCCAGGCAAACATAAAAATGCAGGAGCAAGCACAGATGCAGTTGGCAGAGATCGTAAATAAGGTATCTGATGAACCCGCTCCGCAATCATCAGGTTCTGCACTCAAGACGGTGAGCGCTCAGGAGGCGCAGCGCCGCGCCATGGCTGAAGAACTCCTGAAGGATATGAAAGTGCAGGAGCAAATGGACCAGTTAGGCAAGACGAAGGATTGGGACAACATGAAGGGTAAAATCATCAAGCTGTACACGGAAATGTATACCGAGCAGGAGTTGAAGGATATTCTCGCCTTCCTCAAGTCGCCGACCGGCAAGGCATTCATAAAGAAGCAGCCGGATTTGGAGTTGCGATCTGCGAAGTTATCCAGTGAAATCATGATGCGGGCTGTGGAAATAATTCAGCCTAAGACGGACGAACCGGCAAAGGCGGAGGAGGGTTCCACTCCCAAGGTTAAACAACAAAAGCCATGAGCGCAGGGATGCTCTGAGGTGTTCGCGGGGAGGGGGGTGGGGACAACCCCCTTTTCCCCTTCCCAGAGCGGCTCTCCAGTGTATTCTCCACTTTAGGTGAAAAAGCAAATTCCCAGCATTTATTCATTCAAAAATCCCACCGGTGCGACTCAGCTACCCATTGATAGCCTTTGCGGCCGTTGGGGATGATCACGCCTAGGCCGGGCCAGGGGAGGTGGAAGCCGTAGATGCGCTCACGGGTTGCGGCGATTTCTTCGAAGATTTTTTTCCGTGTGGCGATCGCGACTTGCGGGTTGTGATCAAAGTCGATGAACCATTCTGGATTCTCAAACATCAGCACATGGTTGTGCGCGAGGTCGGAAATGTGCAGGAGGGATTCACCCTCGGATTTGATGCGGAAGACCGCGTGACCATCGGTGTGGCCGGGGGCGGATAGGATCGTGATCGCACCATCGAGGATCTGGTCGCCGTTCTTATGGATGACGAGGTTGGGCTGCAGGGTGTCGAAGGAGCCACGGACGTTTTGGATCATCTTGGGGATGTCGTCGGTGCGGTGGGATTTTGAAAAGTCGGGTTCCTTAGAGCGCCAGAAGTCGAGTTCCTCACGGAGCACGTGGACAGCGGCGTTGGGGAAAAGAATTTTTCCGCCGCTCGCGAGGCCGCCGATATGGTCGATATGTGAGTGGCTGAGCATGGCGTGGGTGACATCGGCGAAGGCGATCCCGATAGATTCCATCGCGTTGGCAAGCCAGCCCCAGGTCGCTTTTTGGTGTGGGCCGAAACCTGCATCCACGAGAATGACTTCCTTGTCTTTCCGTAGGAGCAGGATGTTTACGTAGAGCGTCATGTCATCGGGGCGTTCGCCGAGAGCTGTTAGAGCTTTCGACATCTCGGGTCTGTTGGCAGGTGGCCACATTCTGCTGTTCACTCCCTTGGTGAACGTGCCATAGCCGTCGCTAATGGACCATGCCTCGAATTTTCCGATTGAGAACTTGTAGATATAGGGGTTGGCGATGGTTTTTTCCGGAATCGCGTTGCCTGCAGCATCGGTCGCGGCCTGTTTGGCAGAGAGAGTTGCAGCAAGGCCGAGGGTAGCGAAGGTAACGCCCAAGCCGCCGATGAAATCACGGCGTGAAGGTTCCGTATGAAGTTTTTCCATGTTAAAATAACGATGGGTGGGAGGTTAAAGTTTCACGGTAGCGTGAGGAAGGTTATTTCTAGGGAATGTATGAGTATGATACTAATTCAATGATAATAGGTTAAAAGATGGAAAAATAATCTTTAAAAGAGGGGAATAAAGGGTAATATACCTATATGAAACTGACCGTTGAAATCGACGATGAAATTTTGGCCAATGCCATGAAGTTAACCGGCGAGACCAAGAAGAGTCCGGCGCTGGCAAAAGCTGCCACGGAATATGTGAAGCGGGAGATGGTCAAAAAATTCGCAGCGATGGTGATGGAAGGTCAGTTTGAGGATTATCCAATGACCAATGATGAACTGGAGGCGGTGGATCGCTGAGTATGGTGATCATTGATACCAGTGCGTGGGTGGAGTTTTTCCGCAGGGATGGCGATCTGCATGTGAAGATGGCAGTTAAAGGGCTGTTAGATGAATACGAGGGTGCGTTATGTGGACCCGTGGAGATGGAGTTTCTGGGTGGGGCGCGTGAAAACGAAATGCCGCGAATCAAGAAATGGTTTGATCTCATCCCTTACGTGCGGAATGACCTGAAGATCTGGCGCGAAGCGGCGGTAAATTTTGCGAAGCTGAAAGCGAAGGGTTACACGATTCCGTGGAATGACATTCTGATTGGGACGATTTCGAAAAATCAAATGATTAGGGTTTATGCGAAGGATAAGCATTTCGTTGTGATGGCTGAGGTGTTTGGGGTTATGCTGTATCAACCGGGGTATAACGGGATGTATAATCCAGAGGGCTGAATGCTCCGTATTTGGATTTGACGGATCTGTCAGTTCTGACTGATTGGACGGATCGTATGAATTCTCCCCACAAAAAGCTCCGCCCTAGCGGCGGTTATAGGAAGACCGCTAGTTTTCAAACTACGACACTGATTTATGATGCAACCGTGTGGTTTTGTGAGAAGTTTTTAGACTCACGATCCCGGACGGTTGATCAAATGGTGCAGGCTGCACGTTCAGGTCGGCAGAATATCGCGGAGGGAAGCCGTGCATCCGCGACGAGTTCGCAGACTGAGCTGCGTTTGGTCAATGTGGCGCGTGCGAGCCTCGAAGAGCTCTTGCTGGACTATGAGGATTTTCTGCGGCATCGGCGGCTGCAGCAGTGGGATGTGGGTGGTGTGGAGGCCAGTGCTGTAAGAGCGGTTCCGCGCAATTTTAAGAAAGATCAGTCAGATCGGACGGATCCGTCGGATCTGACTGATCTAACAGATGCGAAGCGCTGGGCATTGTATTCTCGTTGGCTGGATGCGGATGATGCAGCCGTGCGTGCGAACGCGGTGATATGCCTGATTCACCAAGCGAACTTTCTTCTGGATCGTCAGATTACCGCTTTGGAGGCAGCCTTTGTGGAGGGTGGAGGTTACTCCGAGCAGTTGGCCACGGCACGCATGGCGGAGCGGAGAAAGAAAGATCAGTCTGATCGGACGGATCAGGTAGATCAGACCGATCTGAAAAAGATTCCCATGTTTAGGCTCTGTGGAGGCCTTATGTCCTTACGCACCGCAAAAGGCGGGAAGAATCCTGGGAGCCAGTTTTGGGGCTGCGTGGGTTATCCCATTTGCAAGGGAACATCTCCGCTCTAGTTGAGACTCACGTTCCGCAAAATGTGTTTTTCACACATTGCTCAGGGTGCGGTGCGAGTTCCAGATCTGCATACGCTGGATTCTCATCGAACGGTTTTGTTAGAGCATCGGCCAGGCGATGGAAGAGCGAAAAATCGTTTTGGTAGGCAGCTTGGATCGCTTCTTCGATGCGGTGGTTGCGCGGGATGAGAATCGGGCTGTGCGCCTGCATGATGGCGGAATAGTTTTCTGATTTTCTCATCGACTCCCAATCGGAGATCCAGCGTTCGTTAATCATTTGATCGAGGTTGGATCGCGCATCATGTTTGGCGAAGAGCGTGAGGTGTCGGAAAAATAAAGTGAAGTCGATGCTTTCTTTCGTCAGTGCACCGAGGGTGGATTTCAGAAATGCCATGCGGGTGTCCGGATCTAACAGTTCGCTGAGACCGAGTTTTTTGCTGAAACGGTCGAGATAGATGGATTGGAAATGGTGGATGAATTTTTCCAAGGCGGCTTGGGCGAGTTCCTTCGCGCGTTCCGGGGACGGGTCAAGGATGGGCAGCAAGGTTTCGGCGAGACGCGTCAGGTTCCAATGTGCGATGGTGGGTTGGTTGCCCCATGCGTAGCGGCCGTTGCGATCAATGAAACTGAAAACTTTATCTGGATGAAAGGTATCCATAAACGCACAAGGGCCGTAATCGATGGTTTCACCTGAGACCGCACAATTGTCGGTATTCATCACCCCGTGGATGAAACCGAGTGGCAGCCATTTCGCGACTATCAAGGCTTGGGATTGAATGACGTTTTCAAGAAAGGCAAGGGCAGGGTTTTTCGCATCGGCGGCCTGAGGATAATGACGATCGATGCAGTAATCGGTGAGGATCCGGATCGCTTCGTTATCCTGGCGAGCGGCAAAGTATTGAAAGGTGCCGACGCGGATGTGGCTGGAGGCGACACGGGTGAAGATACCGCCGGGTGCAGGTTCTTCTCGCTCGACGGTTTCACCGGTGTAAACGGCAGCGAGCGCGCGGGTTGTGGGGACGCCGAGAGCGTGCATCGCCTCGCTGACGAGGTATTCGCGCAATACAGGACCAAGGGCTGATTTTCCATCGCCGCCGCGTGAAAAAACGGTTCGACCTGATCCCTTGAGCTGGATGTCACGGCGCATGCCGTGGATGTCGACAACTTCACCTAGCAGGATGGCGCGACCATCACCCAGTTGTGGAACGAAGCCACCGAATTGATGTCCGGCATAGGCTTTGGCGATAGGCTCTGCGCCCTCGGGAATTTCATTTCCGGAAAACGTGGCGCACGCGGCGGGTGAGTTCAGCCATGAGGGATCAATCCCAAGTTCTTTCGCCAGCGCGGGGTTGGTGCGGATTAACACAGGCTCTGGAGCACCCGCGGGATTTTGTTTCGAAAAGAAGCGCGCTGGGAGATGTGCATAAGTGTTTTGGAAGGGAATTCCCATGGCGGGACTGTAGTCCGAAAGTATGAAAGTCTCAAAGTCTGAAAGTCGCTAAAGACGTTGGAATCGATCAGTTTGTTAAAAATAAATCGCACAAGCGGTTCTGGATAAGACTTTTGACTTTTGACTTTTGACTTCGGTCCGGTGCTGCTTGAACTAGTCATGCCTGAAACCTTTGCGCCCCAATTCATTTGCGGGGCGACTGCGTCCGGAAAAACCGAGTATGCCCTTAAATTGGCAGACAAGCTCGGCGGGGAAATCGTCAACGGTGATGCGTTTCAGATATTTCGTGGAATTGAAACTTTGAGTGCGGCGCCAAGCGATGAGGAAAAGAAAAGTTTCCCGCATCATTTGTTTGGCGTGTTGGAACCGGGAGAGCATTGCGATGCGGGTCGGTATTTCGAGATGGCGATGTCGGTGATTTCGGAAATCCGGTCGCGTGGAAAAACGCCCATCGTGGTGGGTGGATCCGGCTTGTATTTGAAATTTCTCACCCACGGACCGTCGCCTTTGCCAAAAGCGAATGAAGCCATGCGATCTGAAATGGACGGGCAGTCGCTTGAAGAATTGTTGGCGGAGCTTGTCGCGATCGATCCCGTGGAAGCGGCCCAGGTGAATCGGGGTAACAAACGTTACGTTTCGCGATCTCTGGAAATCTGTCGACTCACGGGCGAGAAAGTTTCTGAGCTTCGTGATGGTTGGGAAAAGAAGACGCGTGAGTTGGAGAAATCACTCAAAGGAGTTTGGTTGATACGGGAGCGTGTGGATTTGCACCGTCGAATTGCACTGAGAACCAAGCACATGCTTGCCGAAGGCGCGATCGAAGAGGTAGCCGCACTTTCGGGTGTGCACGGCAATTGGGAAAAAGCCATCGGAGTTAAAGAAATCCGGCGGTTTCTATCGGGAGAGATTTCCCGTGAGGAGTGCGAGGAATTGATTTTTTTCGCGACCCGTCAGTATGCCAAGCGGCAGGAAACCTGGTTCCGCAGGGAGAAGTGGTTGGAGCAGGTGACTCTCTAGGGTATTGTATCGAGCTCAGTGTCTTCAAAATCCAGTTCACGAACCCGTTTCCTATCACGAACGGATTCCACTTCTTTGCGAAGGGATTCTCTGAGATTTATCGCATCGGGTATGGCGGGGATGGTGATGCTTGGAAGCGAGCGATCCGAGGTTTCGAGATGTAGTGACCCCAGTCCTAACATGCGCATCCACCATTTTCTCTCAACGAGAACATCTTTGACCCGATACAACTCAACTTCGTCACTGGTTTGGTTCAACACGCCTTTGGTAATTTTCAGTCGTTGTGAGGTGAGTTCATAGGTTTCACAGCGAATGACCAAGTAACGCCATAAGATCCAGATTAGGGGAAGGATCAGAGCGGCAAAGGCAAGCGGGTAAAAAACACCACCCATCACCGTGCCTGCGATGAGAAATAGTGCCAGAGAGAAAGGACCTAGGTTCAGCCATTGTGATGACGTGCCCTTCCATAGGAGTGTCTCGATATCTTCTTTCATGCAGGGAGGCTAAACATGAAATTTCCCAAGGGAAATGAGAAAGGTGGGGGATAAAAAAAAGACAAGTTCTATATATCCTGCAGGACTTATCTTATCGTCGCCCAAGCCTAGACTTGCAAGTTGTGGGCCGAGAGGCGATTGAAAGGCATGGACCGTTGGTTTCTGATCGCTGCAACTTTGCTCGCCGCTGTGGCTGGCTTGCGTGGGCTGTTGATTTTGCGTCACGGCAATCGCAGTCATTGGACGGTTTTTTGGATGATAGCGGTTATGGCCTGTCAGATGGGTTATCTCGCGGTGCGGGGTGAAATGCGTGGGGCTTGTCCGCTACGCAGCATTGCGGAAATTTCCGTGTTCCTCTCTTGGTCGCTGACCTTGTTTTACTTGTTGGTAGGGCCAGTCTATCGAATTTCTTTGCTAGGGGTTTTCACCGCTCCGGTGGTCGTAATTTTTCAGGGATTTGCCCTCTTGCCCGGACGCTTGGTGGCGAATCCGGAAAAGGTCTTGAATACGAGTTTCTGGGGGGAAACCCATTCCGCGATGTCGGTATTGGCGTATGGGGCTCTCGCGCTGGCGGCGGTTGCTGGGGTGATGTTCTTGGTGTTGGATCGCCAATTGAAAGAGCATCATCTTAAGGGTGGTTTGTTCCGGAATTTGCCGCCCGTTCCCGAGCTCTTGGTTTCACTGGAGCGCTTGCTTTGGCTTGGAATGGCGTTGTTGACGGTGGGCGTCGTTGCCGGGGTATTAATGCCTTTGGGTAAAGGTGCGATGGGGCATCTGATTGCCGCAATCGGGGTTTGGGTAGGTTATGTTATTTTAATGGTCACCAAGCGGGTGAGGGGTATGACGGGACGTCGGTTTGCGCTGGGAGCGGTGGCACTGTTCGTCCTTTCACTTGGAGTTTTTGCTTTTGTCTAAATGGAATTCGTTTGCTTGGGAGTCAATCACAAGACCGCACCTGTTGAGGTTCGGGAGCGCTTTGCTGTAGGTACGAACCAGCTCGGTGAAGCTGCGCAGCATTTGTTGGAAATGGCTGGAGTGCCGGAGGGCGTTGTGGTTTCCACTTGTAACCGTACGGAGTTTTACTTCGCGGCGGATGATACGGCGTTGGCACTCGGTCGTTTGGAATGCTCGTTGGCAGAAAAAGTCCACGGGCACGAGGAGCCGTTCTATCGCTATGAGAAAGCGGATGCGGCAAGGCATTTGTGCAAAGTGGTTAGCGGGTTGGATTCGATGTTGCTGGGTGAAACGGAAATTTTCGGACAGGTCAAACAAGCCTATCAAGCCGCGCATGCAGCAGGGGCAACGGGCTCGATCCTCAACAGATTGTTCCAGAAAGTCTTCAGTATCGGCAAGAAAGTCCGCACCCAGACCTCGATCCAGGAGGGTTCGACATCGATTGGTAATGTGGCGGTGGAGTTGGCCGAGAAAATTTTCGGGCATTTGAAAAACAGCGAAGTGATGGTACTTGGTGCGGGTGAGATGAGTCGGTTGACCGCGCAGGCCTTGGTCTCTCGCGGGGCGAAATCGATCATTGTCGCAAACCGTACCCATGAGCGCGCGATTGAGCTTGCGGAGGAAATGGGTGGCAGAGCTGTGCGATTTGATAATTGGTTGGAAGAACTGAAAAAGGTCGATGTCATCATTTCCTCGACCGGCGCGCCACATACGATCATTCACCGTAGTGAGGTGGAATCGTTGCGACGCGCAAGAAAGTTTCGGCCTTTGTTCATGATCGATATTGCCGTGCCACGTGACATTGAACACTCGGTTGGGGAGATCGAAGAGGTTTATCTATACGATATCGATGCGTTGGAGCAACTCGCTGAAGAAGCGAAAATACGACGCGTGAATCAGATCATCGAGTGTGAAAAGATTATTGAAGCGGAGTTGTTAAAAATTATCCCCACAAAGGATTTTCAATGAATCCGGCACTCGAGACTTTGGTTCTTGCGTTGAAAGAACAGCGTGCTGATCAACGGAACATTCTGTTCCTTGGAGCAGAACCTCACCCGGAGTTGCCTGTGCTAACGGCATGGCAGCCGCTTAAGCCCTTGGCGGATGCTTGTGAGCGTTCGGGTATGATTCTAACAGAAAAACCTAAGGGTAAATTTTCTACCGTGTTATTTTTGCCAGGTAAGACCAAAGAGGAAACTTTGGCAGGATTTGCGATGGCGCATGGATATTTGGCAGAGGGAGGATCTTTCATCACGGCCATGGCGAACACATCGGGTGCAGCGCGATTTGAAAAAGAGCTGGGAAAGGCGACGCTGTTATCCTTTTCCGTATCGAAGCACAAATGCCGCGCTTTCGGGGTATCAAATCTTGAGGCATGGGATGCGGAGTTGTTGGCCGAGTGGCAAAAAATCGCTGAGCCGCACGTGATTGCCGAAACTTTTTTCGTCACCCAGCCAGGTGTGTTCAGCGCGAAACATATCGATCCAGGCTCTCTGCTTTTGGCTGGGCATTTGCCAGTTTCCCTACGCGGAAACGTCGCCGATCTCGGAGCGGGTTGGGGTTTCTTGAGTCACATGGCATTGAATAAATCTCCGAACATCTCACGCATCGATCTGTTTGAAGCCGATGCACGGGCCCTCGAATGCGCTCGAAGAAACGTTTCCGGAAACGTGAATTTTCACTGGCACGATGTGACTTCGGGTCTGACGGAAACTTACGATCACATCATCACCAATCCACCGTTTCACACCGCGCAGTCGAAAGATGTGGATCTCGGCAAAGCTTTTCTCAGTGTTGCCGCCGCGGCTTTGAAGCGAAACGGAACGCTGCACCTCGTGGCGAACCGTCAACTTCCCTACGAGGCGCATTTGCAGGAACTCGGGTTGCGCGCGCGCTCGATCGCAGAGGATCACGCTTACAAGGTGATTTTTGCATCGAAATAGCTGACTCAAAGCGGTCTCAATCCGCCAGCGACTGGGCGTAAATGTCGTCTGAGGAATTGAGAATGATCAGCATGGGTCGGCAACAAACCTCGCAGTCATAGTCGTATTCGGTCGGCATTTCGGATTCGGGAGGAATCGCGATTTCAAATGTCTCGAAGCAAGTGGGGCAGGTGACGGGGTAGGTGTCCATGAAAGTGACGAGTGCCGAGTTAGCAGTGGAAGATCAATGATGGGTAGCAACTATATTTCGCATGGGCGGTTTTTCGCCAATGTATTGAGGCGGATCAGGAGTTTTCTCGCCACTGCGATATAAGCGACTTTTGCCGGTTTTCCGCTTTCGCGTAGCCGTTGGTAAAAGGGTTTGAAGAGCGGATTGAAACGAGC
>CAMCBV010000028.1 GCA_945873125.1 Prosthecobacter debontii
GCAGAGCTCATTCGACAAAGCATCGGCTGGAATGTGGGGACGATCCATCTAGGCAACGCATGGAAGCCGTGGTCGGTGGGAAGCAAACCGCGCTCACTCGCATCAGAAACCTTGGAAACAGCATACGCCTTTGATGCAATGGTGCAGAACTCAGACCGCGAACCAGACAACCCGAACATGCTCTGGCGGGGCGACACCCTGGCTCTGTTGGACTTTGACAAAGCATTTGCCTATCTGCGCACAGAGGAAGCGGAAGATCGCCCTTGGCGGAAGACACTGATTAACCAGAACCTACATAGACATAGTCTTTATCCTCATTTGCCAGAGCTCAGAGAAGAGTTAATTCTGGGCAGGGATCTCTGGGATACCTTTGAAGAATGGTGGCATACGAGTCCTTCAGGTCAATTTTCTGCGGCAATCTCAGCAAAGTTGCAGGATCCAGATCTGGACTTGCCACGCCTTGAATGCTACCTTAGGAAACTCTCCGCTGCTGCGGATGATTTTTTCCCTTACCTGACTGAAGCCAGTCGACCATGAGCCTCGAACGATACAGTTTCTGTTTTCTGCGCTACGTTCACGAACCACTTTCCGGTGAGTTCGCCAACGTGGGCGTATTGCTGTGGGCACCGCAAAGCAATTTCCTAGGATTCAAGGCCTCACAAAAATACACACGGCTCAGTCATTTCTTTTACGACTTTCAACCCCAAGATCATCGTCAGATGATTGCGAGAATCGACACGCAATTCCGGAAACTGGCCAAGGAACTTGCAGACACGCAAAGATTGCCCTTCGCGCAAGAGCCGGAAAGTGCTCGTGATCTTGCGATCAAACTGATTCCTCACGATGACGCCGCTCTCCAATGGAGTTTATCCGGTGGCGGACTTACGGATTCGCCAGCTGCTGAACTCGATATACTCTTTCAAGATGCTGTCGCTCGCCACTATGAGTCCAGCGAAGAAGCACGAAGAGACGATGGAGTTATCTACAGAGAAATTTACAGCCGCGCGTTCGAGTCTGCTGTGGTGAAACCGCATATCGCCTCACATGAAGTCAAAGCACCTTTGGCATCGCACGTGTTTAAACAAGCATGGAAAAACGGTGTTTGGAATGTTTACCAGCCGCTGTCCTTTGACCTCAAACAAGCCGAATCCATCCGCAACAAAGCATTGCGGTGGGATAGTCTCACACGCTTCCTCGCGGACTCGGATGATAAACCAAAAATTCACTTACTGCTCGGTGCGCCTACGGGTGGCGAGCAGCGCAAGGACTACGCGAATGCGAAGGACATATTGCACGCATCCAAACTTGCGAAGCTGATTGAAGAGGATGAGGCTGCGGACTTTGCATCGGAACTTGCAGATCGGGTTGAAAAAGCTGGCGCTGCTTAAATAGCAAGAGCCGCCAGAAGGCGGCTCTGCACTTGGCTATGAACCAAGGGGATGATGGTGGAAGTTACGTTTATAACTTAAATCTTCAATGATATTCTTCTGATCAAAACTCGCAATGCCCCGGCGTTCTCGGGAACGGAATCACATCGCGGATGTTTTGAATTCCGGTGACAAACATCAGTAAACGCTCGAAGCCGAGGCCGAAGCCCGCATGGGGAACGGTTCCGTATTTCCGCAGATCCGCATACCAGGAGTAGGACTCTGGATCGATGTTGTGATGCTTGAAATTTTCTAACAGCACATCGTAACGTTCCTCGCGCTGCGAACCGCCGATGATTTCCCCAATCCCCGGAACCAGTAGATCCATCGCGGTGACGGTTTTGCCATCTTCATTGAGGCGCATGTAGAAAGGTTTGATTTCCTTGGGGTAGTTGAAAACGGTGGTGGGTTGTTTGAAATATTCCTCCGTCAACCAACGCTCGTGCTCGGACTGGAGGTTGAGTCCGTATTTTACGGGGTATTGGAATTCCTTGCCGGAACTTTCTAACAATTTTACCGCATCGGTGTAAGTGATGCGCTGGAAGGGTTTCTCGACGACGTGTTGAAGCCGCGCGCGCAGGCCTTTGTCGATGAATTTTTCAAAGATGGAGAGGTCAGGATCGGCGAGCGCTTCACGAACTAGGAATTTGATCATTTCCTCGGCACAATCCATATCCCCGGCGAGATCGCAGAAAGCCATCTCCGGTTCAACCATCCAGAACTCTGCGGCGTGGCGCGAGGTATTGGAATTTTCCGCCCGAAAGGTTGGGCCGAAGGTGTAGATGTTAGAGAGCGCGCAGGCAAATGTCTCCCCCTCCAACTGACCCGATACTGTGAGATAAGCACGCTTGCCGAAGAAGTCCTCGGTGTCCTTGGAAATTTTGTCATCTGGCAGCGTGGTGACACGGAACATCTCGCCTGCGCCCTCGCAATCGCTAGCGGTAACGATGGGTGTGTGGACGTAAACAAAGTCACGCTCTTGGAAAAACCGATGGATCGCAAACGCCATTCGAGAACGAATCCGAAATGCCGCGCCATAGAGATTGGTGCGTGGCCGCAAGTGCGCAATCGAGCGGAGAAATTCTTGTGAGTGGCCCTTCTTCTGAAGCGGATAGTCCTCCGGAACCTCGCCGATCAACCGGATCTCAGTTGCCTGCATTTCCCAATCCTGGCCTTGCGCCGGCGAGGCGATGAGTTTTCCCGTAACCTGCACCGAGGCACCAGTCGCCATCTTAAAAATATCCTCGTAACCCGGAATCCCCGCATCCGCGATGATCTGAAGATTTCCCAAGCAAGTGCCGTCATTGAGCTCAATGAATGAAAAACCCTTTGAGTCCCGCCGCGTGCGCACCCATCCCGCAACAACTAACGTGTCCATGGGTTCCGTGCAGGCGAGAACGTGCTTGATGAGCGTGCGCATGCGGGGAGTTTAAATTTCAAGTTTCAAAGTTCAACTACCAAGAAAACTCTAAACTTTAAATTTTAAACCCCAAGGAGATAGACCTATTGCTAGAAATCTTTGCCGAAACAGAGTGGCGGAAAGATTTGGATGCATGCTCCTTTGGCGGATTAGGCGGATTGAGATTTGTTGGGGATTCACTCAAAAGGGTTGATTGGCTTGATGCCGGGAATCCCAAAAAAATCCGATGCATTTTCGGTGATGATAACAGGAATATTCTCTCGAATCATCAACGCGGCAAGTTGGCGGTCGAAGTAATTTTGACGAGTCATACTGCCATCCACACAAAGATTGAGTGCATGGCGCGTAGTCTCCAACGTCAACGGCAGAACGGTGAGTCCGCGCAACCCGGATATGGAAAGAATTTTTTCCCGTGCGATGGCAGGGCTGTCGGGTGGCTGGTTTTTTGGACCCGTCAGATTTGGATACATTTCCGCGAGATTCTGTACGGAAATAAACAACTCTACATCTTGGCGATGTCGGAGAGCTAATATCTCTCTTGAGATATCATGCCGCGGATCGCCTGTCAGAGTGGCATAAATGAGGACATTCGTATCCACGAGAATTCGGCCAATCAGATCATCAGCGCGCATACGTTTCCTCCCGACTGAACTGACCCACAAAACGACCCTGTGAGGTAACAATTTCATCACTGGCTCTGCTGCGTTTCCGTAAAAATTCCTCCAAAGCCATCTCTATAATTTGACTCCTTGCTCGGCGCTCCTCTTGCCCAAACTTATCAAGCTCTCCCAAAAGCTCCTGATCAATCGTAGCACTAATATGTGATTTCATAACATGACTGTGCTACTATTCTAAAAAATGTCAAATGGATATCCTGCCTGTAGAGGGCTCACTCGCCCAGAAAGATGACTCTCCTCGCCTCCACCAACTCCTCTTTCCCTTTAAGAAAAAAGCCCGAACCAAACTCGGGCTCACCGCCACCCCATCGAAGCCAAGCCCAACAAAGCACAAGCACCGAGGACGATCGTGAACGGAATTTTGAAGCGCCACATCGCAAGGAACGCGGCGATCGCGAGGAGAGCGATGAAAAAGTCGAAGTCTCCTTTGCCGAGCCAGAGAGCATGCATGGAAAATTTCACTCCGAGGTTGAGAATCACCCCGACGACCGCGGCGGTGATGGCGGTCAGCGCGGCACCGATGCGCGGCATCTCGCGCAGGCCCTCGACGAATGGTGCACCGAGAAACACGAGCAGGAAACACGGCACAAAGGTTACCCAAGTGGTAATGAATGCGCCGATGCTTGCAGCGGCGAGCGGGCTGAATGAGCCGGGATGCTGCCAACCCCCCACGAAGCCCACGAATTGCAACACCATGATCAAGGGTCCCGGCGTGGTTTCAGCCAAGGCAAGCCCGCTCATCATCTGCGGATGGGTGAGCCATTGGAAATTCTCCACCGCTTGTTGGGCAACGTAAGGCAAAACCGCATACGCACCACCAAAAGTGACCAGCGCGGCTTTACTGAAAAACACTCCTTGAGCGAAGGGCGTGCTCTGCCAGCCGAGCCATGCGCCCAGCCCAAGCACCGGCAACACCCACAGAGGAACGCACACCAGGAGAATCGTCAAACTCCGCAGCCATGTCGGCTTCAGCGAGGGCGGCAGGGTGAGGCATCCTTCTTCGTTTTCTTCATGCGAAGCGCCGTGACCTTTGCCTGCGGGAAATTGTTTCGGAAAGATACGATGTCCAACTAGACCGAAAAACGCCGCTCCGAAAATGATGAGGATGAACGAGATGTTGAAAAAAAAGATCCCGACAAATGACAAGACGGCGATCATCCAGAGCGTCCCGCTGCGCAGCGTTTTCCCGCCGATGCGAATGACCGCAGAGAAAATGACCGCGATCACGGCAGGCAGGAGTCCGTAAAAAATAGCTTTTAAAAATAGCAAATCTCCGCCCGCCATATAGAGCCAGCTCAGCCCGAAAAGAATCAAGGCGGAGGGCAGGACAAACAGCACTCCCGCCGCCAGCCCCCCTTTCCAACCATGCAACCTCCAACCGAGATAGGTCGCGAGTTGTTGCGCCTCCGGGCCGGGCAAAAGCATGCAGAAATTCAAGGCATGCAGGAAATGGCTTTCAGAAATCCATTTTTTCTTCTCCACCAGATCCCGATGCATGATGGCAATCTGCCCTGCCGGGCCGCCGAAGCTGATCAGCCCGAGCCTCAGCCAATAGGCAATCGCTTCGCGGAGTTTCGGCATCGACGGATTCATGATGGAAAAATGGATCCGGTCCTGGACCAAGTCGAGTGGCGAAATTTCACAGGCATGGTTTGGTTTGAGAAAAATCGAAATATATCGCGAAACCCTCGAGTAAGATTAAGCTCCATATCTTAAAGACCCATGAAATTCTCCCGGCGTTTTCTACTTAAAATCTCTCCTTTCATTTTTTTAAAAGGAACCGCGACTCAAGTTTTGGCTGCCGCTGCGGAATCCAGCCAACCTTTCGGAGAAAAATACGCCGCTTTGGATTCTTTGGCATCGGGTGAGTGGTGGACAAAAATTCCCAGAGGAAAAAGCGCGCCGCCGCCACCGATGAAAGTCCCGCGCGATGAAGTGGTGGCTTTCGCTCTCTACACCGTGGATCGCGGGGTCATGAAAATGACCGCTCAGTTATTTCCCCTCATGCCGGACGAGGTGCGGGAAGTTCGACTTGAACTCGAACGCAATGGCAAATGGGAACAGATAGCTATCACGGAAGTCGTGCTGCCGGGCTGGAGTGGACATTTTCGAATCGAAAATTGGGATGATACGAAAGACATCAAATACCGCGTCCGCCATGGCAAGAAAGCGATGTTTGAAGGCCTTGTCCGCAAAGATCCCAAGGACAAGCAAGAGATCGTCATTGCAAACATGTCATGCAACTCGAGCCGCACCACAGGCCTGCGACCCGAGATTGTCGAGCACCTCATTTTTCACAACCCGGATCTGCTCTATTTCGCCGGCGATCAAACCTACCGTCACACGGAACATACCGCGGGCTGGATCGAATTCGGTTTGCAGTTCCGCGATGTGATGCGTGACCGCCCGACCATCTGCATTCCCGATGATCATGATGTCGGGCAGCCAAATCTCTGGGGAGCCGGAGGAAAAAAATCCACACGCGGAGACGGTGCTGATGGCGGATATTTTTATCCCGTGGAATACGTGAACATGGTTCAGCGCCAGCAGACATGGAACCTGCCGGATCCCATCGATCCAGCCCCGGTCGAGAGCGGGATAAGCGTTTATTTTACCCATCTCAACATCGGCGGGATCGATTTCGCGATCCTCGAGGACAGGAAATTCAAATCCGGTCCGTTTGGAAACATTCCCAAAATGGGACCGCGACCGGATCACATCGTGGATCCTGCCTATGATCCGAAATCCATCGATCTTCCGGGACTCCAACTGCTCGGTGCGCGCCAGGAAAAATTTCTCAATCAATGGAGCCAGGATTGGACCGGAGCGGAAATGAAAGCCGTGCTTTCACAGACCGCATTTTGCGGCGCGGTTCACATGCATGGCGGCCGGAATGACCGGCTACTGGCGGACCTTGATTGCAATGGTTGGCCGCAAACTCCCCGCAAAAAGGCACTTGAAGCCATCCGTCGTTGTTGGGCCGTGCACCTTTGCGGGGATCAGCATCTTGCTGTTGTCACCAAGCAAGGTATCGATGAGTTCGGCGATGGACCGTATGAGTTCACGAGTCCCGCACTGGTTAACACGATCTATGGTCGTTGGTGGCATCCGCTTGATGAAAAGGCGGGACCGAATCCTGTTGAGAAGAGCCCGCTGCCTTGGACCGGTGATTTCAAAGACGGCCTTGGGAACAAAATCTCGATGATGGCCTATGCGAATCCGACGGACATAAAAGATGAAAAGCTGCGGGCCGATGGCTATGGAGTGGTTCGTTTCAACAAGCAGGCGCGCACGATCCAATTCGAATGTTGGCCGCGTTTCTCCGATGCGAAACAAGGCAATCAAGCGCAGTTCCCCGGCTGGCCGATCACCGTTGAAATGGAGAAAAACGATGGTCGAAAAATCGCCGGATATTTGCCGAATCTGGTTTTCAAAGGCGCCCAGAATCCGGTGGTTCAGGTCATCTCCGAATCAGGTGGCGAAATTCTTTATACCGTCCGCACCCAAGGAGGGAAATTTCAGCCAAAGGTCTATGCCGCCGGCAAATACACGATCAAAGTCGGAACCGATAAAGCGGATGGTCAAACACTGACTGGCCTATTAGCCTCGACAAAAGACACGGCAGGAGTCCGTGAAATCCACATCTGATTCTATGAAATCTTGTTCATTTCTTGCCGCATTACTCATTCTCAGCAGTGTTCATGCTGAGCCTGAAAAACCCAATGTCTTGATTCTTTTCGCCGATGACTGGCGTCACGATACATTGGGCGCGGCCGGACACCCCATAGTGAAAACCCCGAACCTTGATGCGCTAGCCAAAGACGGCATTCGTTTCACTCACAACTGCGTAACGACTTCGATCTGCAGCATCAGTCGCGCTACGCTTTTGAGCGGCCAATGGATGTCACGCCATGGAGCAACCGATTTCAAAGAATTGAGAAAACCCTGGGGTGACACCTATCCGGGAATCATGCGAGCCAAGGGTTACCACACAGGACATGTAGGAAAATGGCATAATGGCAAATTTTCCAAGGATGATTTCGACTTTGGTCGTGCTTACTTCGGCAAACATTGGATCAAAAACAAGGACGGCACGAAGATTCATGTCACCCAAAAAAACGAAAAAGACGCGATGGAGTTTTTAAAAACCCGCCCAGCTGACAAACCCTTCGTCTTAACCTTGGCATTTTTTGCAACTCATGCGGAAGACCTTAACCCTCTGCAATATCTACCACAGGAAAAAAGCCTATCGCTCTATCAGAATGTGACTATTCCAGTTCCTGCAAATGCAACTGAAGCGTCCTTTCGGAAACTGCCTTTTTTCCTGCAGGGCAAAAACAATGAAAGCCGGAACCGCTGGAAATGGCGCTTTGACACGCCGGAAAAATTTCAAACCATGATGAAAAATTATTTCCGCCTCGCCAGCGAAGTGGATGAAACGTGCGGGAATCTGATTGCCGAACTCAAGCGCCAGGGGATTTACGAAAACACTCTGATTATTTTCACGACGGATAACGGCTATTTTCACGCTGAACACGGTCTTGCGGACAAATGGTACCCGCATCAAGAGAGCATTCGGGTGCCCCTTATCATTCGAGATCCACGCATGACAGCGACCAAACGCGGCTCGACCAACGACGATTTCACTCTCAACACTGATCTCGCGCCAACCATCCTCCGCTTCGCGGGTATAGACCCGCCAAATGTCATGCAAGGTCGGGACATATCCGAACTCTATCTCGGCAAAAGCATCACCGATTGGCGCACCGAATTTTTTTACGAGCACCCATCCATACGAAGCGAGGATCCGACGATTGAAAGCAAAGATTTCATCCCCGCTTCCGAGGCCTTGGTGAGAAAAGATTGGAAATATTTCTACTGGCCGGACTTCAAAACCGAACAGCTGTTCCATATTCTTGAAGACCCACGGGAAGAAAACGACCTAGCCAATGATCCGAAGTTTCGTGAAAAACTCACGGAAATGCGCACGCGCTTTAGAGAACTAAAAGAAGCGGCGAAGTAGAAAAAAGGGACCGCGTGACTCCAGTCGCGCATTCTGAACAAGCGCGACTGGAGTCACGCGGTCCAAATAGTCCCTTCTCCTCAGTTGCCCAACAACCTCTTCAACCGATTCTTCACGCTGACTTTTCCCACAGCGGAGAGCCGATCCACGAAGAGGATGCCGTTGAGGTGATCGATCTCGTGTTGAAGGGCGCGGGATAACAAGCCGTCGGTTTCGATGACCAAGGTGCTGCCGTCAAGTTGTTCGAGCGTGGCTTTGACAGCAGCAGGTCGGCGGACTTCATAACGGATACCTTCAATGCTCAAGCAACCCTCGAAATCGATTTCCTTTTCCTGCCCGAACTCAAGCTTCGGGTTGATGAAAATGAGCGGCATGATTTCGGCAAGCTCCGCATGTTTCCCGTTCACTTTGAGAAACGAAACGCATTCAGGATCATGCGAGACATCAATCACCGCGAGCTGAAGATCCATGCCAACCTGAGGTGCCGCGAGACCGACACCATTCGCATCAACCATGGTCTCGATCATGTTTTGCGCGAGCTCACGGATCGCAGCATCAACCTCAGCGACCTGACGGCACTGTTGACGCAGAACGGGATCGCCGTATTGGACGATGGGTAGGAGCATCGTTAAAAAAATGACGTTCAGGTGGGCTGCTCACCGCGAGCCATGACAACTTTGCCGGTGCGGACGGTTTCAATGATTTCGTATTGCGAAAACATGGCAATGGCGGCGTCGACTTTCGGGCTGTCGCCATTGATCATCACCACCATCGAGCTGGGGGTAAGATCCACGGTTTTTCCGCCAAAATGCTCGGTGATTTGCAAGGCGGCGGAGCGCTCGTCTTTCGAGCAGAGAATTTTGATCAAAATCATTTCCTTGGTGACCGAGTCGATGCTGGTGTGCTCGAAGCAGTGGATCACATCGATGAGTTTGCCGACCTGCTTGATGATCTGATCGAGACCCAGCGGATCACCGGTGATGCCGATGGTCATACGGGAGAAGGATGGATTGCGGCCCTGGGAGACGACGAGTGAGTCGATGTTGAAACCGCGGCGCGAGAAGACTTGGCAGATCCGCATCAACACCCCCGGCTCGTTGTTCACGAGGATGGAAAGGGTGTGTCCGGAACCGTTGTTGACTGCAGCAACAGGTGTGTCTGTGGTGGTGATGGTTTTCATCTGGAAGCTTGGTGAAAGATTGAATTTTTTGTTAGATCACGTGGAACCGACGGGTTTTGCCATACGGGATTTTGGCGCTTCCGTGATCATGTCCTCCAGCGCGGCGCCGGCGGGAATCATCGGGAAAACGTTATCGGTTTTCACACATTCCGCATGGATCAGGATCGGCCCATCATTGTATGCGAGAGCTTTTTCCAACTGCTTGGTCACATCCGCAGGGCGCTTGATGTAGACCGAAGGAATTCCGTAAGCGGCGGCAAGTTTGCAGAAGTCAGGGTTGCCAACAAGATCCACACCGGAGGTGCGGTCTTCATAAAACAGCTCCTGCCATTGGCGAACCATCCCGAGGTAATGGTTGTTGAGAACCACGATTTTAACCGGCAATTTATGGATCGCGGCGGTAGCGAGCTCGAACAAAGTCATTTGGAAACCGCCGTCACCGGAAATGGAGATGACGGTTTTTTTCGGATGCGCGAGTTGGGCTCCGATCGCGGCCGGGAAGCCGAAGCCCATCGTTCCAGCACCACCGGAGGAGAGCCAATGATAGGACTCGTGGTTTTTGTAAAACTGCGCCGCCCACATTTGATGCTGGCCTACGTCCGTGGAGACGATCGCATCACCTTTGGTAAGGTGATAGAGCTCGTCGATCACCTGCTGCATGCGCAGGCCGCCTTGTTTCTTGTAGGTCAGCGGATATTTTTTGCGATAGCCATCGAGCTTGGCATTCCATTCCGGATGTTTCTGAGGTGCGATCTTTTCATTGATTTCAGCAAGTGCCGCACGCGCATCGCCGACAATCATGACGTCCGGCCGAATCATTTTTCCAGCCTCGGCGGGATCGATATCAATGTGGATGATCTTCGCGTCTTTGCAGAATTTCGATGGCTGCCCGATAATGCGGTCATCGAAACGAGAGCCGACATTGATGAGCAGATCGCATTCGATCATTGCCTTGTTGGCATAGGCGGTGCCGTGCATTCCCAGCATACCGAGGGAAAGCGGATGGTTTTCTGGGAAAACACCTTTGCCGAGCAAGGTGGATGTCACTGGGCAGTCGAGCGTCTCAGCGAGATGCATGAGCTCCTTGTCAGCACGCGCGATCATGCAACCTTGACCCGCCAAAATGACCGGACGTTGCGCTTTGGCAATCAATGCCGCCGCCTCCCTGATTCCTTTCGGGCAGATATCAAAGTTCGAGCTCGGATCATAGCCCGGAAGGCTGATCTTCGGATTCATATCCCCCGTGAAAGGTCCTTGGGAAATGTCTTTTGGAATGTCAATCAGCACAGGGCCGGGACGTCCGGTTGTCGCAATATGATAAGCTTCGCGTGCGATTTTTGGCAGCAGGTTGGTGTCTTTCACCAACCAGTTGTGCTTCACAACCGGAATGGTGATGCCGAAAATATCGGCTTCTTGGAAAGCGTCTTTACCCAACATCCATGTCACGGTCTGACCACAGATCACGATCATCGGCACGGAATCCATCATCGCGGTCATCAGGCCTGTCACCGTATTTCCAGCTCCCGGTCCGGATGTCACCAAAACCGCCGCCGGTTTACCCGTGGCACGCGCATAACCATCGGCCATGTGAACGGCACCTTGCTCATGACGGACAAGAATGAATTTCATCTTGGTCTTGATGGTTTCAAGAGCATCGAAGATGGGAATGGCCGCACCACCGGAATAACCGAAGATGTATTCGATGCCGAGATCGTCGAGCGTTTTGATAAGGGCTTGCGCACCGTCGAGTTGTTGCTTGCTCATAAAATTGGAATTGGAAGGGGAAGTTGGATGAATTCCCATAAATATACAATCGAAAATTGAGTAAATTTTCGCAAATCAGGTAAATTAACGATCTTAATTACTGTAAAATCGCAAACTTTTGGCGAAATCATGCATTTTCAGCCGCAGGCTCTGGAAAGCTGTTGTCATCCGTAGATTTCAAAGTGGATGAGTTCAATTGGGGCGAGTTGGCATTTACCCATCGTTGCTATAAAGGGGCGTTGCTCTAAAAGCTGGGAATCATCCCAGCAGTTCAGAGCCTGCGGCGTATCCCTGTTGCGTTAAGCATATTTCTGCACTACCAGTGCGGCGAATGATACAGTTTTCCCTATTTCAGATTCCGATTCGCGTGCTTCCGTGGTTTTGGATCACCCTGGCTTTGATCGGCGGAGCGCTTCGCGCGGACTCCAAACAAGCGCTTTTTGGCATGCTGCTGTTCATGTTGGCGGGATTTATTTCCATCCTCGTCCATGAGCTCGGCCATGCGCTGATGGCAAAACATTTTGGCAAGCGAGTGGAGATCGTGTTGCAAGCCTTTGGTGGATATGCGGCTTACAGCGGTGGCGGACGTTTGAGTCAATTGCAGACTTTGGCAATCACGGCCGCCGGTCCGGCGATACAGATCTTGTTGGGTGTTGGGGTATGGTTGCTGAATGAACATCTGGAAGGCCTTAGTGAACATGGACGATATTTTTTCACCATCCTCTACCTCATCAGCTTTATGTGGGCACTGCTCAATCTTCTGCCCGTGCTGCCTTTGGATGGCGGGCGGTTGCTGGAAACCATCCTTGGCCCCGAGCGAATCCGCCTAACGCTTCAGATCTCCTTGGTCGTTGCCGTATCAATCGCAGTCCTAGCTCTGACATTCAAACTCGGCATGCTGCTGCCCGTTTTCATGGGGATGATGGCCTACGAATCCTATAAAGCGCTCAAACAAATCTCCTAAAGATACAATGGACGCTTTGAGCATATTTTTCATAGGTTTTCATCGAGGCCGGTGATCTGGCCTTTACCGGCGAGGTCGTCCTGCCTGTGGCATTTTTCGGAAGGAGCCTCGAAGAGACCACGTATGTGTGGATGAATATGAAAAAAAGCGACCAACCCAAACTCATGATTCGCAATTTCAGGGCCAGGCGGATGCATGCATTCACCCGCTCTTACCATCTAGTAATCCATTTTTTGCTCTGCAGTCTTTTACCAGTCGCTGCCGCTCCAGTTCCCGATGAATCTTCCCCTTCCAAACCGAACATCATTTTCGTAGTTGCCGATGACATGGGCTTTAAGGACACCGGCCACAGCGGAAATCCAATCGCCAAGACCCCTCACCTCGATCGCATGGCGGCAGAGGGGCTACGCTTTGACAACTTCTACTCAGCCGGCGGCACCTGTTCGCCGGGACGGATGGCGATTTTAACAGGTCGCACGCCGATGCGCGCGCGCATGACCACAACGGTCGGGGCGATGCAGGAGGGGGAGCTTACCGTCGCCGCCGCACTCAAAACCGCCGGTTAGGAAACCGGACACTTTGGCAAGTGGGGACTCGGCCGGGAAGGCACCCATCCGCTGAAGGTGGGATTCGATGAAGCCGTATGGAGCAAAAACTACTATGACCTCGGTGCCGCATTTTTTGTCGGTGACAGCGACAAGCGCGATGAGGCACCATATCCAAATCGCCAGAGCGATAAAGCCCTGCGGTGTAGATCGCGACGACCGCTCCTCCAACGAGCACGGAGTGAATGCCTTCACCCTCAAGATGCCAGGCCACAAATTGCCATGCCTCTTCCTCGGTGCATTCTTTCCAGTTGGGTGCTTGCATGGCTGGGATTATTGACTTGCTTTATCGGTCATATAACCTTATTTATCGGTCATGATTTCAACTGCGCTACAAGATTTGTTTGGGGGAAAAGCAGCTGAAGCGGTTCTTTTGTCCCTGTTTCATCATGGGGAGGCATATGGTCGAGCGGTTGCCAGAGATTTTGGGGTGTCATTGGATGGAGTCCAGAAGCAACTTGAGCGCTTTGAACGATCGGGAGCGATTGTCTGCAAGCGTCAGGGACGAACGCTCGTGTATAGCTGGAATCCCAAGTCCAGAGTCGCATCACGTCTTCGGGATCTTACCGGAGTCATCTACGACGGATTAAGTCTTGAGGCGAAACAGTTCTTGTTTACGGAACGACGCCAACCAAGAGCCAAGGACAAGCCGGTGATCCGGTGAAGCAATCGCACATATTCTAATCAAACAAACAACTGCCTATCTAGTGAGCGAAACTGGATGGCTTCTAACATTTCATTGCCGGTGATGTCGTCTTTACCGGCGAGATCGGCAAGAGTGCGAGCGACTTTGAGAATCCGGTCATGAGCACGGGCGGAGAAGTTCATTTCCTGCATCGCGTGTTCGAGGTAGCCTTTGCTTTCTGAATCGAGCTTGCAGTGATCGCGGACCTGGCGTGCGCCCATGGCGGAGTTGGTGGTGAGTTTATCCACTTTGAAGCGGCTCACTTGGATCTCTCTGGCAGCCGCGACGCGTTGGCGGATGGTTTCGGATGACTCACCGGTAAGGGAATCCGAAGTTAGATCTTTGAAATCGACGAGCGGGACTTCGACATGGATATCGATGCGATCTAACAACGGACCGGAGATGCGTTGGCGGTATTTTTCGATTTGTTTCACGGAGCAGCGGCATTGCCTTTTGATATCTCCGTAAAAACCGCAAGGACAGGGATTCATCGCAGCGACGAGCATGAAGCGCGCTGGAAAGGTAAGAGATCCGGCGGCGCGAGATATCGTTACATGTGAATCCTCCAAAGGTTGACGCATGACTTCCAAGGTTGACCTGCGGAATTCGGGAAGCTCGTCGAGAAATAATACGCCATGATGCGCTAGTGAAACTTCGCCGGGACCCGGATTGGTTCCTCCACCTAACAGGCCCGCATCTGAAATCGTGTGGTGCGGTGCGCGAAACGGACGAGTTGTTAGAAATCCTTTTTTCGTGTCCAAGGTGCCGGCGATGGAATGAATCTTGGTGGTTTCGATCGCATCGTCCTCGGTCATTTCCGGCATGATGGTCGGGATGCGTTTTGCCAACATGGATTTCCCCGTTCCTGGAGGACCAACCATCAGGAGATTATGACCACCAGCGGCAGCGACTTCCAAAGCGCGTTTGACATGATGTTGACCTTTGACCTCGTTGAAATCGACATGGTAGCTACGATGACTTTCGAAAAAAGCGCGGCGGTCTAACACAAATGGCGCGATGCGTTTTTCTCCACTGATGAATTCCCACGCTTGGCGAAGGTTGCGGACCGGAATGACGTCGATACCATGGATGACCGCGGCTTCTGCGGCGTTTGCTTCAGGGACGATGAGAAATTTCCTACCGCAGGCGCGGGCTTTGAGAGCAATGGATAAAACGCCTTTGACGGGGCGCACTGCACCGTCGAGTCCAAGCTCGCCGACCACGCAGAAATGGTGAGTTTCCAGAGCGTCATTGCCACTCGCGCCTATCATGGCGAGGGCGATGGGCAGATCGAACGACGGACCTTCTTTTTTCAGATCGGCCGGGGCGAGATTCACGGTCTTAATACCGACATCGAGTTTAAGCGCGGAAGCCATGATCGCGGAGGTGACGCGTTGCGAGCTCTCGCGCACGGCGGCATCCGGCAAACCGACAATGATGACGCCGGGATTTTCCGCGTTGCGCGCGTTGACTTCGACTTCCACTTCGAAGGCATCTACGCCCCGCAACGCCGCTGAGTACAGTTTAGTGATCATTTGAACAACCTAACTGAAGCGGGGCCATACGATATGGCAAGCAAGAAAGCAGCTTTTCCTTTCGTAAAGATGCATGTAAACCAAACCCATGAAAAAACTCTTGCTCGCGCTGCTCGCCTTCGCCCCATGTCTGTTCGCTGCGGAAGTCGAGGAAGGATTTGTGCCACTTACCAATGGCAAAGATCTGAGCGGGTGGAAGGTCGTTGGCGGAAACGGTCAGTACAAAATGGAAAACGGCGAGATCATCGGCACAGGCGAAAAGGTGAAAGAAAACACCTTCCTGATTACTGAGAAAACCTACAAAGACTTTGATTTCCGTTTCGAGATGAAGTTCGACACGCTGAAAGGCAACTCCGGCATGATGTTCCGCGGCCTTCAAAAGGAATCCAAGGACGGCAACGGACGCGTACACAGCTATCAGTGCGAACACGACAACGGCAAGGAGCGTTCATGGACTGCCGGACTTTATGACGAGGCTCGCCGCGGCTGGTTGTTTCCTAACAAAGCCAACAAAGAGCAATGCGCAGCCTTCACCGAACAAGGCAACAAAGTTTTCAAATGGGAAGATTGGAATGAAATCCGCATCGTCTGCGAAGGTAAACACATCCAAATTTTCCTCAACGGAGAGAAGCGCGTGGACTTCACCGACGAAGACGAGGCCAACTTCACTCCAGAAGGCTTCTTTGGAATGCAAGTTCACTCAGGCCAATCCACCAGCGTGCGCTGGCGCAATCTGCGGATCAAGGAGCTGACTGCGAAGTGAAATCCTCTATTAAAACTTATCGGAATTTTTTACAGAAGGTAACGAAGTCAACGAAAGGGCTTCACGATGTAGCTTGGCTATGTTTTATCCGTCTGATTTGAGAGTGATGCGCTGGAACATCCTTCGTTCTCTCCGTTACCTTCTGTAAAAAAAACTTATTGGATTATAGCTAAGCAGATAAAGGCTGAGTAGATTTCTCATATCCTTTTTCCTGATTTTTTGCCTTCCTAATCGAATCCACCAGCGTGCGCTGGCGCAATCTGCGGATCAAGGAGCTGTCTGCGAAGTGAAATCCTCTATTAAAACTTATCGGAATTTTTTACAGAAGGTAACGAAGTCAACGAAGGGCCAGGACAGCTCTGTTATCACATCCCATTAACCAAAATTCCAAAATCGAAAATTTGCGCGCGTAGCTCCTTCGTTCTCTTCGTTACCTTCTGTAAAGAAATCTTTTTTCAAGAACTGCTTGTTCTCAGTTCATATCTCTCTGCCCGGCAACTGACAACTTCTCAATCAGCCTTGCGGAAATCGCATCGATGGCTTTTCCCATCGTGATTTCCTGATCCGTTTCAGCGGCGAGGCAGGTCATGGAAACTCCATCCAACCCGCAAGGGGTAATGGCGAGAAAGGGCGGCAGGGACTCACGCGTGATGTTGATGGCGAAGCCATGCATGGAAATCCATTTCCGCACCCCCACACCGATGGAAGCGAGCTTGCGATTTTCTACCCATACACCTGTTAGACCATCGCGTCGGCCTGCGGCGACCCCGAGATCTCCACAAGCGGCGATGAGTGCGTCTTCGATGGAACGCAGATGCGCATGCAAATCACGACCGCGAGGATTCAAATCTAACAAAGGATAACCGACCAGCTGGCCGGGGCCATGGTAGGTCGCTTGACCGCCACGATTCGTTTCAAAAATGGGATAAGGAAGTGAGTCGGGCGAACGCAGCGACGACTGATCACGCAGCCTCCCTATCGTATAAACCGGCTCATGTTCTAACAGGAGAATCTGATCATGGGCTTTGCCTGCTAAAATTTCCGCCACGGTTTTTTCCTGAATTTCCAGACCTTCCGTGTAACTCACGGGGCTGGGAAAGATGATGATTTCAGGAGGAGGGTTCATTTTGGCTTGCTGGTTGCCTTAACTAAAAAGAGTTCTAACCACAAAAAACACCAAATACACGAAAAGAAGAGAGGTTTAATTCTTGGAATGAACAGTTGGGGGTTTCGTATTTCACAAAGCCTTGATCACCACCACATCCTTCATTGGCGGCGTCTCTCAAAAGATTTCCGAAATGCCGCACGTGCAGCCTCGACCGTTTCCTGCGAGCTCTCGTCGCGCTGCCAGGCCCCAAATGACTGATCCAGAAAACTCACTCGCCGATAGATCGCCACCCATTCTTTGCCTTCTCTTCCTGGGTAGCAACGGTTCGGAACCCATGAATCGATGCGTTCGAATTCGGGGGCGAAGCGGGCATCGAGTTCTTCAATCGAGGCGTTAAACGGTGGGCCTTCGTCTTCTTCGCCGGGGTCGTTGGGCGTGAGGAAAAACACGCCGATGAGATGGCCACCCGGCGGGATCAAATCTTTGCAAGCAGATGCGTAATCGTTTCGGCGCGCGGGATGGATGGCACAATAACACGTATGCTCCCAGATGCCGGTGAAGGTTTTTCCCTTGCGCCAAACTGGATCAAGAAAATCGCCGAGCTCGTAGGATTCCTTGCCTATGCTCGGATACTCCTTGGCTTTTTCGAGGGCGAGTGGCGCAAGATCGAGGCCGAGAGTTTTGGGTCCGAGTGCACCGATCTCGCGGACATCGTGACCTGTGCCACAGCCGGGGACGAGCACAGGGCCTTCGCCCCAAATGGACGGATCTATTTTTTCCAACAGCTCCAGCAAAGGAGGCGCGGCACGGCCTTTTTCCCATGGAGTATCTCCAAGTTCGTAGCGTTGGTTCCAATCCGTCATGACGTTTTCAAATGAGTCTCCGATCTAACATCTTGGCGCGGATGGGATCGGAGGCTTGAAGATGGGCGAGGGCGATGGCCAAGGCATCGGCTGCATCGAAAGACGGGGTTTCCGCAAGACCGAGCAAGGCGCGAACCATGAAAGCGACTTGTGCCTTGTCCGCTGTCCCTTTTCCGACCACTGCCATTTTGATTTTTTTCGGAGAGTATTCGTAAACCGGAATCCCGTGATCGGCGGCGGCGATCATGGCCGCCGCGCGTGCGGCTCCCATGGAAATGGCGGTGCGGTGGGATTGGACATAGATAATGCCCTCAACCGCGATTTCCTCCGGCTGATGTTTTTGGATGAGATGAACAAGGTGAGTGCGAATCGCGGAGAGGGCGCCAGATTGAGGAATGTTTTTTGGAATGGAAATCACATCATAACCCAGGACCGAAGGCTTGCGCGGGTCGCCCTCGAGTATGGCATAGCCAGTATTGCGGACGGCTGGATCAATGGCGAGAACGCGCATGCATGGAGTTAATCCCAGTTTGGCGGGTATAAAAGCCGGAAATGCCACCACCGCGCCAAAACACGTTGACCCCAATTCTCTGGCATGTCAGTGTAGCAAAATCATGAATGCGAAACTTCTCATCGCTGCTCCTCTAGCCTTGGCCTTCACCGCCTGTGATCCGACGGGCACATCCCTGAACGGATCTGGCATCGATCCCCTGCGTCCTCCCTCAGCTCAGGTGGACAACGGCAGTTACGGTAACGAACTCAGGCCAGGGCAATTCGTCACTGCGGCCATCAATAACACCGCGTTCTACAAGGATAAGCCGAGAGAAGATCAAGCCGCCGACAAGCTACTTGAGCAAGGCACGCCCATGAAAATCGTCGCCTTGTCGGGAACCTATACGAAAGTCGAACTCGATAGCGGCGAAGTTGGATTTGTCCCAACGGTGATGATTTCTAACGGCCAAGCCGATGTGTCACCTTTGAACGGAAACGCCGACAGCCAGCCTCCGATCATCAATCCTGATGGTGACGTGCCGTTGCCCGTGCTCGATCCAAGCACCGCTCCTCCTGTGGAACCGGGCGGATTACCTCCCTTGGATCCTGCTCCTCCTACTAAGCCGCTCGAGCAATAAGAATTCTTTATCAAATGCAGATGAATCACACGGAATTGGTATCGATGGCGGAACAGGAAATCGCCGCAATCATCAAAGTTTTACCAGATGACATCAAAGCTCATGCCTTGAACTGTCCGGTCTGTTTCGATTCCAAGCCGGTTGCCGGACGCGATGAAGAGGAATGGCTCGGATTTTTTGAAGGGGCCTCCCTGATCGATGAGCCCGATCCGGAAAACCTGCCGCGCATCCGGCTTTTCGTCGACAACATCTGGGAATACGTGGAGATGGACGAGCAGGATTTTCTCGACGAAATCAGCACGACCTTTCTCCACGAACTCGGGCACTACCTTGGTTGGGATGAAGACGAGGTCTCGGAACGCGGATTGGCCTGAGTCAAGGCACTTGGGTTCTGCCGAGAGCGGTTTCGATCAGCTCGATCGGATCCAGATCCTGGTCGGAAAGGATACGGTGCCGCATGACGGCTGGAAAAACGGCTTGGACGTGGTCCGGATAAACTGCGGCGGCTGATTCCAGAAACGCGTTGGCTCTTGCCGCGCGGAGCAAGGCAAGAGCCGCTCTAACAGAAACGCTGTGTTCCGAGCCCGCCATTTTACGCAGGCTTTCACAAAGATCCGTGATGTATTGAGCAACCGATCGGGAAACCGGAATGCTGCTGACAAATGATTGGAGCCTCTGAATCATCTCACCATCCACTCCCAAATCCGGCGGCTCAGGGTGCGCCGTGTTTTTCGTGGCGTGAGCGAGAAGGATATCGGTTTGCGTCATGGCGTCAGGCAAAGTCATGCGCAAGGAAAGCAAAAACCGGTCAAGCTGCGGTTCAGGCAAAGGAAACGTGCCGGAGCTGTGAGTGTCGTTCTGAGTGGCGATAACCATGAACGGCTTGGGAAGACGATGGCTGATCCCATCGATGGTCACCCGACCTTCGTTCATGCTCTCCAGTAATGCGGATTGCACCCTCGGCGAGGTGCGGTTGATTTCATCGGCAAGCAAGCAGTTTGAAAAAACCGGACCGCGGATGAACTCGAAACTCCCCTGATCGGCTCGATACAGATTATAACCGAGGAGATCCGCAGGCAGCAGATCGGGAGTGAATTGGATACGTTTGAAAACTCCGCCGATCGAGGTGGCAAGGGTATTTGCTAGCGTGGTTTTTCCTATGCCCGGAGCTCCTTCGATCAGCACATGACCATCCGCAAGCAAGGCGGTAAGCAGCATTTCCGCAGGTTTTTCCGCTCCGATGACTATGGAGGAAAGATGCTTGAGAAGAGGTTGGACAGCGGAGGCATTCATGGTTTGAGCGAGTTGGCATAACGGGTGATTGCCATCGGATATATCCGGTGTTCGATCACCTGCAGGCGCTTGTGCAAGGCATCTGCCGTTTCATCAGGCAGAATCTCGAGCTTTTCTTGGAGGATCAGCGGGCCAGTGTCCATTCCTGAATCCACCACGTGCACCGTAACACCCGTCTCTTTTGCCTTGGCTGCAACCGCCTGCTCCCAAGCGGCAACTCCCGGGAATGCCGGCAGGAGAGATGGATGAATGTTGAGAATTCTCAAGGGAAACGCATCAAGTAACGGCGCTTTCACCAAACGCATGAAACCTGCCAGGCAGACGAGATCAACTCCCGCGCTTTTCAAAATCTCCGCCGTCCGAGCTTGAGCGGAATCCGGAAACTTACTTTTATGACCCTCACAATCCATCACCGCATACGGGATCCCGTGGTTTGCGGCACGCTTCAGGATCAACGCATCCGGATGATCCGAGAGCACGATAGCGATTTTTGCGTCCAAGGCTCCCGTCGTAATCGCATCCAGGATCGCCTGCATGTTCGAGCCGGAGCCGGAGCCGAGAATTCCTAGGGTGAGCATGGCTTTGGTTTAAACCGATTTCCGATGCAGTAACCACGAAAAACACAAAATACGCAAAAAATCAGGATGGGAGGGTGCTTTTGATCAAAGCACCGCATGGAACGAGATGATCCTAATCTGCCGATGAGAAATTTACCTACCCCACGTTACACGCGGCGGTTTTATCAAAACCGCCCTACCATTTCATACTCACGTCCGATAGCATCTCACCCGATTCAACACGGATTCTTTGATCGGGCTTGGGTCGCAGAGCAGACGGATAAGTTTGTCCCAATGTTCTTGGCCGGAGAGGATTTCGACTTCGATGCGCAGAAAATAAATCGGGACATTGATTTCCGTTGGCCTCGGGAAACGCACCGCGTCTTTTTCCGTAGTCAAAATGAGTTCCATATCCCGCTCGATGCAGCGCTGCATGAATTGATCGACATCACGGCGGTTGAAGCGGTGGTGATCGGAAAAGTGGCGTTTGATTTCCACTCGCGCGCCGAGCTTGGTCAGTAAGCGCTCGAAATTATCCGGCACCGCGATCGCACTGATTGCCCCCACCCATTTGTCTTGGAGAAAATCTAACGGCATCTGTTCATGCGTGAACAGGTTCTCCAAATATTTTGGCCCGTGCGCGCACTCGATGATATCCGCCGTTTTGTTGTATTTGCGGATCCGCTCGATCAGCTCAGCGTTGGAAGTGCCGTCGCACTTTGTAATCAAAATGAAACTCGCGCGCCGCAGATTTTTTGGCGGCTCGCGCAAGGTGCCGCGCGGCAACAACGCGCCGGTTCCAAATGGCGAACGTGAATCCACCAACACCACATCGATGGAATGCGCCAGATTGAAATTCTGCATCCCGTCATCCAAAATCAAGGTTTCTGCCTGAAGCTGGCCAACAGCAAAACGCGCTCCTTTGACACGATCCTTATCAACGATGACCGATACCCCCTCCAAATTTTTCGCCAACATGAACGGCTCATCGCCAGCAAACTTGGAATCAAGCAACAGGGCGCTCCCCGTCGAGACCACTTTCGGCATCTCGCTCGAGGGAATGGGGCGCTGGTTCGCATCCTTCCATTTTTGTTTTTCATCCAGCTTCTTGCTTTTGTAGCCACGGGACAGAATCGCCACCTTACGGCCTTCATCGCGGAGCGATCTCGCGAGCAGCTCGACCACCGGAGTCTTTCCGGTTCCACCAACCGTGATGTTCCCGACGGATACCACTTGGACTCCAAAATATTGCTGCTCCTTCCAACCTCTGCGAAAAAGCGCGATCCGTAACTGCACCAACACTCTGAAAAGCCCTGACAAACCAAGCATCAGGAGTCGAGCAAGGCTGGCGCGAAAGCCGCGGGCGCGACCGAAAATCACATCCGCCCCCCATTGCTCCAGCTCGTCGATCCGTTCCTTCATGGCTCTTTCCGTGCGGAGCTTGACTTCCAAGTTCGGATCAAACAAGCCCCGCGTCGCGCTTGTTCGGAAAAATAAAGCGTGCCCTCAGGACTTACGCGAAGGGGGGATTAAGCTTCAGACGATTGTTGCTCGCGGATCAACTGCAGGATCGTGGCGACTTTTTCCTTCATTTCCTTGCCCGGCTTGAATTTGACCGACGCCCTCGCGGGAATGAGCACCTTGCTGCCCGGCTGCTTGGGGTTGCGACCGACTTTTGCCGCCACTTCTTTTGCCTGAAACGCCCCAAAATTTCTCAACACCACCGCATCTCCTTGGGTCAAACTTTCTGTAATCCCATCGATGAAACTTTGCACGATTTCATGCACATCCTTTTGCGTGAAAATCATGCCTTTCTCCCCCAACTGGTCCGTGATTCTCAACACAAGTTCGCGTTTGGTGACAGTCGCCATAAAATAATTCCTGATAAATATCCGATTCCGCGCCGAATTCAAAGCACGCATCTCACAAATGTCCCGCCAAAAACAAGCTCAATCCCCGCCCCATCCCCCGCCAAGTGATTTGGCAAGTGCCGCGAGTGTGATGCGCTCCTGAGCATGGATCTGGCTGAGCGAGAGTTGCAATTGGAGCGTGTCACGCTCGGCATCGACGACCTCAAAATAGTTGGTCAGACCTTTTTCGAAGCGATCTCGGGTCAGTCTCAGGGTTTCTTGTGAGCTTTTGTAAGCGAGATCAAGAGCGGACCTCGATTTTCCCAAGCCTTTGAGATCCACGATGGCATCCTCCACTTCGCGGAGGGCAATCAGCAAGGCCTGCCGATAGTTTGCAAGAGCTTCTTCGTAACGGCTCTTTGCCGCGGAAAAGTTGGCTTTGTTCGCGCCTCCATCGATGAGTGGCATGGCGACACCGGCACCGATGGCAAGGACGCGATTCTGCCAGTTCAAGAACTGCGAGGCATCGGTGGATTCAAATCCGCCACCCCCAGAGAGTGAGAAATTCGGATAGAACGCGGCTTCTGCAATGCCGATTTTCGCGTTGGCGGCGCGGAGTTCTTGCTCGGCGGCACGCACATCCGGGCGGCGTAACAAGACCACTGCGGGAAGCCCGGGCCGGATCACAGGCAAGGCTCGATCGGAATTCGTGGATGAGACGGTGAAATCCGCCGGGCTCTTGCCGCACAGCACGGCAAGCGCGTTTTCAGCCGCTCCACGCTGGCGTTCAACGGAGCCGATGTCTCCCTTAACCCGCTCGACTTCCGTCTTGGCGCGGCTGGTGGTAATGCCATCGGCCAGACCGGCATCGGCTCTGGAGTTTTGCATATCAAGATAGTCTTGGCGGGTTTTCAGCGTGCTCGTCAGAATAAGGTGTTGGGCATCCAGACCTCGGAGCAGGAAGTATTGCCGCGCGACTTCAGCGGCGAGCCCAAGGCGCTGGGAATCGAGTAAGGCTTGGGCAGCCGCAGCTTGGGCGGATGAAGCTTCGATAGCGCGCTTGTTGCGACCCCAAAGATCAGGATCATAGGCGAGATCAAAAGTGCTGCGGTAATGTCGGGATGTTAGATCAACGCTCGCACCTGGCGGCATGTTTGCCTGAATCACATCCGCAGAGCCGCGCGAGGCATTGGCGGCACCTGTTAGATCCAGTGAAGGGAAAAGCCGCGCGCGATCCACGCCGACGAGCGCGCGGGCAGTATCGACCCGGGCTTTGCCGGCAGCGAGGTCGTTGTTTGCGGCGAGTGATCGCTCCACCAACCGGTTCAGCTCAGGATCGCTGAAGAGCTTCCACCAGTTATCGGGAAGACGGGTTCCCGCGACGGAATCGGATGCTTTCCATTTCAAGCCTGCCTTGTCATCCGGGAGTTTGAAGTCCGGTCCGAGCATGCAGGAGCCGAGCAAGAGGGCGGCAGGTAATACGAGAATGCGGGCTTTCATGGTGACTTGTGGCGGTCGGGGGCTTCGATATACACATCCACCTGCTGACCCACATAAAGCGGAGGATCACTCGGGCGCTCGAGGGAGTAGATGACTTGCAGCACGCGGGTATCCACCCGCTCGGTGCTTGATCCTGTTAGAGAAATTTTCGGAATGACATAGGGCTCCAAGCGGATGAACTCCAATGGAAAGGTGACACTCGGATCTCCCTTGAGATAGCCGTAAGCTTTCTGATCCGCACGAATACGGATCGCGTTCTGCTCGTCAATGTCAGCCCGGACTTGCAGTCGGTCGATGTCACCGAGAATCATTGCCGGAGACTTGGGCGAGGTCGCAGCGTATTCGCCGGCATGGGCGGTGACCTGAAGGATCGTTCCGTCTTGCGGGGCGTAAACGGTCAGACGCTCAATCAGTAAGGAAATGCGTTTGAGCGATGCCTCCGCAGCGGCGAGCTGTGCTTTGGCGGCGGCGACTTGTGCCTCGGCAACCGCCACATCCTGCTTGCGGTTTTCCAGTTCATCTCGGCTGACAGCCCGGCTATCGGTCACGGAGGTCAGGCGCTCAAGCTGGGATCGAAGCTTGGCGAGTTGCGCTTCACTGACTTTGATCTGAGCCTTGGAAATTTCTTGTTGGGCTTGAACGGAGAGCTCCTCGGCACGCAGATCCCGATCGTCCAGTTTGAGGAGAACCTGGTTTTTTTTGACCTTGTCGTTCACCTTGACCGGCACCTCGGCAACCAAGCCGGGAATCGGGACACCGATGGCGACATTTTCGCTCAAGGATTCAAGAATGCCCGTGGCCGCAACCGACTCAACAAAGGGCTTCTGCGGAGGCATGATGGGAGGATTTCCCGGCGCGGGCATCTGCTTTTCCGCCTGGGTTTGGTGTACGAAGATGATGGCCACGACGCCGAATATCGCGGCAGCGATGGAACCGTAACGGAGGATGAGGGAAAAGATGGACATAGGGGTTTCAGGTCTCTGGGTCAGTGCGCGTGCTCATGAATGAAATGTTGGGTGCGCTGATCATTTTGTTCAATGACTTCAACAATCTCGCCATCGTCCATGCGGGCAATGCGGTCTGCGTAAGAAAGGATACGGTTGTCATGTGTGACGATGATCACGGCGCGGTTCGCCGAGCGCGCGACTTCGCGGAAAAGATCGAGCACGATCTCGCCGTTGCGCGCATCCAGTGCGGCGGTGGGTTCGTCACAAATGACCAGTGGCGGCTCATGGACCAGGGCGCGGGCGATGGCAACGCGTTGTTGTTGGCCGCCGGAGAGTTTGTTGGGGCGCTCTTTCCAACGGTCCCCGAGGCCGACCTTCTCAAGAATTTCACGCGCGCGCTTGATGGCGACGCGGTTGGAATATCCCTGAATCAGCAAAGGCACGCCCACGTTTTCGGCAACGGAAAGCGTGGGGATGAGATTGAATTGTTGGAAAATAAAACCGATGTTCTTGGCGCGGAAGTCCGTGAGCGCGCTGTTAGACATTTTTTCAAGCGGACTGCCAAAGACATGGATGGTGCCGCTTTCAACTTTCAAAGTTCCGGCGATGGCGCTGAGCAAAGTGGTTTTCCCACAGCCGGATGGCCCGACAAGCATCATGATTTCTCCCGTGTTAGCTTGCAGGCTTACCTGTTTGAGGACATGGATGCGGTTCGGCCCCTCGCCGAAACTTTTTTCGAGCGCGCGGACGTCAACGACGATACGGGATGATGGATCGGGATCAGGCACGGAAGACCATGGCGGGTTCGTAAAGACTCAGACGGATGATGCCCATGAGAGCGGCAAGCATGCAAATGACTTGGATCGCGACAAAGGCCCCGATGGGAATCTGCCACTGCATGTAAAACGGCGGCTGTCCATTATTGATGGCTCCCAGGGCGAAGCCGGAGGTAGCAAGCAGACCCAGACCGAAACCGATGAGACCCACGGTAAATGCTTGGAAAACAAGCATGATGCTCAAGCGGAAATTCGACATGCCCATGGCTTTCAAGGCCCCCAGATGCTTCAAATTATCTAACACAAAAGCATAGAAGGTCTGGCAGGAAATGGCGACGCCCACGATAAATCCGATCACCACTGTCGTGCCAAAAGAAATCGGGATACCCGTGTTTTTCACATACCACCAAATGGTGGAAGTGTTGAAATCGCCGTAATGCTCGCCCTTGGCGGTCATACGGTCGCGTGGATTCGAGCCGAAGCCTTCATTGACAAATGCGCGAAGACCGGTGGCTTTCTCGATTTCGTCCGCGGCTTGGTTCGCGGTCATGCCTTCAACCGGCGCGGCGATCACGGCCGTGAGCATTTTGCGCGCGCCCGGAGTGTAAAGCAGGGCGCGCTCATAGGTGGTCCAGATATACGGGCCGCCCGTGAAAGAACGCAGGGCCTCACAGATCCCGACGACCCGAGCCTCCACATCGTTGATTTCAAATTGATCGCCGATTTTGACTTTTTTCGAAGGATCACTCGGATCCGAAGACAGCCGTGTGGTGGCAAGCTCATCAATGACAACCGTGTTGGGCAAGCGCAGGTCTTCGAGATTCCCCTCAATCATTCGCCCCGGCGCACCAGCGAGAGAGGCGGAATCAATGCCCAAAAGTTGGATAGTCTTGAAACTGCCGTCCGCGAGCCGGACACGCTGCAAGCCGGAAAAAAGCGGCATCGCCCAGCGGACAGCCGCCACCGAGCGCACGCGCGCCACATCGGTATCCCGCATCGGGTTGGTTTCATTCACTTGCTCGACGCGCTCCTCGACGACGTAGATCGGGGCGGCGACGTTTTTCAACGTTGACGTCGTCCAACGCATGAGGCCGCAAAAAACCGACGCCTGCTGCACAATCAGGAAGGTAGCGAAAAACAAGCCCGCGACGAGCATCAGGTATTTGGCGTTATCACCAAAAAGCATTTTGAGAGCGAGGCGGATCATGCGAGTGAGTGAAATGGAACTTAATTCCGTGCTATCGGCAAAGTATCTTACCCACGGACGCCCCCCATGCAACCCGCAACATCCTGATTTCTGAAGCCGCGATCTTTCCAATCGGCAGATCCTCAACTCCACCTCAACTCCACCTCAACTCCACCTCAACGCCAAAACCGAGAAGTCCACCGGGTGGTCCCCGGAAGAATCCGGAGCCACTGCCACAGCCTTCCTTTTCGCGTTTTGGGAAAAAATTCTGGCAAGGGGTGAAACCTCCAAACCCTGCCGTCTGGACAAATCGTCACAATGGGTTATGTGTCTTCAGGAATGAAAGGTTTGTTATATAGCGGATGGTTACTGAGCGCGTTGTGCCTGGAGGCGCAGACGGCCACTGAGCAAAAATCTATCAAACTGGATGATGTCCGGCGCCTGCTCCAGGATGAAACCGGCGATCTCTCAAAACTGAAGCGTGAGTTGATCGGCGCCGGCGATACGAATAAACTTTTCTACTTCCCGACCCATGACCAGCCCGCAACGCCTGAGAAATGGGGATTAGTTTATGAGGATGTGGATTTCAAATCAGCGGATGGCACGAATCTTCATGGCTGGTTCGTGAAAGCAAAAGGCAACAAGCCGAAAGGAACCGTGGTTTTCTCCCATGGCAATGCAGGGTCGCTCGGCTATCATCTGGGATTTGTCATGTGGATGGCCGAGGCCGGGTATCAGGTGTTCATGTATGATTATCGTGGCTTTGGAAAATCCGGCGGTGTGCTGAATCGCGATGGCATGGTGCAGGATGTGAAGGCCGCATTTCGATACGTTTCCCAACGAAAGGACGTACAGCAGGGTAAAATCGTTTCTTATGGTCACAGCTTGGGCGGCGCGAAATCCGTGGCAGCGCTTGCGGAAATCCGCCCTGTGGGATTGAAGGCGATCGTCATCGATAGCGCGTTCTCTTCTTACCAGACCATGGCAAGACTGGCCGCGGGGGATCTCGGGGCAGAACTGATTTCCGATGAATTTTCCCCCAAGGATTTAATCTCAAAAATCACCGACACGCCTTTGCTGGTCATTCATGGTAAAAAAGATCAAGTGGTGCCGTTTGCCCAAGGCAAGCAATTGTTCGATCTGGCGAACGAGCCCAAAACACTCTTCGACGTCAAAGAGGGGCGACACGGCGATTCGCTATCACGGGATAACGGGGCGTATCGTAAAAAAATGCTCGCTTGGCTGGACAGCGTGATTTGATGGATTTTCCGATGCTGCTTTTCCTTCGTTTCACTCTTTGACAATCACGCCAAGGACTATCAATCTCCCCGCGACTCTCATTTAGAAACACTATGGCTTACGATCTCATTGTTATTGGTGGCGGCCCTGCCGGATATGTCGCTGCAATCCGCGCAGCACAACATGGAAAAAAGGTTGCCTGCGTCGAGGCGGACCGCGCCGGCGGAACCTGCCTCAACTGGGGTTGTATCCCGACCAAAGCCCTCCTCAAAAATGCGGAGCTCTACCAGACACTCACTCACAAAGCTGGCGAAATGGGCCTTAAGATCGAAGGCCTGTCCTACGATTGGTCAGCCGTGATCGGCCGCTCACGCAAAGTTTCCGACAAGCTCGCAGGTGGCATCGAGTTCCTCTTTAAGAAAAACAAAGTCGACTACTTCCGCGGTTACGGCTCGATCGAAGGCCAAGGCAAAGTCGGAGTGAAGGCAGCCGACGGCTCGACCCAGATTCTCGAAACCAAGAACACGATCATCGCGACGGGTTGTGTTTCCCGCCCGCTGCCACCCCTTCCATTCAATGGCAAATCGGTCATCGGCTCCAAAGAAGCCATGGTCCTCGCTGAGCAACCGAAGGAAATGATCATCATCGGCGCAGGTGCGATCGGCGTTGAGTTCGCATACATCTACAATGCCTTCGGCACCAAGGTCACGATCATCGAGATGCTGCCGAACATCCTACCCGTGGAGGACACCGAAGTCGGCGAGGCACTCGAAAAATCCCTCACCAAACAAGGTATCCGCTGCCTCACCAACACCAAGGTCACCGCAACCAAAGATCTCGGCGATCGCGTGGAAATCAGCGTCGAAGGACCGAAAGAAACCGGGACTCTCTCCGCTGAGGTTTGCCTCGTCGCCATCGGCATCCAGCCGGTGCTTCCAGGCGGCACCCAACCCGAGCTCACGGATCGCGGCTACATCAAAATCGGCGATCGCTACGAAACCAATCTCCCCAGCGTGTATGCGATCGGCGATATCAACGGCCCACCATGGCTGGCACACGTCGCGTCTTTCGAGGCTTTCCAATGCGTCGATGGCTTGTTCGTCGACGGCTACACGCCACGCAAAGTGAAAAATTTCCCGGGCTGCACCTACTGCCATCCGCAAGTGGCTTCCGTCGGAAAAACGGAACGCGCACTCAAGGAAGCCGGCATCGAATACGTGGTTGGAAAAATTCCTTTTGTCGCGATTGGCAAAGCCGTCGCCGCAGCGGAGACCGATGGTTTCACCAAGCTCCTTTATGGCAAAAAACACGGCGAACTACTCGGCGCGCACATCATTGGCGACAACGCCACCGAACTCATCGCTGAAATGGGACTCGCCCTCGATCAAGAACTCACCATCGATGAAATCCACGCGACCATCCACGCCCACCCAACCATGTCGGAAGTAATCCACGAGGCCACCCTCGCCGCAGAAGGCCACGCGATCCATTTCTAGTATAAGGTTTTTTCACCATCCCAAGAACCTCGCCGGAAAATATTTCCAGCGAGGTTTTTTTTCTTCATCCAAATGCCACGGGATGAAGCTGTATTTCGCGGATTGGGCTGCCCCGACTTATCGGGGCTAAAGGTCCATATCTGACGGAACTTCATATCCCATCGAACTCTTTTCGTTATGAGGGCTGCAAGATATGGACGCGTGACCCCGACAAATCGGAGCCACGCACGCGATTAATGATATCTGGCAATAGGTCCAAGTATTTCGGATTGGCGATTCATTCCATGCGGTCGCTTCATCGAAGCAACCCTACCAAGCATCTTATGGGGCATTGCCAAGGACGAGCGAGATCGTCGGCGGGACACTCAGGAGAACCTTTGCGGTTTCTCGGATTTGCCCGGGCGTGAGTTCCGAGTAGATTTTTGGAAGAAGGAGATAGGTGTTTGCGGGGTGACCGAAGAGGAGGTCGAGGGCCGCGTGGCGGGCGTTTGAGGACGGGGATTGCTGTTGGATCGCGAGGCCGGAGAGTGCGGTGGAGCGGACGCGCTCAAAGGCCGCATCAGGGATCCCTTGGGTGGCGATTTTTTCGATCTCCCGGAGCAACTCATTGCGGGCGAGTTCGATTTGTTCTGGTGAGGTGGCGAGGTAGAAAAAGAACATTCCCGCATCGTAGCCAAGGAACTGGCTGGCACCGACCCGGTAGGCGAGGCCGAGCTCTTCGCGAATGCGGCCGAAGAGCGGACCCGCCATGTCGGAAGCGTATTCCTGGAGAAACGCGAGCGCATGGCGATGCGGACCGTTGATGTCACTGCCGGGATAGGCCATGGCGAGAACGGCTTGTTTTTTCGGCAAGCTCGCCTCAACGGATTTTCCTGATGTGATGTCAGATTTCGGTGCTTTCCATGCGGCACCGGACGGCAGGTTCTTGAGATGGACTTCGAGGAGTTCGAGAAGTTTCACCGAATCAAAATCACCTGCGATCGCCACCGTCAGGTTGGCGGTATTGAAGAGCAGCGAGTGATGTGCGGCCAGCGTGAGACGATCGATGCGCGGAAGGCTTTCTAGCGAGCCCAACGAATCGAGCCCGTAACCCTTACCAGAGAAATGCGCATGGCGAAGTTGGTGAAAGCAGATGTGCAGGGGATCGGCGAGTGCTTCTTCCAAGGCGGCAAGCTGAGAGGCTTTTTCACGTTCAATCGCATCTGAGGGAAAAGAGGGATTGAGCAGGACATCCGAAAAAATCCGCAGGATTTCCTCTGCATCGGGGGCGAGGCCAGCCGCTTGCAGCAGCAGGGCGTTGTTTCCAGCGGATGCGGAAATCGATGCGCCGAGTGTTTCCAAACCTAGCGCAATCTCATCCGCGGAGCGGGTAACAGTGCCTTTGGTGAGGGTTGAGGCAAAAAGTTGGTTCAATCCATTGTTATCGGGAATTTCCGAGCTTAGGCCGGCGCCGATGGCGGCTTGGAAATGAATCAACGGCACGCGACGATCCGGCAGCAAGGCAATGCGCAGACCGTTCGACAGCGTATGCGTCGTAATCTCCGCCTGACCCGGCGCCTGCCGCTTCTCAACTGCTTTCGGAGCGGCTCCCAATGGATCGAGCGAGGTGAAAGTGAGCAAATCTTCTGTTAGATTCTGGCACACGCGACGGATGTCCGCCGCATTCACTGCTTGAATTTTTGCAAGATAGGCGCGGGTGAAATTGAGATCGCGCGCTTCATGCCAGTTTGAGGCGAGATCCGAGGCGCGGCCTGAGGCGGTGGTCAAAGTACGAAATTGCGAGACGGCAATCTGTCGTTTTACCTTCGCCATTTCATCATCGATCGCAGAGCCTGGCAGCGCATGGAGCTCGGCGAGAATGGCGGATTTGAGTTCATCACGTCTTTCCGGGTGAGCTTCCGCGGAGATGGCGAAGAGGCCTTCCTCGTTCGGACCGGTCCAGGTCCATGCGGATATTTCAAGAGCAAGCTCGCGTTGATCGCGCAAGATCCGATGAAGCCTGGAGGAGCGACCTCGCCCGAGAATGGCGGCGAGGACATCGTAGGCGGGAACATCGGGATGTCCGAGGGCGGGAGTTTTCCATGACAAACAGAGGCGGCTGGTGGGAATGTCAAAGGTATCGGAATCTTCTCGTGGACCCAGCTGTTGGGGATCGCGCTGGATGTGTGGCTCCGGACCGGAAACGATATAGCAGTCTTTTGTCAGCGATGTGACAAGTTCCGTGGCCTGATCCGCATCGAAGTCACCGGAGATCACCATGTGGACGCGGTCTGGGGTGTAGCGGCTGAGGTGGTAATTTTTGAGATCCGCGTAGGAGATCCCGTCAAACAAATGGCGATGACCGATGACCGGATGGCGGCGCGCATCTACGGTAAACGCAGTAGATAGCAACAAGCGGGTTGAGGCTGTGTCAGGATCGTCCAAGCCCATATCGATCTCACGGCGGATGACGTCCTTTTCGTTTTCAAAATCCGCTTCCGGAATGTTCGGAAAGAACACCAAACCGGTGAGGCATTTCAAAAACGTCTCCAGAGAATGCGCCGGTCCATCGATGTAATAGACCGTGCGATCGAAAGTGGTATAGGCGTTCCAATGCCCCCCACCCGCCTGAACGGCTTGGGCGAGTTCGTCGGCCGTATAGTCGCGCGTGCCTTTGAAAACCATGTGCTCAAGAAAATGCGAGAGCCCTGAACCAAGCTTTTCCCCTTCGTGAATGCTGCCGGTGGCGACCCATGCTTGGACAGAAAGGACGGGCGCCGAGGGATCGGGATCGAGGATGAGCGTGAGACCGTTCGGGAGTGTCAGGCGGGTGGCGGAGGTGAGCGGGTATTGCATGGAAAAGTCCAAGGACTTTTAGACAGAAGATTTGCAGACACAAGACACAAGACTAGAATTGCTTTGATGTCTTTGACCGCAGCGGACGCAGAGATCACAGAGATTTGTTGTAACGCGATATCATCACTTATTTCTTATCTCTGTGTTCTTTGTGTCCTCTGTGGTTAAATCTCTCCCGTATCCAAGTGGTTTAAAATAAAAAACCGGCGCCTCGGGTGAAGCGCCGGTTTGATTGAGATGATGATTTATTTGATTACTTTTTATAGATGGTTTTGCCTGTGGAGCGGAGCTCGTCGCAAGCTTGTTTCATGCGATCGCAGAGACCTTGCTCGCCTTTTTTGAGGTAGGAGCGCGGATCGTAATGTTTCTTGTTGCCAACTTCGCCGTCAATTTTCAACACGCCTTCGATGTTCTGGCAGATGTGAGTGACGATGGGACGAGTGAAGGCGTATTGGGTATCGGTATCGATATTCATTTTGACCACGCCGTAGTCGAGAGTTTCCTGGAGATCCTCGCTGGAAGTTCCAGAGCCGCCGTGGAATACGAGATCCATTTCTGCGGCAGCACCATGTTTGTCGGTCACCGCTTTTTGGCCATCGCGCAGGATGGACGGCTTGAGCTTCACCGCGCCCGGCTTGTAGGCGCCGTGGACGTTTCCAAAAGTCGCCGCGAAAAGGAAACGGCCGATTGGCTGTAGGGCTTCGTAAACTTCCACCATGTCCTCAGGCGTGGTGTAGAGCTTTTCGATGGGCAGGCCAGAAGTGTCGTGACCGTCTTCTTCACCGCCAACACAACCCGCTTCGACTTCGAGGATGATACCGAGCTCGGCGCACTCTTTGAGGAGCTCTTTAGAAATGCGGAGGTTTTCTTTCAGGTCGACCACTGAGCCGTCGAACATGTGAGATTGGAACAACGGGCCTTTGCCGGCAGCGATGCGCTCACGTGAGGCTTTCAGGAGAGGCTTGAGGAAACTCTCGACTTTTTCCGGGTGGCAATGATCGGTATGAAGGGCGATAAGCACATCGTGTTTCTCCGCAAGAAGGTGGCACGCCTCTGCGAGGATGATGGCACCGAAGGCAGCGTCTTTCACCGCTGTGCCGGAAGCGAACTCGCCACCACCTGTGGATACTTGGATAATACCGTCCGATTTTGCCTCGGAAAAGGCTTTGAGCGCACCGTTGATCGTGGTGAGTGACGTGACGTTGATGGCCGGGTAGGCGTATCCGCCTTTCTGGGCGGCATCGAGCATGGCGGCGTATTGGGCAGGAGTTGCGATAGGCATAACGGATGGTTCGGTAGCCGAATCCATGCCAAGGGGCAAGGCTGAAGAGTGGAAGAAAAGTTCTTGGTTCCTAGTTCTTGGTTCTTAGTTGGGCTTCGCGCTTTAGCATATTCGAACCAAGAACTAGGAACCATGAACCAGGAACACCGCGTTTACGAGTTACGATGTGCTTGCATTGGCATAGCGTCGGGGGTAAATACTGCCGCCTCACACCAAAATTAGGTCCCGTGGTCCAATGGATAGGACGATGGTCTCCGAAGCCGTAGTTTCAGGTTCGATTCCTGACGGGACCATTTGGCTTAATCCCTTATAAAATATAGGAAAATAGAGGAATACGCCTCTCAAATTGAGTATTTAACTGAGGCTCGAAATGCACAGAAATGCGCTAAAACGCCTCAAAATGAGGCCGAAAAGTGTTACAAGGTGTTACAGAATTGTTGATTCGGTCTTTCTCGTGTTTTCCAACCACTCACGGCTCATCTTCCGAGCTTCCTTGATTTGCTCAGGAGTCATTTGATCTTCGAGAGCTTTACGGGCTTCTTCCGCTTTACTGTTCTGCTCAGCAGCACTTTTGCTAAACCACATGTGAGCCAACACAAAATCTTTAGACACTCCTGTGCCTTTCTCGTAGGCCACTCCGAGACGGAAACAACCATTGGAGTTCCCCTGCTCCGCAGCTGAGCGATACCATTTTACGGCTTCTACATTATTCCTTGGCACTCCGAAGCCGCCCCAGTAGCTAGTACCGAGAATTACCTGTGCAGGGGCATATCCCTGATCCACAGCAAGGCGGTCCCATTTAACGGCCTCCTTTTCATCCTTTGGCACTCCTAAGCCTGATAAGTGAAGAAATCCAAGACAACATTGCGCACGGACATTTCCCTGATCGGCAGCTAGGCGTAACCATTTGCCTGCCTCCACATAATCCTCTGTTACTCCTCTGTCAGTTGAGTAAATAATTCCCAGATTACATTGTGAACGGTCATTTCCCTGATTGGCAGCTAGTCGAAACCATTTGATGGCTTCCATCATATCCATAGGCACTCCATATCCTTCAGCAAGGCATACCCCGAGATTGTGCTGTGCATCGCAATTACCTTGATCGGCCGCCAGACGGAACCATTTAACAGCTTCCGTTTCATCCTTAGTAACCCCGTCGCCGTTTTTGTAGCGCATGCCGAGATTGAACTGAGATTCGGAATCACCACATTCAGCGCTTGGAGGAATCAACGACATTGCGACGAGCCTGTGGGTGATTCTGATTATCGTCAACTTCAGACGCGGAGTTGTCTATGCACCTAGGGAAAGACGATCTTAATTTAAGGTCGCTTCGATATCGGCGGGGTAATTTGCGCGTGCCTCGTCTAATCCAACGTCCGCTTTGTGAAAATCATTTGGCATCTTCGTCGGAGATATCCGACACGGTGATATCAGTGACCTCAAGCCGCTTGGCTAATGTGCTGGCTTTCTCTATCCTGCGTCGTTACTCGATCATCCGGTAAGCTGTTAGAATCCGCGATTTCCTACAAATCTTAATTGTCGTTATAGGCTTATCTAAAAGATGCGGTAAGCATTGAATCATTCGTAAGTTGATTTTTAAGGCGTTCGATTGCTTTTGCATCAAGAGCGGACACGGAATCACCATCTTCAATACCGGCTTTGAGCCTTTCTAAATCATCAACATTGTAAGAGGGTTGATATTTTGAAATGATTTCAATGATTTTCTCGATACCTTTTTCCTTTTGAGTGGGAATTTTGCCACTTGCCATTTTTAAATATTCTTCTCGTGTCAAGTTTCCGCTTTGATTTTTAGCGATATACTTTCCCACATGCTCAGGTATCCAGTTCACTTCATCTAACTGACTAATAAATTTATTAGTTTTTTTCTTCAACTCATTCGATGGCCAATCTTTTGTCCCAATACGAGAATAAAGATTTCCGACTAACCAACCCAGCTTATTGGCGAATTCTCCCTGTAGTCTTCCGCATCTAGCAGCTTGAAGCTCTTTGTAGTGCTCGCGCTTTACTGCCACACTCACACGCAAAAAAGCTACTGCGTCCTCACCAAATTCTACGGATGCGTCAGGAAATAAATAGAAAAGCCCGATTTTTTGCTCATTTTGATTGAAAATCCTATTGACTAAATTGAAAACTTTATTTTTGTCCCGTTCATTGTATACACCCTCATATATGGGTGAACATTCACTCTCAAGAAGCCCTAAGAATACTTGGGAAAGTGATCTGACCGCAGCGATATTTATGTGATGTGCCGAGCAAGCGTTATTCTCTCTTGTAGCTAAATCACAGCTTTGAGATGTCACTATAAAACCAAGATATTTACTATTTACGAAGTGAGGATGAACATCGTTAAAAATCTTGAGCAAATCTGCGTTAGGGCGCAAAATGTCACCCTGTCGCAAATCATCCGTGGTTTTAAAATCTTCGTATGTCCAATGAGCCATACTGTATCATTTTAACCGGTTACTCTGCTAATGGGGTAGTAGTCAGAATCTTTTGGTATTATCCTGACTGTAACTTTTTCAGAGCAAGTCTTTGCTTGAAAAGTCCTCACTTGATTCGAAGGGCATTTAGTATGTGCAGGCGCCACAAGCTTTACCGCAAGATTAGCACGGATTGACTCCATAGAATTAGAGTAGTGGGTGGATGTAATTGTGGATTGATTCATAAATCTGTAGTGGTTACTCCGATATTTTCTAATATTGAATTTGTAGTCGATTCAATTTCCGTTATTGGCATTTGTAGCCAGCTAGTAACCTCTTCGGCGGTAGTTGAGGTTTTGTGAAAATTTAAATCTAAGGTTGCGGTATCATCGCTAGAGCTAATTTGCAAGTTCACTTGGCCACCACGAAAAGGAAATGTCTGAGTTACATTCCGCTTTGTAATTTGATGACCAGCAGAGGCAATTTTAGCATCTAATTTGCAAGAGAGTAACTCAGCAAAATCGGGGTCAATGTCGCCTTCACTCAAAAAACGAATATTAAACCCGGCTGCCAAAAAAGGGGTGCGGTTGAGCTCATTAACAGCCTCAAGACTAAGTTGTTTCGCCTTTTCAAGGCTGTGAAAATCAGCGTTTTCAGTTAAAACTTCAAGCTGAGAACTATGAACAATAACACCACATCCGTCATGACTAATTTTCATCGGAGCTCTAACGTTGATAGGCACTTCCACGGGAAGAGCGGTACCTTCTGGTACTTTGAACATATTTTTAGCAATCCACTGAGGCGTTAAAATAGCACGATTCCAAGCCCCAACAACAACGACATTCCAATTTTCAGCTTTAAAATTCATAACTGTAAATCAGTAGCGCTCCAAAATATTTAATTTATTCATTAGATCAAAACAATTAGCCAGCATTGGAAATCAATCGTTCCTTTTTGTAACCCGCGCCTCTACATTGTCGAGAGATACTTTATACCTTCTGAGACTATCTTTGCAAACTAGAACTTGGACAGCTGAATCGCTGTGGCCGAAGGTCTTAGTAATTACCGTGAGCTTCATGCGTGAAACTTGAGCTCGTTCAATCTTCCTGTTGGCTTGCTATCGTCCAGATTCTCTTAAGAGGGAGTTCCGAACGGATACCCTCGTCGAGGGTATCATAGTGTGCTAATAGGTTTTCGATAAGATCGTTTCTCGTCCATAGGCGGACGCGAAAAAACTGACTAGCGCGCTCCTTCTCGACGCTTTGCTTGAATCCTCCCCAGCTAATGAGAAGGCCCTGATCCGCATGGAAATTTTGCATCGTGCCGATAAGCTGATCCAAGACCACACGCTCAACGGGTGAGTCGGTGGATTTGACCTGAACGCAAATCCGGGGGTTGCCGAACCCAAGAGACCCCGGTGAGGCTAAGAGGTCAACTCCGTGATCCGGCCCCGCCGGCGGCTGGTGTACGGTGTAGCCCTGCGCTTCAAGAATCGCTTTAACGAGGTTCGCCAGGCCATGCCCTTTGAACTTGGCGAGAATCAAACGGGAAATCTGATCCATCGCAGTCTGCTCGATGTCCACGGCCACGCTGGTTTCGTCCGCATCCGTAATTTCGGCTCCTCCGCTCAAGGTTGCTTTGGAATGGCTGGGGACTTTCCAGCCGTTGGCCGCCATCTCTTTTACTCTCTCCTCCGCGTTGTTACGCTGAATTCTGCACACGGTAAGGAAAGCTCCAAGGGAATATAGAATATCCTGATCGAAACGATCTCGTGGGATATCTTGAGCGAACCATTCAACCCTACGAGAGTGTTGGAAGCGGTCATCGGCTTTAGGATCGTATTCGCAATGACCAAGAATCTTACCGAAATGGATGGTCGGGTTGGACTTGCTCGGAAGCGCTACCCAATCCCCAGGCTGCATTGACTTGGCGAACTGCATTCCCTGCCGAGCGTTGTTCTGAATACGTCCTTTCTTGTAGTCCGGATATGTTTCCCCAAAGACGTTATAAAAGGCTTCAAGATTTGGCAGCTTACCCAGATCCGCCGACAGCCCACTCCAGTTGAAGTAGATGCGGTTCTCAGAGAAGAATCGGGGTTCGTATTCGCCGTTTGCGCCTGCGCGGATGAGCCAGAGTGACATAGATTTATGGGTAAGCGCCCAACAGAACCCCTCTATTCAAGGATAGCATAGATGCCATAGATTTGGATTCTATGACATCTATACAAGAGACAATATCAGGCACGTTAGTGAAGAGCGATCGCGTAGGGCGCACGCGATACACGAAGACCTACAAAGTGG
>CAMCBV010000029.1 GCA_945873125.1 Prosthecobacter debontii
CAGAGGAATGGGAAACCGGCAAAGCCTACCTCACTCTCACAGCACAAAACCAAATTACGAACACAACAAACCACCAAAAAACAGCAGCTTGAAATCACCCTCCAAATCCAACTTGAAAACTTTTACAGATAAAAAGTTGCGCCGCCAAATTCGTGTTCATTCGTGTAATTGGTGGTTAAAATCCTCCTCTTCTCCATCTGCTCCTCCCTCCGCGTAAAATAGTCTCAAAATACCAAATCCGTCGGTTTCCACTATACCTAGCCATTCCCTCATCCTAATTTGAGACTTCATTAACAACATGCGAAACCCTGTTCCCATCATCGCGACTCTCTTTCTCGCTGCATTGATGCTGTTCCTCATCCTGCGCCAACCACCGGCACCCATCCCGCCTCCCGAGGAGAAACTCCCCTCTGTGCAATCTGTTCTTGGCGAAAAACCCGATTGGACCCAGCTCCAAGTCTTTCAGCACACCATCACCCGAGCAGACTTCGAAACTCTGCTCCGCGATATCTTTACCACCGACAGCACTTGGCAGGAATTCATCACGATTACGGATCTGAGTGCTGAGATCCGCACATCCGGCGACACAGCGGAGCCCCCTTTCATTCTCTATTTCGCCCAACCTGAACTCACCCTTCCTACCCCACGCCACTGGCAGACCACCGCAAGTCTCCCAGCAAGACCCGTCGGCAAACCCCTCGCCAATCTCCACATCGCCATCGACCCCGGACACATTGGTGGGGAATGGGCGAAAATCGAAGCACGCTGGTTCCAAATTGGCGGTGCAACCCCTGTCACCGAGGGTGACATGACCTTGCGTGTCGCCAATCTTCTCAAACCTCTCCTCGAAGAAATAGGTGCCAAAGTCACCCTTGTCCGAGAGGAAACCGAGCCCGTCACTCCCTTCCGACCCGAGAATCTCGCCGAACTTGCCAAAAATGACGCGACGCTAACCGACCCCGTATCCCTGCAACGATTCACCGAAAAACTCTTCTACCGCACAGCTGAAATACGCGCACGGGCGAATCTGGTAAACGATACCATCAAGCCAGATCTCGTGCTTTGCTTGCATTTCAACGCGGATGCTTGGGGTGACCCTGCTTCTCCAACCCTCGTTCCGAACAATCATTTTCACGTATTGCTCAATGGCGGCTATACATCGGATGAAGTGAGACTTTCTGATCAACGCTTTGAAATGCTTAAAAAGCTCCTGCAGCGCACTCACGAAGAAGAACTCGTTGTTGCCAAAACAGTTGCCGAAACCTTTGCCAAAATCTCCGGCTTACCGCCTTTCATCTATCATCCGGATGCCGGAAATTTTCGAGCTATTCCTGAAAGCCCTTACCTCTATGCTCGCAACCTTTTGGCAAATCGGCTTTACGACTGCCCCGTCATTTTTATGGAACCCTACGTCATGAATTCGGTTCCAGACTACAACCGTATCCAAGCCGGCGACTACCTCGGTCTACGCGATGTGGACGGCAAATTTGTGCCTTCAATTTTCCAAGAATACGCCAAATCCCTCGCCCAAGGATTGGCCGAGCATTATGGGGAGAAAATAGAGTAGAGTTTTAACCACGAATGACACGAATAGCACGAATGGCTGCCCTAAAGCGAACTGAGTCTGACTTTCCCAAGGATTCTATGTCATTAAGAGGACTAGGATGAATCCATAGTGGCCAACCATCCTCAAAATTCGTGTTATTGACTACGTTACACTCCGTCCATACCGCGTGAGCTTCGCTTTAAGGTAGATTCACTAAAGCTCATGAGGCATTCGTGAAATTTGTGGTTCAATCATTTAAAAACCAACGCTCCCCCTCTCCCCCTCTCCCCCTTTCCCATTCGCCCCATCTCCCTATCTCTATATCACGGCGTGTATTGGTAAATCCAAGTCTCAGTAAGAGCCCCTTTAGCGTCTTTCAAGAACAAGCGGAGATTCACAGGATCTTTGCCATCCACTTTGAGATCGAAATTGCAGCGCCAAGTATCTCCACCGACCACCGGTCGAGCGGCCGGATGTAAAATTTCTCCACGGGAAGTACTGATGACAGGCTCAACCTTTGTTTCCCATGGCAGATCTTCAAAACGTCCCCCTTTGAAATCGAGGACGAACTTACGCGACGTGCTGCGAATCTTTTCGCCGGGAACTCCGCCTGCGCCAACACGAGTGGCGACCACTTGCGCCATCGGAGTGGTGACCGGTGGTTTACTGCCCCAGTGCAGGCGATAGCTGAAATGCCGCTCTTCACCCGGAGTAAAGGATTTCTGTGGATTCCAGAAAGCGACTACGTTGTCAAAAGTCTCATCCGGACTTGGAATCTCTACCAACTGAATCTGGCCCTTGCCCCATCCCTCAAGCGGCTCAATCCAGAGTGAGGGACGCTTGTGATACATCGCACCATCATCCAGATAATGATCGAAATCCTGGTCGCGCTGCAACAAGCCAAAGCCTTTCGGATTTTCGTCGAGAAATGAATTAAACTGCAGGGTTTTAGGATTCACCAACGGACGCCAAATCCATTCACCGCTGCCATTCCACATCGACAAGCCATCCGAGTCATGAATTTCCGGACGCCAGTCGTCCGCAACACGACGATCATTTTCGCCACATTGATACATCGAAGTCAGGGGCGCGATCCCGACCCGTTCGATTTTTTTCCGAGGATAAAGCACCGCATCCACATCCATCTTGGTTACCTCACCCGGAGTAATGACAAACGTATAAGCGCCGGCAACAGATGGGCTGTCCAACAAGGCATGGACGCGCAGGGTTGTGGAATTCGCCGCAGGTTTTTCCAACCAAAACTCCCGAAAATCAGGAAACTCTTCCGCGCGTGGCAGGGCGGTATCGACCGCAAGTCCGCGAGCTGATAGCCCATATTGCTTGGTAGCGCCGACAGCCCGGAAGTAACTCGCACCGAGAAATGCGAACATATCGGCATTCTTGTCCGGAGAAACGCCCACGCGGAAGCCGGCGAACCCAAGATTATCGACCTTTGAAGGAACTTTGAGAGTCTTTCCATAAGTGAACAAATCCTTTGAATATGGAACTTTGGTTACTTTACCAAGACTCACTTCGTTAATACCCACTGGGTGACGAAAGAATAAGCCTAGGTGAAATAGGCGCACTTCCAGACTACGATCTTTCCCCTGCCACAGCGCTTTATCCTTGTTGAACTTGATCGACTGATAGGCGTCATAATCCAAACCATCGATCCAGGTAGGCAATTTCGTAGGTGGCGCGACATAAGGCTGACCCGAAATGCGTTTCGCCTCCGCGCGCAGCCATGCGACATCGAATTTTTCTGCAGCCTGCAGGTTTGCAATCAGCACACTCATGATAGCAAGAGCGGCAAGACGGTGGATTAGAGCGTGATAGATAGCCATAAATCTGTGACAAGGCATGAAATATATAGTCCACTGAGCTTCGCAACTTTTATCTTATCGGTTTGGAATTTCTCTATTTGCAAGCCACCATCCGCACTCTCGCCAGATCGCCCGCAAATCATCAACAACGCAAGCAAATCCCCATTCTTCTTCCTTGGAGTTTAAAGTTTAAGATTTAGAGTTTGTCCATGATGCGCCACCCCAACTTCATCCTGCTGCTGTTGGTGCTACCTGTACTGATTTGGTCCGGTATCGAACCTTATGACCGACTCACCTGGTGGCTTGAGGTTTTTCCGGTCTTTGCGGGATTCATCGCCCTCTTTATCGCTCAGGCAAGAAAATGGAGATTATGCAACTTCTCTCTGGTTTTGATCGGACTGCATATGATCGTGCTTATTATTGGCGGTCATTATACCTATGCCCGTGTGCCTGCCGGCGATTGGGCAAAAGAGGTCTTGGATCTGTCACGCAATCACTATGACAGGCTCGGCCATCTCCTGCAGGGCCTCACTCCTGCCATCATTTGTCGTGAGGTATTTATGAGGAATCACATCTTCGCCAAGCGCGGCTGGACAAGTGTTTTGATCGTGAGCTTCTGCATGGCCGTCAGCGCTATTTACGAACTCATCGAATGGGGAACCGCCCTGATCTCCAGCGAGGCGGCCGAATCTTTTCTCGGCACCCAGGGCGATACATGGGATACCCAAACGGATATGTTCTGCGCACTCATCGGTGCCACAGCCGGCGTGGTCCTGTTCCGTTCGCTCCACAATCGTTCGATGCGGAAAATATAATCCATAACCCGCCTTAAGACTCCGCAGAAAGCCCCGCCCGGCGTAGTTTCTGCCTGAGAGTCGCTCGATTCATGCGCAGCGCCGTAGCCAGTCGCGTGGGACGTTGGTCAAAGCGCTCTAACAAATGTCGTAACATGACGCCTTCCATCTGATCCAACAGCGCATCATATTGCCACTCGGACTCGTCGGTAAGTTCGAGCTGCGAATCAAGCCAACGCGCCACCACACGATCCACCTCACCTGAAACCACTTTACCACCTGACGCATACAGGGCTTGAGAAACATGCGGTGGCAAATGCCCCGGCAAAATAGGCCCTCCATGACTCATGGCGAGCGCATGCTCGATCACATGACGCAGTTCACGAACATTACCCGGCCAGTCATAAAATTGCAGGGCGCAGAGCGTTGCCGCAGTCATTTCAAATTTTGACGAAGCAGCGCTCTGCAGGCCATGGAAAAAGCGGCATAGCGCAGGGATGTCACCTGTCCGCTCACGTAATGCCGGCATCTCAATGGATAATGAGCTAAACGCATAAAACAGATCCGACCTCAAAACCTGCCTGCTCTGAGCTTCACGCGGATCCACTTGCAAGGTGGCGATCAACCTCGGCAACCGGACTTTTTCCTCTCCAATCAGCTTCGCAAGAAATGCTTGGAGTGGTGGCTCAAGAGCATCAATTCCCTCGAGCACCAGCGTGCCGGTGTAATCCGCCAAAAATGACTGTAGAGACGACTCCTGGTGAATCGTTGCACATTCAACCATGCGCAATCTCTCCTTACTCCGGTTGCCATTCATATGGATCACTCGCGCCGCCAGTGTTTTTCCCGAGCCACATGAACCATGCAACATGACTGGCATGTCACCATTGCAGGCACGCGCGATTCCCAAAAAGACCCGGTGCATGCTCGTTGATGCACCGATCAAAGAAGTTGCGGCAGGTTCGTATGGTTCGGCGATCCGAATACTCTTGGTGACCAAGGTGGAAATCACTTCTTCAAAGCGCTGCAAATCCAAGGGCTTGATCAGGTAATCCGCCACTCCCAACCTCTGCGACGTAATCGTATGATCTAAGGTCGCGTGGGCGGTGATGATCAGAATTGGGATTTTTGAGCCTGATTTACGAATCTTCTCAAGAATCTCCATCCCACTGACATCGGGCAATCCGATATCCAGAACAATCGCCTCAAACTTCTGCTGCTTGATCCGCTCAAGTGCAGCTGCTCCACTAGCCGCAAGAACCGGTGAGTGACCCAGGCGCTGTGCTGCCAAAGACAAAGCGGTTCCCAATGCGTGCTCATCCTCAATAATCAAAATCGCTGCCATAAATCTTATCTTTCATTCTGAGGCTTAGGCCAGACGATGCGCACGCAAGCACCTCTTTCTGGCAGGTTTTCGACAGAAATTTTTCCTCCGTGCGATTCGATGATTTCCTTCGATACCGCAAGACCCAAACCCATCCCTCCCTCCCGCTCCGAGTGAAATGGTTCACCGAACCGTTCCAGTGCCTGTGAACTGAATCCCACACCTTGATCTTCTACTTCTAACAAACCTGGCATGACTCGAAGTTTCAATTGACCGCCCTTGGGCATGCTCTGGATCGCATTAAGTAACAAATTACACAAAACCTGTCGCAAACGTTCCCTATCACCCCTGACCTCATGTTCACCCCAGTTTGGATCGATCTCCTGATGAATCACAACTCCCGCATGAATTGCTTGTAAGCTCAAACCATGACAGGCATCCGTCACCAATTCCACCAGATCAACCTGAACCATTTTGACCGGTTCAGGCTTTGCATAACGCAGCCATTGATTGACGAGAAACTCGATGCGTTCCGCTTCACTCACAATCAATGTTGCAGACATCTTTTCAGCCGTTTCGCATGCTCTTTCCAAGAGCTGTGCGTGCAGGCGTATCGCGGCAACAGGATTTCTAACTTCATGTGCAAGACTGGTCGCCATCCTACCCAACAAAGCCAGACGTTCCGCATGCCTGCGTTTTTCCCGCTCTTCAACCAAAGACCCATGCGCTTTAGCGAGCGCATTTGCCAGACTAACAATTTCTTGAGGTCCAGAAACAGGCAAACCACTTAAAGGTCGATCCCCGCCAATCTCCGGAATCACGGCAGCCAGCTTGGCAAGCGGTCGAGTAACCTTGCGTCCAATCAAAACGGAAAACAAAAGCGAGAGCGCCCAGAAACTCCCCAATGCCAGTTGTGCATCGATACGTTTCCAAAACGGAATCGCTCCGGGTTGATTCTTCTTTTTGGAAAACCAGACCTCGCTGCCATTTTTCAGCTTGAACCCAACCTCTAACAAATCAGTCCCACTCCTCGCCCTTCCATCCGCAGATGTTTCACCGGTCGATTCACGAAACTCCACATCAGCCCCCATCACCCGCCCCAGTTGATCCGCCATATACTTCGTCTGCGGGAAGTTGCTTTGATCTAAAAACAGCGCGTTCGCTTTTCCTAATGACTCCAGCGCCACCTCCTCCTCGACCTTGGTCAGATGCTGAAAAAACGCCATCAAGGCCATGGATCCCACGAGCACAAAGGCACCAAAACTCGCAACCAACCACATTGCGAGCGATCGAGATCCAGATGAATGTGGACGATTTTTATCCATGGATGATATCGAGCTGAATCTGCTAATTCTAAGAGAATATGTCGAGTTTAAGTCAGCGAAACCGAACATTCAAACATCACGATATCAAATAATGGTTATTTTTTATCCATCTTTAATCATTGTTGATGATCACTGCGGACACTAGCAAGGAGTCGATTTAATTCATCTATGAAACGAATTCTGACCCTTCTCTTACCTCTGAGCGTATCTCCGATTTTTGCACAGGATTTCCTGGATCCGTTAATTATCACCGCCACCCGTAGCGGGCAGGAAGCCAGCAATTCGACCTATTCGTCCAGCATCCTGGAAGCCGATTTCATTCGTCAAAGCACACGTCGCACCTTACCGGACGCACTCCAATACACACCGGGCGTGCTCGTTCAAAAAACCGCGCACGGTCACGGCTCGCCTTTCATTCGTGGTTTCACAGGACGACAAAACCTATTGTTGGTCGATGGCGTGAGAATGAACAACTCCACCCTGCGCAGCGGTCCCGTGCAGTATTGGAACACGGTCGATCCCCTGTCCATCGATCGCTTCGAACTCGTCCGCAGCCAAGGCTCGGTGCTATACGGATCGGATGCAGTTGGAGGAACTCTCAACGCCTTCACGAAATCCTCCGACTTCCGTTCGCGGTCCGATGGAAAAAGCTACTATGGCGGCAGCACGTTTTATGAATACCGCAGCAACGGCCAAGGAAGCCACACGGGTCGATTGGAAACCGAAGCCGGGGTTGGTGGAAAATACGGTTTCTGGCTCGGTGTTTCACAAAAAGAATTCGGTGACATTGAGGACTCATCCGTCGGTCTGATGCGTGGCACGGGATATCCCGAGGAGGACTTAGACTTCCGTTTTGATTTTGCCGTCAGTCCGGAGTCAACCCTCACCGTTGCGCATCAATACGTGAATCAGGACGATATTTCCCGCTGGCACCGCACACTGAATAACCCGGGTTGGACACATGGCGGTCACGTCGCCGCTCCCGGAACTTGGAATACCAACACCTACGATCAAGAGCGCTCCCTCACCTACATCCGCTATGCCGGATCGAATCCTCAGTCCGATGACTTCATTAAAAATTGGTCGGCAACCCTCTCTTACCAAGATACCGCAGATTCCGAATTTCAAGATCGCTTGCCGGCAGGTGGAAGCTCAATTCGCAGATCAAACATCGATCTCCAAACCCTCGGATCAGACCTGACTCTCGAATCAGAAATCGGTGAAGGCACGCTCGTGTATGGCTTCGATTTCTATCACGACATGGTGAATTCCTCCGGCTCAACCAACAACAACTCAGGCACCAATTACAAGGAAAGCCTCCCCATCGCCGATGACTCAACCTACGATCTCTTTGGTCTATTTACCCAATATCAGTGGAAGGCAACCGAGCGATTGGAAATCACCCCCGGGATTCGATACACCTACGCCCATGCCGAGCTCGGCCGTTTTACGGACAATACCAATACCGTTCGCACCAACGAAACACAGAACTGGGATTCCGTGGTCGGCTCTCTCCGCGGGCTTTATCGCATTGATGAAAGTTGGAATCTTTTCGGTGGAATCTCAGAAGCCTTCCGCGCCCCCAATCTGGATGACCTTTCCGGAAATCTCACATCCAAAGCCAGCACTTCATCACTCGGCTCACTCGATGTGGAACCCGAGAAATTTATCACCTACGAGGTTGGTGCACGCCGCAGTTCCGAGAATCTGTCCCTTCAATCCGCCATTTTTTACACCCAGATCAAAGACGTCATCACCGGTGTCCCCGCCACAGCTCTTCCGGGAGCACCCTCTGTCACTACCAACGGTAATGACGGTTACATCTACGGTATTGAACTCGAAGGCTCATGGCGCTTCCAACCCCAGTGGACTCTCACCGGTTTCACCTCTTGGCAAGAAGGTAGAAACGAAATCCCAAGTTTCATCGGCGGCCCCGTCAGCAGCCGACCCATGACCCGCCAACTCCCTCTCACCGGTTCGCTTGCACTGCGTTGGACTTCCGAATCCGAGAAATACTGGATCGAAGGTCGGGTTTTGGCCGCCACCCAAGAAAACCGCATCACCGCTGCAGACCAAGCAGCAGATCCTCAGCGCATCCCTACGGGCGGCACACCGGGTTATGTCGTCAGCTCCATCCGTGCGGGCTGGCAGGTCAACGAGCACCTCGACCTAAACTGCGCCATCGAAAACATCACAGATGAAGATTACCGCAATCACGGCTCCGGACAAAACGAAGCGGGATTGGGCGCGGTCATTGGAGCGCGAGTGACCTGGTGAAAAGTGGCAGCAATCGAAGCAGAGCGTAGCTGGAGGGACTACATTTCATTCTAAAAATTCCCTCAAATTGCATCCGCCGCCACGAGAATCATCACTCCTTCCTCGCCGCTGCGATCTCCGCGATCAGGCGGTGCAGCACCATCCGATGATCGAGCCCGGTGGTGACCAAAGCTTGGTCGGCGCGCTGGGTTTGCTCCATGACGTGTTGCAACCCATCGAGATCATAATTTTTCACATTCGGCACGGCTAGGAAAATAGGATAAACATTCACACCCGAGCCGTCTTTTTTCTGAGGCAACCATGCGCGATCCGACGCTGGCAAGCGGTTCAGCGCGCCAGCAAACGCGCCGTAGTTTCCGGATGGAGCTTTGAATTTTTCGAGGATGAGTTTTGCCATGTAAAGGTTACGCACCACATTGATGATCGATGCGCGCATGATCCCGATGGCGGATTCCTCGGCCGAGAGTTGCTCATCAACGAGCTGAATGGCGCGCACCACATTGCCTTTTTGGATCGCCTGCCCGATCTCGAATATCAGGGCTTCCCGACTCAATGGCACCAACGTGCGTACGTCGTCTAGCGTTACAACCCGTCGTTCTTTCCCCAGAAACAAATCAAGCTTCTCCAGCTCATTGGTGATCTGCTTTGACTGCTCTCCAGCTAGCATGATGAATAACTCCAACGCCTCGTTTTCAAATTTTAAGCCGAGCTCTTTCGCTCGCCCCTCAACCAACATTCCAACCTGATCTTCCCAGCCATCCTTGCTGATATCGATTTTATCGTAACTCTGAACCGCCGCGCTTTTCTCAAGAAATTTCCAGAACGATTTCCGCTTATCGATCTTGTCAGCGGAGATTAGAAACTTGATCCCGCTCGGCAACCCCTTTTCCAAAATTCCACGCAGCATCTCCACACCTGCCTCGGTTCGCTGGGCGCGACCGGTGACGTCATCACCCAGAAAATTCACATTCCGCAACCACACGACCTTGTCCCCCCCGAACATCGGCATGGTCATCAGAGATTGTGATGCGCTGGCACAAATTTCATAAGCACCCTCGGAGTTATCCGCGTTACCCTCGATGGTCTCATGCGTGAAGCCATCGTCATTTCCACCCGTGAGTTCATTATAAAGCAAAAGAGCCTCCTCCCTGACCATGCCGTCATCGCTACCCACGATCACATGGAAATTCGCATTCTCGGAAATCTTCTTCTTTGTCGTCGCCACACCCGAGGTTTAGCGGGAAATTTCAAACTTCAAAATTCAAATCTCAGGAAAATTGGGAAAACCACGAAAAGCAGGAGGAACCACGAATTTCACGAATGACACGAATTCTTAGAGAGAGTTGGCTAATCTTGAATTCATTCTCAAATTCTTAAAAGGATTTTCAGAATAGCGTATCTAAGACAAATTTAAGTCTCCCATTCGTGTTATTCGTGAAATTCGTGGTTAAAATCTCTTCCAAACCCGAATTTTGGGAGTTGAGTTTTCCTCGTCCCCTATCCACATTCCCGCCCCGCCGCAAATCACGGCGGTTTAAGCCATGGGAAAAAGTCTGTTTCAAAAAGTCTGGGATTCACACCGCGTCGGCACTTTAGGTGACGGCCGCACACAACTCTTTATCGGCACCCACCTCATCCACGAGGTGACTTCGCCTCAAGCCTTCGGCATGCTGCGCGACCTCGGGCTGAAGGTGAAATTCCCCCAGCGCACTTTCGCGACCATCGACCACATCGTCCCAACCGAAAACCAAGACCAACCCGCCGATCCACTTGCTGCGGAGATGATCGATGCGATACGCAAGAACTGCGATGATTTCGGCATCACCTATTTCGACCTCAAATCCGGCAAGCAAGGCATTGTTCATGTCGTCGGTCCGGAGCAAGGCATTACCCAACCCGGCACCACCATTGCTTGCGGCGACTCCCACACCGCCACCCATGGCGCGTTCGGTGCGATCGCATTCGGCATCGGAACCAGCCAAGTCCGCGACGTCTTGGCGACCCAGACCATCGCGTTGCAGGAAATGAAAGTCCGCCGCATTGAGGTCAACGGCAATCTTCGTCCGGGTGTCTATGCAAAAGACGTCATCCTGCACATCATCCGCTTGCTTGGCGCCAACGGCGGCATCGGCTATGCTTATGAATATGCCGGAGATGTATTTGACCGCATGTCGATGGAAGAGCGTATGACCGTTTGCAACATGTCCATCGAAGGTGGTGCGCGCTGCGGTTACGTCAATCCCGATGCCAAAACCATCGCTTACCTTCAAGGCCGGCCATACGTGGATAATAAGAACTTCGAAGAAACCGCCGCACGCTGGTTGTCGTTCGCTTCGGACGCGGATGCGCATTTTGATGACATCGTGAAAATCGCCGCCGAGGACATCGAGCCTACCGTCACATGGGGTATTTCTCCGGACGCAGGCATCTCCATCACAGAAAACATTCCTGACCCCCTCACCGCCCCTTCCCCGGAGCAAAAGGCCAGCATCGAAGAAGCTCTCGCTTACATGAAACTTCCCGCCGGCACTCCGATCCAAGGCGTGAAAATCGATGTCGCCTTCCTCGGTTCCTGCACCAACGGCCGGATCTCCGACTTCCGCGAAGTGGCGAAATACATCAAAGGCCACAAGGTCGCAGCGAACGTGAAAGCGATCGCCGTTCCCGGCTCACAAATCGTCGCGATCCAATGCGAACAAGAAGGCATTCCGGAAATTTTCCGCGAGGCAGGCTTCGAGTGGCGCGCAGCAGGTTGCTCGATGTGCCTTGCGATGAACCCCGATAAACTCATCGGTGATCAACTTTGCGCTTCCTCTTCAAACCGCAATTTCAAAGGTCGCCAGGGCTCCCCAACCGGACGCACCATCCTCATGTCACCCGTCATGGTCGCAGCTGCCGCCATCAAAGGCGAGATCACCGATGCCCGCGAAATCTTCGACCTAACAGAATCTGCCGCCGTCGCTTGAACGATTAAGAACTTAAAATTTAGAATTTCAAATTATGGCCCTCGACCCCGTCAAACAAGTTTCCGGAACCGGAGTTTTCATTCCCGGTGCGGATATCGATACCGACCGCATCATCCCGGCTCGTTTCATGAAATGCGTCACCTTCGACGGACTCGGAGAATTCGCGTTCTACGATGTCCGTTTCGATTCCGAAACCGGCAAAAAAACCAGTCACCCACTCAACGATGAGCGCTTCAAAGACGCATCGATCCTGATCGCTGGCGTCAACTTCGGTTGCGGCTCTTCCCGTGAGCACGCTCCGCAGTCTCTCCGCAAATACGGATTCAACGCCGTGATCGCCGAGTCGTTTGCTGAAATTTTCTACGGCAACTCCACCACTCTCGCGATGCCGTGCGTGATGGCCGCAGCCGATGACATCGCCGCACTTCGCGCCGCGGTTGAGAGCGATCCGACTACTGAAATCACGATCGATGTCGAAGCACTCCGCGTGCGCAGTTCAAGCGGTCTCGACTTCGCGGTAAAAATGCCCGAATCCGCTCGCGAGGCCTTGGTTTCGGGTCGCTGGGATCCGATCCAAGAACTGCTCGACAACGATGCAGCGATCAACGATCGCGCCAAAGCGCTTCACTACGTTTAAACGTAAAAGTGCAGTTCCAGCAGTTTTACGGCGTTCTTCGTTCTTGTTCTTAGTTCTTGGTTCGCCAATGCGAAGGCGCGAAGCTCAACAAAGAACAAAGAACAAAGAACAAAGAACCAGGAACCCATAACACTGAATCGTCAGCAAGTTTGCCCATGAATCCAACAGACAATCCCCCCAAAGGCGTTGCCCTGTTCGACATGGACGGCACCTTGCTCGCTTGGGACTGTCAACTGCTTTTCCGCCATCACGTCATCCATGAACAGCCGCTGCGTGGTCTCGCTGTGATCCTGTTCCTGAAATTCCTACCCTTCGCAGGCTTGCTTGGAACAGAAAACATGAAGCGCGTTTTCCATGCGTTTCTCTGGAAGATGCCACCGGAACAACTCGCCGAACTTTCTCAAAGTTTCGCCATAAAACTTTTGCCCAGCATTTACCCGGAACTGAAATCAGCCATCGAAAAGCACCGCACAGCCGGACATTTCACCATCCTGAGTTCTGCCAGCCCAGAGTGCTATGTGGCGGAAGTTGGCAAACTTCTCGGCTTCGATCTCTCGCTGGGAACGGTTTTGGAAAACCATCTCTTGTTCCCCGATCTTGTGAATCACAAAGGCGCAAACAAGGTCACCCGCCTGCGCAAACAACTCCCACCGTCCTTTTTCCATGAGGACAAGCTGATCCATTCCCATGGCTATACCGACAGTATCGCAGATCTGCCGATGTTGGAAATTTGCCATCAAGCCACCGTGGTGAATCCGAAAACCGCGCTCACCGAAATCGCCGAGCAAAACGGCTGGACCATTCTGCGCCCCGCCCTGCCCTGGAAGTCATCGTTTGAAAAATCATGGCGCGTCCTGCTACTTCTGCTCGGCATCGGCAAAAATCCAGCCAAGCTCTGACCCCATGTTACGTCGCGCAAACATTCTTCGCCTCATCGCCATCTTGGTCTCAGGCTTGATGACCGCGTTACTGTTTCCGCCTTTCTCATTTTCCATGTTTGCATGGATCTGCATGATTCCGTTGCTCATCGCCGTCTGGAGTATCGATGGCAAGCATCGCGCGAAAAAAGGTTTTCTCATCGGCTATCTCGCAGGCGCAATCAGCTTCGGCATCCAAGTCTCCTGGTTATCCACCGTCTCATGGCTTGGTCCGATCGTGCTTGCAGCTTATCTCGCCATCTACTGGGGCATCTTCGGGGCTTTTGCCGCATCGCTTGGGAATCCATGGCATCAGAAAAACGGCATCAGCGATACTCCGGCACGCAGTCTTTTCAATGCCTTCACCCACGCTGCGATCTTTGCTGGCCTGGAAGTCGCTCGGGGTTGGGTATTCACGGGCTTCAGCTGGAACGGCTTGGGCGTCGCCTTCCATGAAACCCTCGCGATGTCTCAAGTCGCCGACCTTTTAGGTGTCGCCGGGCTTTCCTTGATGCTGGTGTTTTTCCAAGCCGTCATGGTCCAGTGCGCGCGTCGCCTAATCCGCGCAGCTTCAGAAGGGACACGCCGCCCCCCACGTTGGGATTTCATGGTCGCTTCCTTGGCGATCGGTGCTCTGCTCGGCTATGGCATCCTGAGAATTTCTCTCGAAACCGCCAAGCCATCGGTAAGCCTTAAAGCACTCTTGGTCCAAATCAACATTCCCCACGAGGGAGCCCAAGTGCTCTGGCCCTCAGAGCAAGTGCATTTGGCTTACGAAGAGGAAACCCTCGAAGCTCTCAAAAAAATTGCAGATCAGGATGAGAAAAACCTTCAAGCTGCGATGCAAAAAAGCTCTGAGGGTGAGGTCGCGCTCAACACACCGGACTGGGTGCTCTGGCCGGAAACCGCGCTCAATGGGCGTCTCCTCAGCACCGCTGATGGCCAATTCGGATCCTATCGTGAAAATATCGATACCATCTCCCGAGTCCGTGAAGCGGGAGGAAATTTCAAGCTCATCTACGGCGCCGTCGAAATCGAAGGTGAAGCGCGTGAAGACGGTCTCTATCAGAAAGAAAACGCCAGAATCTACAATTCGATTGTCGTTGAAACTCCCACTGGCGACATCCAAACCTTCCGCAAGCATCATCTCGTCATTTTCGGGGAAACGATACCTTTGCTCGATACCTTTCCATTCCTCAAAACCATTTACGAACAACAGTCGGGGCAAAAATATTACGGATCATTCACCGCAGGCAATTCACTTGAGCCTCTTGAGGTTGACCACAAGGGGCAGACCATCCAGATCATTCCCACGGTCTGTTTCGAGGATACCGTGCCGCGTCTGACTCGCCAGTTCATTCGCAACGCTCCCCAAATCATCGTGAACCTCACCAACGACGGTTGGTTCAAAACCTCCCAGGCAGCTGCCCAACATTTCGCCAACTCACGCTTTCGCGCGATTGAGTTCCGCCGCCCGATGCTTCGCTGCGCCAATACCGGCGTCTCTGCCGCGATTACCACAACAGGCTCCACCGTTCACCCCAAAACCGGGAAAAACCAAGCGATCCTAGATGAAACCGGCAAATCCTTTGTCCGCGATAACCTGCTCACCGAACTCAGCATCCCCCTCAACCCAAGCACCACTCTATACTCTGTCATCGGCGATTGGGGGATCATCCTGCTCTCCCTGATAGCGATCGGCATTTCTTTCGCATTTCCTAATCAATATCGACCCAAGGTCCACGACCTAAACGACCGCCTCTCTCGAAGAAAAGAGCCAAGAAAATAATAGCCTCAGATTTTCCTACAAAACCAACTGTTAGGTAAAATCAGGCTTTTTTTACTTGTGGCCATCACATGAGATGCTTGTTTAGTGCCGAATTTTGTCATTTACACCTTCCAATAGGAGGATTTTGGCATCATTTCAGCTTTATCCCCCAAAGACTCATCCCTTTTCTCTCACTTCTCAAATGACTTCGCCCCAGTTGCCTATCTCTCCCAACCGCATCATTACCCCCGAATCCCCAGCTTTTCTCAGCCGCCGCAGCGTGATCAGCTCGCTGGGTCTCGCGACGACTGCCATGTTCTCAGGCTCCTTAAACGCCTCAGCCGCATGGCTCGGATCAAAAAATGAGGACGTTCCGGTGGTGAAATTGAAAACTGCTGGAAACACATCCAAACCCAGCCAGAAAATCGGTGGATTTGATGAAACATGGGTGCGCCTGCAGGGAAAAAATCTCAATTATTACGCCAACTACATCCATTCCCTGAAGCTTCGCAACATCAGTGCTCAACAAGTCATCGAAGCCCATGTGAACAAGCGTGGACAGGTATGGAATTCCCTCCCGCCACGCCAATGGTGGACACGCATCGGCTATACCCTGCGGGTGGTCGATCGCATCTCCTCCGAGATGCGTGTCCCCGTCAAAGAAATCGTCTCCGCCTACCGCACCCCGAAATACAACGCGCTTTGTCGCGGAGCAAAAAGCCACTCATGGCATCTGGCAAACGTGGCTGTTGATGTGCGCTTCGCGACCTCAGCCCGCCAAGTTAGCTCAGCCTCTCGCAGTCTCCGTGACCGCGGACTCTTCAAAGGCGGCGTCGGAAGCTATTCGAGCTTCACCCATATCGACACACGTGGCACCAATGTGAATTGGTGATTTTTTCTTTCAGCAAACTTTACATGAGCCGTTTGCTGAAATCTTCCATCGCCTTGGGTGCTTCACCGCTGATCATCGGCACTCTGATCTATTTCACCTGGCGGCTCACTCGCTGGTCGTGGTTGGAGATGATGGGACTGGCAACCCTTCTGATTGGGATCGTCGCATTTTTCGCTGGTATGATATGCCTGATCCTCCACTTAAAGCATCAGTCCAAGTCCAATCAAACAGCACAGCGCACCTTAATCATACGCACTTTACTGGTCGGAGGACTCCTGATCGTCAATTTTCCTGTGGCAGCCATTTATGCGAGCTCAGCAATTGATATTTCGACCCGCTATACCGTTCGAGTTTACAACGACAGCTTTCATGCGATTGAAAGTTTCGTGATCTTGGGACCAAACATCCAGACAGAGATGGGCCCTATTCCTGCCGGAAAAAAAGCCGTCCAACACAATTACCCGACAGGAGACGGCTGTCTCAGATTTACCGCACGCCAGGGACAAGTATGCTTTGATGGGGAATTGGAAGGATATGTCACTGGAAACTCAAGCGGTGACAAAAATGTCAGAGTAAGCAGCAAGGGAATCTATAAAATAAAAGACAACCTCCGTTGATCGTTTCAGGTTTGTCTTTTCCCCAGCGCGCCTTAATGTGCGTTATGACCCTTGCCACGAAAATTACCGTTCTCCGGCTTTTCCTGGTGCCTGTGTTTGCCACTCTCGCAATCGCCTACAGCGTTAAGGCGGATTGGGCAGAAAACCCCGAAACCCTGCGCTGGGCGGCTCTTTCCGTTTTCACCATCGCCGCCCTAAGTGACTGGTTGGACGGCTGGCTCGCCCGTCACTGCAATCAAGGTTCCGAACTCGGCGCGTTTCTCGATCCCATTGCCGACAAAGCCTTGGTTTTCTCCGCCATCCTCGTGCTCACCTTTTTTCAGTGGGACAAGGGAGAATGGGCCATTCCTCGCTGGTTCGCCGCATTGGTCATTTTCCGCGACTGCATGATCCTCATCGGGATTCGAATCCTCTATTCGAAGCACTTAAAAGTGAAAATCAAACCCCATTGGTCTGGCAAGGCCTGCACCTTCAGCCTGTTTCTGGTGATCGGATGGGTCATGCTCAAAGCCATTCCCCTCTCTCCTCTCTACCCATGTATCATCGCGGCCTTTTTCACCCTTTGGTCAACCATCGAATACTTCCGACAAGGTCTCGCCATGCTGCGCCAGGCAAACTAACAACATCATCATGTGGATCGCACGCTCCAAAGCCGAACTTGAACAACAACTCGCCACTTCGCCGAGGCCTGTCGTTTTAGTACCTACCATGGGAGCCCTCCACCCCGGTCATGCAGCGCTGATCGACCTCGCTCGAAAACACGCAGGCCCTGATGGCGCGGTGCTGGTTTCCATTTTCGTCAATCCCATCCAGTTCGACAAACCCGCGGATCTTGAAAAATATCCGCGAACGGAAGATGCGGATCTGATCATCTGCAGAAACCATGGTGCAGATGGTGTTTTCATCCCTGATGCCGAAGATATGTATTTCGACAACCGGTCAATCACGGTTACCGAAACCCATCTCTCTAAGCATCTCTGCGGGGCAACCCGCCCGGGACATTTCGACGGGGTTTGCACGGTCGTCCTCAAACTTTTCAATCTAACCCATTGCGACGCAGCCGTATTTGGTGAAAAAGATTTTCAACAACTTGCCATCATAAGACGCATGGTTCGCGATCTAGATTTACGCGTTCAAATCATTCCCCACCCAACCCTGCGTGAAGCTGATGGCTTGGCGATGTCGTCACGCAATCGCCGCTTAACTCCGGAACAACGCGCCGATGCATCGAGAATTCGAGAGGCCCTGACCCTAGCCGCTCAAAAACCATCTCCCTCGGAAATTTTGGTAACCGCCCGCGAAATCATCGAAGCTTCAAAGCTCACGAAAATCGATTATCTCGCTATTGTGGATGAGGAAAATTTGCAACCCACCGAACAAATCACACGGCCTTCCATTCTCGCTTGCGCGGTATTTTACGGAGAAGTTCGCCTGATCGATCACATCCGTATCCCCAAGGCTTAGGAGGGGAAATCAATTCCCCTCGCCTGATCCATCATCTCCACCGAAAAATCCTTTGATATAACCATACTCGATCATCGTATCTTGCCAAGGAGTCAGAATTTGTGGATTTTTGAAAATGCGGTTCGCGCGCGCCATCCATTTTTCCGCACCGTCGAGGTCCTTTTTATCAAAAGCGACCACAGCCTTCACATAATAGTGATATGGCGAATCATCTTGATAATCATATTTCTCCGCCAAAATCATCGCTTCTTGATCCAGCCCGAGCTTCTTTTTACATAGAAAAATTTTGAACTCGATCAGACGTGTTATCGCCGTTGCATTCGGAGGCATCAGTTTGAGCAGTTCTTGAAACTTGTCGTGGGCCGATTGCCACTGCCGGCTCACAAACATACACTCCGCAACATTGAACTTCACACTGAGATTGTTCGGGCTGATTTCCAATGCCTTTTTGAAAGCGAGTTCCGCCTTATCAAAAATTCTCATTTCAACGTAACATGATCCTCTCAAATTCCAGACTTCCAGGCTGTTTGGAAAAATTTTTTCAGCCTCGTTCAGCGCTTCAAGCGTCTCAAACACGCGAACGCTTGAGAAATATCGCTGTGCATCGGTAAAAAACTTTGTGAACTGATTGCGCTTCTCTTCCGGAAGGTTTGAAAACTCACGCTGAGCGGCCGACAATTGATCAATCGACTTGTCAACAGGCTTGGGATTTTGCGCATGCAAAGCCGCTGAAAATACCAACGAAAGCAAAAAAAACCGTTTCATGGGATATTGAAATAACGCTTGTGGATGAAAATGCAAAGTCAGAACCGCCTCACTCTTCATTTATCGGATTTTTTCCAAGCGATCAAAAGGAACAAGGCGGGCCGATTCGTCGATAGCAACTCATATTTTGCCAATCTGAAATTTCCCAATCCTCCCAAAAATTCCAAGACTTCGGCCGCCTCGTCATCTCCACCCGGATGCCCGGGATAACAAATCACAGCGAGAACCCCTCCCTTTTTCAAAACGACCACCGATGCGGCAAGAGCCTGCAGGGTCGTTTCCGCCTGCGTGATCAATTCACGATCCGTGCCTGGCAAATATCCAAGATTGAAAACGATGGCTGTAGCCGAACCTCCTGCTGCGAGTTTTCCCATCTCGGCATGCGAGGTGCGATGCAGCTCAACGCGGCTTTCCAGCCCGCATTCCAACAGCCGCTGACGCGTCGCGGCGATTGCCTCCGCTTGAATATCGATAGCGATAACCTTTCCTCTATCGCCCACCGCTTCTGCCAAAAACGCCGTGTCATGACCATTCCCAGCGGTCGCATCCACCACGAGATCGCCCTTACGGATGACTTGGCGTAAAAGCACATGCAATAAATCGGTTGGGCACATCAGAAACATCAGCTTGGAAATTCTTTTGAAGATTCGTAAACAAAACTGGCATCTGGCACAACCCCGTCACCTATCCAATCCGCCAGCATCTCCGCCATTTTCGGCGCATACAAAGAACCTTTCGATCCCAGCCCGTTGAAAATCCAATTTCCCGCGGCATTTTTCCCAATCAAGGGTTGGCTACGCCGCAAGATGGGTCGAATTCCAGCAACATGCTCCACCACTTGAAATTCATCGCCTCCCAGCTTTCTAGCAATTCCAATGATCCTTGCCAGCCCTGCATCGGTAGGGCGCTGATCGAGTTGGCTCCATTCGTAGGTCGAGCCCACACGGAACAAGCCCTGACCCAGAGGGATCAACCAACCACTCGCACCCACTCTGATCAACTCCTCTGACCACTCGGCCCTGAGGGTCAGGATTTCTCCTTTCGCACAGCGATGCGGACCAAGCTGATTCCGCATCAATCCCTCTGCTCCATCGCAAAGAATCCGACTTGGGTCGGTCTTTTCCATATCCTCAACTCCCTCTTCCATGACTCCAAGCTCGAGGAAATGCCTGCGCGTCACATCGAGGAAAAGCCGGGTATCGAGCCAACCACCACCACGCAAAATCACCTGATGAATGAATCCCGCAGGTGTCGCCACATCGCGTTCGTGATCCAACCACCCACTCACCTCCGGCAGATCCAGCTTCGAGGAAATTTTTAACCACTCCTTCTCCGTTTCCGCCAAGCGCATCACTGGCAAGGGATGCCAAAGTTCAACCCCGAATCTTTTCCCAAGCCGCTCGAAAAAATTGACCGCATGAGGATGAAAATCCTCAATCAACCAACTTGGCTGGAAGTTTTTTCCTGTGAGTGGATTGATCAAACCCGCCGCCACGCGCGTGCTGCCACCTGTCCCCGGATCGACGATTTCGAAAGGAATTCCACGCTCCAAAAACGCCCATCCCAAACAACTGCCCGCCAATCCCTGACCTACGATTCGCCAAGGTTTGTTCATCGCATTTGTGGGCACGAAATTTGAAATCGATTGACTCAGGACTTCGGATGGAGCGACTGAATCATCGCTTCATTCGGATCCACTTTAGCCGGGTTATAATCCTTCGCGTATGAGAAAATGTCCTTATGGAGGTATTCCACAAAGGTCTCCTTATTCTCTTTCGAGAGCCGGTTCCATATCGCAATATTCAACGACCGCGCCACTTTCATCATCATTTTCAAGGTCAACCGCCGCCCAGCCTTGGCACGCTGGATCTGCTTGTGGGTCAATTGCTCCGGAGAATCCTCTACCAAGTCATGATTCGTCACCTGCCAGCGATGCATGATTCCATCAAGTGGTTGAATCCCCAGGTCGCGCTCTTCTTGTTCCATACCCGGAGCATGTCCCCATTTCTCCCATGATCAATATTGAACATCAGCCAAATGAGAAAAAATTGCCGACTCTATCCCTGCTATCTCGACGGTCATTCCAACTGGTGAAACCCACATAACCCTTTGAAAATGAAATGGTGCGCGCGACAGGACTCGAACCTGAACAGGGTTGCCCCTACTAGAACCTGAATCTAGCGCGTCTACCAATTCCGCCACGCGCGCACTTAGTCCAGCCCTTTGACTGGGCGGAAAAACAAACATGCTGCCGGAAACTTGGCAATCACCATTTTCTTCGCGGCTTGAAATTTCCAAAAACATTTTCAATTCGGCACACCTTGGGGATCTTTCCCTCAGAAACCTCCACCTCAATCACATCAAACCGCCATGGCACTTCACGCGTCCCTAGACGCCGCAGCCATTCATTGGCCCCGCGTTGGATGAGTGCCTGCTTCTTGCGATTCACCGCCGCCAGACCACGCATCACTGAGTCTTTCCGACGGGTTTTGACCTCTGTGAATAAAATCCGGTCCTTATCCCTCGCCACGACATCGACCTCTCCGCCCTTCCGCCCCTTGAAATTCCTGGCAAGCACTTTGCAGTTGTTGGCCCGCAACCAATCAACCGCGACTTTTTCACCATAGTCACCCATCCATTTACGAGCACCCGATGGCCCGCTGTTAGATCGGTAGGGAGAGTTGAGATACCGGCTGAAACGACCGACGATGATAGCGACAAGGCCCATGATTTTTAAGTGCTTCGAGGTGCTCCCGTGTACCGTAACCTTGATGGCGTTCGAAACCGTAGAGGGGGAATTCTTTGGAGATCATTTCCATAATTCGGTCTCTTGTCACCTTCGCAATCACACTCGCCGCCGCGATGGATAAAGATAGCCCGTCGCCCTTCACCAACGCCTCATGAGGCATGGACAAACCTTTCACCGGCAGCCCATCGATCAGCGCGATATCGGGTCGGATTTTTAACGCGTCCAGTGCCAAGCCCATCGCGCGATGCGTGGCTCGCAGAATGTTGATCCGGTCAATCTCATCCGCCTCAACCAGGGCCACCGCCCACACCACTTCGGGATGAGTGGTAATTTCCTCATAGAGCAAATCGCGTTTTTTCTTCGAGAGCTTTTTCGAATCGTCCAGCAAGGGACAGGAAAAGATCCTCGGCAAAATCACCGCCGCCGCCGCTACCGGTCCAGCCAAAGGCCCACGCCCCGCCTCGTCGACCCCCGCGACTTTCGCAAAGCCACGCGCAACCAGCCCATCCTCATATAAAAAATCCGGCATAAAGACCCCGCACTTCAATCCACAATGCCAATGACATAAAGACTAAACTCATCCCCCACCTTGAAACGGCGAACATACCAAGATTTATTTAACCCCGAATTTCCCGAATATCACGAATGCAAATATGGATTGGAATCGAACCTATACTTAAGGATCATACGGCTCTGAAAAATTCGTGCCATTCGGAAAATTCGTGGTTAAACGTCTTCCTTTGCCGTCATTCCCAGCGATTTTCATCCACGCTTCTTGTATCTTATGTCTCAAAGTCTTATGTCTTTCCCAATTGTTTTATTGCGAAAGCCTTCTTCCTCCTCATAAATCACCTGCGTCACGCAGGTTCCATCACGCCATTTTCTCATGCCGAAATCATCACCCCTCCCTCTGATCTCCGCTCCTCTTGATCCCGGCTTCAAACCTGCGATCCTATTTAACTGCGAGTATCAAAAAAATCTCCATGGCACGAAAAACCGCGTTCCTCTGGTTTTGGGTTTAGAGCGCGAAAACGGCCTGATCTCCCGTTTCGAAACTTTCGTTTCATCAAACGCCGATCCCGAAACGCTTTTCTATGTGGAGCGTATCGTAAAATTTCTCATCTGGTCACGCGGTGGCTGGAAGCTCCACTTCGGCGGACCGAAGGTAATCGGCGAGGCAATCCAGAAGATTTATTCATCAAGAGGCGCGCGTAAGTTCGACTGCAAGATGATGGCGCTGGCTTATGGACATGAATTCAAAGTCCATCTAACAAGCGCTGCCAAAGTTCCTGCCGCGAAAGACATGGAAGTTGCCGCCGGCGGCCACCTTAAGGGATGCCGCATTGGTTTCGATCTTGGTGCCAGCGACTACAAAGTCTCCGCCGTAATCGATGGTGAGGCCGTGTTCACCGCGGAAACTCCGTGGGATCCAAAAAACCAGAGCAATCCGGAATACCATTACCATCACCTCTCCTCCGCTCTGCATCGCGCCGCCGCATGCATGCCTCGGGTCGATGCGATCGGTGGCAGCTCCGCGGGCATTATCGTCGACAACGAAATCCGTGTCGCTTCCCTGCTCCGCTCGATTCCGAAAAAACATTTCGCCACCGCCGCAGCGGTCTTCAAACGCATCGCCAAGGAATGGAACGTGCCCCTTGTCACCATGAACGATGGTGATGTCACCGCTTTGGCTGGGGCGATGTCTCTAAAAGAAAAAGGCATGTTGGGCGTTGCTATGGGCTCCAGCGAAGCCGTGGGCTTCATGGACAAACGCGGACGCATCCTCGGCTGGCTCAATGAACTCGCCTTCGCCCCAGTGGATTACAACACGAAAGCCCCCGCCGATGAATGGTCCGGTGACTTCGGGGTCGGTGCCTTGTATTTCTCCCAACAAGCCGTCAACAAACTCCTACCCGCCGCGAAAATCAAACTTCCCACAAAAATGGACCTGCCTGAGCGACTCGTTGAGGTTCAAAAACTCATGCTTGCCGGAGACGAGCGTGCCGCGAAAATCTACGAGACGATCGGCGTCTATCTCGGCTACACGATCCCGCACTATCTGGATTTCTACGATTTCGACCACATGCTCATCCTCGGGCGCGTCACCACCGGCGAGGGCGGCGACATCGTCCTCAAGAAAGCGGCGGAAGTCATGAAACAAGACTTCCCGAAATCTGCGGATCAGATTCAAATCCACGTGCCCGATGAAAAAACACGTCGGGTCGGCCAAGCGGTTGCCGCCGCCAGCCTTCCAAAACTGAAAAAATAAACTCATGCGGCTGCACCTACCCACAGCGGAAGTTTTCATCCCCGACCAAGCACCTATCCCAGAGGCCTTGGAGCGCATCACCCATCTCGGCATCGGTGCTCATCAGGATGATCTCGAATTCATGGCGTTTCACGGCATTCTGAAATGTTTCGCGAGCAATGATCTCTGGTTCGGAGGTGTAACGTGTTCTGATGGTGCGGGCAGTTCCCGCGTGGGCCCTTATGCGGCTTGCAGCGATGCGGAAATGATTTCCATTCGCCGTCAGGAACAAAACACGGCAGCCATCATCGGAAATTACGGCGCAATGTTCCAACTCGACCATCCCAGCCGCTCCATCAAATCCTCAGCCGACACTTCACTCAAAGAGGATCTTTTCGCCATTCTCACCGCGACCCAGCCAGAGGTCGTTTACACTCACAACCCCGCTGACAAACACGACACTCATATCGGTGTCACCATCGCCGCCATCCGCGCGATGCGCGAACTTCCACAGGATCAGCGCCCCAGCCAATTCATTGGCTGCGAGGTTTGGAGAAATCTCGATTGGTTGCCCGATGATGAAAAAATCATCATGGATGTCAGTGGTCGCGATAACCTAGCTGCCGCAATCAATGGTGTCTTCGATTCACAAATCGCCGGCGGCAAACGCTACGACCTCGCCATTGCGGGTCGCCGCGCCGCGAACGCCACTTTTTTCGATTCACATTCCACAGATGCCGCCACGCAAGTCATCTTCGGTATCGATCTCACTCCCTTAATCGCGGATCCCACAACCGACATCGCGGATTTTATTTGCTCATTCATCGAGCGTTTCGAAAACGACGTCAGAAAAAAAATCACCCAGCAAATCGGATAACTTTCATGGAAATCATCATTCAAAACACCCCACAGGACGCAGCCGACATCGCCGCATCCATCATTGCAAAATTGTTGAATGAAAAACCCAACGCGGTATTAGGCCTTGCCACAGGCAGCACTCCCCTGCCGCTATACAAACGCCTCGTCGAATTGAATCTCGATTGGAGCCAAGTCATCACTTTCAACCTCGATGAATACATCGGTCTGCCCCGCGATCACTCGCAGAGCTACCATACCTTCATGTGGGAAAATCTTTTTCGTCACACCAACATCCATCCCTCCAATGTATACATCCCTGATGGAAACACGGCGGATATCCCAAAATTCTGCGCCGACTACGAGGCACTCATCATCGAAAAAGGCGGCATCGATATCCAAGTGCTCGGCATCGGCACCGATGGCCATATCGGTTTCAACGAGCCGACCTCTTCACTCGCCTCCCGCACACGGATCAAAACCCTCACCCAACAAACGATCAGAGACAACGCGCGATTCTTTGGCACCGAGGAAGAAATCCCACACCATGTGATCACGATGGGAATCGGCACCATCATGGAAGCCCGCCAAAACATCCTCCTCGCATTCGGAGAAAACAAAGCCCAAGCCATCGCCGAAGCCGTTGAAGGCCCCATCCAAGCCATCAACCCCGCCACCGTCCTCCAAATGCACCCAAACGCAAAATTCTTCTTGGACATAAAATCCGCATCGCGATTGAAACGAAAAGAATACTACAACTGGGTTTATTCCAATAAACCGGAGTGGCAAAAATTTTAAAAATGACCGGCAGGCAAAGAATTTTAAGAGCCGGTCTAAAATTCATCTGAAATCCAAATCCTGTAAGCGACTGTCGGTCGTTTCCCAAACCCAACTCTGTCAACGAAGGGTGATAAGTAGGTTCATTTCGATAAAACACAGGGTGGATCACAGCCCCTTGACAGACCCTAGCCCTCATCCGAAAAATCATCAGCATTCCCCCCCTATTTTTAGATTGCCAAACCATGCCGGCACTTTCATTCTCTTCATGTTGACACGACGGTCGACCGCCTCGGAATTCTATCCATGGCTGTCACTTAAGCACTCGTTCCCATATTTTCATCCGTCTTCCAGTAGGATAGCTTGAATGGGGAAAAAATCCGCTGAACCCGTCTACTTTCATGCACCTCCCGTGTTTCCCATATCACCGGTGCATCCTCCCTATTTGATTTTCTCCTGAGGTTACCCAAACCCACCCCAAATCTCTTCTCCAACTATTTACCGAATGAGCAAGAATAGCACCGACGATTCCGCAGCAGCCAAACCTGCGAAAAAAGCCGCCAAAAAAGTGGCTGTAAAAAAGGTTCCTGCGAAAAAAGCCGCCAAAAAGGCAGCCAAGAAAACCATCGCGAAATCCGAAACTCCTGTGAAGCCAAAAGCTTCTTCTGCAAAGCCAAAGCTTACCCCCGCAGAACCCAAAGCCCTGCCTGCGGCATCCGCCCCCGCACCAAAAATTGAAGCCAAACCGCTAGAACCCATCGCAGCACCCAAAAGGATCGAAGCTCCCGTTCTCCCGGCTCCGCATGCCCCATCCGCAGCCCCCATTTCTTACTCACCCCCGAGCCAGCCAACCGAAGCCAGAGACGCACAAAGAACAGGCCGCGTTCCAGGTGGCGGTCCCACCCAATCTGCTGCTCATCACGCACCCCGCTTTGCCGAAGGTGGATTTGATCCCAATCAACCCCGCGAATCACGTTCCAAAAAACGCCGCGACAAACGTAAACGCCGCCGTGAGACCTTCGGAGAATCCGGAAATCGCAACGGGAATGGAAATCACAACGGAAACGGGAACCCCAACCGCAACGATTGGAATGAGCGTCCACCCATGGAAGACCGCTCACCCACCGTTCTCACCGGTCCCATCCTCGATGTAAGTGGCATTCTTGAAATGACACCCAAAGGTTTTGGTTTCCTTCGCCTGGCAGAAACCAACTTCGAACAAGCCAAAAACGATGTCTGCGTGACATCGGAATTGATCCGCAATCATTCCCTTCGCCACGGCCAGTGGATTCAAGGAAAACATCAGGAAAGCAACCGAGGTCCGCAGCTCATCGAAATCACATCGGTCAATGAAATGCCTCCGGAAACCGCGGCGAAACTTCCACATTTTGACGAACTCAAGGCGATCAACCCAAACAAGCGCATCGCTTTTGAAACCACACCTGACCGCTACACCACTCGTGTGGTCGATATCGTCGCGCCTGTCGGTCGCGGCCAACGCGGTCTCATTGTCTCTCCGCCGCGCTCGGGCAAAACCACGCTGCTCCTGCACATGGCGGAGGCGATCCGTGAAAAATACGACGAGCAAATCCATCTCATGATTCTTCTCGTCGATGAGCGACCCGAGGAAGTCACCGAGTTCCGCCGCGCATTGCCAGGCGCTGAAATCTATGCTTCGTCCAACGACGAGGCTCCACGCAACCACACCCGCATCGCGGAGCTCGCTATCGAACGCGCCAAACGCCTGGTCGAAGCCGGCAAGGACGTTTTCCTCCTCATGGATTCCATCACCCGCCTCGCCCGTGCCTACAACAACGCCATGAGCGGAGGCAAGGCAGGCCGTGGCCGAGCAACAGGTTCCGGCGGCATCACAATTGGCGCACTGGAAATCCCGCGCCGCTTGTTCGCAGCAGCCCGCAACACTCGTGAGGCAGGTTCGCTGACCATTCTTGCAACAGCCCTCATCCAAACCAACTCCCGTGCCGATGAAGCCATTTTCATGGAGTTCAAAGGCACCGGCAACATGGAGCTGGTTCTCGATCGAAAAATCGCCGAGTCCTACGTTTACCCTGCGGTCGATATTTTCAAATCCGGCACACGCCGCGAGGAATTGCTGCTCCCTGAGCACACACTTCACAAAATCCATCTCATCCGCCGTGGTCTTTCCGGGCACCGCCCCTACGAGGCGATGGAGCGCTTGCTCTACTTCGTCAAGAAGTTCCCGAACAATCCGCAGATGCTCCTCGAAATCAAAGGCTGATACCGGAGTCACGGTCTCCGACCGATTTCAAACTATCCGATAGCCTTTCAACGATCCGAACGAATCACTATTTCCATTTTTTTCACCGATCACCTCAATGTCCCACACACTCTTCGTCGAAAAGAAATCCAGCTTCGCCAACGAGGCCAGACACCTCCTGCACGATCTGCGCGAATCACTCGATCTGAAAAACCTCGAATCACTGCGTCTACTGAATCGCTACGATGTCGAAGGCGTAACCATGGAGGAATTCGCCCAAGCCTCCGAAACCATTTTATCGGAGCCGCAAACCGATCTACTTTTCCACGAACTCAGGGTCAGCCCGGACGAAACCGCTTTCGCCTACGCCTTCCTTCCCGGCCAGTTCGATCAACGCGCCGATTCCGCAGCCCAGTGCATTCAGATTCTCACTGGAAAAGACAAACCTTTTGTCCGCTCCTCCCGTATCGTCATCCTGAAAGGTAAAGTCTCGGACGCCCAAGTCTCAGCGATCAAATCCTACATCATCAACGCCGTTGATTCCCATGAGATCCCTGTGGCGGCACCTACAGAGCGGGGCCCGAGCGATCATAATTTCCCAAAAGACATCGAGATCTTGGAAAATTTCCTCGCAGACTCCCCTGAAAAAATCCGCAAGGCCATGTCCCTCGCCATGTCCGAGGCGGACATCACATTCACTCAGGATTATTTCAAAAATCAAGAAGGCCGCCCACCCACTCTGACCGAGCTCCGCATGCTCGACACCTATTGGTCCGATCACTGCCGTCACACCACGTTCCTGACAAGCATCGATGATATCAAATTTGGCGCAGGCTCGGAACTCATCGAGGAAACCTACAACATCTACCGCGATGTCCGCAAAAAACTCAACCGCGACGATCGCCCCGTGACACTGATGGACATCGCTCTTATCGGGATGCGCGAACTCAAAGCCTCCGGTGAACTCGACAACCTCGAGGTCTCTGAAGAAATCAACGCCGCCTCGATCGTCGTAAAAGTTCAAATTTCAAATTTCAAATTTCAAAACTCCACCTCTTCTCCAAGCTCTCCGCTCGACGCTCCACGCTCAGAAGAGTGGTTAATTCAGTTTAAGAACGAGACCCACAACCACCCCACTGAAATTGAACCTTTCGGCGGCGCAGCAACCTGCCTCGGCGGATGCATCCGTGACCCATTATCAGGTCGCTCCTACGTTTACCAAGCGATGCGCGTCACAGGCGCAGCAAATCCTCTCACTCCGTTTTCAGAAACCCTGACCGGCAAGCTTCCTCAGAAGAAAATCTGCCAAATCGCCGCAAAAGGCTATTCCTCCTATGGAAACCAAATCGGCCTCGCCACCGGTCAAGTCGCTGAGGTTTATCACCCAGGCTACGTCGCAAAACGCTTGGAAATCGGCGCAGTTGTCGCTGCAGCTCCCCGCTCAAATGTCTTCCGAGGCTCATCGTCGCCCGGCGATGTCATCCTTCTCATCGGCGGTCGCACCGGCAGGGATGGTGTGGGCGGTGCTACCGGTTCTTCCAAAGAACATACGGATACCGCATTGGAAAATTCCGCTGAAGTCCAGAAAGGCGATGCCCCGACCGAACGGAAAATCCAACGCCTCTTCCGCAATCCGGAACTCACCCGCAAAATCAAAATTTGTAACGACTTTGGCGCCGGCGGCGTCTCGGTTGCTATCGGTGAAATCGCTCCCTCTCTCATCATCAATCTCGATGCGATTCCGAAAAAATATGACGGGCTGGATGGTACAGAACTCGCCATTTCCGAATCACAGGAACGCATGGCGGTATGCGTCGATCCCTCGGAAATCGAATTCTTCATCAAGGAAGCGGACAAGGAAAACCTTGAGTGTGTCCACGTCGCAGATGTCACCGATTCCGGCCGCCTGATCATGAATTGGCGTGGCAAGGAAATCGTCAATCTCTCGCGTGCCTTCCTCGACACCAACGGCGTCCAACAAACCGCAAAAGTCCACGTAGCTGGGGATTACAGCCCCAGTCCGTTAAGGGGGATTCCAGCCCCCTCTTCACTTTCCTCCCACCTCGCCTCTCTCAACATCGCCTCCCAAAAAGGTCTTGGTGAAATGTTCGATGGCTCGGTCGGTGCCAACACCGTGCTCTGGCCTTTCGGCGGATCCAAACAACTCACCCCACCCGATGCAATGGTTGCAAAACTTCCCCTTCTCGAAGGAGAAACCGATGCCGCCACGTTCATGTCATGGGGTTTCGATCCTTTCCTCTCAGAACAATCTCCTTTTCATGGCGCCGCCTACGCCGTCACGGAATCCGTCTGCAAAGCCGTCGCCGCCGGTGCCCGCCTCAGCGATATCCGCCTGACCCTTCAGGAGTATTTTCCTCGTCTGGGTCATGATGCAAAACGTTGGGGTCTTCCCTTCGCGGCTCTGTTAGGTGCCTTCCGCGCCCAACACGAACTCAGGCTCGCCGCCATCGGAGGTAAAGATTCCATGTCAGGTTCATTCAACGATCTAGACGTTCCACCCACCTTGGTCTCCTTCGCCCTCGCACCAGGCTACGCTTCGCTCGCTCTCTCACCCGAGTTCAAGAAAACCAACTCCACAGTTTCCCTTCTAACAACTCCTATCCTTCCAAACGGCCTCCCTGATTTCGAAGTCCTCAAACAAAATGCCGAATCGCTTCACGAACTCAACAAAGCCGGTAAAATCCTCTCTCTCCACCATATCGGTGCCGCAGGCATCGCCGCAGCTCTAGCCAAATGCTGTTTCGGCAACCACATCGGTTTCAACGGGAGCGCGGGCGTCCCGCCCGCATCTTCCATCTCGAGCCCAGCCTACTTCTCCTTCCTCATCGAACACGCGCCATCGGACGCCATTCCGAACGCCACCGTGATCGGCAACACCACCGAATCCCCCACCCTCTCCCTAAACGGCGAATCCCACTCTCTAACCGATCTCCGATCCGCCTGGCAATCCACTCTGGAACCCGTCTACCCAACCAAGCCGGAACCATCCGACATAAGTCCCATAGGACCTATAAGACCTATTTCTTCAAATCAACAATCAACAATCCTCAATCCTCAATCCATTTCCAAACCACGCGTCTTGATCCCCGCCTTCCCCGGAACGAATTCCGAATACGATTCCGCCCGTGCCTTCGAACGCGCCGGTGCGCAATCCCACATCGAAGTCTTCCGCAACCTCTCCGCAAAACACATCGAGCAATCAATCCACGCCCTCGCTGCGCAGATCAAATCTTCGCAAATTCTCTTCGTTCCGGGTGGTTTCTCCGCAGGCGACGAACCCGATGGCTCCGCAAAATTCATCGCCACGATTCTTCGCAATCCACGCATTGCCGATGCGATTTCCGATCTTCTCGAAAACCGCGATGGCCTGATCCTCGGAATTTGCAATGGCTTCCAAGCACTGATCAAAACCGGACTGGCCACTCACGGTAAAATTATCGCCACAGATACAAATTCCGCGACTCTCGTCCACAACGACATTTCACGACACATTTCTCAATACGTCCAAACACGGATCACCAACAACTCATCACCTTGGCTCGCCAACCAAGAAATCGGTACCATCCACACGGTGCCCGTATCGCACGGCGAAGGCAAATTCCACGCCCCAGACGCAGTGATTTCCCAACTCGCCGCCAACGGCCAGATCGCCACCCAATATTGCGATCCCCAAGGCAACCCGACCCTGCAGCACCCATATAACCCGAACGGCTCACTTCTTGCCGTCGAGGGCATCACCTCTCCTTGCGGTCGAGTCTTCGGAAAAATGGCTCACTCAGAACGATATTCCGCAGGCGTCGCCAAGAACATCCCAGGAAACAAGGTGCAGCCAATCTTTGCAGCGGGCGTAAGTTATTTCGCTTAAAGCAATCCCCCTATGGAAAGTTGGGTGAAAGAAATTTCACGGCTTTTTTTACAGGGAGGGAGGAGGCTAAGGAGGGAAGAGCTCAGCTCCAAACCTCCAATCACATCCGTATAACGGTTCATTCATCGTTATTTAAAAGATTCAAATCTTCTCCTCCCCTCCTTTACCTCCTCCCTCCCTGTCATAAAAAAGCCCGAATCCCACCCCACCAAATGTCAAAATTGGCACAAATTATGCTTCATTTCCAGTATTCTCTATGACTAGCTTTGTGTAGGCGTATTTCCGCCCTGCCAAATGGCCGAAGCTTCTCTCTACCAGTCCCTCTCCCAATCTCAAACTCTCGCACCGCAGATGCGCAAGAGCTTGGAGATTTTGCAGGCCAGCACTCTGGAGTTATCCCAACTTCTGAGACAAGCATTGGAAACAAATCCAACCCTCGAAGATATCACGGAAATCGAGTCTCTTGACCAAGATTCAGCGGATGCGGATGACCCGGATTCTTTGGAATATTTGAACGAGACCGAGGATGACTGGAGAGACCGGTCCATTCTCGATGGGCGGAACAACCAATGGACCCAAGAAGACGAGGAACGCCGCCAGCGACTTTATGACAACATCGTAGCTCCCGAAAGCCTCCAGCAGCATCTTCAGCAACAGCTCGATCTGGCAATGGTTGAGCCTTCGGTTCGCAAAGCCGCCCAAGAACTTCTGGGCTATTTGAACGAACGGGGATTTCTGGATGAGCCGTTACAAAAAATCGGGCTGAAGTCTTCATCCACCTTCAAGGACCTACGCGAAGGACTTCAGTTGATTCAAACCTTTGATCCAGCTGGCGTAGGGGCTGCAGGCATTCCCGAAGCCCTACTCATCCAACTCGATCGTTCATCCGGAAAGGAAACCATCGAATACAAGATCGTCAAAGATCACCTCGAAGACCTCGCCAGAAAACGTTATCCTCAAATCGCCAAAGCCATGGCAATTAGCGTAGACCGGGTCACGGAGGCCGCCTCCAACATCAGCAGACTCTCACCCAACCCCGGGGGCGAGTTTGATCCGACCGGAAATCCCTACATTCTCCCCGATGTAATCATCGAAAAAAACGAAGACGGCAAATGGTCCGCACGACTCACCGGTGAGCATTTGCCAGCTCTCCGGATCAATGATTTCTACAAAGACATGATAGGAAAAACTGGTGTGGACGCGAAGGCACGCGCGTTTCTCCGCGATCAAATCCGCGATGGCCGCAGCCTGATCCGTTCCATTTCGTTGCGCCAAGAAACCATTCTGGCGATCGCCCACAAACTCATCGATCAACAAACCGAATTCCTTGAAAAAGGGCCCCGTCATTTGCGACCGCTGACGATGAACGACATCGCCGATGAATTGCAACTCCACGCGACAACCGTCTCTCGTGCCGTAGCTGGAAAATTCATCCTGACTCCACAAGGTCTCATGGAAATGCGTGCCTTCTTCGCAACCGGATACCAAACCGAAGGCGGAGCCGAAGTCTCCAACGCCGGTGTTCGTGAAGCGATCCAACAACTCGTATCGCAAGAAAACCAAGCCAAGCCGCTTTCAGACGATGCGATCACCAAAGCCTTAGCCAAACAGGGCATTACCATCGCCCGCCGAACCGTTGCGAAATACCGAGAACAATCTAACATCCTGCCTTCTCACTTGAGGAAGTCGTTTTAGTTAGATGAATCAGGCAGGGATCTTTGTCCTCAAAGGTCCATATCTCACGCGCCGATCAACGAAAAAAGCCGTCAGGATAATCACGACCGTTAGATAGGGAGTTTTAACCCCTACATATCGGGGTTACCTTCAACTCAATCTAACAGATCCGGATAGCACCGCTTGGCCAGCTCCAAACTCATGTCGAGAATTCTTTGTGAACGGGATTCTCTCAATGCATTCTCCGCGAGGGCGTGACATTGTCCGTAATTTAGGGAACGAATCACTTGCCCGACTTTCGGAAGAGTTTTTGGTGAAACTGAAAGCTCTTCCACACCCAATCCCAACAACAAAGGAGTAAGGCGTATATCACCCGCCATCTCGCCGCACACACCCGTCCAGATACCCTGCGATTCACCAGCTTCGACCGTGCGCTTGATCAAACGGATCACCGCCGGATGAGTCGGTCTGTAAAGATCAGCGACATGCGGGTTCACGCGATCCACTGCCACGGTGTATTGAATCAAATCATTGGTTCCGATCGAAAAGAAATCGACATGCGGAGCGAGTAAATCCGCACAAACCGCCGCGGAAGGAACTTCGATCATCACACCCACGGGAATTTTTTCATTAAACGCAATTCCCTCGGAACTCAATTCATCCATGCAACGATTGAGCATTTCACGAGCACGAAGTAGCTCGGACAAGCCGGAGACAAGAGGAAACATCACGGCAAGTTTCCCATGCGCACTGGCGCGCAAGATCGCTCGCAGCTGATCTCGGAACATCGCTGGGCGTGACAGGGATACCCGGATTCCACGCCATCCGAGGAATGGATTCGGCTCTGGCTCGGTCAATGGCTCGATCGGAAGCTTGTCGCCGCCGGCATCCAAGGTGCGAATGATCACGATCTCGCCGTCCACAGCTTTCGCAACTCGCTGATAAGCGGCTTCCTGTTCATTCTCATCAGGCATTTCGTTGCCGTTCAACAACAAGAACTCTGTCCGATAAAGACCCACTCCTTTGGCCCCGCTTTCCCTGACCTGATGAAGCTCCTCGAGAAACTCGATGTTTGCCGACAAAGTGATAACTCGACCGTCGTTCGTTTCGGTCGCTTCGTTTTTCCGAGCATCAAGTTCATTGCTTTGCTTCTGCTTCTCAGCTGCTAGGATGGCGTATTTTTCCAACGTCTCGGGCGTTGGATTCAAAATCAATTTTCCCGAGTACCCGTCGATCACCGCTGGCGTCAGTGCGGTCACTTGAATCACGGACACCTCAAGCCCGACCACTGCGGGAATTCCGAACGAGCGGGCAAGAATCGCCGTATGCGAGTTCACACTTCCCTGCTCGGTTACAAAACCCAACAGATGCCTGCGGTTCATCGATGCGGTATCGGACGGCGACAAATCATAGGCCAAAAGAATATGTGTTCCGTCCGGGGCCTTATGACCGCTATCCTCATCAATCTGGAAATTTCGCAATACCCGCTGTGACACGTCTTCAATATCAGCCGTGCGCTCACGCAGATACGCATCGGGAATCCGGCGCATCGCCTCCAGGAAATTTTGCATCACCGCATAGAAAGCGTATTCAGCATTCTGCTGACGTTTCTCAATCGCGGACATGACGCGATCAATCAGCGATTTATCCTCAAGCAACATCACATGAGCCTCGAAAATCTCACTCTCGGAATTTCCAGCCAACGACTCCAAACGATTCTGCAAATCGCTCAACTGTTTCTTGGTGATATCCACCGCATTCCTAAATCGTGACTGCTCCTCCGCAACCTGACCCTCTGGAATTTCATAAATCTCGGGAGCTGAAAAGCCACGCGCAATCACATGGATAGGCGCCACCGCTATACCCGGCGATGCGGGTATCCCGGTGAAGATCAATTCTTCATCTTGTGCGGTTTTTACCATTCCTTGTTGCTGAATCTGAGCGTTTTCATCAATTCCGGCAAGGTTGCAAGCTCTAACTCGCACAACTTGCAAAGAGACCCTATACCCCAAGATAAAAGCCGTCTTCCCATGAAAGGAAGACGGCTTGAAATGACAAGTTCCATGTCTGTCGCAACCTTATGGAAGCGGGACTTCGGAAATGGTCTTAAGGATGCGTGAAGCGATCTGGTATGGATCACCTTGGGAGTTCGGACGACGATCCTCAAGATAACCCTGATACTTGCCGTCTTTCACGAAGCTGTGCGGAACACGGATCGATGCACCACGGTCAGCAACGCCGTAGGAGAACTTGTCGATCGACTGAGTCTCATGGAGGCCCGTCAAGCGAAGGTGGTTATCAGGACCGTAAACAGCGATGTGCTCGGCAACATTCTCGGCAAATTTCGCCATGAGCGCTTCAAAGTATGCCTTACCACCTTTTTCACGAAGATAAGCGGTGGAGAAGTTTGCGTGCATACCGGAACCGTTCCAGTCGCCTTTGATCGGTTTGCAGTGATAATCCACGTCGATACCGTATTTCTCACAAAGTCTGTTAAGAAGATAACGGGCAACCCAAATTTGGTCAGCTGCACTCTTGGATCCTTTACCGAAGATCTGGAATTCCCATTGACCCTTGGCAACCTCGGCGTTGATGCCTTCGTGGTTGATACCCGCATCAATGCAAAGATCAAGGTGCTCGTTAACAATGGTGCGAGCGATATCACCCACATTTTTGTAGCCAACACCACAGTAGTAAGGACCTTGCGGAGCTGGATATCCGTCTTGTGGGAAGCCGAGCGGCTTACCGTCTTGAACGAGGAAATACTCCTGTTCGAAGCCGAACCATGCGCCTTCGTCGTCGAGGATGGTGGCTCGTGCGTTGGAAGGGTGCGGAGTGCCGTCGGGCATCATAACTTCGCACATGACAATCGCTCCATTGCGACGGGTCGTGTCGGGGTAAATAGCGACCGGCTTCAAGACGCAGTCGGAACTACCGCCGGGTGCCTGTTGGGTCGAGCTGCCGTCGAAGCCCCACTCAGGGAGTTGTTCGAGTTTAGGGAAGGATGCGAATTCCTTAACTTGTGATTTACCGCGGATGTTCGGGACAGGTGTGTAGCCGTCCAGCCAGAGGTATTCTAATACGTATTTAGCCATTTTAGTTGTTGTTTTATTCGGGTTAGCGATTGGTTTTGCAGTGAAGCAGGCACAAAAAAACATCTGACGGCTTCACCGACAAGAAATTTAAAGCAAAATGCGTGCCATTTGAGCAATTTTTGGCATTTTTGCCTAACGAGCATAGTATAGGACTTATGTGTCCTAAAGGACCTATACTCACCAGATTTCACACCCCTTAATTTGAGCTTTGAGATTTGAGATTTAAAAATTAAGATTTGGTGCATGAACCTGCTTCTGCGCAACGCACGCATTGCCTCCGAATCCTCGCCCGACCTCCTTTCAGCAGATGTTCTGATCGTCGATGGAGTGATTCAAAAAATCGCCAAAGGCATTTCCGCAGCAGAGGGAACAAAGGTCATCGACTGTAAAAACCAGATTCTCTGCCCGGCATTTTTCGATGCCCACGTCCATTTCCGCGAGCCTGGCCAAGAACATAAGGAAAACATCGCCAGCGGATCGGAATCGGCTATCAACGGCGGAATCACCGGTATCGTCATGATGCCGAACACCTCACCCTCCCTCGATTCTGGAGCATCGGTCAGCGCCGTGCTCGAATCAGGAAAACGCAACTCCCGAATCCCCATCTACACTTCCGGCTGCGTCACAAAGGGCCGTGAAGGCAAGGAAATGGCGGGAATTGACGGCATGCGCGTTGCCGGAGTGAAAATGCTCACGGATGATGGCGATACCACCCTGAACTCGTCGGTGCTCTACCGCGCGATGCAATACGCCTCGGAGTTTGGCATGTTCTTCGCCTCTCACTGCGAAGTCCCGGAACTTGCCGGTCCGCGTGCGCTCAACGACGGACCCACAGCCTACAAACTCGGCATCGCCGGATCCCCTGCCTGCGCCGAGGAAATCATCATCGACCGCGACATCCGCCTAGCCCACGCCACCGGTGCCCACATCCACATCCAGCACGTTTCCTCGAAAATGGGCATGGAAACCATCCGCTGGTGGAAATCCCGCGGCGATGTCAAAGTCACTGCCGAGGTTTCTCCCCACCACCTTCTCTTCACCGACAAGGACATCGGAGATTTCGATACCCACTACAAAATGAACCCGCCCTTGCGCGGCAAAGCCGATAACGAAGCCCTACTAGAAGGACTACTCGACGGCACCTTCGACCTGATCGCCACCGATCACGCTCCCCATAGCCCTTTCGAAAAATCCCAAGACTTTGTTTCCGCACCCAACGGCATCACCGGCCTCGATACCGCGGTTGTCTCACTCTACCACTACTTCGTCAAAGAAGGAAAATTCGGCTGGGATACGCTGGTGAAAAAATACTCCGCCGAACCACGCCGCCTGATGTCGCTCGACGCCCCAACCATCGCCGAAGGCCAAACCGCCAATCTCACCCTCTTCAACACCGAGGCCACCTCCACCTTCACCAAGGACTTCATGAAGTCGAAGTCGCAGAACACTCCTTTCCTGAATAAAACCCTCTCAGGCAGAATCGATCTGGTAGTTCTGGGAGATAAAATTTTGTTAGAGCGGTAGGTTCGTTTCGATGAAACGACCGCCTTTCTTGCGCGTCCGAACAAACCCATCGGTCATTTTATCAAAATGACCCTTGTGTATTAAAACGTGCTATCCTTTCGGAGGAAGCGGCGGAGGAGTTCGTATGACCCTTGAACGCCTGCCGGATGTTCGAATGGTAGCTTGAACACTCCGCCGTCTTCCCCCGTCCAGATCGTGT
>CAMCBV010000030.1 GCA_945873125.1 Prosthecobacter debontii
TACTGCCTACAATCTCGACGGATTAGGGACCTTTACAAACTCATCTCACACTCCCGGGGAGGTGTTGCAACGCCTCCCCGGGTTCATACCCCCGATGATATTCTCGCCGAGGTAATGTCATGGCGAGAGGAATATACAAGGGACCTTTATCCCTAAAGGTCCATATCTGACGGCCCGCCATATGACATCGGGTCTTTTCCGTAACAACCACCACCAGATATGGACGCGTAAGGATACGCGTCCCTGCCTGAGATAAATCATCAAAAAGTCGCCGTGATCCCCGTGTAAAATCCCAATCCCGCTCCGTTAACCGGCGTCGCAAAATTACCTAATACATAATTTTCATCCGCCAAATTCTCCACTCGCGCATGCAGGGTCAGGTTTTCATTCAATTCATAGCTCGCATGAATCCTGAGCAAAACATATTCCTCCAAGGCAGCACCGCCATAGGATCGGGTATCGACATATGTCGCACCAGCACCAAGCAGAAGTTTCTCTATGGGTCGGTATTGGATGGATGCCGTCACCGTGTTCTTGGGTTGATCCTGAAGCGAGTCACCCAGCCATGTCGAAGAGACTTGGTAATCGACTCGCTCCGCAATCTCTCCTTTAGCAGCGAATTCAACTCCCCGAGTCCGGGTTGCACCTGCGAGGTTTACCGGTGGTGGTGAAAGTGGAAAAGCAAAGGTCGTTTGAATTTGATTCTCGATGGAGTTCTCAAAATAAGTGACCGAGATTCTGTGATTCTTATTCAGTTCCTGTTCCACTCCAAAATCCCAACCCAAGCTCTGCTCGGCTTCGAGATTGAGATTACCCAAACCGAAGGTTGTGCCATAAAGATCTAACAAAGTCGGCGTCCGAAACGCTTTTCCAACACCTGCGCGGAATTTGGTTTGATCCAGAAGCTGCCAACCGCCACCCAACCGCCAAGTGACTTGGTCACTGTAGTTCACGTAATCTTCCCAACGAACGACAGCGTCAGTGGTCATAAGATCCGTTGGCATCCACTTCATGCCGATGTGACCTCCATATCGATATTCATCTGAAACGGTATTAATGGTATTCTGGTAGTCACTGTGTTCCACAAATCCGCCAAAAAGAAGGGTATGTTTATCAGACAATTCAATACTCTGATCCGTCGATAAAACAACGCGTTCAAGGTCCGCACCGTAATTCCCAAATGACGTATCGTTATCGAAACTTTCCTTATACAAACCTATCACTCCACTGGAAATCCATCCCGGTGCCAGACGCGCGTTCGCATAAGCCGTAACCAAATTCGAATCCACATGATCAATGTTCGTTCCGAAATAGTCATATTGAAATTCCGAGTCCTGGCCGCGATACGTCATCCCAAGTGTCAGATCCTTGGTTTGTACCCATTCCAATCTCATGGAAGCTCGATACAGATCGTAAAACTCATTCGGCGCATCGTTATCGGTTTTCTCATAGCCACCGCCCAGATACCAAGAAAATCCATTTTCTTCACCTGCGTAAGAGCCGAATATATTTTGAGAATCAAAGGATCCGACCTCGGTGCGTAAATAGGTTTCAGGCTCTCCACTTCCTCTCGCGGTTTCCATCCACAGAACACCGCCAACCGATTCACCACCATGAATCGCCGCTTGCGGACCACGAATGACTTCAATTCGGCTGAAATCATTGACCCGCCCACCGGATAGAAAATTTCCCATCGGAGAGGTGGAATCACTGACACGGATCCCGTCAACGACAAGCTGGGAGTAAGATGATGTGGTTCCGCGGATATACGCGGAACCCAAACCACCCGTTTGTCCTCCGAGTGAGGTTGAAATCACACCGGGTATCCGATTCAGCGCATCTTTCATATCGAGAAGACCCAGGCTTTCCATCTCCTGCGGATCAAGAACGGTTACGGCCGAAGTCGTACTGGAAATTTTCCCCGGCATCCTCCATGCGGAAACGATCAATTCATCGAGCTGATTTTCCACCTCCGCGTTCAGTGGACCACAGATGACTAGCGCTAACACCCCTAAGGCGCAGCCCGACCGTATCGTTCGCTTATGCGCGAACGTTTTATTTTTTATCATTTATATTTTTGATCTCCGTGAACCTGTATTCCGCAGGTTCGTTCAGAAACTCCCAAGGCTGGCGATCTGACTCAGCTCCACGTTTTCACGAGAAACCATACAGTGGCGGTACCGCTCCGGATTCTCACCGGATTCCCCATCAATTGACTGCCCGAGCGACGGACTTCCAAAGGAGTGCCGCTGCTATTTCAACAACGACGGGGTGGTCTTATCCGTTGAAACTTTAATCTCCAAGCCTGAAATGAACGTAAATCTTCGGTAGGGTCGTTTTGAAAAAACGACCGCCTTCTGCGTCCCATCTGACCCCAACGGTCATTTCATCGAAATGACCCTACCAAGCTTCTCCATTTGATTTTAAATTTCGTGCTTAAACTTTCTGATTTGAGACCTAGGATTCCCCGCATGAACCAACCTCGCATCATTGACGGCAAATCCGTCGCCGCCGCCGTCCTTGAAGAATGCCGCATCGAAACTGCCTCACTTAAAGCAAAAGGAATCACTCCTGGCTTGGCGGTTGTGCTGGTTGGAAACGATCCTGCTTCCGCCGTTTATGTCGGCTCGAAAGCACGCACCTGCGCCGACCTTGGATTCCACTCGGTAAAAATTGAACTCCCTGCGGAAACCTCACAAGATGAACTCCTCAAAGTCGTCGCCGATCTCAATGCGGACCCCTCCGTGCATGGCATCCTCGTCCAATCTCCTCCCCCGAAACACATCGATGAAGAAACCATCATCCGTGCGATCGATCCACGCAAGGACGTCGATGGCTTCCATCCGGAAAACGTCGCAAAACTCGTTTTGGAAGACCCCACCGGCTTCGTGCCCTGCACGCCGGCGGGTTGTATGAAGTTGTTGGAAATTTCCGGTATCGATACCAACGGCGCAGAAGCCGTCGTGATCGGCCGATCCATGATCGTCGGCAAGCCCATGGCGATGTTGTTGGTTGCCAAAAACTCCAATGCCACGGTCACGATCGCTCACTCACGATCCAAAGATCTTCCTGCCATCTGCCGACGTGCGGATATTCTCATCGCTGCCGTCGGCAGACCGGAAATGGTCAAAGCCGACTGGGTAAAACCCGGCGCCGTGGTCATCGATGTCGGCATCAACCGAGTGGCCGATCCATCAAAAAAATCCGGCTATCGCCTCACGGGAGATGTGGCTTACGACGAAGTCGCTCCAAGATGCGCCGCCATCACACCTGTTCCCGGTGGAGTCGGACCGATGACGATTGCGATGCTGATGAAAAACACGCTCCAAGCTGCGAGGCAGTTGGGGTAGTTCGGAATTCTTTGGATCAACTTTTCGTTGCCAAAAAATTGGACCGCGTGACTCCAGTCGCGCTCCTTGATCTGCGCGAGTGGACTCACGCGGTCCCCAAAGCCATGGGGTAGACGAAACTTGCTCCGTCGCGGGTGGTTGGTTCTTTTTCCTGCGCTCCTCGCCCAACACGCGGAGCAAGCTCCGCCCCTCACTCAGGCGGAGTCAAGACTCCGCACTCTAGACTGAACATATCAAGGGACAAGAATGTCCCTTCTCCTTACTCCTTTTTCCTCCACTCTCTAAACAACTGCAGAAACGCCGATGAAAAGTCTTCTGGCTGGCATTCGCTCCAAGCTTCGATTTCGGCTATGGGAAACGGCATCATGGAATCGATTTCTGCGGCGGGAAAGTTCACGGCTCCATCGTGCTTGGTGGTGAAAAGATGAATGTGTTCCCAACCCGTGGCTTCGGAGGGTTTGACTGAGGCTCCGAATTCGAGATCTTCTTCCTTTTTCTCAACTCCAATCTCTTCACCAAGCTCTCGAACCGCCGCTGTCAGGTAATCCTCTCCCGCATCGAGGTGACCCGAAACACTGGAATCCCAGACACCCGGATTTTTATCTTTTGCTAGGGATCGTTTCTGCAACCACAGATCGCCATTGCGATTGAACACAAACACATGCACCGCACGATGAATCAGGTCTTTCGCATGCACTTCGGCACGCGTGGCTTTACCGACCGGAACGTCGTTTTCATCCACCACATCAAAAATCTCATCGTCGTTCTGCGCCTTGTCTTTTAGCGGATGCGTATCGTAGGCGCGCGTGAGCTCTATCCACTTTTTCAAATCCAATTCTTCGCCCCTGACTGAAGTGGATAAACCGAGTTGCCCGGCAATCTCTTTCCAATCGTGCGTGTCCGGAAGTTGTTTACCCATTTGCTTGCGGCGTTGCGCAAATCCCCTGCGCACCAATTCATCAAACAATCGCGCATCGAAAACCGGCGCATCCTTTTCCTCACGCGGAGTCAATACCGCCACCGCCGAGTCAATCGAAGGCCTCGGATGAAACGCTTCTGGCGGAACCACTTTCAAAGGTTGGATCTTCCAGTTCACCTGCATCCGCAAACTCAAAATTCCATAGTCCTTCGTCCCCGGCTGCGCGCCCAAACGATCGATCACTTCTTTCTGCAACATGATCACCGCCCGGGAAAAAGGATGTGGCCGACTCATCAGATTTTTCATGATCGCTCCGCCCGATGAATAAGGGAGATTTCCAAGAAACTTTACCGGTCGATGTTTGAACAAAAAACGTCGATCGAACTTCGCACCATCCGCCAGATGCACCTCCACATCATTTCTATCCTTGAAACGCTTGCGTAAATCCTCGGCCAACCTCGCATCAAACTCGATCAGGATCACCCGCCGGGCTTTTCCCAATAAATGTTCCGTCAGCGATCCCGCACCCGGGCCCACTTCCACCACCGCCTCATCCGGCTTCAGCTCCAACTGGGAAACGATCCAACGAGAGATATTCGCATCGATCAAAAAGTTCTGCCCGAGCTGCTTGCTAGGAAGCACTCCCGCCCGATCCAATACCTCACGAATTTCCTGACCGTTCATCCCCACCAAACTGTATCAACACCCCCCATCTGACCAGAGCAGATTCTGGGCGGTTATGGGCAGGGACTTTTATCCCTAAAAGTCCATACCTAGCGGCCCGATTACGCTTCCGCATACAATCCGTTTAAATCACCGTGAGATATGGACGCGTAAGGATACGCGTCCCTGCCCATTCGATTCCCGACTAGCATTCACGACTTTTCCGTCTATTTTCCCTCCATCCATGGTCTCCCAAGAGCTCAAAGACAAACTCCGTGATGTTCCGCACCAACCTGGTGTCTACATCATGAAAGACCGCTTGGGCTCCATCATCTATGTTGGAAAAGCCATCGACCTAAAACGCCGGGTCTCCTCCTACTTCGTGCCCTCAGGAAAAAACCGCGCAAGCCTGAAAACCCGCGCCCTGATGGATTCGATCCATGACTTTGAGTTTCACATCGTCCGCAACGATGAGGAATCCATGATTCTCGAAGGCAAGCTTATCAAAGACTACCGCCCGCGCTACAACATCGCATTCAAAGACGACAAACGTTTCCTCCACGCGCGCGTCCGCCTCACCGATCCCATCCCGCGGATCTCATACGTCCGCTCGAAAAAAGAAGACAACGCTCGCTACTTCGGCCCGTTTCCTCATTCCAGCGCACTCATCGAGACGATCAACTGGTTGAACCGCCGCCTCGGCCTGCGTGTCTGCCGCGCAGCGAATCCGGGCGAGAAAGATTACAAACACTGCAACGCCGATATCATCCGCAACTGCACCGCTCCATGCATCGGCCGCATTTCCAAAGAAGACTATCTGGAAAAAATCCAAGAGGCCTGCCAGATCCTAGAAGGGAAAGGTAAAAAAGCCCTCTTCGACGAACTCGATGAGGAAATGCAAGCCGCCTCCGATGCGTTGGATTTCGAGAAGGCCGCGACGTTCAGGGACATCATAGCCAACCTCAAAAAAACCCTCACACCCACCCGCCAGTTTGCGCGCGGTCGCGGCGTCCCAACCACCGTGAGACCCACCGAAGACCTTGCCGATCTGGCAGAAGCTCTCGGTCTCGACACCCCACCGCGTGTCATGGAGTGCTTCGATATTTCCAACGTCTCGTCCAATCACATCGTTGCCTCGATGGTGCGTTTCACCAACGGCCATCCCGATAACCAAAACTATCGCCGCTATCGTATCCAAACCGTGACCGGACAAGACGACTTCGCATCGATGGCGGAAGTGGTTCTTCGTCGCTACTCCCGCATCCTTCGTGAAAACACCTCTGAGGAAAACGAACACTCACAAGAATCCTTGATCGATCAACAGCGCCGACTCGCCAAATCCGGCAAAGCCAAAATCATCCTTCCAGATCTCGTCATCGTCGACGGTGGTAAAGGCCAACTCTCCAGTGCTTTCAAACAACTCCGTGCACTCGGACTGCAGGAACTTCCCATCATCGGACTCGCCAAACAACACGAGGAAGTCTTCTTTCCCGGCCAATCAGAACCCCTTCTCATCCCCCACGACCGCGGCGCTCTCAAACTCCTACAACGCATCCGTGACGAGGCCCACCGCTTCGCCAACGGCTACAACGAACTCCTCTACCGCCGCCGCATGAAAGAAAGTGCCCTCGATGACTGCCCCGGCATGTCTCCCAGACGCAAAGCCCTGCTCTTGGAAAAATTCGGCTCCGTCACCCGCATCCGCAAAGCGACCCCAATGCAAATCGCCAAAATCCCCGGGATCTCGGAAAATTTCGCCCAATCTTTATTGGTTTTTTTGAATCAAGGTTAAAACCTCCTTGCTTAGTCCACTTACTTAGCTAAGTTAGTTTTATGATCTTCACGACCCATGAAGCCAAAACTAACCTCTCCAAGCTCATCCAACGGGCTCTGGACGGAGAGGAGATCATCATCGCGCGTAGGAGCCAACCGCTGGTGAAACTCCAAGTGATCTCCGAAAAGAAACCTCAACGGAGATTCGGAGCTCTCAAACATCTCGTCTTAACGATGGACGATAACTTTGACGATGAACTCGAAGATTTCGCAGATTACGGCCCAAAAGATATTCCAAAAGTAGCCGAAGACCCAAAGCCCTATAACGCCTGATCGATGCGACTACTACTCGATACCCACTCGATACTCTGGTATTTTTTCGGAGATCCTCGCCTCAGCAGTCGTGCTCGCGATGCAATTCTAACAACTGAGGAAGTATATTGGAGCATGGTCTCAATCTGGGAAATCGGAATCAAACACAGCTTAGGTAAGCCTGGTTTCCAAATACCTGCAGGTTGGGCACGTTTTCTCCCTGAACAAATGTCACTTCAGGGATTTTCGCATTTACCTATCGATTCCTCCCATTGTGAAGCTGTTTCAAAACTCCCCTGGCATCACCGTGATCCTTTCGACCGTCTCCTTATCGCCACTGCGAAAACCGAAAACCTTACCATCGTCAGTTGCGATGCCTCCTTTCAAAAATACCCCATCGACCAAATCTGGTAACCCTCCCAACCTACGTCATTTTTTAACCACGAATGACTCGGATTTCCCGAATTTTTAAAGCTCATGGAAAAGCTCCAAGTGCTCTACCAGGATCTAATTCATTCCTCTTATTCGTGCCATTCGTGAAATTCGTGGTTAAAAATACTCAGATAATCACCCTGACATTCCACCACCCTTGACCTTACATCATCAAGGTATTACCCACAACCCATGGAAAACGATCTTAACTTGGCCGTCGAAGCCGCTCTAGAAGCCGGAAAACTCCTCCGCAAACATTTTGGCAAATCCCTCACGGTCGATGAAGCGCATCATCACGATATCAAACTCGCGCTCGATAAGGAATCCCAAGACCTCATCACGAAAATCCTCCTCACCGCCCGACCCACCGATGCACTCTACGGAGAAGAAGGCATCGCTGGAAACCAAGACTCCAACCGCCACTGGATCGTCGATCCCATCGATGGCACGGTGAATTTCTTCTACGGCATCCCTCACTTCTGCGTCTCAATCGCCCTGCGCGTGGGCGAAGAAGTCGTGCTCGGCGTGATTCACGATCCCATGGTCGGAGAAACCTGGACCATCATCAAAGGAGGTCAGCCCCTCCTCAACGGCGAACCGGTTCAAGTTTCACCCCGCACCAAACTCGAAGAATCAATCCTCTTCGTCGGCTGCGGAAAAGACACGGAAGCCCTCAACACAGGAATCGAGCGCTTCCACAAGGCATCACTGCGCGCCCGTAAAATGCGCATGATGGGCTCCGCCGCCCTCGGTATGGCCTACATTTGCTGCGGCCGACTCGATGCCTATGTCGAATCCACCATCTCCCTCTGGGACATCGCCGCCGGACAACTCCTCGTCGAATCTGCCGGTGGAAAAGTCACCCTCACCCAAAAAACCGGAAAATCCGATTCCTACTCCATCGTCGCCACCAACGGCAAAATCCCCATCGAAGAAATCCTCTAACATTTCCTTCGGACGTCAGTCCGCATTTCCTCTTTGAGATTTAAAATTTAAAGTTTAGATTTTTTTTATGATCGGCACCGGCTACGACGTCCACCAATTCGCGGAAAACCGCCCTCTCATCCTCGGCGGCGTCCACATCCCGCACACCCACGGCCTCGCCGGCCATTCGGATGCGGATGTCCTCTGCCACGCTATCGCCGATGCCGTCCTTGGCGCGATGGGAAAACCCGATATCGGCTTCTACTTCCCTCCGGGCGATCCTTCCTGCAAAGACATCTCCTCGTTAAAAATCTTGGAAAAATGCCGCGAGCTCCTCGCTGAGGAAAATCTAACATTGATCAACGTCGATTCCACCCTCATCGCCGAAGCCCCAAAAATTCTCCCTTACCGCGAAGCCATGCAACAAAACATCGGCAACGCCCTAGGCATCTCACCAAAAAGAGTCGGCATCAAAGCCACCACCAACGAAAACATGGGCTTCATTGGCCGAAAAGAAGGCATCGCAGCCATGGCGGTCGCGCAGGTGGAATAGTATCATCTTTAGGTAAGGCGCTATCGCCAAGAGCACCGCGCGAAGCGATGTATCTGAAGAAAAATCAGCACTTCATTCCATACGGCGCTCTCGGTTATAGCGCCCTACCTTACCGATTCTCCAACCACTCAATCCGCTGCTCCAGCTTCCTCACCCTCTCCTCTGACGGTGCTGGATAAAGAATCGGATACCACGCGCTCATCACTGCGGCGCGAGCGATCAGGCACTGTTTCAAAACCAATTCATCGTATTTTCCACCTACTGCCTGATAGGATTCCAAAACCTGATCCACGAAATCATGATCATTATCTAACAACTTCGCATTCCAGATGATCGATGCCAAATCCCATTCCACGGGTCCACTGAACGCATCTTCCCAATCGGTCCAGAGCATTCCTTGGGGCGTCATCATGAGATTCCCCATGTGCGCATCTCCATGCAGAGCTTGAGCCGGCAAAGGCGCGAGCACATCGATGGAGTGCTGGAGATGACGTTTCAACAACTCCACCGTCGCGGCATCGAAGTAGGATTTTTCCACAGACGTTTCCAAAATCGCCAGCGTCTCATGCAAAATGGCAAGCGAGGGAAGCGTCTCTGGAAAATGATGCAGGATCTCATGACATTGATACAAGGTCGATCCAATCTCACGAGGATCAGGCTCCGCATCCGTCGCGGTGACGAATTGCCAGAAATTCATCGTGTATCCTTCATAATGATGGGCCGTGGCAGGAAGGTCAGGATGCAGTGGAATCACTGGAGCATGATAACGTGTCAGATGCGCAGCCACCGCCGTCTCACGCTTGAACCAATCTAAACCCTGCCTCGGTCCATCGATATCCGTGACCACTCGCGCCACCAGCGTTTCAGTCAACCGAACCACCAAGGTATGTCCGTCCTGCAAAATCTGGCAGCGATCCGGAACCACGCCATAGCGGGTCGCGACAGAGATAGCGGCTTCAATACAAGGATTCATGGCATAGATATTGATACGAATTCAGAATTTTAAACCACCAATTTCACCAAAAAATTAATGATGCAGTAAGCCAATCGCGAAGCTCCTCCGTGTCCTCTGTCTCTCTGTGGTCAATTTATCTTGATCCAATTTCAAACATCGGGTTTCGGGTTTCGGGTTTAACGCCCTGGGATAGTTCGCTAACGAGGTCGCGATTAAAAATCGCGGTTCCGTTCGATCAATTCCGCCTTCTCGCCAAGATCCCATATTTCGGCGCGACGATCAAACTCAGCACAAACAACGATGCCTGAGCCAAAACAATGCAACCACTCGTCGAGAGGTCGGCATGATAGCTGATAAGTATCCCAACGATCGTCGCGGAGACAGAAGATAAAACAGAGATGACCAACATCCGGTCGAACCGATCCGTCCAGAGGTAAGCCACACAACCCGGTGTGATCAGCATTGCCACGACGAGAATTATCCCAACTGCCTGCATGGCGACCACGATGGCGAGCGCCAGCAAGCCAAGCAGTAGATACGTAAGAAACTGATCCGGCAACGCCATCACCCTCGCTTGAACGGGATCGAAACAAATCAGGAGCAGATCCCTTCTCAAAAGCACACTGATCACCAGCACGCCACTGCCGATCCATAATGTCTGCAGCACCTGCGCTTTGCTGATTCCCAAAATATTCCCCACCAAGATGTGATCCAAATGCAAATCGGATGGTGTCTTGCTGAAGAGCACCAACCCGAATGCGAACAACCCGGTGAACACCACACCCATCGCGGTATCCTCTTTAATCCTGCTATGGCGCTTCACATACCCACTCCCCGTCGCGCAAAACAAACCTGCGGCAAATGCCCCGATGATCAATGGAATACCGGCAATATACGCCAGCACAATCCCAGGCAGAACTGCATGCGACACCGCATCACCCATCAGCGACCATCCTTTCAGAATAAGAAAGCATGAAAGCACGGCACACATCGCCCCTATCAGCACACCCACAAGCAAGGCATCCTGCATGAACGCGTATTGGAACGGCTCTAACAAAGCATTCATGAAACACCCTCCTTCACGACGATTTCCTCTTTCAATCGGGCGCGGCGACTCGCCAGCAAACCATGCTTGGGTGCAAGGACAAACACGCCGAGAAATACCAAGGCCTGCAAAGAAACGATGCAACCACCCGTTGCACCATTGAGAAAATAACTCGCATACGACCCCAACATGGAAGTCACGATTCCCAACCCGGATGAAATCCAGATCATTTTTCCAAACCGATCTGTAAGCAGGTAGGCCGTCGCTCCCGGTGTCACCAACATCGCCAGCACAAGGATCGCTCCCACAGCCTGCAACGCCGCAACCGAGACAGCCGCAAGCGAACCCAATAAAATCATGTGCAATACCATCGGCTTGATTCCAAGTGCGCGGGCCTGATTCGCATCAAAACAATACAGCATCAGATCTCTCCACTTCAGCCCCAACAAACAAAGAACCACCACCGCGATCACTACAACTTGCATCACATCCCCTGCCGCGATTCCCAATATATTTCCATACAAGATCACTTTAAGATCCAACCCCGCAGGAAACGCCGTGATCAACACCAAGCCCAAGGCAAAAAACGAAGTGAATACAATCCCTATTGTCGCATCCTCACGAATCCTACTTTGCGCCCGAATGAACGCCATCGCTCCTGTCGCCAAAATCGCTGCAACGAAAGCACCCAATGCAAACGGCAAACCTAACAGATACGCAATCACAACCCCCGGAACCACCGCGTGTGAAAGCGCGTCTCCCATCAGCGACCAACCTTTCAGCGTTACGAAGGACGATAAAAATCCGCAGACTCCACCAACCAAGGCGCTCACCCAAATCGCCCGCAGCATGTATTCATACTGCAAGGGATTTAGCAGATATTGAAGCGATTCACTCATTCGTTATGCTCTTTGGAACGTTGTTTCAACAACTCCTCATGATCCGACCTATCTCGGTATTCCAAATGCCCGTCCTTACCGAAAACCAAGGGCCGCTCATCATCCGAGAAAACACGTACTTTCCTACCGTCGTGGGCTTGAATGGTCGATTGCTCGAATTGAAACTCCCGGAGCAATCCACCAAATGCCAACGTCAAGTTTTGCTCGGTGAATACATCGGCCGTCGGCCCATACGCCAATACGGTGCGATTCATCAACACCACCTGATCACAAAACTCCGGAACACTCCCCAAGTTATGCGTCGAAACCAAAATGATGCAGCCTGCCTTTTTCAATTCCTGCAACAAACCAATGATCGCATGTTCCGTGCTGACATCGACTCCGGTGAACGGTTCATCTAACAAAATCACTTTCCCCTCTTGCGCCAAGGCCCGAGCCAGGAACACACGCTTTTTCTGTCCGCCACTGAGCTCCCCGATCTGGCGATCGCGATACTCCCACATCGAAACTCGTTTCAAACTCTCCTCCACGATCTTGCGGTCAACCGCTCTTGCGATTCGCAGGAAATTCATCGCTCCATACCGCCCCATCATCACCACATCCCAAACACTGACCGGAAACTGCCAATCGACCTCTTCCGACTGCGGTACGTAAGCCACCAGCCGCTGCTTCAAAATTTCCTTCACGGGCAAACCGTTAATCGTAATCACTCCAGAGGTCGGCTTGAGAAAACCCATGATACTTTTGAACAGGGTCGATTTTCCGCTGCCATTCACTCCAACCAATGCGCAGATCGTTCCACCTTCAAGCGAGAAGCTCGCATCGCGCAAAGCCTGATGCCCGTTCGAGTATACGACAGAAACCCCTTGAACTTTAAGGTTCGGCGCACTATCCACTTTTTCCGGATATTCGGGATAACTCATTGGGTTTCAGTAAATCCTTTCACGATGGTTTCAGCGTTATTTTCGAGCAATCTCAGATAAGTCGGTGCAGCGCCATTCGCTGCGGTCAATGAGTCCACGTAAAGCACACCACCATAAAGAATCCCGGTTTCTCTTGCCACTTGCTTGGCTGGCTTCGGACTGATCGTGCTTTCGGAAAAGATCACGGGAATCTGTTTGAGACGAACCTGATCAATCACATGACTCACCTGCTGTGGTGTTCCCTGTGCATCGGCATTGATCGGCCAGAGATAAAGTTGTTTCAACCCGTAATCACGGCAGAGATAACTGAACGCGCCCTCAGATGTGACCAACCAACGCTGATCCTCAGGTATGGTCGCAAGCTTTTCTCTCACCGGCGCATCCAAGGCCTTGATCTTCTCCACGTAGGCTGCGGCATTCGCATTGTAGGTATCCGTATTTTCAGGATCCACTTTGACCAACGCACGGCGGATGTTTTCCACATAGATGACCGCATTCTTTGGGGACATCCATGCATGAGGATTCGGCCTACCCGCGTATGGACCTTCCGTGATTCCGATTGGCTCGATTCCTTCCGTTAAAACCGCCGATGGCACACCTTCCACTCTCTCGAAAAATTTCTCGAACCACTGCTCAAGATTCATTCCGTTCCATAGCACCAGATCCGCTTGCTGGGCTTTGACGATATCTTTCGGTGTCGGCTCGTAACCATGAATTTCACTTCCTGGCTTGGTGATCGATTCCACGATCGCCTTATCCCCCGCCACTTCTCGCGCCATGTCAGCGATAATGGTGAAACTCGTTACGATACGTTTCTTTCCCGATTGATGCACTGGGTGACGTTCAGAACAACCCGCCAAAATGAATGCAGGAAGAATCAATATTAAAAATAACCCTCTCATTTCCAATACCTTATATTAGAATGAACAAATATTATTAGTCTAGGCTAATTTTTTAACCACAATACAGGTAATTAGCCAGCACTCGCGAGAGCATCTTTTACAGCAAAACCTTACAGCCGCTTCAAAAGCCAAGATGAGTGACCCCTTCCTCTTCGTTTGGTATTGTATTGCGCGAGGTAACTCCGAGAAAGCAAAGGCCTCATGGTTTTTATGATCAAGTTCCTGACATTTGAACGGAATCCGATTGGAAGATTCATACTGAATTCTGGCTCATCGAGGGAATCATTGGAGAGCATCCAAAGATTAAAGTGCGACGAAATCACTCTCCAGCTACCCAGTCAGCCCGATGTCATACATTCACGGATTGGAAAGCCAAAACATTGAAATTTGAAATTTGAAATTTGAAATTTCACCCCCCAGCATTGTCTCATGTCCGCAACCACACCCATGATGGCTCAATACCTCAAAATGAGGAAAAGCCTGCCTGCCGACATCATTCTTTTTTACCGGCTCGGGGACTTCTATGAAATGTTCTTTGAGGACGCAAAAACCGCCGCTCCCATTCTCAATGTTGCCCTGACCAAGCGAGGCGGAACACCCATGTGCGGCATCCCCCATCACGCCGCTCAAAACTACGTCGCCCGCTTACTGAAAGCCGGCAAACGGGTCGCCATCGCCGAGCAAACCTCGGAGGCGATTCCCGGGAAGCTCGTCGAACGTGAAATCGCCCGCATCCTCACCGCTGGTTCTATTGACGACCTCACCCTCCTCGACGATCAACGCCCGAACTACCTCGCCGCCCTCTCCAAAACACCAAAATCCTTCGGCCTCGCAGCAATCGACCACACCACCGGAGAATTCATTATTGCCGAATTCGCGGACGCCGCGCAGTTGCTCGACGAAATCGCACGAATCTCGCCCTCCGAGCTCCTCATCCCCGATCACCAAATTAGCGATTTTTCAGCAAACTTCCCACACGCCTTGCCCTACGATGGTTACACGTTCCTTCCGGAGCACGCTGTCGATCTTCTGAAATCCCATTTCAATATCCATTCACTCGATGGCTTTGGCTGCGCCGACAAACCCGCCGCATCCTCGGCCGCCGGAGCCGCGCTCCATTACCTGACCCAACAGCTCCGTCGCTCCTGCGATCATCTGAACCCGCCTCGTTTGTTAGAAAACGATAAGCACGTACTCATTGATTCCGCCTCCCAACGAAACCTCGACCTTATCGAATCGCGCGCCGGAGCCAAACACACCCTGCTCGGAGTCTTGGACCGCACCCAGACTCCCATGGGCGGCAGACTCCTCCGCGATTGGTTGCTCCACCCCCTGCGTGACATTCGCACTCTCGAACAACGTCAGGAAACCATCGCCGCGTTTCTCGCAGAGCCTTTCCTTTTATCCAAAGTTCGCGAATCCCTGAAAAACATCCGCGACATCGAGCGCACCACCTCCCGCCTTTCCCAAAACTCCGGCAACCCCCGCGACCTCCAGTCGCTGAGCCTCTCCCTCCAACAAATCCCGACTCTTAAAGAACTCTTATCTTCTCTGAGCTCCACGCTCTCAGCTCTCAGCTCAAACCTCCACCCCCTCCCACAACTCACCCTACTCCTCGAAACCGCCCTCACCGATGAACCACCCGCGAACATCAAAGACGGCAATATCATCCGCGATGGTTACAACCCCGAGCTCGATGAACTCCGCTCCGCGGCCAGCGGTGGAAAAGATTGGATCGCCAGACTTCAGGAAGATGAACGCAAGCGCACTGGGATCGACTCCCTGAAAATTAAGTTCAACAACGTCTTCGGATATTTCATCGAAATCACCACCTCGCAGCTCGCGAAAGTTCCCGATGACTATACGCGCAAACAAACCATGTCGAATGCCGAGCGCTACATTACACCTGCGCTCAAAGAGATGGAAAACAAAGTCTTGGGGGCAGAAGAACGCTCCAAGCAACTCGAATACGAACTGTTCTTACAACTCCGCCAACAAGTCATCGTTCATCTCGCCGAATTAAAAGAAACCGCCAACTGCATCGCAAACATCGATACCCTCTGCGCTCTAGCGGAAACCGCGCAGGTGCATCGCCATAACCGACCCATCCTCACCGATGGCACCGAACTCATCATCAGAAACGGACGCCATCCCGTTCTCGAACAAACTCTAACCGATACCAAGTTCGTTCCGAATGATACCGAACTCCTTCCCGATTCCTCACGATTGCAAATTCTAACCGGTCCCAACATGGCCGGAAAATCCACCTACATCCGTCAGCTTGCGCTCATCACTCTGATGGCACAGATCGGCGCCTATGTTCCTGCGGATTCCGCAACCATCGGCCTGACGGATCGGATCTTCTGCCGCGTCGGTGCATCCGATGACCTCTCACGCGGTCAATCAACCTTCATGGTCGAGATGTCGGAAACCGCTCTCATCCTCAATCATGCCACCGAAAAATCCCTGGTCATCCTCGATGAAATCGGCCGCGGAACCGCCACCTTCGACGGGCTCTCCATCGCTTGGGCGGTCGCTGAGCATTTGCACGACGAGATCAAATGCCGCACCCTCTTCGCCACTCATTACCACGAACTCACCGACCTCGCCAACACCCGCGCAGCAGTCGTAAATTGCAACGTTGCGGTGCGTGAGTGGAACGAAGAAATCATCTTCCTCCACAAAATCCTTCCCGGCGCAGCAGACAAATCCTACGGCATCCAAGTCGCCAGACTCGCCGGTCTTCCCAAGCCCGTCCTCGCGCGCGCGAAATCCATTCTCTCGCACTTGGAAATGAACTCCACCAAACCGGAAGCTCAAGAAAAACACCCCAAACCGAAAACCACTCAGCTCGAAGACTCACTTCCCCAACCGAAATCACCGCAGATGAATCTGTTTGATTTCTAGTAGCTAATGCGTCCCGCAGCAGGCCGTTCCAAAGGCGTCTCTCCTCGGTCTTTCTCATTAAGCCGCAGGCCTTGGACTGCTGTGATTCTTCACAGCTCTTGTTCAGCTCCTTTAAAACACGCGCTAGGTAACAACCTCAGCCCATCAAAAAAAACCGAAAGCTGCGGATAAGAACCGCAACAGTCCAGAGCCTGCGGCGCGCGGCACAACTCTCTAGGAAATCCGTGCCGCAAACTGTCTGTTTACACATCTATCACCCTCACCAATCACTTTGACTTCAGCCAAGGTTTTATCGATATTGCCCCATTGAATTCGGAAAGTGAGATACGTGATTCCTCCGAACCGGAGGAATATCTGCACGAGCTGTTGGAATCCTCGGAGAAGCTTAAATACCCGGAGGTCCAGCGAACCGCCAAAAGCGTCAGCCTCATCGTCGGTCAACCTTCTCCATCGGCAACCCCGCCTCGCGCCAGGAATCAATACCCATCGTAAGGGTATAAAGCTCGTAATCTCGTCTAGCCAATTTCTTGGCGACATTACGTGCTTCCGCGCAGGTCAAACCGAAGCAATAAAGTACCACTTTCTTACCTGCCGCTTGTGCCTTCTGGATTTCGATATCACGCATCTGAACCTGTTCATTGTATTTATCATGCGGCCAGTTGATCGCTCCTGGAATATGGTCAATCGCATAAAAATAAGAATCTCTGACATCGTAAATCAACACGTTCCCGGATTGTTGCAGTAAATAAAATTCTTCAATTCCCATCCCTGTCGACTTCCCTAACTTATTCACCCGAGGCGGTGTTTTCAACGGCTTGCTTTTGATCTCCACCTTTTGAGGCTTCTCGGGTGGCTTCGTCTCCGGTTTCGCACAGGACACAAAAGCCAGCGCATAACCTGACAACATCAGATAAATAAAATTTCGATTCATGAGATGATAAATTCAGAAGTTACCCGACAACACCATCCATCCGGACATCGTGCTCTTCCATCAAAATTTCATCCACGATCTGGAAGGGAAAACACACACCTAGTTTCACCGCCTCCGGTTTCGCATGTTTAAGCATGCGATCATAAAACCCCCGACCCCGTCCCAACCTCCCGCCATTGCGATCGAATCCCAGCCCGGGACAGAGAAAAACATCCACTGCATCCGCTCGCACTTCTTCCAGTTCATCTTTGGGCTCCAGGATACCAAACGCGCCGACCTGCATCTCAGTCTCCAAGTTTTTCACTCGATAAAATTTCAAGTCCTCGCCCCTCACTCGCGGAAACACCCATTGCTTGTCGATCCGTCCGAAAAGCTCCCGCAAATCCACCTCACCCTGCATGGCCATGTAGGCCGAAACCACACTGGCATTCGGCAACTGCTCTAGCTGCTTCACCAACTTCTCCACAACAACTCCGGAATCCGAATCAAGATTCAACGACACGATGCGTTTCAACTCCGCGCGCTGTCGTTTTTTATCCACGTGGTTCATTCGATTTGTGTCCTGGAGACAAAGCTAAGTTCCAGATAAAGTGCGTTAGCTCTCTCTGTGATCTCTGATATCTCTGCGGTAAAATCCTCTTCAACTCAAGCCAAGAAGCCGGCCAGAGGCGCGACTCTCCAGTAGTGGACATCAAACAGGAGCCTTATCCAGCTCAAACGCATCGTGCACGGCGCGGGCGGCGTCTTCAATATGAACCTCATCGACCGTAACCGCGATCTTGATTTCCGAAGTGGAAATCATGCCGATGTTGATTCCTTTGTCACCGAGGGCTTTGAACATGGTTGAAGCCACACCGGAATGAGATCGCATGCCAATTCCAACGGCGGAAAGCTTGGCAATCCCCGCTTCCGTTTGAATCTGCGCATTCGGGGAGAGACTGGCAAGCAAGGGCTTGAGCGCTGCCTGTGCTTTTCCCAGATCAGTTGAGTGCATGGTGAATGAGTGCCTCGAGAGATCGTCATTTGAAGTGTTCGAAATGATCATATCGAGATTGATTTCCGCATCAGCAAGCACACCGAGGATTTTACCGGACATGCCGGGAAGATCAGGGATGCCGGATATGGTGACTCGCGCTTGTGAGCGCTCGATTGAAATACCACGGATGACGACGTTTTCCATATTGGGATGTTCTTCTAACACGAGAGTTCCTGGGTTATCATTGAGTGAGGATCTGACTTCGAAAACTACGCCGAATTTTTTCGCAAATTCGACCGAACGCGATTGCATGACTTTCGATCCTGACGATGCCATTTCAAGCATCTCGTCATAGGAAATCTCAGGTAATTTACGGGCGTTTTTCACCACTCGCGGATCACAGGTGTAAACTCCATCCACATCGGTAAGGATCTGGCAAACATCCGCTTTCAAAGCAGCCGCAACCGCAATCGCGGTCAAATCCGAACCACCCCGGCCCAAAGTATGAACCATACCGTCCAGTGTAATTCCCTGAAAACCGGCCACAACCAGAGTTTTTCCCTCATCGAGGAAACGCTTCATCAGCGATGGATCCATGTTGGAAATGCGTCCTCGGGTATGACTGCCCGTCGTGAAAATCCCCGCCTGTCTGCCTGTAACAGATACCGCATCGACTCCCTGTGCTTGCAGGGCCATCGTCACCAATGCGATCGATTGTTGCTCTCCTGTTGCCAAAAGAACATCCAATTCCCGCTCGGACGGGTTCTCATCCAACTCCTTTGCCATCCCGATCAGCTTGTCGGTCACGCCCGACATTGCTGAAACCACGCCAATGACCTGGTTCCCCTCATCACGAGTCCGCTTCATCCGTGCTGCGACATTACGAATGCGATCAATGGAACCTACGGAAGTTCCGCCATATTTCTGAACAATTAAAGCCATGGTTTTGGGGCGGGCGGATTCAAGAGGGTTCTTTTGAAAACTTCAAACCTTAACTTGAGGGCCGTCTTTGGTCCGAGGAATGGATCACGAACCTGTGGACCACAGATTCCTACCTTTTTGACCGTAGAATCGAGAGCTGCTCACACATCACCTCTCACCCAGCACTTTATTCCCTCAATCCAAAATTCCGTTTCAGCCTCGGCACTGCGCTTCAAATAGCCCAGGCCTATTTCCCCCTCCACACTGGTAACCTGACCGCAGGCTTTTCCTTCTGCATTGCTAAATTCGCCAAGTTTCCCCTCGCCCTCGAACGACAGTTTCACCAGACGTCGATTCAACTTGCCCGCGCTTTTGATCCGAGAAATCACTTCCTGCCCGATATAGCAGCCTTTGTTATAGGAAATATCCGTGCGATCCAAACCCGCTTCGGGCGGCAACATCCCCTCAGTGATTTCAGCACCCCAACGCGGAATCCCTTGCTCGATTCGCTCACGCTCGTTCAGGCCTGCGTTTGGAATCTCAGCCTCTGCAATGGAAACTTCATGGCTGACATTTTTGACCTCCACGTCGTCGGCGATGAGGTATCGGGTCAACCTCGCCTCGAGATCTTCTAACATTTCTTTGCCGCAATAAACCAAAACACTGCCATCGGCTTTTCCTTTCCCTATCCATATCCTGAACTGCAGCTTTCCTTTCGCATCGGTCACGCAGCTTGGCAGCAAGGTATCGCTGGCGATGGCTTGTCTGACATCCTGAGTCACCTGTCCGTTGAGGAAACGTACGGCATCAGGTCCGGAAAATTCCAACACACCAAGGTCACTCATACGCTTTAATCAGTGCGGAGTAATCCAAATCCGCCATTCCCTGTTCGCACAGTTCATTCATTCTCTGAGAAACCACGGACATCGCAGGTAAACTCACGCCCGCCGACTCCGCAAGGGCCAGCGCGTAGCGACTGTCTTTCAACATGTTCGCCATGGTGAAATGCGCATCAAAATCACCTTTCATCATAGCCGGATATTTCATGGCCATCAGCGGCGAACCGGAGCCGTTTTGGATCGCCGCCTCAGCGAAAACCTCAGGACTTACCCCGTGTTTTTTCGCAATCGTCATCGCTTCACCCATGGCCTGCACCGTGCATGCGGAAATTAAATTTGTTCCGATTTTGGTAATGGTCGCCGACCCGATCTCACCACAATGCAAGTAGGCTTTTGAGCTGACCGCGAGGTAATCGGAGACGCGCTGCAACGCTTCCTCGCAACCTCCGACGTAATACAGCAACTGACCCGAACCCGCCGCATCTTTACTCCCGGTGAACGGGGCATCAAGGAAATCACAACCTTTCGCCGCGCATTGCTCCGCTAGCCATAGAGTGGTCTGCAAATCAATGGTCGAGTGATTCATCACCAGCGTCCCGCCTCGCAAGGCCTGCTTGGCCGAGGCGAAAACATCCCTGACCATCGGACCGTCTTTGAGATAAACCGATACGATATCGGCATTCGCAACCGCCTCTTGCGGGCTAGCGAACTCACCTTCCAAACCTCGAAAAGTCCGACTCCAACACGACACCTTGTATCCTGCCTCAATCAACCTTTGGCGCACTCGGGAACCGATGATACCAAGGCCTAAAATCGCAATCGCCTGTTTTTCCATGCTGGTGAAATCCGAATCAATTCTGCCGCTTCAAAGCGAGCTTCACCAACTTGACGGACTGCTCTCTGATTTCTTTCACTTTCTCATGTGTCGGATCTTCCTCTTGTGGAATGACCATCTCATTTCTCAGACCCGATAGCACATCGCGTATTTCCATATAGTTGGGGCGCTCGGAAATCCTTGGCTCCAAGCCAGCGACAATCTCGGTATAATAGTCGGCAATATCCTCGCGCATGATCTTTGATGCACGCTCAGGGGAAAACTGTTTATCTACCGCCACCGAGGAAACTTCCAGCGCACGGATCCAGCCGCCGAGAGAAATCAGATGCGCCAGATCCGCATCGCGCAGCTTGACTAACTCGACTTCCACATCCTTCTGGGTGGCAGAGAGTTCCTTTTTCAACTGGGGAATATCCTGTTTTTTCGCGCTATCCAACAAGCTTGCCGCGTGACGGTTGATCCGACCTCCAGCGCCTAGAGCTTTTCCGTATCTCGTTAAATCCGCAGCGATACGTTCCACCTGATCCATCTGCCCCGCCTGCACAATGAGGAAACCATCGGCTATCAGAAAGCCCAACTCGATGGCAAGATCCGCTCGATCCAGCGGCATGCGCTCGTTGACTTCACGTTGCGTATCCACCAGCGGCAAAGGCATCAGAAACTGCAAGGTATCAAACAATTTCGATATCGATGGTGCCGTAAACTCGTTAACACCCAGCTCGGCACGAAGATGTTCGTCCTCCAACAAATCTTCAGGGATATCCGCCTTTTCGTCAGGTGCCGCTGATTTTTCCTCCGGGACTTCGGTTGTCACCTCGGGCTTATCCACTTTTCCCTCCGATACCACAGGCGACACCCCTTCTTCACTATGGCAAAGTGCAGTCATTGCCACCCCGATCATGAACACAACCCAGAATTTCATAGCGGGAAATTGGCACCTGACCCAAGTTTCGGCAATCGCCAATTGATGCCGAACTAAGGATTTATCCTAATTCAATAGTGTCCGGTTGACCCGCCTGCCGCATTCCCCTATGCAAGGCGCCAACGATTCACTCCATGTCCAATACGATCATCTACACCAAGACCGACGAAGCTCCAGCGCTTGCGACTTATTCCTTGCTTCCCATCGTCCAAGCTTTCGCAAAACCCGCCGGAATCAACGTGGAAACTCGCGACATCTCGCTCGCAGGCCGCATGATCGCCCAGTTTTCTGATTTACTCACTCCGGTTCAACAAATCCCTGATCACCTTGCCGAACTGGGAAAGATGACCCTTCTGCCGGACGCGAACATCATCAAACTCCCGAACATCTCCGCCTCGGTTCCCCAACTCAAAGCCGCGATCAAAGAACTCCAAAGCAACGGCTATGCGATTCCGGACTTCCCGGAAAATCCATCAGGTGACTCTGAAAAAGACATTCGTACCCGCTACGGCAAAGTGTTGGGTTCTGCGGTGAATCCCGTTCTGCGCGAAGGAAACTCAGACCGCCGTGCTCCCAAAGCCGTCAAAGACTACGCCAAGAAACACCCCCACTCGATGGGTGCATGGTCCAAAGACTCAAAAACCAACGTCGGATCCATGGACGGCAAGGGCGATTTCTTTTCGAACGAAAAATCCGTCGTCGTCCCCAAAGCCACTCATGTCAAAATTGAACTCATCGGAAATGACGGATCCAAATCGGTCCTAAAAGAACCCACCCCCTTATTGGATGGAGAAATCCTTGATGGCACTTTTTTGAGTAAAAACGCCCTCACCACATTCCTTGAAGAGCAGATCGCTAGAGCAAAATCCTCCGATGTCCTGTTTTCCCTGCACATGAAAGCCACCATGATGAAGGTCAGCGACCCTATCATTTTCGGCCACGCGGTGAAAGTATTCTTCAAAGACCTCATCGCACGCCATGCGGAGGTTCTTGACTCTCTCAAAATCGATTTCAACAACGGCTTTGGCGATCTCGTTTCGAAAATCCAATCCCTTCCGGCCGATCAAAAAGCCGCCATCGAGGCGGACATTCTCAAAGCCTACGAAAACGGCCCGGCTTTAGCCATGGTGAACAGCGACAAAGGTATCACCAATCTTCACGTCCCTTCGGATGTCATCGTTGACGCATCGATGCCAGCCATGATTCGCACCTCGGGACAAATGTGGAATGCCCAAGGCAAACCTCAGGATACCCTCGCTGTTATTCCGGATTCCTCCTATGCAGGTATCTACCAAACCGTTATTGATTTTTGCCGCGAGAATGGCGCGCTCGATCCAAAAACCATGGGCTCCGTTCCAAACGTCGGCCTGATGGCGCAAGCCGCAGAAGAATACGGCTCCCATAACAAAACTTTCGAAATCCCGACCCATGGCACCGTTCGCGTGACCGACAGCGATGGGAAGCTCCTCTTCGAACACCAGGTCGAACCAGGTGATATCTGGCGCGCTTGCCAAACCAAAGACGCACCGATCCGCGATTGGGTGAAACTCGCTGTGAACCGCGCGAGAATTTCCAAAACCCCTGCCATTTTCTGGCTCGACTCAAGCCGCGCGCACGATGCCCAAATCATCACCAAGGTAAAAGCCTACCTCGCTGAACATGATACCGCCAACCTCGATATTTCCATCCTTCCGCCTGCCGATGCCTGCCTCGTCACACTCCAACGCATCGTCAAAGGCCTCGACACGATTTCCGTGACTGGAAACGTCCTGCGTGATTACCTCACCGACCTCTTCCCCATTCTTGAAGTCGGCACCTCCGCAAAAATGCTCTCCATCGTTCCTCTTATGAACGGCGGCGGCCTGTTCGAAACCGGTGCCGGCGGATCCGCTCCCAAACACGTTGAGCAATTTCTCGAGGAAAACTATCTCCGCTGGGATTCGCTCGGAGAATTCTTCGCGCTCGCCGCTTCCTTCGAGCACCTCGCGCTCACCCAAAACAACAACAAAGCCAAAGTCCTCGCAGAAACTCTCGACGCCGCCAACGGCCAGTTCCTCGAAAACGATCGCTCACCGGGTCGCAAACTCGGCACGATCGATAACCGCGGATCACATTTCTACCTCGCGCTCTATTGGGCCAAAGAACTCGCCGCGCAAAACAGCGATGCTGAACTCAAAGCGATTTTCCAACCCATCGCAGAGAAACTCATTGCCAACGAAGCTACGATCGTTTCCGAACTCAACGCCGTCCAAGGCTCACCCGTTGACATCGGCGGATACTACATGCCCAATGACGCAAAGGCCTTTGCTGCCCTGCGTCCCAGCAAGACCCTGAATGAGATCTTGGCATAAATTCCCAAAAGACAGATGAAACAAGACGGGTAGTCGCTCAAGGCTGGCTACTTCTTGCGCTCGGACCGCGTGTCTCCAGAAGCGCTTCTTCCGTCACACGGCGGTTTTATCAAAACCGCCCTGCCATCCCATGAAGCCACAAATCAACCAGTTCCAGTCTTCTTGAGATTTAAAGTTTAAACTTTAGAGTTTAATTCAACCTTATCCCAGCGTCCGTCTGCGTGATCAACCGCTTCTTTAAGAGCGCGCCTATCGTTTGTTTGAAGGTACGTTTCGAAACTCCCAGTTCGCTGTTGATTTCTTCCGCCGAGCTTTTATCGGTCAGCGCCCAGAAGCCGCCGCGTGCGACGAGTTCGCCGATAATTTGTTTCTCCAGATCATCCACACGCGCGCGACCCGGAGGCGTGAGGATGAGATCAATCTTTCCATCGCCCCTGACCGCCGCGACCCAACCTTTGATTTTTTCTCCGAGCGAGAGTTTTTGAAATACCTCATTCGAATATAACAAACCCGTGTGTTCATCGTTGATGATGGCTTTGTATCCCATAGGAGTTTTTCCATAAACCGTCAGATTCACTTCTTGGCCTGATTCGTAAATCGCTGGGGTGATATCGATATGACGCGCGATGCGAGCAGTCGCCATCAAGCGCTTGCTTTGTTCATCAACCAGCACTTTGACCAAATAACTTTTGCCCGGCTCCATGCGCGTCTTTTGCTCACGGAATGGCACGAGCAGATCTTTCGATAAACCCCAGTCGAGAAACGCGCCCACACCTGTCACCGCGACGCACTGCAGCTTCACGAATTGCCCAGGCATAGCACGCGGTGTTTTCATGGTCGCAACCAAGCGATCCTCGGAATCGAGATAGATGAATACGTCTAACTCTTCACCGATCACCCACTCTCTGGGCATCTCTCCGCGTGGCAGTAAAATTTCACCCAGATTTTCGGCATCAAGAAACACGCCGAACGGTTGTTCACGGACGATTCGAAGATTCGCTCTAGTGCCAATTTTAATCATAATGATGGAAAAAACCACGAATGGACGCGAATGGACGCGAATAATAAACATTCCCATCAAGAACGCATAAAATAATTACACCATTACATGCCATTTTTTTCATAGAATTGGATTAGCGTTTATTCGCGTTCATTCGCGGTTAAGAATTCAAACCCTATGGCGTGAAATCTTTAGGAGCGAGGAGGATTTTCTCAACCGGGTGTTTCGTAACAATATTGCCCAAGCTGCCACGGGATTTGATTCCGAATTCCGCGAAGTGTAGCGGACGCGTGAGATTGCGCAAACGCAGGCCGGATTTCATATGGATCATCAACATCTGCGCGGAGCTTTCCTCATTGTTGCTGTGCCATTTGAAATAAAGAACCTTGCTGCCCGGTGTGCCTTTGGTCAGGTCGTATTCCTTATCGCGGGTCGTTCCGCCCACGGTGAAACGCTTGGCCATCACATTGCCGTCTTTACCATCGCGATAGATCATCGAGTAAATCAAATCCTCATCCTTGCGCAAAACCGCTACGCGCAATGGCTTTGGCCCGACGAAAAATTTATCCGCAACTTTGGTGATCTTCATTTTTCCGTCCGCGGTGAAGATGATGATATCATCCAACATCGAACATTTTTCCAAGGCCTCTTCTTTCTTCAATCCGGTTCCCGCAAAACCGTTCTTCGCATCGAGATAAAGCGTCTCGCTTGCGGCGACTACCTGAGTCCTGTCCACACGAGCAAACGATGAAATCTCAGTCAAGCGCTTGCGGTCCTTGCCGTATTTTTTTCCAAGCTCCTCATACCACCGGATCGTGTATCGTGTCAGATTACGAAGGTTTTTTTCAGCTTCCGAGATGTCAGACTCGATCGCCTTGATCTCCTCATCGGCCTTGAAGGCATTGAATTTGGAAATGCGTTTGATACGAATCTCGGTCAGGCGCACCAAATCCTCCTCAGTCACCTCGCGCTTGAGTAACTTTTTGAATGGCTTCAAACCGTCATCAATCGCTTTGAGCACAGCCTCCCAAGTTTCGGATTCCTCGATATCGCGGTAGATACGTTTCTCAATGAAGATTTTCTCCAATGAAGAAAAATGCCATTTATCGCCCAGTTCACCGAGCTTGATTTCCAGCTCCAGCTTGAGCAGCTCTCTGGTGAGATCCGTGGTGCGGCGCAGGATTTCACAAACCCCCAGAAACGCGGGTTTACCATCCACAATGACGCCCGAGTTGGGTGAAATGCTCACTTCGCAATCGGTAAAAGCATACAAGGCATCTCGAGTATTTTCCGAGTCAGCTCCCGCTGGCAGATACACCAAAATATCGGCATGTGCCGCGGTGTTATCCTCAATCTTTTGAATCTTGATCTTGTTCTTGTCCGCGGCCGCAACAATCGAATCCATCACTCCGCCCGTGGTCGTTCCAAACGGAATTTCCGTGATCCTCAGGATACCTTTCTTTTCGGCATCAATCCGGGCACGCACCCGAATCTTTCCACCCCGCAAACCTTCCTTGTATTCGCTTGCGTCCATGATTCCACCGGTTGGAAAATCCGGAACCAAATCAAACGGCTCTTTCCGCAAATAGGCCACCGCAGCCGTAATCAGTTCATTAAAATTGTGTGGCAAAATCTTGCACGCAAGACCCACCGCGATTCCCTCCACACCCTGCGCAAGCAACAGGGGAAATTTCATCGGCAAAGTCAGCGGCTCCTGATTCCGGCCATCATACGATGGCAGCCACTGCGTGGTCTTGGGATTGAATGCCACCTCCAACGCAAACTTGGTCAAACGGGCCTCAATGTATCGGGGTGCCGCCGCTCCGTCCCCGGTTAGCGTGTTACCCCAGTTTCCCTGGGTATCGATCATCAGGTCTTTCTGCCCGAGCTGCACCATCGCATCGCCAATCGACTGATCGCCATGCGGATGATATTTCATCGTGTTTCCAACGACGTTCGCAACCTTGTTATAACGGCCATCGTCAAGCTCGCGCATCGAATGCAAAATGCGCCGCTGTACCGGCTTCAAACCGTCATGCAAATGCGGTACCGCGCGCTCCAGAATCACGTAGCTCGCGTAATCCAAAAAATAATCGGAATACATCGCCCCGAGGGAAATATGCTGGTCCGGATCGTTACTCATAAGCCCCATGTGCTAGTGGACAAGCCTCGCCCGTGCAAGCATTGCTTCACGCGAATATGACGATCCTGTTAAATCACGGCTCTTGAAACTTCTGGCGCATCCCCTACGTTCCTTTCATGATGAGAGAAACAAGGATCGGACGAAGAAATTTAATCAAACTCGGCGGCCTTGGTGCCATGGCTTCTTTATTTGGCAGTTGTGAGAAAAATCCTCAGCGCAGCACCCGAAATGTCAAAGGGATCGTTTTCATGGTTGCCGATGGAATGAGCCACGGCGTTCTTACGATGGCCGAAAATTTCTCCCGCATCGTCCACGGCAAAGGCACCCGTTGGTGGGAACTCATCAACGATCCGAAATCCACTCGCGGCCTCATGGAGACAAGTTCCGCTAATTCTTACGTCACCGATTCTGCCGCAGCATCTTCCGCTTGGGGCGGTGGCATGAAAATCAACAATAACTCTGTCAACGTCCGCCCCGATGGCACGGAATCCATTCCCATCCACCGCCATCTGAAAAAACTTGGTCACCGCACCGGTCTCGTCACAACAACGACCATCACCCATGCCACACCCGCCGGCTTTGCCGCCGTCACCCATAACCGCCAAGACGAACACCTCATCGCCCCGCAATATCTCGGCGTGGTCGACATCCTACTGGGCGGCGGAATGAAATTTTTCGATCCAAAACAACGCCCCGATTCCCGCGATTGGCTCAGTCCTTACCAAAAATCCGGTTACGACATCCTCCTCGATCGCGATTCGCTTCTGAACTCCAAATCCCAACAGGTTCTTGGTCTCTTCAACGACAGCCACTTGCCCTACGAAGTGGACCGCATCAATAGCGCCGGACTCCAAAGCAAAACTCCCACTCTTGCTGAAATGTCGGAATTCGCTCTCAGACATTTCTTGAAAGCTGATGAAAAATTTCTCCTTCAAATTGAAGGCGGGAAAATCGACCACGCCGCTCACCTGAACGATGCCGCCGGCTTAATGTGGGAACAACTCGCATTCGATAGCGCCCTCGAAAAAGTGTTAGAAATGACGGCCAATCGCGATGACATCCTTGTCGTCGTCACCAGCGATCACGGCAACGCCAACCCAGGCATCAACGGAACTGGAAAAAATTACACCAAAACAAACGAGGCATTCAAATCCCTCACCCACATGACAGCATCTTATGAATCCATCATCAACCAATGGAAAAAAGCTCCCGATAATGAACAAAACCTAGCCTCACTCATCGAGGAAAAACTGGGTTTTAAAATGAGCGCCGAAGAATCGACCGCCCTTCACTCAAGCATAACCACCGGCAAAGCCATCGAATGGAGCGACCAACTCGATAATCCCAATGGCCTGCTCGGCCAATTTGCCGGCAACCACACCGGAGTCGGTTGGACGGGTGTCTCCCACACCTCAGACCCGACCATGATCTCAGCCATCGGCCCACAAGCTCAACGCTTCTCCGGCATCGTTCCTAACCAACGGGTCCACCAAGACTTTATCGAACTACTGACCTAGACTTCAACTCTTTGAAAATCCTTTCTTTGTGATGACCGCTGCCTTACATTGAAGTCTTTTCATGACATCCCCCACCCCCCTTGCCCCCGCTTTAAAATCCCGCATGAATTTTCTTCAGTCATGACATCCCAACAAACCTCCCACAAACAACTTCAGGAATGGGTCAACCAAATGGCAGCACTCACCACTCCCGATGAAGTTATTTGGTGCGATGGCTCTCAGGATGAACGGAATCGCCTCACCCAAATGCTTTGCAATCAAGGAACGTTTATTCGCCTGAATCCGAAAAAACGCCCAAACTCTTTCCTCGCCCGCTCCGCCGTTTCCGATGTCGCGCGCGTCGAGGAACGCACGTTCATCTGCACCAAACGCCGCGACGAAGCGGGCCCAACCAACCAATGGGCGGATCCATTGGAAATGCGGAAAATCCTCACGGATAAATTTACCGGCAGCATGAAAGGTCGCACGATGTATGTGATCCCGTTCTGTATGGGTCCGCTCGATTCCCCACTCGCAAAAATCGGCATCCAATGCACCGATAGCGCTTACGTCGTCGTCAACACCGTCATCATGGCACACATGGGTAGCCATGTCCTGAAAAGACTCGAAGACGAAGCTTCCGGAAATTCACCCAGGCTCCGCGACGGCCATGGACAGTTTGTCAAATGCCTGCATTCAGTTGGCGCGCCCCTCGCTGAGGGTGAACCCGATGTCGCATGGCCTTGTAACGAAGACAAATACATCACCCATTTCATCGATACCCGCGAGATCATGTCCTACGGCTCCGGCTACGGCGGCAACGCCCTGTTAGGAAAAAAATGCCTCGCGCTCAGAATCGCTTCCAACATCGCCCGCGAACATCGCTGGATGGCGGAACACATGCTCATCCTCGGTCTCCATGCACCCGATGGCTCCGTCACCTACCTCAGCGCTGCATTCCCATCGGCTTGCGGAAAAACCAACCTCGCGATGCTTGTCCCCCCAAAACCTTACGCAGACAAAGGCTGGAAAACTTCCATCATCGGCGACGACATCGCATGGCTCTGGCCTCACAAAGATGGCAAACTACACGCCATCAACCCTGAAACCGGTTTTTTCGGCGTCGCTCCCGGCACTTCATGGGAAACCAATCCCATCGCCATGCAGTCGATGTCACAAAACACCATTTTCACCAACGTCGCCCTGACAGACGACGGCGATGTTTGGTGGGAAGGTCTTTCCGAAAAACCACCCGCTCATCTCATCGATTGGCAAGGCAATGACTGGACACCTGAATCCGGAACTCCGGCCGCCCATGCCAATGCGCGCTTCACCTCTCCCGCCATCCAGTGCCCGAGCATCGATCCCAATTGGCAAAACCCCGAAGGCGTCCCCATCGATGGCATCATCTTCGGAGGCCGACGCGCCACGACCATGCCTCTCGTTTACCAAGCCTTCAACTGGTGCCATGGCGTCTACATCGGCGCAACCATGGGCTCCGAAATGACAGCCGCCGCAGCAGGAACCCTAGGCAAAGTCCGCCGGGATCCGATGGCGATGCTTCCTTTCTGCGGTTACAATATGGGCGCATATTTCGGCCACTGGCTGGAAATGCAACGCTACCTCACCCACCTCCCGCGCTTCTTTCACGTCAATTGGTTCCGCAAAACCCCCGAAGGGAAATTCATGTGGCCTGGCTTCGGGGAAAACATGCGGGTCCTCGAATGGATCGTGAAACGCTGCACCGGCGGCGCCGCCGGCCATGAAACCCGGATCGGCTGGACCCCGGATTACGCCGACTTCAACACCGACGGCATGGAAGACTTTTCATCCAGGGACTTTGATCAAGTCATGAAATTCGACCACAACGAATGGCGCGCCGAACTCGTCTCCCAAAGCGAACTTTTCATCGACCTCTACGATCACCTCCCCAAAGAACTCATCTTCCAGCGCGAACTTCTGGCAGCGAGGTTGGTGTGATTTCAGACATTTTAAACGGAGATTCTTAGATAACGGAGGAAATGGAGGGTAAATTCTGAGAATTTAAACTCAAAGCCTTTCTGTCCGTTACCTCCGTCTTCTCCGTTCCTCCGTTTTATTTTAAAAGCCGGAAAACACCCACCTTACGCCCCATTTTCCCAAAAAAAGATTTCTCACCCTTATCCTTGCCATTCCCGATCAGGCTTTCCAAACTATGCGCATGCATCCTGATGTTGAGAAATTAGTAAAAGCCGGAAAATTACCTGCACCTGTCGGAGAACGCCTTTCACAACTCGCCCCCGGAAATTTCTGCCTGCACAAATCCTTTGGTGCGGGCAAAATCGTTGACTGGGATTTCGGTTCCAAAAAAATCACGGTCGATTTCCAAAACTCCAGCGGACAGGAGATGGATCTCCAATTCGCTATGCAGAAAACCGAATGGATTTCTACCGATGACTTCCGTGCAGTAAAAATCGAACAAATCGAAATACTTCGCGATCTCGCCAAAAAAGACAGCGTGGCTCTTGTGGTTCACATTTTGGAAAGCCACGGCGGTTCCGTCACGGGCGACGCCATCGAGCAACTGGTCAGCGGCGCAGTCATTCCCGCCAAGGAATACAAAAAATGGTGGGACACCACCAAAAAGGCGGTCAAAGAAAGCCGTAAAGCCGTTGTCCCAACGAAACGCACCGAGGCCATCGTCCTTAGAAATTCCGATATCACTCCTGCCCAAGCCCTACTCGCAGACTTCGAAGCAGCAAGAGATATCAAAGGCATGATCAAAGCCCTCGAAGCCATCGCTGCCGATATGGGCGCTTTCGATCAGGATTCCGATGCCCTCAAACAACTCCTCATCGAGATCGATGATGGTGCGAAAAAAGCGGCTCGTGTCCAACTCGGCCAAGCCATGCAACTCGTCGCCGCACGTGACGAAGTCATCGGCAGCAACAAAACTCTTGAGCTCGATCCCAGCGCCGTCCGACTCAGCGACCTCATCGCCGGCTCCAATCTCGATAAAATCGCCGAAGAACTCGTCACCCTCCCTTCCGGCCGCCAACGTGCGGTCTTTGAGGCTTTCGAATCCGCCTTCGGAAGCGAATGGATTGATAAGATCGTTACGGTCTTCGACCAGGTCGGTGCGCGTGGTGTCACCGAAATTGCCCGTATCCTCAACGAAAACAACGGCATGCCGAAACTCATGGAGCACCTCAGCTCCGCCCTTGCCCGCCGCGCCCTTGGCCCGGATGCCCTCATCTGGGTTTGCCGCGAGCGCAACGCGTCCTCCGAATCAGTCTTCGGCGCGGATGTCGGCGCCTCCATCCTCAATCTTCTGGAAAACGATCACCTTTCCGATGGCCCACGCAAAACCTCACGCCTCCAAACCCTTCTCAACGATGACAAAGCCCTGCTTTCGGATCTCGTGAAGAACATGGATCTCAACGAAGCCAAAAACTTCGCCCGCCGCATGCTCGATTGCCCGGTCTTCGGCGACCTTGAGAAAAAATCCCTCATGGCGCGCATCATCAAGGTTCGTCCGGAAACCGTCGAACTCGTTTCCGGCCAGAACGCCGCCAAACGCGAAGAACCCCTGCTCGTTTCATGGGAATCTCTCGAAAAGAAAAAAGAAGAACTCCAAGAACTCATCCGCGTCAAAATCCCGCAAAACCGCGAGGACGTGAAAATCGCCAAATCCTACGGCGACCTCCGCGAGAACTTCGAATACAAGTCCGCCAAAGACTTGGAAAAATATCTCAATCACCGTCGCACCGCGCTCGAGCGAGAAATCGCCCAAGCCCGCGGAACCGACTTCAAAGGTGCTGATACCAAAACCGTCAACATCGGAACCATCGTCGTGCTCGCGGATGACAAAGGTAACGAGCAAACCATCACCGTCCTCGGCGCATGGGATTCCAATCCGGAGAAAAAGGAAGTTTCCTACCTCTCGGACGTCGGCAAAGCCCTCATGGGACTCTCTGTCGGCGATGGCGCCAAAATCCGCGATCTTGAAACTGAACAGATGCAAACATTGACGATCAAGTCCATCTCCGCTTATCACGCGTGAGGAATCACATTTCCAACATCAACAGAACACCATGGATCTTACCACAATTGTAGAAATCAGGGGCCGCGAGGTCATCGACTCACGCGGCAATCCAACCGTCGAAGTGGACGTTTACCTCGAAGGTGGCGCCGTTGGCCGCGCCGCGGTTCCTTCAGGAGCCTCAACCGGTGAACACGAAGCCCACGAACTCCGCGACGGCGACAAAAACCGTTATCTCGGCAAAGGCGTGCTCAAGGCCGTTGAAGCCGTTAACGACACCATCGCTGGAGAACTCCTTGGCTTCGACGCCACCGAGCAAGCCGCAATCGATGCCGCAATGAACGAAATCGATGGCACCGCCAACAAAAAGAAACTCGGTGCAAACGCCATCCTCGGTGTTTCCCTCGCAGTCGCCAAGGCAGCATCCGCACAACTCGGTTTGCCGCTTTACAAATACCTCGGTGGCCCGAACGCAAAAACCCTTCCCGTTCCGATGATGAACATCATCAACGGCGGCGCTCACTCCGATGCCCCGATCGACTTCCAGGAATTCATGATCATGCCTGTCGGCGCACCCACTTTCTCCGAAGCGGTTCGCTACGGTGCGGAAGTCTTCCACTCACTGAAAAAAATCCTCCACGATCGCGGTCTCTCCACCGCCGTCGGTGACGAAGGTGGCTTCGCCCCAGTGCTGAAAGACGCTGACGAAGCACTCGCCACCATCTGCAAAGCGATCGAAAAAGCCGGCTACAAAGTCGGTGATGACATCGCGATCGCACTCGACGTTGCTTCTTCGGAATTCTTCGATAAAAAGAAGAAAAAATACGTCTTCAAAAAATCCGATAAATCGGTCAAATCCGCCGAGGAACTCGTTGCTTACTACGCAAAGCTTCAGAAGAAATACCCGATCATTTCCATCGAAGACGGTTGCGACGAAAACGACTGGGCGGGCTGGAAAGTCCTTACCGACAAACTCGGCAAAACCACCCAACTCGTCGGTGACGACCTTTTCGTGACGAACTCCAAGTTCCTCCAAAAAGGAATCGATCTCGGTGTCGCGAACTCGATCCTCGTCAAAGTGAATCAAATCGGCACGCTCACTGAAACTTTCGACGCCGTCGAACTCGCCAAGGAAAATGCCTACACCGCCGTCCTCTCTCACCGTTCCGGTGAAACCGAAGATAGCACCATCGCAGACCTTGCCGTTGCTACCAACTGCGGACAAATCAAAACCGGCTCCATGTCGCGTTCCGACAGGATTGCAAAATACAACCAACTCCTCCGCATCGAGGAAGAATTGGGCGATGATGCCGTCTACGGAATCAACAAGCTCAAAGTGCTTAAAAAATAATTGTCACGGCGATCTTTCGCTTACCCCGATTCGTCGGGGGTTGCAGTCATTAATCTCCAAAGCCACGATCCCAACGGATCGTGGCTTTTTTTTTGAACACACCTAACAAAGATTGATCCCAACTGAAATCAAAGATCTCAGCCCAGCTCTAGAAATATTAGCGACGAGCCCCCCAGTCAGCATCCTATCCGGCAGCAAACTACCCGCTATATCCATTTACCGACATCCACCCAAAGAGCCGCGGATCAATGAACTAACTCAAAGCCTTCGGCTGATAAATAGTTCCTCCTTAACTCCGCTTGACATGCTCTCTTCGCCTCACTCCTATAAATGCCAACAGAATGCAGCAAAGCCCTAAGGAACTGGTGATCGTAGGTGGTGGGGTCATCGGGCTCAGCACCGCTTACTATGCTTTAAAAGAGGGATACGATGTGACGGTTCTGGATCGCAGCCTTCCTCATGAGGGCAGTTGCTCATCAGCCAATGCCGGAATGATCGTACCGAGTCATTTCACTCCGCTCGCCGCTCCGGGAGTCATCGGTAAAGGCCTGCGTTGGTTATTGGATAAAGAGAGCCCGTTTTATGTGCGTCCCAGTTTGTCACTTCAACTCGCTCATTGGGGTTGGTTGTTTTGCCAACATGCCAATCAAACCCACGTGGAAGCGGTTAGAGAAGTGCTCTGTAAACTCAATCTTGAAAGCCGTCGCTTGTTTCAAGAACTGGCGCGCGAAGATGACTTCGGTCTTCAATCCCGCGGCTTATTGATGCTTTGCCAGAGCCAGAAGACTCTCGATGAGGAAGCCGAAGTCGCGCATCAAGCACGTGAACTTGGTTTGAAGGCAGAGCTACTGGATGCCGCAACCGCGTCCAAACTCGACCCCAACATTGAAATGAACATCGCTGGCGCGGTGCATTTTGCCGAAGACTGCCACCTCGATCCCGCACGCTTCCTTGCCTCACTTGGTAAACGGATCGAGCAAATGGGAGGCAAGATCATCCACAACTGCCCGATTGATAAAATCACATTCCGCGATGGTAAAGTCTCCGCGGTGTCAGGATCATCCGGAACCTTCGATGCTCGGCACTTCGTGATCGCCGGCGGATCATGGAGCACGGATCTCGTCCGTCAGGTTGGCCTGAAGCTCCCCATGCAATCCGGCAAAGGCTACTCACTCACCCTTTCCCATCCGACCCAGCTTCCTCAACTCTGCTCAATCTTGACTGAGGCAAAAGTTGCCGTAACTCCCATGGGAAACTCCCTGCGTTTCGCCGGCACGATGGAAATTGGCGGACACAACACCGATATCAACCCGGCCCGCGTGCGTGGTATCGTCAAAGCGGCCATCCGCTATTTCCCGAATTTCAAAATCAGCGATTTCGATGGAATCGAACCATGGGTCGGCCTACGTCCCGTTTCTCCCGACGGCATGCCTTATCTCGGAAAAGTTCCAAGCTTGGACAACCTCGTGGTCGCCACGGGTCATGCGATGATGGGACTGAGCCTCGGACCCGTTACAGGCAAGCTCGTGACTGAACTTTTGATGATGCGTCGCCCATCCATCGGCCTCAACAGCCTCTCACCGTCCCGTTTTTCCTAATCCATTTTGTAAATTATCTTCAAACATGAAGCTCATCGAGTCCCACACCATCGGCGAACCCACACGCATCATCGTCTCGGGTGGTCCGGAGCTCGGCACGGGTCCTTTATCTGAACGCTCTCGTTTGCTTCGCGAAAAACATGATCACGTTCGGCGCGCCGTATGTCTGGAGCCGCGCGGCCATGAAGCGGTCGTCGGTGGATTGCTCTGCGAACCATACGCACCCGACTGCGACTTCGGGATCATCTTTTTCAATAATGCAACCACACTGGGTATGTGCATCCACGGCACGATCGGGCTGATGGTCACGCTCGCTCACCTCGGTCGCGTCCACCCGGGCGACAAGTGCCGGATCGATACTCCGGTTGGAGTTGTCGATGCCACGCTTCGAAATGATGGCAAAGTTACCGTTACCAACGTTCCCTGCTATCGTTTGAAAACCCATGTCACCATCGAACTGCCTGATTGGGGGACGATACGTGGCGATGTGGCATGGGGAGGAAATTGGTTTTTTCTAATCGACCAGCAAGGACCTGAAATTTCAGAACAAAACATTCCGGCTTTATGTGCTTTTTCCTCACAGGTCTGCGCAGCGCTCAAGCAGGCAGGAATTACTGGAGATGATGGCGAGGAAGTTGACCATGTCGAATTGTTCGGACCACCCAAGGATCCCGCGCACGCGGACAGCCGCAACTTCGTCCTCTGCTCCGGAGGTGCTTATGACCGCTCGCCCTGCGGCACAGGTTTCAGCGGCAAGCTTGCCTGCCTTGCTGCCGATGGTAAACTCGCTCCCGGAGCGGTTTGGAAACAGGCCAGTATTCTCAACCAAGTTTTCGAGGGACATTATGAAAAACTCGATAACGGCCATATTCTTCCACACATTACCGGTCAGGCATGGGTCAATGGAGAAACCACATTACTTTTCCAGCCTGATGATCCGTTTCGGTTTGGCTTGGCCTAGAACCGTCCGTTGACTCTTCCAACTTGCAAAGAAGTCCAGCGGGGATGATGTTTTCACCATGCGTTACATCGAACCCCATGCCCACATGGTCAGCCGCACGACGGATGACTATGAAAAACTTGCTCTCGCTGGCTGTGAAGCACTTTGCGAACCCGCATTCTGGGCAGGATTCGATCGTTCTTCCGCGGATGGTTTCCACGATTACTTTCGCCAACTCACCGAATACGAACCACGCCGCGCGGCACGTTTCGGAATCAAGCATTTCTGCTGGCTCTGCATCAATCCAAAGGAAGCCGACGATCCGGTTTTTGCCCGCGAGGTCATGGCTCTGATTCCGGATTTCATCAAAAAGGAAAACGTGCTCGGCATTGGTGAGATCGGCCTTAACAAAAACACCCGCAGCGAGCTCCAGATCTTTGAAGAACACGTCCAGATCGCCCTAGATTATGATCTCCCCATACTTATCCACACGCCCCACCTTGAGGATAAATTAAAGGGCACGAAACTCATCATCGATTCGCTCAACTCATTCTCAAAACTGGATCACTCAAAAGTCATCATCGACCACGTTGAAGAACACACAGTGAAGCACGTGATGGACGCGGGTTTCTGGGCAGGCATGACTCTCTATCCGGAAAGCAAATGCACCCCGAACCGTGCGATCGATATCCTCGAGACTTACGGCTCGGATCGCATCTGGATCAACTCTGCCTGTGACTGGGGAGTATCCGATCCCATGGCGGTGCCAAAATGCGCACTCGAAATGAAACGCCGCAAACACACCGCCGCACAGATCGATAAAATCATTTACGAAAATCCCCTCACCTTCCTCAAGCAGTCCCCAAGGTTTAGTTTGTAAAACGCGGATTAGGCAGTAACTGTATTTAGGGATCAACGGATTTTTTAGTTTTTTTTAACTGTCCTGATTTATGTCCGCTCATTGGCTGATGCTAGGTTCTTATGGGGGCTAGCCCCCAAACCCCCAGGATTTTCCGCTTTTTTAAGCACCGGCGACACAC
>CAMCBV010000031.1 GCA_945873125.1 Prosthecobacter debontii
CGAGCGAGCACATCATCATCAACTTTACCGACTTCGTGCGGATTGCACACACCATTGGCTCCCATGATTCTTGTCTGAAAGTCGACAATATTGTCTCTCATGAATTGCTCATTTTCGAGTAGCGTCGTTACAGAAACATGCCGCGTGCGGCTGAAGTGGCTGAGCATGGATAACGAACGTTGGATCGGCTCCCGGAGAAAGGTGGCCGCTTGGTAAGGAATTGGAACCATCTCGGCCATGGCCGCTGTGAAATGACCCACAAGCACCTTGTGGGTAGGGAGCCCTGGGTAATCTTTGAGCATCTGACTGCCCAGAGGGTAGCCGCCACCAAGGCGTTGGAGATAAAAACCTCCCGGATAGATATGTTTTGCTCCATATTCGCACTCCAACATTCGTCTCAGCGATGTGCCTGCAGTCTTTGGAATATGGATGACCAGAATTTTTTTAGAGCAATCTATTTTTTTGAATAAATTAAATAGCATCTCCTGATTTCGTCTAACTGATGTCCATGTGTATCTTGTTGAATGATTCGCGCAAATCTTAAAAAGAGAATTTGTGAAGCGGCTGCACTTTATCATGTCATTTCTCTTCACGGGCCATCGCCCTATTTGAGATTGTGCGCTCCAATACCGTTATGTGTTTGATCTACAGCGCTTAAAACATCGCCGCCGTGCTGATTTAGCCCCCCTAATGACTACCCTACCTAGAGCGAGTAATCCCCCGTTGTTTTCATCAATTTGGAAATCCTTGTCATGCAGTAGTCGCTGCTGCATAAGTGTGTGCCGTAGATGCCCAAAGTTTCCGTCATTATTCCTGCCTATCATCATGCCGAGTTCATTGGGGCTGCGATTGATTCGGTTTTGGCGCAGACCTATCGGGATTTTGAGATCATCGTGGTCAACGATGGCAGCCCTGATGACACCGAGGAAGTTTTGCAACCTTACATCGAGGGAGGGCAGATCAGATATTTTTGGCAGGAAAATCAGGGTGCGGCTGCTGCCAGAAATCATGGAGCTAAGATCGCGGAAGGAGAGTTGCTGGCTTTTCTCGATGACGATGACCAGTGGTTACCTGACAAGCTTGAGTGGCAGGTGAAGGTGATGGATGCTTCGGATACCGTCGTGGTTGGTGGGTCTAACGATGGAGAACGTCATATTCGCCTGAATGAATCGTCGCGAGTTGATATTTATCAGCTCCTTCCAACCTATATTTTTTTCACCAGTAACCCATTTGGGTCACCTGGTCAGACCTTGATAAGGCGTAAAGCATTTGATGCGGTAGGCGGTTTTGATCAGGGCATATGGGGTGCCGATGATCTTGATATCTGGATACGCCTTTCACGCTTGGGCGAGGTTCGAAAGTATTTTAGGCTTTCTCTTTTTTATCGATCACATGATTTTAACGCGTCACATAATTACAATCGCATGGCTCTTAATCTTAAAAAAGTCATTAGCAAAAATTGTGATATCGAAGGATTCAAAAACATAAAAAAACTTGATCGCCTGGGACACAGATACTTGTTCAATTCTTTCGGAAAAAAAATGATCTGGAGGGCAGGCGCTCGTTTGTTTTCTGGAGAATTTCAAGAAGCCATTTCTATTTTTAAAGTTGCTTTTAAAGACTACGAAAACCGATTTTTCAAGGATCCCATGTTATTCGGTATGCTAGTTTTAGCTGTAATCAAAATTCCAATGAGGGCGAGGCGATATCTTTAAAATTGCTTAGTACCCGCTGGCGCCAAACCGCTAGAACGCTTAGATCAACTTGTTTCCTACAAGGGAATTCATGGAAGCGTCCCCTGAATCGTTAAAATAGTTTGGTGGCTGGTTGGGCTCATCCACCTTCATGAGAGCGTTGACACAAGGCGAAGAGCGTGAAGTCGGGAAATGATTCCGAGAGGCTCCATACCAGTATGCCTGTGCCAGACTGTTTGCAGCGATGGCAGAAAAGGTCGAGGTTGTGTGGGTCACGCTATCGGCCTGATTCTCAAAGTGTTTACCACCGAGCTGGCTCAGCAACTGGAGTCGCCTATCTGGAGGGCGGCATCGATTCCAACCAGTTCTGTTGGATCAGCTTGTCGCCACAGTGAGGAAGAATAGCGTTGACTCAAGATGTCGGATCTCCTAGCAATTTTCCGCTTCACTGATCTATAACTTCATTTAGCCGATTAGTGGCCAAACTTTGGGTAGACTCACCAATATTTAGCCAGTGCAGACAAGCGCAAGATTTTCGTTCGACAAACCATGTTTTCAGGCATTCAAGAAAAGAGTTCCAGGTTTTGGAGTGAAATTGATGCGGTATTGGTCATCAATTTAGATCACAGCACAGACCGCTGGCAGGATTTTCTGACTCAAACCAAGAGTATCATCCCGCAGGAGCTTGTCTATCGCGTCACGGCTGTGCCAGGAGAAAAGATTATAGGATACGGTCAGCGCCCATGGTTTCGCGGCGGATTCAGGGCTGATACTTGGGCAAGAAGAGGTGGGTGTTTGCTTTCTCACAGAAAGGCCCTTGAACTCGCCCGAGACCGTGGCTGGAAGCGTGTGCTGATTCTTGAAGATGATGTCGAATTTAGTACGAGCTTTCAAAGCAATGCCAACGAATTGGGTCTAGCCATGTCGGATTCTGCCTTTGAATGGGATATGATTTACCTTGGATTCACCAAGGCGAAAGGGCCTTTTAAAACAATCAAAATGCTCACGGGCAGTTGCCATGTGACACAAATTTTTGGCTGTGATTGCACACATGCCTATATCGTCAATTCGCACATGCAAAATTGGCTTTTACGAAAGCTTCCTGATGATTCTTCGATATGGCCTTGGTTGGCTTTTCACAGAGCCATAGACAGGTGGTTTAGCACCCATTTGGGGATAAGATTTAAAGTGTTAGCAGTATCTCCGCCATTGATCAACCAACGGCCAGGATTTTCGGATATTTTAGGGAGATTTTCAAATATCGCCTGCGCCTGCGAAAATCCACAAGAAATTTCAATCCACAAGGGATCATGTTTTTTTCTTTTATGCATTTATAAGTTGCTCATTTCTTATATTATTTATGTGTATAACTTTTTAAGTGCGGCACGAAAATTATTCATGGGGTTTTAACCGCAAAGAGAGCCCAGGGAAAATAAATTGCGGAACTTAGGGTGGATAAAGGCGGCATGGCTCCGGCGCTCGCATCGGGCTACACGCATGAAGTCAAAGTCCCGCGTATTGCAGAGCATTCATGAGTTGGCAGAGGCTGGCTCTCTCAGGCTATTTTCGAGCCGGGAAAAGCTGGCCACTTGAGCACTGCGCCTCTGATCCTTGACGAAGCCGCGCAGTTGACACGATGACAACGATAAGACAATTATGTTCCATAAACTTACGTTCGTTCATCCTCCAATCATGCCCATGAGAGACATTCTTTTGATTTCCGGCCCCTCCGGCATCGGCAAGACGACCTTTCTTCGCCAGCTCAGCGAAGGCTCGCTCGCCCCAGAAATACTATCTCGTCTGCCTGACAGCAGACGCTTCTGGCCTGTGCTTGAAGCCAATGACATACTCAAGGGTTAGTATCCCACTTGACCTAGAACCTTCCGTCATTTAAGCCGCCCCAATCGTGAGTAACGAAAATTCAATGTCATGACCTTTCCATTCCGTAATGCTTTGATTACCGGTGGCGCTGGTTTCATTGGCTCTCATCTGGTCAGTAATTTGCTCACTACAGGATGTGAAATCACCGTTGTGGATGATTTTAATGACTTTTATGATCCAGTCATCAAGGAAGCCAATCTCCGCGCCCATGCCGGGACAATCGATTTGCGTAAGATTGACATCCGCAATGCCGGTTCTTTGGATCAGCTATTTGCAGATAAAAGATTCGATTGTGTTATTCACCTTGCCGCGCGTGCGGGCGTGAGACCATCCATCCAAGATCCGCAACTTTACTTGTCCACGAATGTTGATGGCACGCTTAATTTATTGGAAGCATGTCGTAAGCATGAGGTGAGAAATTTCATTTTCGCCTCATCCTCTTCCGTTTACGGAATCAACAGCAAGGTGCCTTTCTCCGAGACTGATTTGATCGGGCGTACCATCTCACCTTATGCAGCGACCAAACTAATGGGTGAGCAGCTTTGCTCGAACTATTCGCATCTCTATGACATACGCTGTATGTGTCTCCGTTTTTTTACTGTGTATGGACCTCGCCAGCGTCCGGATCTCGCTATAGCGAAATTCACACACCGTATAATGAATGGAATGCCCATCGACCAATACGGTGACGGTAGCACAGCTCGCGATTACACGTATATCGAGGATATCATCCAAGGCATTGTTAGTGCGGCAGGTTACCAAGAATCAAACTATGAAATATTCAACCTTGGCGGCTCTCAAACACACACGCTCTCGGAACTGATAGAAGCGATTGAATCAGCCGTCGGAAAAAAGGCCATTATCCGACAATTACCCGATCAACCTGGAGACGTGCCTCGTACTTTTGCGGATATAAGCAAAGCCGGTTCCCTTCTTGGATATTCACCCACAACTCCCTTTTTATCGGGTGTGCACCGTTATGTGGATTGGGTCCGATCCGGCGAAGATAGCGGCTTATAATTTGATAGAAACCGGATAAAAAACCTCCCTCGTATCGATCAGATGGATCATAGAGGAACCAGTCGTTAGAAAATGCCCACAACCTCCATCGATAACGAATCAAGCACCTCTGAATTTGATCCATTGCCAGAGATTATTGTGAAATTTGTCGCCAGGGGCAAAACGCAGGTGAATCCCATAAGATGGATCAGACAATTTCCAGGACGCATGACCCAGTGGGGGCGTTGTCGCTTTGTATTTGATCCGGATGAGCGAAACTACGACTGGCTTGTGGCATACGATGATCTTCCTGAGGGGAAAACGGAAGATCTGAACTGCCCGAGGGAAAACACACTCCTCATCACGACTGAACCGGCTTCCGTAAAAATATACGGATCCTCTTTTTTACGACAATTCGGTGTGATCCTGACGAGCCAGGAAGATTGGGTGGTCCGACAGTCAAGCGCCATTCATTCCCAAGCAGGCTTGCGATGGTATTACGGGATCGGTCAAACCACGGTGCGCGACTACGATACCTTGTCATCGATGTCGCGTCCCACAAAGAATAAGGAAATCTCCACCGTTTGTTCTTCTAAGCAGCAAGTTCACACACTTCACCGCCAGCGATATCAATTCGTGCAGTGGTTGCGCGAGCGTCTGCCTACAATGGATGTCTTTGGCCACGGCGTAAGGGATATCGACGATAAGGCCGATGCCGTGGATCCTTACAAATGCCACATCGCCATAGAAAACCATCTTTGCGAGCACCATTGGACAGAAAAACTCGCCGATTGCTTTCTTGGATGGAGCATACCCATTTATCACGGCTGCCCCAATGCGGCGGATTACTTTCCAGAGGACAGTTTCATCGCGATCGATATCAACAAGCCAAGCGAAGCTGAGGAAAAAATACGGGCTGCCATGGCAGACGGTGAATACGAACGCAGATTGCCGGCAATCTGCGAGGCTCGCCGCAGAATCCTTGAAGAATACAACATGTTTGCTGTTATTAGCCGTATCATTGAACAGCGTGAGCCTGTATCCAAAAAAACGGATGAAAAACTCTACAGTCGTCACGCCCTACGCCGCCACCGACTCATGCTTCCTCTGCTTGAAATCATCATGGAAAAAATCCGTTATCGCCATCTAGTGAAACGAATCTGATTCGGTAAGCAAAAAACCGCGCAGTCGGTTCCGACTTCGTAACTCAATCCCTATCTCCAGTGCTCAGCGATCCAACGGGTCGGCCTCACATGTTTGTAAAGTTTTTTCCAAATTGAACTCACCGGCCATATGCCAGAAGCGGCTTCGTTAATGTCCGGCTTGCCTGTGAATGCAACAATCTTTGTGTCAGATGGTAAAACCGGCGCGCTGAAAAAATTCATCGGCCACTTTGGAATAAGTGAATGCTTGAAGCTAAGGCACCATTCGCTAGGATAAAAATCCACCTTTCCTAAGGTCCTGCAAACAAATGTTTGGCTGTTGCGGTAGAGGTCCATCATGGCCATTGGGTCCGGCCGAAACCTCTCCCAAACCTTGGTCAACGCCCCCACTCGGAAACGAAATACGGACATATTTCCAATCTGTTTTCCCGGCTGCGTCCAGTTTTCCGCAACAACAAAGTCCAGATCGGGTCTGAAATCAAAGAACTCATCGATCGAACCCGTCACCAACAAGTCCAAGTCCAAATGCAATACGTTACCTTCTAGCCCATCCAACTCCGGCTTGAAAATGAACATCCGCCTGAATGGATGGAATCGCATCCGCTCTGGAAGATCAAACTCGGGCATCATGCGGACATCGACTTCCTCGCGTATCCCGTTGGGATCATCCGTAAAACAAATCAAACGAAATGGCCGGGTTGTATTGCGAGACACCATGGAAAAAAGACGATTCACATATTCCGAGCCGTATCGATCGCCCCATTTGAGGCATAATACGGATTGAATGGGTTGATCAGCTTGCCGAGAAATCATGAACGCTTGTTATGATGTCAGGATTTGAAATGCAACCTGAATACCAAAACCTGCCACCTCATCGAGCCATGAGTGCTTTGAGCTCTATTTTGGTAATTTCCCAAAAGTTTTTTTGGTTGAGACTATTAAAAACGGCTTACACCGGCTTCCACAACTCGCAGGCGTGATAATCACCCACGCCTTACAAAAAAGACCAGATTTCAAAGAAAATAACAAAACCGCTTTGCCATCTCCACGGGAAAAATTCCGTTTTCTACCGCTTGTCTCAACAATTCCGCTCTGTATAGGCTGTGACTAAGCCGTGGCTGAGCAGTAGCCAATTCATATTCATATCGTACCCATGCCAATTACCGTTATCAACAGTCATAAGGTACTTTTTATACATATTCCCAAAACGGGGGGCTCATCCATCGAACTTTACCTGTCGATGCACGGATCCCTGCAACTGACCGGAAATCTGAGTGTCAATGGATTCAATTACTGCGCCCAACATCTGCACGCCAAGATGCTGCATTCCCTGGGAGCAGCTGAAGGACAAGACTGGACCTTCACCATCGTCCGGCATCCAGTGGCCCGCCTTGTCAGTGAGTATCGCTACCAAATGCGGAAGTCAGGATGGCTTCGCAACAGAATCTCCTTTTCTAGCTGGCTATCTTACGCCTTGGCCAGACGTGCCGTTCATCCATGGTATCGAGCCAATCATTTTAGACCGCAACATGAGTTTATGTTGCCGGGCACGGAGATCATGCGTTTTGAAGACGGCATCGATACATGCTTTCAGCGCATTGCTGGTAAACTCGAGATACCGGCACCCATCAACTCCATCCAGGAAAAAACATCTTCTCCCAATATTCCCCTGATCTTGACCCCATCAGCACTGGATCGGATCAAGCGGGTCTACGCTCGCGATTTCAAGGATTTCGGCTATAGTAACGATCGATCCGCGTTACTTGATGCTGGCATTAAACCCGATATGCTCATCGACCCGGATGAATCTCTTTGATAAGCCGTTTTAAATTTCGCCATGAATCCATGAAAGTATTACAGATATTGCCTGAACTGAATTCCGGAGGCGTCGAACGCGGGACTCTTGATCTGGCTGAATTTTTGGTGAGAAATGGCCATGAAGCATTGGTTGTATCCAATGGAGGTAGACAAGTGGATTCCCTGCAAAAAATGGGTGGGAGACATATCACGATGCCGGTTCACAAAAAAAGCCTAGCATCCTTGTTTCAAGTGAGGGCATTTCGCCGACTCCTTGAAACCGAGCGACCGGATATCCTCCACATTCGCTCGCGCATTCCCGGATGGATTGCATGGTTGGCGTGGAGGAAGATGGATCCAGCCACCCGGCCTCGCCTGATCAGCACGGTTCACGGGTTTTATACGGCGAATGCCTACTCGGCGATCATGACGAAAGGCGAGCGGGTGATTGCAGTTTCAGAGAGTATCCGAAAATATATTCTGAAACATTATCCGAAAACGAAAAATGAAAAAATCAAAGTCATTCATCGCGGAGTTTCTCTTGCTCATTTTGCTCGAGATTTCACGCCTAACATGGATTGGATAAAACAATGGCGTAACGAGTATCCGAATCTTGAAGGCAAGATCATCCTTTTACTTCCCAGCAGAGTGACCCGCTGGAAAGGACAGGAAGATTTCATCCATATGGTTTCAGGTTTAAAGCGTGATGGAATTGATGTATGCGGCTTGATCGTCGGAGAAACCCATTCGAAAAAGACAAAATTTGAATCCGAATTAAAAGCATTGGTTCACGAACTCCACCTCGAGCAAAACTTGTTTTTCCTAAGCCATCGATCCGATATCAAAGAAGTCATGGCCGTTTCGGACATTGTGTATTCGCTCTCTCTATCTCCTGAGGCATTTGGGCGGGTTTCTTTGGAGGCCATGGCGCTTGGAAAACCGGTAGTCGCGTATCAACACGGCGGCGTTGAGGAACAACTATCGGTGGTATTTCCAACGGGACTCGTTCCGCCGGGCGATGTCGGCGCAGCGGTTGAGCGCACAAAGGAGATTCTGAGTCAGAGACCCAAGCCGAGCATCCCCATTGATTTCACATTGGAAAAAATGCTGTCGGCTACCCTTGAAATTTACGAAAATATCTTGGAAAGCCCCCGTTAATGGTGGTCTGAAATATCTAAAAATTCCAGTCACCATGGAATCTTACTGGAAGGTATTTTTGTTATGGAAAAAAGCTGCCGTCCTCCCTTCTCAGCTGGCTCCATTTTTGCATCACGACAAAAATCTTTTTCCGGATCATGGGTAAAAAATCATCCAACTGACCTGTGACCACCACATCGAGGCCAAGAAAAAGCCATTGCGCTTGGAAGCAGAAAAGTTCTTCGCTCCATCCAGTAGGTAGAGAGTTATCTCCAACCGCGGATGCGGTGCGAAATCAGAATACCCATCTCGGGACACGGAATACATCCCACATCGGAGCGAATTCCTACGGGATCATCTGTCAAACACACGAAGCGCCACGTATCTGTGGCATTGCGGCGCACCATAGCATATAGGCATTTGATAAAGCCCCAAATTTTATTTAGTCAAAAGACCCGTATTTGAAGCATTTTTCGATGTCAATCCATCCGGCGGCAACGAAGTGCTTGAGGGCAAGAGAGAAGTGTCTTAGTTTCATGCCCGGAATGCAAGATCTTCAAAACACAGCTTATGGCCCGCTGGAGTCATCGTGGGGCGCATACTCTCCGGGGTTTTTGGTTAGAAGCTGGCTCAAGTTGCTGCATCGCATGCCTGTATCTTCAAGCTTCAGGCGTTTATCACTATGGATGCGTAAGCCACTGAAGGTTTTGTTGGATGGTTGGGTTGATATCGAGGTCTGGGGATTGCGTTTACGTTTGAGATCGCGTGGCAATTTGTCAGAACAACGCCTGATCTTCATGCCCCAATTCCTGGACCGTGTGGAGCGGGAGGTTCTTGCAAAAGAACTAAAAGATGGGGGCCTCTTCTTGGACATAGGTGCCAATGCTGGATTGTATTCATTATGGGTGGCTTCATTGCGTCTTGAAAACGTGCGTGTGGAAGCTTTCGAGCCTGACCCAGAGTTGTGTCAGGGATTGAAGTTTAATTTGGAGACCAATGAATTGTATACTGTAAGGGTGAATCCCTTGGCTCTTGGCAGACAACAAGGACAGATGCGTCTGATAAAGGGATCTGGAAACAAGGGTGAAAATCGCGTCGCTGCAGACGATCTTTCTGAGGAACTGGGATTGAGTGTTGAGATGACAACTTTAGGTGATTTCCTCAGACAACATGGGATCACACAGATTTCAGCAATCAAAATTGACATCGAGGGATATGAAGTGGATGCCCTTGAACCCTTCTTCACAGATTGTCCTGAAAACATGTGGCCACGATTGCTGATTTGCGAGGTGGTGCATGATACGGACTGTAAATTGTTGCAGCTCTTGGAGCGCTCAGGCTACAGATTGGCTGCAAAAGAACGCCTCAACAGTATTTTCAAGCGAGAGCTCAAACCCTAAAGCGTTTAACTCAGGCAATATCTGAAAACTTTCATTCTGCCATCTCCCTTTCCAAAGCTTCTTCCATTGCGCGCTCGACCAAGCGAGTTGCAGCAGCCTCGGTTGCTTCGTCCAGGGTTTTGACAGCTGCTTTCAATGCGTTCGCATTACCCGAAGTAATCGCGGAATTCACTTTAGACACGGCTACTTCTATTTCTAATCGTTCCTCATCTTTCACAAAGCCCTGTTCCAAAATCATTTCCACCGCCGGCAGCAGTTCGTCAGCTTTCAACTTCGCTTCGGTAAAGATTCGCTCCGACATATCTTCAAACGCGAACTCCACTGACTCGCCGACCATTTGCTCCACCGCCGCGTCGTCCACATTCACTGCGGAGTTTTCAATCCTCACGATCACGTCTTTTCCGGTCGAGGTATCCCTTGCAAGAACCTCCAAAATCCCATCTGCATCGATCTTAAACTGCACTCCCACACGCGCCTGTCCTTTCGGCGCGTTTTCCATTTCTACATCAAATTTTCCAATCTCCCAGTTATCGCGTGCCATTTCTCGCTCACCCTGCAAAACCCTCACCCGCATGCTTTGCTGACCATCCGCCGCATTGGTGAACATCTCGCCGGCTTTGCAGGGAATGGTCGTATTGCGGGGAATCAAAACATTCATCAATCCTCCATATGTCTCGATTCCAAGGCTGAGTGGCGTCACATCCAACAAGACCATCTTACTCATCGCTCCGCTCAAAACCCCTGCCTGAATCGTTGCGCCAAGCGCAATCGCCTCATCGGGATGCTGGGTCACATCAACGTTCTTTTCAAAAAATGCCGCGACAGTCTCTCTAACGGCAGGCATTCTTGTGCTACCACCTACCAGGACCACAGCGTCTAGATCCGGGTTTTTCAATCCACTGTCGAGCATCGCTTGCTGGCAGCATTTGAGCGTTTTTTTAATCCACTCTCGAGTCATCTGATCGAGTTCGGATCTGGTGATTGTTTTCTCAAAACTACTCGATCCATCGTAAAATGGAATCCTCACCGTATATGCTAAATCCTCGGAAAGAGCGCGCTTCGCTTTTTCCGACTCATCCAGAAATCTCATTTGCATTTCAACCGGAAGTTCACCCAGGCCTTCGAGTAAAAAATCAAACAACATCCGGTCCACATCATCCCCGCCCAAACGCGTATCTCCATGTGTTGCCAGGACCTGAAAAACGCCATCCTGCATCTCCAGAACGGACAGATCAAAAGTGCCTCCACCCAAATCATAGACGGCCACGCGTGAACGTTCCTTGAGCTTGTCCAACCCATAAGCTAAGGCCGCTGCGGTGGGCTCGTTCAATATTCTCACCACCTCCAAACCCGCGAGCTCTGCCGCACGTTTGGTTGCCGCGCGCTGGGAATCATTGAAATACGCAGGCACTGTGACCACCGCTTGCCCGACCTCGGTTTCCAGCCGCCACTCCGCGATCCGTTTGAGTTCTCTCAGAATATCGGCGCTGACTTCTTCAGGTGTTTTTCTCAGCGCGGCGAGAACCGGATCGTCGATGCGACCTGAGCCCATCCAACGTTTCACGCTTGTAACAACCCGCATCGGATCGGTGATGCGGCGTCTCAGAGCCTTACGACCAACTTCGATTTCACCCTCCCCGCCATACCAGACGGCGCTCGGAATGACGCGCTTGCCTTCCTCGTCCGCGAGCAAGATGGGGAAACCTGAATCAACCACACCCACCGCCGAATGTGTCGTACCTAGATCAATTCCAAGTATCATTATTTTACTGTCGAGATGCCCAGCCAGTGGCTTCTATGGAATCCGGAAAATTTTCTGATTTGATGGATCCTTAGCCAGTTGACCCGTGCGAAAGCCTTCCACATTGATCACGTTGTAAGGCGCATACGGGCTGATCACGTGATTTGGATTCGCAGTCCGCTCTGCAACCGGATACTGATCTCGGGTTGGAGGAACGACGATCTGTGGCTGGGTATCCTCTTGGTTTTGCTCCGCGTCGGGGCGCTGAGTCTCCTTGTGGATACGTTTGCTCCGATGAGCATGATGCGGGATGGGTTCGCAAGATACCAATAAAAGCGCAGACCCTGCGGCCATCGTAAGTAGGAGTTTGGTCATGGTTTACGGACGTTGTTCATGAGAAGCTTATTCATTTGCAAGCGAACCTGCTATCAGAAATTTCATGAGAATGAGGAGTTTTCTTGGTTTTGATAACGCATATCGCTTCTCAAAGACTCTAAAGCCGTCCTGTTTCATCTTTTTAAGCAGGCATTGGTAAATTTCCGCCATCGCCCTCGCGGGCAGCAGGGCCTTTCGATCCAAAGGATGAACCAGCGCTTCGGCTTCCCGAAAAAGATATTCAGCGCGCTCCGCGTGATAACGCATCATCGCGATGAAACGACCGTCATAGACCCGGCCAATTAGATCCCGCTCCGAGTATTGAAAGCGGATCATGTCGTTTTCCGGCAAATAAATCCGTCCTCCGTTGGTGAGATCCTCGCCAATATCACGCAAAATATTCGTGAGCTGCAGGGCGTTCCCCAGCATTTCGGCGTAGCGATCCGAACTCTCATGCACACATCCGAAAATCCTAGTGGAAACAAGCCCGACCAAGCCCGCAACCTTCCAATTGTATTTGGATAGCGCCTCCCAACTTCCAAATTTCTGCGGTTCAAGATCCATTCGGCAACCATCGATGATTTCCAGCAGCCATTGATGCGGAATTCCACGTCGCTCGGTCATTTTAAGCAGCTCGTAACCAAGCTCGTTTTCCACTGGAAATCCATGACGAATCCCATCCTCCCAACTCTTCAATCCCTCCGCGCGCCGAGAGACCGGGACTTCCGGTTCGTCGGCAATGTCATCCACCGTCCTGCAAAACGCGTAGAACACCACCATATCATCACGCCTGTCCTTCGGGAGGATTTTCAGTGCGAAGGCCAGATTGGATTCCGCCTTCCGGGTGATCTCAGATGCGGCGGACACTGGATAAAACTATTTGATGAACCCGCAGTGGCCCGTTGTGAAGGGCCACAGTGAGAATAAGGCGGGACCCACGAGATTGAATTCCTTCACCGATCCCCAGTAACGGGAATCCAGAGAGCTGCTGGTGTTATCGCCCATTGCCGCATACTCACGCATACCCGACTTGGCATTCTCACCACGCAGTTTTAGGACATCATCCTTCTCGACCAGATACCGCTTTTGGGTAGAACTCGGCTGAGCAGGAACATAACCTTGATGCGCCTTCTTGAACGGTGGCCCACCTTCCGCAACGCGGCGCATACCCCGCTCGCCCGCGACTTTCCCATTCACAATGAGGTCCGGAGTCATGATAGAGAGTTCGTCACCCGGCACCCCGACTAGGCGTTTGATATAGTGCGCTCCAGCCCCCTGCGGCCCGCTCTGTTCTTGGATACCCTTGATCGCGATGGTATCGAAAACAAACACCTCCCCACGCTTCGGTTTTCTGAAGTGATACGAAAATTTATCCACCAAAACCAGATCACCGGTATCAATGAAACCCTCCATTAGGATCTGACCTTTCTTCATGATGCCATTGTTTTCCCTGGCCTGTTCGAAAGCTTTTTCAAGACCGATGTCATAGGCCTGGTTTGCAGGTGAAGGCAGTCTTAATGGTTCTTCGTCGAGGCTGATCAGTTGCGAACGACTAAAAAAGTGCATCCATTGGAAATCCCTTACATCACCTCCAACCTTGATTCCGTCTGCTGTGGGGTAAATGCCAATACTCACCCGGCGGTCCTTGTCATTCACCACTTTCTCGTAGCTTCTGCCACGCAGAACACTCTCCATGATACGTTGCGGAAATGACGGCCATTCCTCTTGTTTCAGAGGAGTTCCCGTGATTCCGTTCAAAGTTGGCTGCATCGATCCGGTAGGAATCCGAAACGGTTGCAAATAATAAGCCCGCAAACCCAGAGCGATGACAATCGCGACGAACATGACCTCAACGTTTTCCTCAAACCAACTCTGCGGTTTCTCACGCGGCAACGCGTTTTCACAAGTCGCCCTCAACTGCTTCGATGCCTCATCCACCTTTTCCTTGTCCTTACCCTTGATCGCCTGGATCAGATCTTTGCGCCGCGCTTCAATCTCCGCCACGCGATCGGCACTCAGCAAGTCCCTTTTATAATTCACAAATTTGGTAGCTCCCTTGACGAGATGCTTCGCATTTTTTTTCCAAGCAGGCGTAAACATACCCCCAAACCCTGCACCCCGAAGCGTCTCCCTGCAAGCCCTATGCCTAAACACTGCTCCACCATTTCCTATTTCCCATAGAGGAAAAAACGCCCTCAATGCTCAGCCCTGAATAAAAACGCCCTGCGATGTTGCCCCATGCATCAAAAATCCAGCATCTTGCTTGTCCTAAATAGCGGCGATCCATCGACTTTTGCCCATCTCAATAGAGAAGGGAAAAAAGCTCATCTATCATTTCGAAATTCAAGAAAAGCTGATGGATCAGTAATTTTTTCGGGTTTTATTCCCGATCATCTTTCCGCCTTCGGCTTTGCCAAAAACGCTTCGATTTCTTTGACTGACTGGGTATTCAGGACGTCCTCTTTACGCAGCCAGCCTTTGCGTGCGATTCTGACTCCTTGACCCAGATGATGCAGTTGCGCGCGCGCATGCGCATCGGGATTGATCGAGCACAGCACGCCCTTGTCGCGCGCGCGCTTCCACCAACGCCAATCCATATCCATCCGCATCGGGCTGCAATTCAGCTCGATCACGGTTCGTGTCGCCGCCGCACAATCGATGATTTTAGCCTGATCCACCGCATAGCCATCTCGTTTCAGCAAGAGCCGGCCCGTCACATGCCCGAGCATCGTCACATATTCGTTCTCCATGGCCCGGCATATCCGGGCAGTCATCGTCGGCTCGTCCATATTCATCAGGCTATGGACGGATGCGACACAGAAATCGAGTTGAGCCAGAATCTCATCGGAAAAATCCAAGCTGCCATCTTTCAGAATATCCACTTCATTGCCCGCAAAAATTCGAAAACCGTTCAGTGACTTTTCGAGGTTTCTGATCTCCAAAACCTGATCTAACAATCGCTCCTCATTCAAACCATTTGCCCAAAACGAGGATTTCGAGTGATCAGAAATACCGAGATATTGCAGACCCAGATCCATCGCCTCCTCAACCATACCCTCAAGATGATCCCTACCATCGGATGCCGTGGTGTGGTTGTGAAAGGTTCCGCGCAGATTTATCAGCTCCACCAAGCGTGGCAATTGATCCTCCGCCGCCGCCTCAATCTCGCCACGATTTTCACGCAACTCCGGCTCGATAAACTGCAGCCCTAACAAGCGATAAATATCCTTTTCATCTTCCACCACCGGACGTTCAACGCCCTGAGCCACTGGATTCAGTCCGTATTCATTCAGCGACCAACCTTTTTTTAACGCCAGCGATCGCAGTGCGACATTGTGCTCTTTGGAGCCCGTGAAATACTGCAAGGCAAAGGGAAACTCGGAGTTCTTTACCGCTCTCAAATCGCAATGCATTCCATTTTTCAACCTGACCGAGGCTTTTGTCTCTCCACATGCAATGACCGTTTCCACCTCCGGCAGTCTCGTGAAATCCTCACACACCCGCGCGCCTTCTTTTGTTGCGACCAGAAAATCCAAGTCGCCTACGGTTTCTTTGGCACGGCGATACGAGCCGGCGCACGAAACTCTCGAAATCTCCGGATGCATCCGCAACATTTCCAAAATTCCCTCAACTACGATTGACGCTTCTCCTAACAGGAAACGATCCGCAAACTTTTCATTGGCAGCAATTCCCTCGAGTATTTTGTGTTGGGTCTTTTCACCAAAACCCGCCAACGCAGCCACCCTTCCTTCCGCACATGCTGTTTTGAGTTGTTCCAACGAAGCCACCCCGAGCTCGTCGTATAAGGCTTTGATCTTCTTGGGGCCCAATCCCTGCACTTCAAACAAATCAAAAATGGTCGGTGGAAATTCACCTTTCAATTTTTCATAAAATTCCAACTGTCCTGTCCGCGCCAACTCTCCCAGTTTATCCCGCAAAGCATCACCTATCCCCTTGATTCCTCCCAGCCCATCGTTCTTCGCCAGCTCCACCACATCTTCTTCCATCGCCAAGACTACCTCCGCACCCTGCCGATAGGCTCGGACTTTAAACGGATTCTCTCCCTTCAATTCCAACAAGAGAGCGATTTTCTCCAAAACCCCAGCCATTTCTTCCCGGTTCATATGTCTCGGAATATGGACCTCGATGCCTGATCACGCAAGAGCCTATGCCCCATAATGCTCCGTGGAAAAACATCGGCCTGCGCCGGGTTCACAAGCTACGGGGGATCATCGGTTCAGGCCCCAGCAAATCACCTCGGGAAACGGTCCGCCGATCATTTAACAAATTCTGAAGTTTAGGGTTTCCCGTGAGCGCGAAACTCGCAATCCTCCCGCCGATATGAGCAACCGACTTGAAGGAAAAGTTCTCGTCGCCCAAGGCGGCGGTCCCACCCCAGTGATCAACCAGAGCATCGTGGGCGTTGCCCTCGAAGCGCGCAAGTTCTCGCAAGTGACATCGATCTATGGAGCTGTCCATGGCGTGTCCGGAATCATCAACGAGAATTTTGTCGATCTCACCCGCGAGACCACGCACAACCTCGAACAGGTTGCCGGCACTCCCTCTTCCGGCCTGCTTTCTACCCGCGACAAGCCCGATGAGGAGTATTGCGCGCGCATGTTCGAAGTCATGCAGGCCCATGACATTCGTTACTTCTTCTACGTTGGTGGAAATGATTCTTCGGACACCGTCCGCATCGTCAATGAACAGGCACAAGCAGCAAACTACGAATTGCGTGCCATCCACATCCCCAAAACGATCGATAACGATCTCATGGAAAACGATCACTGCCCAGGCTTCGGCTCCGCCGCACGTTTCGTTGCCCAGGCATTCATGGGTGTGAATCTTGATAACCGTGCTCTGCAAGGTGTCTATATCGGTTGCGTCATGGGCCGGCACGCAGGCTTCCTGACTGCGGCTTCCGCTCTCGCACAGAAATATTATAACGACGGTCCTCACCTCGTTTACCTTCCCGAACGCCACTTTACCACCGAACAGCTACTGGCAGATGTGGATCGTGTTTATTCGAAATACGGCATGTGCACGATCGCCGTTTCAGAGGGCATCTCAGATCCCGATGGAACACCGATGATCGTGAAACTTCTCGGCAAAGAAGAACGCGACTCCCACGGCAACGTCCAACTCTCCGGAACAGGCGCGCTCGGAGATCTGCTTGCGGATACGATCCGCGACGGTCTCAAAATCAAGCGCGTGCGCTCCGATACTTTTGGTTATCTCCAACGTTCTTTCATGGGTATTCAGTCAGATCGTGACGCGCGCGAATCCCGGGAAGTGGGTGAAAAAGCCGTGCAGTTCGCGATGTGGGACAACGTTGATGGCTCGGTTGCGATCAAGCGTCCCGTACTTGATTACTCGGTCGATTATGAATTGGTCGATATCAGGAAAGTTGCTGGAAAAACCCGACACATGCCGGACAATTTCATCAATGAAGCCGGTAATGGCGTGACTCAGGATTTCATGAACTACTGCCGCCCCTTGCTCGGATCCAATCTTCCGGAGCCACATCGTCTTCGTGCCCCTTCGGTTGCAAAAATTCTTAACCGCTGATCCTAGACAGCGAACCAACCTCATAAGAAAAACCCGTCGGAATACCGGCGGGTTTTTTATTAGGAGTCACAAGCAACAACTCCATCCTCCTGAGTTTATCAGCAAGCTGTATTTTCTGAGCTTTCTGCAGCTTATTAACCATCAAAAAGCCCCCAGCTGCATGGCAACTGGAGGCTTTTGAAAAATTGACCCGTCATTGCGGGCCGCGCTCACTCACCACCGGGGAGCTGAAACCCTTCTGGAAGCGCAGGTTGAGGAGGAGCATCCTTAATCCCGACCAATTCGATTTCGAAAATCAAGGTCGAGTTCGGGCCGATATCGACACTCGCGCGGCGCTCGCCGTAAGCCATGCCACTCGGGATATACAACTTCCATTTCGCACCAACCGGCATCGAGGTCAACGCCTCGCGAAATCCTTCAACCACCTGAAGCGACATTTCGACCGGCTTACCCTCTTCAGAAGCATCGAATAGTGTGCCGTCGATTTTGGTGCCTTTGTAATTGACCATGAACAATTTATTACTCGGCGCGCCATCGGTCGGAGCCACGTATCTTTCATTTCCACCTTTCGCAAGAACCTCGTATTGCAGGCCACTCTTGTTGGTGGTCACGCCTTCGCGCTTGCCATTTTTCGCAAGAAACTCGGCACCGGCTTTTGCATTCGCTTCAGCAAGAGACTTTTCACGCGCTTCAATCAATTGGCTCAGACTCATCATCGCTGCCTGTAGTTTCTCGGTATCCATTTCTGGTTTTTTACCTTGAGCTGCCGCCTTGTAGGCTTTCATGAAAACCTCCATGTCGAAGTCTCCCAAGGTCACGCCATGCACACCGAAGTTCTCAGCGAAAGCACTGCCCGCGCTGTAACCTACCGCATAGGATGAATCGGCTTTAATATCCGCCGCAGCAACGACCGGCGCTTCTTTCGCAGCTGCTTTCGGAGCTTCTTTTGCAGCCGCTTTCGGAGCTTCTTTCGCCATAATGAACCCACTGGCCGAAAGAGCGATCAGCACTGTCTGCGTGGCACGATTGAATAAGGAATATCTCATAATTTCTTTTAAGTCCGAGAAACGTAGAGCCCTCCCCTACCCATGTCCAGAACGGCTTTTTGAAGGGTTATCGGCAACCTCTTGCTCTCGAAATTGAAGTAGCCTCGCTTTTCTCCCTGCACGAGAGGATGGAATAGAGGCAAGAACCCGCAGCGAATGGATCAGAGTTCTAGCTAATCTAGACATTGAAATTTTGTTGGGGTTTATATTTTGAAATTTGAAGGTTAGTCTCGCTACGTATGCCCGCACTCTCTCCGGAAAAACTCACCAATCCCTCATCTTCCGACGAGATCCTTGATGCCTTCCTCTCCTATCTGGAGGCGAGCGGAACCACTCCTTACAACCACCAGGAAGAGGCGATTCTCGAACTCTTTGCCGGAAACAATGTCATCCTCAATACCCCCACCGGATCGGGAAAATCCCTGGTCGCGCTAGCTCTCCAGTTCCGTGCGATCTGTCAGAAGCGCCGCTGCCACTACACGGTTCCCATCAAAGCCCTTGCCAACGAAAAATTTCTCTCGCTCTGCCATACCTTCGGTCCGGAAAACGTCGGCATGATCACTGGCGATGCCACGGTCAATCCATCCGCGCCACTCATCTGCTGCACCGCGGAAATTCTCGCTAACCTCGCCCTGCGCGATGGCGCCGCCGCAGATATCCACGACATCATTATGGATGAATTCCATTATTACTCGGACCACGAACGCGGCGTCTCATGGCAAGTTCCTCTCCTTACTCTGCCTCATGCCAGATTTCTGTTGATGTCAGCCACCATGGGCGACACCGATTTTTTCCAAAAAGCTCTCACCCAACTCACGGGAAACCAGACAGTTTTGGTAAAATCCGAAGACCGTCCCGTTCCTCTCGAGTTCGATTACTCCACCACCCACTTGGAAGAAAAAATCGAAGAACTTATCACAGCCAACCGCGCGCCCATTTATCTTGTTCACTTTTCCCAAATCGCCTGCGCCCAGACTGCCCAAAATCTTTTGAGCAGGAATTTCTGCTCAAAGGAGGAAAAAGATGCAATTGCGGAAATCCTCATTGATGCGGATTTCCGCTCTCCCTACGGCAAGGAAATTAAAAAACTCCTCCGCCATGGACTCGGCATCCACCACGCTGGCCTGCTTCCAAAATACCGAACTCTTGTGGAAAAACTTGCCCAAAAGGGCATGCTCAAAGTCATCTGCGGAACCGATACACTCGGAGTCGGCGTCAATGTCCCGATCCGCACCGTCGTCTTTACCCAGCTTTTCAAATACGGCGGACAATCGACCCAGACCCTCACCGTCCGCGACTTCAAACAAATAGCCGGACGCGCCGGGCGACGCGGATTTGACGATACGGGTTATGTCGTTGCCCAAGCACCGGAACACGTCATCGCCAATCTCAAAGCCGATGCCAAGGCCTCAGCAAAAGGAGGTAAATCCAAAGCGATGAAAAAGAAACCCCCGGAGAAGGGTTTCGTGAACTGGGACGAAAACACGTTTCGCAAACTCATCGATTCTCCTTCGGAAAAGCTTACCTCATCCTTCGTGATGCGCCATGGCATGTTACTCAACCTCCTCTCACGCAAGCATGAGGACGGCTGCGCGCAACTGCGTCGTATCATCCGTGATTCCCATGAAAGTCCCGCCAAAAAATCAGCCCTTCGCAAACGCGCCTTCGAACTCTTCCGCGGTTTGGTCGAGGGCAACATCCTTTCGATCATCCCGAAACATGAACGCACCAGCCCCGTAAAAGTCCGGCTTAACATCGAACTCCAAGATGATTTCTCGCTCAACCAAGCCCTTGCTACTTACCTCATCGAAGCCATTCCCCAACTCAACCCCACAGATCCCGCCTACCCTTTAAATGTGATTTCACTTGCGGAGGCCATCGTTGAAAATCCAGCGCAAATCATCCGCAAACAAATCGATAAGGCGAAAGACAAACTGGTCTCCGAAATGAAAGCCGATGGCATTGAATACGACGCGCGAATGGATGCCTTGGAACAAGTCGAACATCCAAAGCCCGGCGAAGAATTCATCTATGCTACCTATAACGAATTCGTTCGGAAAAATCCTTGGGCGAAAGAGGCTTCGATCCGCCCGAAATCGATTGCCCGCGAAATGTTCGAGGATTACTCATCCTTCGAAGACTATATCAAAACCTACAAACTGGAGAAATCCGAAGCCATCCTGCTTCGCCACCTCACTGAGGTTTACAAAATTCTCGTTCAGACAGTTCCTCCAAATCTGAAAACCGAGGAACTTCTCGAAGCCGAATCGTTCTTCGGCGAGATGCTGCGCACCACCGATTCCTCGCTTCTTGATGAATGGGAAAAACTTCGAAACCCGGATTTTATCAACGAAACCCCTCAATCACCTACCGAGAAAAAAGCCATTCCGTTCACCCGCAATAAAACCGCCCTCACCCAAGCCACCCGCACCGCCGTCCTCAATTTTATCAAGCTCCTTTCTTATCAAAACTACGAGGCCGCACTCTCAAGCGTCGAGAGCGAGTTCACCATTCCGGCACTCGGCGAACGCATGGATTCCTACCACGATACCCACGGTCTGATCCGCCTCGATCCCGAGGCGAGAAATATCAAACACACCCACATTGAGGAAATCCCCGATAAAAAAATCTGGCGTATTTCCCAAACCCTCATCGATCAGGAAAACCTCAACGACCACATCGCCCGTTTCTCGCTAGACCTAACTTCCTCCGATCTAAAAAACGCTCCGGCTCTGATTTTTCATGGAATATCTCCAGTAGCGGAGTGATTCTACCTAGCAGTAAAATCTATCAGGATGGCAAATAAAGTTCGCCGCTACAGCTACCCCACCCAAACACTTTTTAAATAAGGCTCCTCTGAAAAATCATCCGGCATGGCCACTCCCTGCATCTTGGGCTGATGAATCATGCGCATGAAATCGATTTCAGAAATTCCTCTGAAATTGGTGCAACAAAGCATCCAACCTCCTTTCGCCAAGACCTTACCCGCCAAGTCCGCAAGCTCACCGAAGTCTTTTTCCACCCGAAACACCTTGCCTTGGTCGTCGCGCGAAAAGGTCGGTGGATCCAGCACAATTCCATCGAACTTCCGACCTTGCTTCGCAAATCGTCTCAACCAATGAAACGCGTCACCCTTACAGAAATGGTGTTGAGTTTCATCTAACCCATTGAGTTGGAAATTCCGCTTCGCCCATTCCAAGTAAACTGCGGAAAGGTCCAAGGTGGTTGTCTCGCCTCCACCCACCGCACCTGCGACGGAAAATCCACCAGTGTAGGAAAACAAATTCAGCAGCTTGCCGCCACCCGACATGCGGTGCATGACTTCGGCGCGATTCCATCTCTGGTCCAAAAAAATCCCCTGCGAATATCCGCTTTCGAAAGAGACATCGAAATTCAAACCGTTTTCCATGATGGGAAACGCACCGCGCACCGGATCACCATACAGATGCACGGGCGACTCTTTCTGATGCTGATCCAGCCGCTTCCAGTAAATACTCCTGCCACTTGCCTTCAACCAAGCCTTCACCTCCGCGTGGATCTCGCCACTTGGAGTCATCGCCATCCATTTTCCCGCATAATCTTCCATCGCGAACCCAGGAATGCCATCACCTGCCCCATCCACCAAACGCAGCGCATTTGTTTTCTCACCCAACAAGCCCGAACGCTTGCCTAATGCCTTTTCCAATAAGGTTGCAATCACCCACGCATTAAAACGCCAGCGATCTGGGAAGTCCAAACCTTAACGCCCAGAAAATAGATCCTAAAAGTAGGGCGCCGCGCACGGCGACCTTGGCGATGCCACACCACGTATATGATTCGTCACTTTTAACGTCTTGCATACACCTAGATCCATCGCCAATTTATGGCGTGTTGGATCATTTTTTCCGTCGCTGCTTTTCATGTCTCTTGCTGGCGGCTTTTTACGGCTGCACACCAAGGGATTACGCCGTTGAGCAAAATCTCCCAGGCAGAGAAGCCGAAGAAACGTTTGGATACCGCACTTGGAAACGGGGTCACTTTGACCAAGACATCGTCATCATCGGCATCCACGGATTCTGCGGAGCCTCCATGGATTATGCCAACCTGGGGAATTACCTCGTCCAGCGTCAGAGCTATACCGCCGTTTATGCGTACGAGCTTCGCGGTCAAGGCAGTGATCCCATCCACGAACGCCGTGGCGATATCGGCGATCCCACGCAATGGTATGACGATCTAAACGCCTTCACCCAATTTATAAAAAAACGCCACCCAAAAGCCAAAATCATCTGGTATGGGGAAAGTATGGGCGGTCTCATCGCCACCCACGCCCTCGACTCCGCACCGGCCGGCAAGCCGCCTTGTGACGCCCTCGTTCTTTCCTCCCCCATCGTGCGCTTCAAAGACGATATCGAAGTTTGGAAAATCGCCCTGATCCAGGTCGCCGCCACCACGGTGCCTCTGGCGCGCGTCCCCCTCGATGCCCTGACAGGCCAACAAGACATTCAAGTAACCCAGACCACCCAACACAAAGAACAATCCAAAACCAATTCCTACAACGTCGAGAAACACACGCTTCGACTCCTCGGCACGCTCGCAAAACTCATCGATGGTATGAATACCTGCGCGCAAAAAATCGAGGTGCCAATCCTTGTCCTACACGGCGAGCACGATTTTCTCAATACGGACTCCGACGTTCGGGGCTTTGTCGCCCGCCTCCCGAAATCCACTGACGACACCTACCACAACTACCCGGGTGCCTACCACCTTCTGATGTATGATGCGAAAAAGGAAAAAATCTTCCGGGATGTCGGAAAATGGGTGAATCGGCAGAGATCAAATTGATATCGGATTCTAAGGTTTTTTAAACCCATATCTATCCACTAGTAACCCATCGCTCCTCTCTATTTCGTGTAATTCGTGCTTTTTGTGGTTAAAAATTCTTCAATATCCGTAACAATTCGACTTGACGCACCTGAAACCCAAGGCATTCTTCGCGCCCCGCTAACCAATTTTTCATCATGGCACGTATTTGTAGCATCAGAGGCACCCGCGTCCGCTCCGGCGGCAAAATCCATCGTTCTGGCTTGGCCAAGAAAAAAGGCGGTATCGGTCGTCACGTCACCAAAGTCACCAAACGCTCCGTTTCCCCAAACCTCCAGAACAAAAGGATCTGGGTTCCGGAACTTGAGCAGTTTGTCCGCATCAAATTGAGCTGCCGCGCGCTTAAGACGATTAACAAAAACGGTGCTTACGTGACCCTTAAAAAGGCGGGACTCGTCAAGTAAGCTGCCATGCACGGCTTTTCCTACAGAAACGGGGAGCTTTTTTGCGAAGATGTTTCCCTGCAGTCCCTTGCAGAGCAACACGGCACTCCTCTTTACGTCTACTCGGCAGGAACGATCACGGATCATTTCAAACGTCTCGATAAAGCCCTGACCGGCGTTGATCACGAAATCACTTACGCGGTAAAAGCCAATTCAAATCTTTCCGTCCTGCGCTTACTTGCCACCAAAGGCGCGGGCTTCGATATCGTTTCCGGCGGCGAACTCTTCCGCGTCATCAAAGCCGGTGGTGATCCAGCCCACTGCACCTTCGCTGGCGTCGGCAAAACCCGCGAAGAAATCGTCTACGCCCTCGAAAAAGGCATCTACTCCTTCAACGTCGAGAGCGAGGAGGAACTCCGCTACCTCAACCAAGTCGCTGGGGAACTCGGTAAAATCGCTCCAGCCGCCGTTCGTGTAAACCCGAACGTCGATGCGAAAACCCACAAATACATCTCCACCGGGAAAAGTGAGAATAAGTTCGGAGTCGATTTCGAAAAAATCCCCGACCTCTACGATCGCGCCGCAGCAGAGCTGAAAAATATCAAGCTTCGCGGCCTGCAAATGCATATCGGCTCACAACTTACTTCGATTGATCCGTTTATCGAGGCTGTCGAAAAAGTCATCCCCATGGTGACCGCCCTAAAGCAAAAACACGGTATCGAGTTCTGGTCGATCGGCGGCGGAATCGGCATCGTTTATCAAGAATCCCTCGAATCCGGTCATCCTGAATGGTGGTCTTCCAAACAGGAAGCCGATCGCCCCTTAACGATCGAAAAATACGGCCAGAAACTCGTTCCTCGCCTCAAAGACCTTGGGTTGAAAATCCTCTTGGAACCCGGTCGCTATATCGTCGGCAACGCGGGCGTTCTTCTTACCCGCTGCCTCTACGAGAAAAAAGGCTCCGCCAAAACTTTCAAAATCGTCGATGCCGGAATGAACGACCTCATTCGTCCCGCCCTTTATGAAGGTCATCACGAAATCGTTCCTCTCACCCAACCCAGTTCGAACGACCTCATCAAAGTCGACGTCGTCGGACCGATCTGCGAAAGCGGCGACTTCTTCTGCCAAGACCGACCTCTTCCGGATTTCAACCCGGGAGACAATGTCGCGCTGATGTCCGCGGGTGCTTATGGCTTCGTCATGGCATCCAACTATAACTCGCGTCCATTGCCGGCCGAGATCCTTGTCGAAGGCACAGACGCCACCGTCGTCCGCAAACGCCAGACTTTGGATGATCTCATCGAAGGCGAGCTGTAAGCTGTTTCATCAGCCCTAACGGTTCCATCCGATTCCTCGCTTTCAAAATCCACGCGATCCTCGCCTTATCGATGATCGTTTTTTTGGTAAACTGATTGGCGATCCCGTTTCATTCATCACACTTGCAGCTGAAAGTTTGAAACGCGGATCAATCTCCAATCCCCCGCTACACAATGCCTTTGCGGTCCATTTATTACAGCCGTTAAACAAATGGTATTTCCCATGACCTTCATAAAACTGACTGTTGCCATAAAGTCCGTGTCCTAACATTTTGAGTTTACCAGTATCGTCACGCGCAAAGCTGGATTGCACGAATGCGGAAAGGCTTCTCATCCCCTCGCCCGATAAAGACACGTCTCGGATTTCACTGTTAGGGAATACATCCGCAGGATCACCCTTGAATCCGACAACATGGACAACCGTTTCACTTGGCAAAAAGACCGCATTCAAAGTGATTTTTGCCGTGATCTTTTCCGCCTGATAAAATCCGGCATCACCCCAACCCACCTCATAATAATCACAATCGGGAAATCGTTTTGCCAGAGATGGAATCAAGTGATTCAGGTTTTCTGTTTCCAATATAATCCCCGTATGCCAACCGTGACTCACAACGTAGATTCTGCTCTCGCGCACTCCGCTGGTCGCGCTGTCACTCCTGATCGCGCGGGGCAAGGTCTTGCAACTGCTTAAAAGCAAGAAAAACAGTAACACGGAGTGACGCATAGTATTTACATATTGATGTCGGCCTCTTGATACAACCATTTTGACCGGCCTCGCGGTGAATATGGTGGAGTGTTGATTTAGGCAGGGACGTTTATCCTCAAACGTCCATATCTTGCGGCGTGAATCATCACATCGCGTCATTTCATTTTTTAAGCGCCTTCAGATATGGACACCTAGGGACAGGCGTCCCTGCCTCACGCAAAGATATCCATGACAGGTTTGCCGACCCCGTCTTTGGTTGCGTAAAACGGCCGATTCTCAATATCGTAAACCGTTTTCGGACTGATCCCCATGGCGGTGAAAATCGTCGCGTGCAGATCTTCGATCGTGACCGGCTTGTCGGCCAGGCAAGGACGCTCGTCGGCGGTTGCCCCGTAGAGGAAACCTTTCTTTGTTCCACCGCCGAACATCAGGACGGATGATCCACCCGTGAAATGGCGATGCAAGCCATAGTGCTTCAACTCCTTGATCACGTCTGTATTAGCGCGGGATTGGTCTTTTGCGGTCGATCCTGGAACGCCCTCAATCATCATGTCGCGGCTGAACTCCGAAGCAACGATCACCAGAGTTCTCTCCAACAATCCTCTTTCTTCCAGATCCTTGATCAAACGAGTGATCGGTCGGTCGATCTGCTTTTTCATTTTCTCGGCGGTGGTGTGACCGTTCTCATGAGTATCCCAATGATAGAACGGTTCGTATTCGGTGGTCACTTCAACGAAGCGCGCTCCGTTTTCCACCAGCTTTCTCGCAAGCAAACAACCCTGGCCAAAACGGCCCGTGTTGTATTCATCGAAAACCTCTTTCTTCTCTTTGGTTAAATCGAAGGCTTCACGCTCTTTCGATCCAAGCAAGCGATGCGCATTGTCCAAAGCACGCAACATGGATTCCTGATGGTAATCACTGAGGTCACCCGAACGCGGTGAATGCTTGAGCAGAGATTCCAACGCTTTGTATCGCTTCGCGAAACGGTCCGCGGACATTCCGCCGGGAGGCTGCACGGCTTGGGATGCCTGATCAGGGAAGGGCAGATTCATCGGGCCGAATTCGCTGCCGAAAAATCCACCTGTCGTGAAAGCTTTGATCTCTTCGCTTTCACCGAAACCTTCGAGCCTTTGCCCGATGTTGATGAAAGGTGGCATTACCTCGTTGCGCCCACCCAAGACTTTCGCCATCCACGCGCCGATATGCGGAGCCGCAACCGTCTGCGGCGGAACGTAACCCGTATGCCAGTGATACTGGTGACGTGAATGCAAAATACTGCCGAGATCCGCCTGCACATGAGAGCGGATCAAGGTCGCACGATCCATCACGCTGGCGATGCCCTCCAAACCTTGGCAAATTTTGATGTGATCCACCGCCGTATCAATCGCGGGAAACGTGCTGATGATCTTATCAACAGGAGTTCCAACCTCATAAGGCAGATAACGTTTTGGATCAAACGTCTCCGGTGACGCCATACCGCCGGCCATCCAAATCAGAATGCAGGCATCCGCTTTCGCTGCAGGATGTTTGATTTTATCCGCTGCCATCGCACGAGGCGCGCCTCCTAAAAATGTCGCAGCTGTGGAGGCACTAACCATACGCAAAAAATTGCGACGTGATTGATCGGGGAGTGTTTCGTCGTACCAAGTTTCTGTGTTCATTATACTAGTTGATGTAGAAAAATTCGGGGAGCATGAAAATCGACCACAATAAATCCTCAACCTGCTCGGATTGAGGATTCGTGCCTAGCATTTCCAGAGAAGTTTCCATTTCGAGTGTCGTGGGTTTACGAATGAGCGATGCTGAATAAATCTGCGTCACCCATGATTTCGCGTCATTGATTTGACCCATCTTCTGCGCTCCTTCACGAATCAGCCCAGCCAACTCGGGACCGTTTGCTAGGTTGATCGCCTCAAGCGTGGTCAACTGATCCGGTCTTGAAGTGACGACCTGCTCGCGGTTGGGTCGGCCAAGCACAGCCTGCAAAGAATTGCGCTGAACCAAGGCGGTACGAATCGGCCTGTCATCCCATTTTTCCAATCCATGGGCCTTCATGACCACATTGAGTTGGCCGCCTTGTCCGTTTCCGCCTTCGAAGGCATCTTTATCCGGCTTTGGCCAGACACCTACAACCGTGCGGACCGCATCGATGAATTGTTCGGCGGTCATGCGTTTACGTATAGGACCATTGAACACATAAGGCTTGCTTTCATCATCCAGAACATCGGCGCGCGCTTGATAAATTTTGGAAGTCGCGATCAAACGGATCACGGCTTTCATGTCGTAATTGGAGGCAACAAGATGATTCGCTAGCAGATCCAGCAAATCGTCGCTCCATGGCTCGGTATTCATCGCGGCGACCGGGTGGACGATTCCACGCCCCATCAGCTGGTTCCATAAACGATTCACGAGCGTTCTCTGCATTCTTCCGTTTTCAGGATGCGTCATCAAACTGGCGAGTTGCTTGAGTCTTTCGTTCTTCGGCTTCGATGGATCGATCTGGCCGAGCTCCGGATACAACCAAGCGGCGATGGCTTTTTCTCCCGTTGGCTTGTCGCAACGGGTCAGTTCCAGAGGCTGGTCCGAATAAATCGCGGCCAGTCCGTAAGCCTCTTTCAAGGTCCAACGATCCACAAAGCTATCATGACAAGACGCGCACTTCATGTTGATACCCATGAAAACCTGGGAAACGTTTTGAGAAAACTGTACGGCTTTGGTCTGGCTCGCGTTGACCTCACCGCGCCACTCAATGCCATTGATAAATCCTGCAGAATCATCAGTCGGCGAAATCAGTTCGGATACGAACGTGTCGTAGGGCTTGTTTTCCAACAAAGACGGATAAAGCCATGCGGTGACTTGTTTGCGACCCCCGGTAATGAAACCCGTGCCCGCGTATTCATTACGCAGCAGATCATTCCAAAATGTCAGCCAATGCACGGCATAGGCTTCTTGATTTGCTAGCAACTCATCGACGGTTTTCGATTGATTGAAATCGGCAGCTGAAATTTTAGCCAACATTTCAGCACTCGGAGGCATGCCGTTCAGATCCGCACTGACACGACGTAAAAAGGTCGCCTTATCCGCAGGCTCTGGAAATTTCTGCCCCTTTTTTTTGAAATACTCAGCGACGATGAGATCGATCGGGTTCGCGCCAGTCGGGCCTTTTGGAAGTTTGACGATTCTTGGCTTCAATGGCGGTTCGTATCGTTCTTTGGCGAAGGTGTATCCCTCTGTCCAGGGAACCCCTGCCGTGATCCACCGCTTCAAGACATCGATTTCCTTGTCGTTCAGCGCGGCTTTCTTTTTCTCAGGCGGCGGCATTTTTTCATCCGGATCATCTGACATGACGACTTCGATCATCAGGGACTTATCGGGTTTACCGAGCTCAATCACATCCGCTTCTAGCAACAAGGCTCTGGTATCCATCGAGAGCCCGCCTTTTGCCTTGGCTCCCGTGTGGCACTCGATGCAGTGCTTGTTGATAAGAGGAACCACTTCATGCGCGAAATCGATCTCAGCCTTCAAAGGCAATAAAGATGATGCGATTGATAGAAAAAAGACGGATTTGAAATGATTCATCGATGGAAGGGAATGCTGTAGAAAACCACGAAGCATTCAGAAATCAACCTGTAAATCTTGCAGCGCATTCAGCCAGCGGAAAAATATTCGCAAACCTACCAGTCTTTTCTGCCAATTTTTTCCCTAGCGAGATGACCGTGTTGCACCCTCCCCTTTTGCATTGAATTGATCGCCCTAGCGTGCAGTCTTGGCTGGGCAGGGGAGGAATGCCTCCTCAAGTCCTTTCGATTATGGCATCTAAAAAACCATTGGCTATCGCCGACCCCAGTTCACGCAGCCTCATAAACAGGGTGCTAAAGGAAAATTTTCACCTCTACGTGGGGCGCTACGTGATAGCTTTTCTCCTAATGACCTGCGCGGCGGCCTCCACGGGGGTCTCGGTTTTCCTGATGCAGAACATCACCGCCGTAGTGTTTGGTTCGCGTGAGGCAACCCAAAAGCTTGCCGCGCCGATTTCTGATACGGGCTCATTTGCCGCCGATTGGGTACAAAGGATCGGTGCTTATTTCTCGTCGCTTTTTGTCTCATCGCCGGGCCTCTTCCAGATCTTTAGCGTCTCCATCGCAATCATCATCGTTTTCCTGATCAAGGGTCTTTCCGTCTACGGCTCATCGGTCATTCTCACTAAGATCGGCAACAACATCGTTTCCCGCCAACAGCAGCGGATTGGCAATCACGTACTCAATCAATCGCTCGCGTTCTTTGTCCACTTCCCCTCAAGCGATCTTATCACACGGATTTCCCATGGCGCGAATTCGGCGCGAGAAGTGATGAATCTTCTGATGACCCGCATTCAGGATGTGCTCACCGCGCTCGCTCTTCTGATTGCGATGTTTCGTCTCGACTGGCAACTCACTTGCGCGGCTTTGTTCATCTTCCTGCCCATGACCGTTGCGCTCAGCCTGCTCATTAAGCGTATTCGTAATATTGCACGCTCCCAATACCGTAGCTACGTCCAAGTCATTGCCACCATGCAGGAAGCGATCATCGGCAATAAGCTCATTAAATCCTACAATCTGGAAAATTCCATGCGCCAGCGCTTCAACGGAGCGATCCAAGGCGTTGAAAAACTTTCTAACAAAATGGCGACCGTTTCGGCCCGCACTAGCCCGATCATGGAATTCATCGGTGGCATAGCGGTGGCAGCAATTGTATTCTACGGAGGTTACCGTAATTTAGTATTGGGTCAGAGCGCCGACTCACTCATTGCATTTCTCGCCGCCCTCCTGCTCGCCTACGAGCCAGTCAAACGCATCGCGCGCATGAATGTCACGCTACACGCAGCATTGATCGGGCTCAAGATGCTCTACAATGTCCTAGATTCAGACTACTCGATCCCTGATGCGGATGACGCCAAGCCTCTGCAGCATTCTAAAGGCGAGATTAGTCTCAAAAATGTCACCTTTTGCTACCGCCCCAAGCAACCCGTGTTGCACGATCTCTCGCTCACTTGTGTCGGCGGTCATGTGACAGCATTGGTCGGTCCCTCAGGCAGTGGCAAAACAACGATTCTCAATCTCATTGAGCGCTTCTATGCGGTCGATCACGGTCGTATCGAGATTGATGGACAGGAAATCAGTGAGCTCAAGACTGAGTCGCTGAGAGCGAACATGTCGCTGGTCAGTCAGGACACATTCTTGTTTTCCGATACACTGCGCAACAACATCCGCTTTGCGCGCCCCGATGCAACTGATGCGGAAATCGAAGCGGCCGCAAAAGCCGCCTTTGCCCACGATTTCATCATGAAACAACCAAAGGGCTACGACACAGAGGTTGGCGAAAATGGTGGGAGTCTGTCTGGCGGTCAGCGTCAGCGAATCTCCATCGCCCGGGCTTTCCTCAAGAACGCACCCATTCTCCTGCTCGACGAGGCCACCTCCGCGCTCGACAGCGAATCGGAGAAACAGATCCAATGTGCCTTCGACACCCTGATGCAGGGGCGGACAACGATTGTGATTGCCCATCGTTTCTCGACCATCCGCAACGCTCACAAGATTCATGTGATGCAAAATGGCAGACTTATTGCCAGCGGCTCGCACCAGGAACTTATCAGCGACGAAAAGAGCCTCTACGCGCACCTCTATCACTTGCAACATGAGAAAGGAATTGAGGTTTGAATGGGAGCGAAGATCAAATTGGAAGCAAATGCAAAAGCAGCTTTTTTCTCAGCACCGGCGAAACATGATCATGCTCAGGTTGCTTCCCAGTGGTGATGATCTGTTAGGGTCACGCATGGTTGTCTCGATATCCTGAGACACAATCATGCGCCAATGAAGACCAAATACTGGCTTTTCAAAGCTTGGTATCTTCGTCTTCAAGCGGAGCTTTAGGAAGCTTATCAACTTCTTCGAGCAGATTGACAATTTCAACACCTCGGATCGCGGAATTGTCATGCTTGAACCGCAGGACCGGAGTGGATTTCAAAACCACACGCTTCATCACGGCTTTCTGGATAGAACCGTGAGCCTTGTTGAGTTTCTCGATAATCGGCTCAGCTGAACCGCCAATGACTCCGATCCAGACACGACCTTCTTTGAGATCGTCTGTGACCTCGACTGCGCTCACGGTAACCATTTTACCGTGCCATTCGTAATCGTGTTGGATTACCGTCGAAATTTCACGGCGAAGCAGTTCGTTGACTCGATCGATGCGGCGGGACACAGGAAAAAAATACTTGGTTTGAAAAAGGATCAGAGAGTCTGTGCCACTTTTTCAAGCGTGTAGCATTCGATGATATCACCTTCCTGATATTCATTGAATTCACCGAGGCGGATACCACATTCGAAGTTGGTTCTGACTTCCTCGACTTCCTCATGGAAGCGGCGGAGAGTGGACATTTTGCCATCGAACACAGGGATACCGCCGCGGATCACGCGGGCGTGGGCTTTACGGTGGACTTTGCCATCGGTAATGAAACAACCGGCGGCTTTGCCTTTGTTGACTTTGAAAACCTGACGACATTCGGCGTGACCCATGATGGACTCACGGGTCAGCGGATCGAGAAGTCCGAGCATCGCCTCGCGAACCTGATCAATGAGCTCGTAAACGATCGAGTAAAGCTTGATTTCAACACCGGCCGCTTTTGCGGATTTTACGGCTTTCGCTTCCACCTTCACATTGAAGCCAAGAATGATCGCGTCGGATGAACTGGCGTAAGTAATATCCGATTCAGTGATCGGACCAGCGGCTGCCGTGATGAACTGGCAATCCACTTTTTCGGATTCGATGGCATCAATGGCTTTCTTGATCGCTTCAACCGAACCTTGAACGTCGCATTTGAGAATGATTTTGAGCTGATTTTTTCCGCCTCCCTCATTGACCATGCTGAAGAGATCCTCCATGCGGTTCCGATGTTGTGGCTTGAGACGCTTCAATCTCAGCTCCTCCTGGCGCTCGGAGGCGAGAGCTTTAGCTTCACGCTCGCTCTTCATTTCGGTCAAGTGATCGCCGACATTTGGAAGCTCTTCAAAACCGATGACTTCCACGGGAGTACCGGGAAGCGCGGATTTCACGCTCTCACCAAGATCGTTGATCAAGGATCTGACTTTTCCTGAGAACGGGCCGCAGATGAAAGGGGTGCCGACTTTGAGAGTTCCGGACTCGACGATCACGGTTGCGGTAGTGCCGCGGCCAGGAACGACTCGTGCCTCGATCACGCCAGCGCGCGTGGTGGCTTTCGGATTGGCTTTCAACTCAAGCACTTCTGCCTGGAGAATGATGAGTTCGAGCAAATCATCCATGCCCTCGCCTTTGAGAGCTGAAATGCATGCGAACTCGGTATCGCCACCGTAGTCGGTGGTTTGTAATCCGTTTTCCGCCAGCTGGGCTTTGACTCGCTCGACATTGGCGGTTGGCAAATCGCATTTGTTGATCGCGACAATGATCGTCTTCTTCGCCTTTTGGGCGTGTTTGATTGCCTCAAGAGTTTGCGGCATGAGGCCATCGTTGGCAGCAACCACGATGATGGCGATATCTGCAATGCTCGCACCGCGTTTGCGCATGTCGGAAAAAATGGCGTGACCCGGTGTATCAAGAAATGTGATCAACTGCCCGTTGTGATCCACTTGGTAAGCCCCAATATGCTGAGTGATTCCGCCGGCTTCGCCGCTGACCACTTTGCTCTTGCGATAATAGTCCAGAATGGAGGTTTTACCGTGATCGACGTGACCCATAATCGTGACGATGGGCGGCCTGGTTTGGAGTAAACTTTCGGGTTCTTTGGCCGGAGCTTCTGGCTCGACGATGACTTCCTCAACCTTGTGGAAACCTTTTTCCTTGTCGCGTTTTTCACGCTCAAAGGTGAAACCGTGAATTTCGCAAACCTGAGCCGCGATTTCGGGCTCAAGCGGCTGGTTCGGTGCAGGGAATACTCCCAGCTTGATCAAATCCGCCATCACGTTGAAGGGCTTCAGGCCGAGTCTTGCCGCGAGATCCGGAACCAAGATGGGTGGCTTAATCACTATGAGCTTCGAATCGGAAGGCTGGGATGAAACATGGGCAACTGAAACCTCTGTCGCAGCGAGTGGCGCGATGTCCTGATTTTTGATGAAATTCGGGTCCTCATGGACCTTATCCAAAGTTTTGGAAATACTTCCCAAAACCTTCTTTGCCGTTGTCGCCGTCTTTTTTGCCTTGGGCTTCTTTTCATCCGTAAACAAGTCCAAAGCATTTGCTTTCGCAGTCTCCAGCTTGCTAGGTGCCGAGGCGGTTTCCGCCTCCTTGCGCTGACGCTCTCTGCGTGAAGGCTTTTTCTTATCCTCGATCAGATCGAGGATTTGCTTGGGCTGGTCTGAGGAATTATCGCTATTTTTTGGCATCCGGCGTTCTGAGTATGAGAGTAATCGGTCTGAAATTTATCTGAAGGGTTTGAAAAATATCGGTCGAGCAAAGTCAGTTGGCCGCGGGTTCTCCCGCTGCGATGCTTTTCGCTCTATTAAGGATCGCTTCCGCTTCCTCGACACTGAGTTCGAGTGAACTTGTGAGGAATTCAACTGGCATATCGACAATCATCTCGGCGCTAACTCCTCCGAACAAGGTGAGTTTTGCAGCAAGTTCATCGGTAATGCCGAGTTGCTCTCCCAATGTGTGAGCGACTCCGCCGATTTTTTCTTTGAATTGCTCTTCCTTGGTTTCGTCTTTGCGGACTTGGACATCCCAGCCCATGAGGCGTGAGGACAAGCGCGCGTTCTGACCTTTTCTGCCAATCGCCTTGCTGAGATCTTCTTCGCTCACGGTCACAAGAACGATCTTCTCTTCCTTGTTCACCGCGATGGTGATCAACTCGGCCGGCTTGAGTGCCTCACGAACCAATTCGGCCGGATCTTCACTCCAACGAATAATATCGACTTTCTCGTTGTTAAGTTCGCGAACGATGTTTTTCACACGCGCGCCGCGCATGCCGACACAAGCACCGACGGGATCGACTTTTGGATCGTTGCTCCAAACAGCCACTTTGGTGCGGAAGCCGGCTTCACGCGCGATAGCGCGAATCTCCACGGTGCGATCGGAAATCTCATTCACTTCGGCCTCAAACAAGCGGCGCACAAAATTTGGGTGACTGCGAGAAAGGATGATTTCCGGACCACGACCCTCGTTTTCAACCGCCAATACGTAGCAGCGAATACGGTCACCGATATTGTAATCCTCACCCTGCACACGCTCACGATTTGGCATGATTCCCTCGAATTTACCGAGGTCGATCATCACATCATTGCGCTCGAAGCGGCGAACGGTTCCAGAAACCACGTCACCCGCGCGATCTTTGAACTCCTCGTAAATCATTTCCTTCTCCGCTTGGCGAAGGCGCTGCATCATCGTTTGTTTGGCAGTCTGGACAGCAATACGTCCGAAGTCTTTAGGCGTGACGTTGAATTCAAGCACTCCACCCACCTCAATCTCTGGGTTCTTTTTGTGCGCAACACTGAAAGGGACTTCGTTGAATTTGTCCATTTGCTCGCCATCCGCGACCACATTGAGTGCAGCGAAAATCTTGGTATTACCTTTTTTGGTATCCACTTCAGCCCGCAGAGTCTCGATCGCGTCAGCTCCGGGAACCATTTTGCGATAGGCGGAAACAAAAGAAAACTCCAGAGCTGCAACGATCTTGTTGCGGTCGATTCCTTTTTCTTTTTCGTAATATTCGATGAGTGCGACGATGTCGTTGGTCATGGCTGGCGATGGGCAGGCGTTTTGCGGAAAATCTCTTTTCCTATTGTGAATGAAGGATCTGTAGACGCAAAAGAGTGGGTATATGACCCACTCTCCAGGCTGCAGAGATTGTTCGTTGAATGTTTGTAATTCAGTTTTGCAGCCCCATGCAAGCCGAAAGTCTTACTGGAAGACGGCGCCGGATATGCGGTCAGTGGCGACTTAGAGCATTTTAAATAAAACTGTAGCCGCAATGGGTAAACCAATTGGTGGCGTCTTTTTGGGTTACCTGTGAGAGAGCGTCTCCAATTGCCAAGAGGAGGGCTTCGTTGGTGCGGGCTTCGGCCTTGCGCAGAAGAGCCTTCACCT
>CAMCBV010000032.1 GCA_945873125.1 Prosthecobacter debontii
ACCAACGCCATCTGGTATACCCTCATCGAGAGCTGCCGCCGCCGCAAAGTCGATCCATGGAAATATCTCGTCTGGATTTTTGAAGAACTGCCAAAAGTAAAAGTCACCGCAGGAACTTTCTCCAGCTACACCCCCAAGGCCTACGCAAAGAGCCTAAGCCAACCACGTCTCAAAAAGACGGCGTAGTCATAAACGTCGTAAGTCATGAACCTACGACATTTACGTCAAGAGGCACTTCGTAGGACGCTTACTTGAAACTCATGTAGGGAGCCCAGTCACCATTGCCGGTGATATCGATTTCGGCGGTGATGGTGGTGGGAACCGAGGATGTTAGAGTGAGCAATTTTTTATCGTAGCCGGTCATCAGGTAGGGATCGGATTTCGTATTACTTTTGACTTTGCTGTCATTCCAAGGGCCGCCGATGCCTCGGGCTTTTCCGAGTTTCCAGAGATCATCGATGTTGCCGGCCCATATGGCGGTTTTCCCGTCGGTGGAGCGAATGATATGTTTGTTGGAAGTGGGCGCATCTTTCGAAACCCCACTCATGACCAGTAAGCCGCGATAACCACAGAGGTCGTGGATAAGGCGATTGTGGGTGGCGATGGGACGGACTTTGATGAGTCCACCGGCGTTGCGGGCAGGTAATTCATAAATCGTGCCATCGGCGTTAAAAATGTCGCGTTCGGTGACGATCTCGCGCGCGACGCGGTAGTTGCCGAGCGGATGCTTGCCGATTTCGCCCTTGGGAAGTCTCCAGCGTTTTCCGTCCTGATCGAGAAACAGCACGGATGCCTCATCGATGACGAGAAAATCGTTTTTCGGAATGGCCGCATGTTCTTGAGTCCATGCGGGCTCGGTTTCTTTGATAATGGGTTCGAGTTCGAGTTTCTCGTTGAGTTCGTAGTAACCGATGGATGCGCCGCTTGCATCGGTGGCAGCAAAAGCCATGGTGCGGGCGTTTTCGTCGAGGGCGCGGACGATGCCGCCGGTCAGTTCTTGGCCGGGTCTGGCGATGCCGTCGAAGATTGGGTCGGCTGCGGTGGATCGCTTGTCATCGTTCCGGTAGCTGAACGCGGCGGTGATGTCTTTCACATCTTGTTTGGTGCGGAGGCGGATCCATGTGCCTGGGTCGGATTTTACGAAGGAAACGTAGCTGGAGGGTTTTAAGGAAATTTCACGCAGGATTTTCCACTGGCCGTTGCCTGCGATATCGATTTCCAACACGATGTCCACATCGGAATTGTTAGAATGAGTGATGTGCAAGCAGCGTTGCTCGTAGCCGTTGAAGAGGAAGGAATCGGACGGGGTGTTGGCGGCCACGTTTTCCGTTTCCCAAACCATACCGCGACCGATTTCCGGACCGAAGGTATCGATTTGATCCGGTTCCACAAACCAGAGATTAGATTGCGATTGTGCGGCGGCGATTTCGCCTTTGGCTTCACGCTTGTTAAGGAATTCGGCTTTGGCTGTGTCGTCACAACCGAAGACCACATGATTGCCCCAGCGGGCGAAGTCGCCGATAACTTTCAAATAGTTCGAGCGAGGAGAAATACCGGCGGAATTGGTGCTGCTGAATGTTTTCGGAAAACGCCACAAGCTGCCATGCATCGTCATGAGGAAATCGTTTTCGCCGATCTCGCGGATGCGCGGCCATTCGGTATTCCAACCGTGAGCGCCGTCATAGGAATGCGAGGCTTTGGGTATGCGGTAGAACGTCCAGCCCGTGGCCGGCTCGCGCAGGGCGAGGATGGCGGATTTGTTGTCCCAGCCTGTGGCCCAGATCCGATCGGTGGAAGGGTTGGCGTTTCCTTCGATTCCACCTGGACCGGTAACTTCGGTGAACTGGTTGCGCCGTACGACTTTCCATGAATCCGATTTTCCGTCCCATTCAGCGAGGACGCCGGAGGGGATGCGGGGATTGGAGAGGGCATCTTTGGATTTTTCTCCGTTGTTAGAATAGATCAACACACCTTGTCCCGAATACAGGCCTTTGCCATGATAGCCGGGAAGATTGGCATAGCGGCGACCTTTGGGCGGCTGACCCTTTTGTGCTTGTGAGTCCGCGAACAACTCGGTGACCGCGAGGGTTTTCACATCCACTTCGTAAATACCTTCCTCCATCGTGGCATGATATATTTTTCCTGCCGGATCTGTTAGGTGGCGCGCGTTTCCGGTGTGCCTACCCGGCATTTTATCGTACGGAATCGCGCGGACTTCACCGGATTTTCCGACTGCGTAGGGGCCGATGAAAAGTTGCTCCGATTCTTTGTGAATCATGCGGTTGGCGGGGGTGCCGCCGATGGACTCGGGGTGGATGGTTTGGGTGAGATCTTTGGAAATCGAATAAATTTTGTCGTCCGAGCCGCTCGGTTGATGCGGCGCGTAGGTGATGACCCAGAGTTTATCTGCCCATGGCACCACCGCGCCGGTGCCGCACTCTTTTTCGGAGTTGAACATCGCGAGATGGGGATAGATGCCGGATAGCTGAGGTGGTGCTGCGTTACTTGTGAGAGTGAGTAATGCGAAAAGCAGGTAGCTGGGTTTCATAAGCAGGTGCGGGAATGAAGTTTTGGCGGGATGAGATTTCTTATACAAAGCCAAACTCGCACTCAACCTATCTACCCACAGGAAACCAACGTGGCTCTGTGCCAGGTTTCCATTTGATGTTGCAGCCGCTGCTTGGGATTCCTTTTTTTGGTGGTTGGTCCGCCAGAAGAGATTTCACGGCTGCTTTGAGATCTGCCCCAGTGGCGGGTTTCCCTGAGCTCGGGCGTGAATCGTCAAATTGTCCTGTGTAGAAGACTTTTCCCTCGCGATCGAGAAGGAAGAAATCCGGAGTGCAAGCTGCACCATAGGATTTGGCGATCATCTGGGTTTGATCAATCAGGTAGGGAAAATTCCAGCTGTGCTCCGCAGCGAATTCCTTCATCGGCTCAGGGCCGTCTTGGGGATATTTATCGAGATCGTTGGAATTGATCACGATGGTGTTCAGGCCTTTTGGGGCGGCTTCGGCGGCGAATTCGCTTAGAGCCTTGGCAAGATGGATGACGAATGGACAATGATTGCAGGCAAAAACGATCAACGTTCCGTTTTTACCGGCTAAATGATGCAGAGAATGGATTTTTCCCCATGCATCCGGTAGTTCAAAACTCGGCGCCAAGTTGTTAAGCTCCAGTTCGAAAGTCGATAATACCACTGACATGGTCGACTTCTAAACGCGCTTATCGTGGCGTGCAACCGAAGTCTTTCGTGGATTTTAAGTTTCATATTTGAAAATTTACAGTTACCCGTGGACGTGCTCACACCGGCAGAACAAGTCCGATACTCCCGCCATCTCCTTATTCCTGAGATCGGTGAAAGCGGTCAGCTGCGTTTGAAGAACGCCTCAGTGCTCTTAATCGGCACCGGAGGACTCGGTTCTCCGGCCGCGCTTTACCTTGCAGCTGCGGGGATAGGCAAGCTCGGCTTGGTTGATCCTGATACGGTCGATCTCTCCAATCTCCAGCGTCAATTGTTACACTGCGATTCCACGATAGGAAAATCCAAACTCGATTCCGCCGCCGCGCGTCTTCGTGAAACCAATCCACATCTCGAGCTCGAACTCCATCCCGTCCGCTTCACACCAGAAAACGCGATCTCGATTGCAGAAAAATACGATATCATCATCGACGGCTCGGATAATTTCCCCACACGTTTCCTTTCCAACGATACAGCGTTCTTTTTGAAGAAGCCACTTGTCTACGGTGCGATCCATCGCTTCGACGGGCAAATGACCGTCTTTGCTCCGCACCTCGGCGGTCCTTGCTATCGGTGTTTGTTGCCGGAAATTCCACGATCCGGCGCGGTGCCTAACTGCGCGGAGGCCGGTGTCCTCGGTGTTCTGCCCGGTATGATAGGAACGCTACAGGCGATGGAGGCGATCAAGCTCATTCTCGGCATAGGCGAAACACCCATTGGCAAACTTTTGATCTACGATGCGCTTCGCACTTCATTCCGTTCGCTCAAGCTATCCCGAGATCCCGCTTGTCGGCTCTGTGGGGAAAAGCCCACAATTACCTCCGTTTTGAACTCCGAAACCACCGCAAATCCCTCTTGCCAAATCACCGATTCCACCATGCAAACCATCACCGCCGCCGAACTTAAAGACCGCCTCGATTCAGGAAACCTGAACGCCCTTCTCATCGATGTCCGCGAAGAAGCGGAATGGCAGGTTGTCAATATTCCACAAGCCAAGCTTGTGCCTCTGCAAACCATCCCGAGCCACGCACCGAATCTCCCAAAAGACGTGGAAATCATTATCCACTGCAAAGCCGGCATGCGTTCCGCCCGAGCCTGCGAATACCTGATGTCGATTGGCTTTGAAAACGTCACCAATGTCGAAGGCGGCATGGACGCGTTTCAGAAGCTATGAGCAATCCAGTATTGTGCTTATTCCTTCACTGCCCTCAGCCCGAGAAACAGCGGAAACTCCTCGGCGGCTTTGTGCTCGGCTTTGCTGAAGGGTCCGATCTGTGATCGGCGGTGAGAAAAAAGCTCCGTGCATTTTTTGACACCCATGCCTGCCGCGCCAATGGCTGTTAGAAGATCTGCCAAAGGCCGATGGTAAAACACCGTGCCTTCGCCGGTGTTGAGGCCGGGGCGGGTTTGGATCGCAATCTCAAGCGCAGAACCATATTTGTCCAAACGGCGGAATTGAATTTTCTGATCACCATCCCAACCCCAATGACTTTCTTTGGGAATTCGGAAACACGGATGCATCATCACGATTGCAAAGCTTCCGCCCGGCTTGAGTGCGGAGGAAACGTTTCGCATCAGCGCATCCGCATCCGGCACATCGTGCACCGCCATCACGCAGGCGGCTTTGTCAAAACTTCCATTCGCCCAAGGAGCTTTCCCGCAAGCATCGGCAACCTCGAAACTCACCCGTGAGTCATTTCCATATCGTTGGCTCGCCGAGGAAATGAGCTTGTCACTCGCATCGACCCCATGAATTTTACCCGCACCTGCCGTGAGCAAATGTTTCACTAGCACTCCTTGGCCGCAGCAGACATCCACCACCGCATCGCCTTTTTGAATATCGAGTAGTGCCATGACTCCGGGCAGAATCACGTTCTGATGATAATCCGATCCATCCGCGCCAACGAGCTTGTCATACCAACCCGCGACTCCATCCCAGCCTCTGTCATTTCCAGGCTGAGGCGGTCCGCCAGCGCCGGACTTAATCGCGAATTTCTTGGCTGGGATCGGCCCTTTGGGGTTTCCTTTGTGGGAAAAGGATTTCCCTCTGCGTTTGCCATCGTGACGTTCCATTTCCGCAAATAAGCCCTCATCTGCTGCTTCTGGCGATGAAAAATCCACCCCGTGGGTTGGGACTCCTTCGTAAAAAGCACGAATTTATAAGGAATTACGGATTTCTTAATAAAAATCACATTTTCCGCATAAAATTCGTTGACCCGAATCCACTCCTGTGTTTCTTTTTTCGCGTCGCAAGACAAGGCGGCTCGACTGAACGTCCCTTTGGGTTTTTGGGTTTTTCCCGGGGATAATCGGTCGAGCCGCATTTTTTTGCCCAGATGGCAGGGACGTTTGCCCCTAAATGTCCATATCTGACGGCATTAAAAATCACATCGCGCGCGCTCCGTCTTAAGGGCCGCTGGATATGGACGGGTTAAGATAACCGTCCCTGCCATAGTCCTTGATATGTGCGCCAGAGTTTCTCTAATGGCGGCATGGCAATCGTTTGGTGCGACGGAAAATATCTGGATGAGACCGAGTTCCGGGTTTCACCCACAGATCGCGGCCTGTGCCATGGGTTGAGTTTGTTTGAAACGATTCTGAGTGTCGATGGTCAGCCAAAACTCGTCGTCGAGCATTTCAGGCGTTTGAAAGGCGGGCTCCTGCGGTTGAACATCCGCCGTATCGAATTGGATGATTACGCTTTGGAAGAGGTGATGATCGAACTTCTCAGGCGCAATGGTCTCGAGAGCGGTATGGCTCGGATCCGTTTTACCTTATCGATGGGAGAAGGTCCTGTTAATTTAATAGATAGCGGCCATGCATGGAAATGGATCACAGTTTCCAGGGTTGAACCGGAAGCAATCGGATTGCGCCTAACGCTCGCACCATGGCGTAAGGACAATGAAAGCATGCTGAGTGGAATCAAAACCGGCAATTACGCAGAACATCTGATCGCTCTGGATATGGCACGCCACGAAGGTTTTGATGAAATGCTTTTTTTCAATACCTCCGATGAGCTTTGTGAAGCTTCAATGGCAAACGTGTTCCTCATTCGTGACAATGAACTCTATACTCCCGGTCTTGATAGCGGCTGCCTTCCCGGCGTGACCCGTGAGCTTATGATCAGAATGGCTGCGAGCCAGAAAATCCCATGTCATACCAAGTCGCTGAGCAAGAAAGATCTCAGTAAAGCAGAGGGGATTTTCCTGACTTCTTCGATCAAAGGACCTGTTTGGGTTTCATCCTTCCAAGCCAGAGCTTATCCCGTTCTTCCCGTATTCGATAAATTGCGAAACCTTTGGCTGGAAAGTATGCGGAAATAACTCAACCCCGAATGGGGATTGATCGGGTAAATATAGAATTTTAAGCGCGAATCATAAGAACAGGCGCGAATTTGAGAGAGTGGATAGATCAAGTTTACAACTTTCAAATTTGAAACATTCTTGAAATTCTTAGTAATTTTTAATCTAGAGGATTTTATCCGCAGCTAAATCAATCTACCTAAGTGAGGATTTTTCCTTCCCGAACGCAGGGTAGATTGTCCAATATCCTGTCCGTAACCCCAATCCTAATTAAACTTATGTCACGTCCAGTCACACTTTTTACCGGCCAGTGGGCCGATCTTCCACTCGAAAAACTCGCCCCGCTCGCTGCGGAAATGGGCTATGACGGTCTCGAACTCGCATGCTGGGGAGATCACTTCGATGTTGAACAAGCAAACGCGAAAAAAAATTATATCAAAGAGAAATGGGAGCTTCTCGCTGATCACGGCCTGACTTCCTATGCGATTTCCAGTCACCTCGTCGGTCAGGCAATCTGCGACAATATCGATGAGCGTCACAAGGCCATCTTGCCGCCACACGTTTGGGGTAATGGCGATCCGGAAGGTGTTCGCAAACGCGCCGCCAAGGAGATGATCGCTACCGGAAAAGCCGCGCGCAAATTTTTCAACGCCAAGCCGGGTCGCAAAGGCAAAGACGAATTCCCAGCCGTCGTCAACGGCTTCACAGGATCGTCCATCTGGCATGGGCTTTACGCGTTCCCTCCAACCAGCCAGGCATTCTACGAAAAAGGCTTTCAGGATTTCGCCAAACGGTTCACTCCCATCCTCGATGCGTTTGACAAAGAAAACATCAACTTCGCCCTTGAAGTTCACCCGACCGAAATCGCCTTCGACATCGCCACCGCACAGCGCGCGCTCAAAGCGGTGAAAAATCACAAGCGCTTCGGCTTTAACTACGATCCCTCCCACCTCGGTTACCAAGGTGTGGATTACATCAAATTCATCCGAGATCTCGGTCACCGCATTTTCCACGTCCACATGAAGGATGTGTGGTGGGGTCATGGTGATGGCTCCGTCGGCGTATTCGGCGGCAGCACCGACTTCGGCGATTCGCGTCGTTTCTGGGATTTCCGTTCGCTCGGCCATGGTGACATCGAGTTTGAGGACATCATTGTCGCGCTCAACGATCTCAAATACGCGGGTCCGCTCTCCGTCGAGTGGGAAGATATCCGCATGGATCGCGTACACGGTGCAACCGAAGCGGCTGCATTTGTGAGAAACGTCGATTTCCCGGGTTCCAATGTCGCGTTCGATGCCGCGTTCGATAAATCCAACCAATAAAAATCATGTCACTTAAAGTAGGAGTTATCGGTGCCGGATGGATGGTGAAATACCATGCCGAAGGCTTTCGCAAAGCGGGCGCTGAAATCGTTGCGGTCGCGGATCCCTTGCCAGGCGCAGCGGAAAGCGCAGCCAAGCAATGGAACATCGCAAAAACCTTCGATTCCGTGGATAAGATGTTGGCGGAAGCGCCGGAACTCGATGCAGTCAGTATCATTGTTCCGAATAAGTTTCACGCACCCCTTGCCATCCAATGCCTTAAAGCCGGCAAACACGTGTTCTGCGAAAAACCACCCGGCCTGAACGCCGGTGAAGTTGCGGAGATGATCGAGGTTGCCAAAGCATCCGGTAAAAAGTTGATGTTCAACTTCAACAACCGTGCTCGTCCGGAGTCGCAAGCGATGAAACAATACGTCGACGACGGCACGGTTGGAACGATCAATTCCGCGCAAGCGAAATGGATTCGCCGCACGGGGATTCCCGGCTTCGGCGGTTGGTTCACCACCAAGGCAATGTCCGGAGGTGGCGCAACGATTGATCTTCTGCATATGATTGATTTGGCGCTCTACCTCATGGGCTACCCAGAACCCGCGCATGTTTTGGCGAATACTTTTGATACGCATATCACCGATCCCGGCTTCAAAGGCCCATGGGGAATTCCTGACCGCGAAGGCGGCACCACGGATGTCGAGTGCGCGGCGCATGGTTTTGTTAGATTCAAAACCGGCCAAGTACTCAGCCTCCAGGTTTCATGGGCGGAAATGATCAAACGCGAGGAAGTCTCCGTCGTTTTCCAAGGCGCCAAAGCCGGCGGAAAAGTCGAGCGCTTGTTCGGTCGCGATGGGTTGGATGAAACCGCCATTGATACCTGTGAGCTCTATGTTCAGGAAAACGGCAACAGCGTGAACCGCACGATTATTACCGAAGCCTGCGAGGATATGGGTCGTATCGGCTCCGCCTCCAATTTCATTCACACGATCAACGGAACCGCTGAGCCTTTCAATACTCCGGAACAAGCTCACAAACTCATGTGGATCATCGATGCTCTCTACGAATCGGCCAAAACCGGCATGCCAGTGAGCTACAAATAACCGATTTCCATGCAGGAAAATCTCCAATCAACGGGCGGGCAGGATCATTCCAGTCCGCCCGTTGCTGCGGATATGCTGATCGTGCTCTGCACCTTTCCCGATCAGGAAACGGCGCGCCGTATTTCAAAAGAGATCATCACCGAAAATCTTGCGGCCTGCGTGAATCTCATTCCTGGTGTGGAATCGATCTATCATTGGAAGGGGAGGATTGAGCAAGCATCTGAGGTGCTCGCGATCTTCAAAGTTTCAGTCTCGGGATTTAAAAATCTCGAGGCAGGGTTGCTAGAAAAACATCCTTACGATACGCCGGAGATGATCGGGATTACACCCGATCAGGTTTCGGAAGGTTATTTGAAATGGGTTTTGGGTGGCTAGTTGTTCTCTCGATGAATTGCCCCTAACCGTAGTTGATTTGAGTTAACGCGGCTTGCTTGATTCCAAAATTTCCGCCATGCGGGTGAGTTGATTTTCATCGAAGCCGACCTCGTTTTTCAGGAAGACATCGCGCTCAAGCACATTGGGATCGCGGTCGGCGGTGCGCCAGGTTTTGAAATCAATTAAACCGATTCTCCAAGGGCCGAATCCGTTGACGGCGATGGGAAAATCACTGCCGTGGATGATCCGATCACGCACGGGTGCAGGGAGAACTTTTGGTAAGGTCTGGCAACGGATCGGGCTGCACAAGGCGGAGTTGTCGCCATAAAGCCGGGGATACTTTTCGAACATTTTGATGAGATCTTCGGTGTAATCCGGATCCCATAAACCCGAGCGACCCGCGCAGTGAGCTGCGATCACGGTGACTCCACATTCGAGCGGATATTCAAGCAGGCGCGGATCGGCTAGTAGCGGATCGATCACGGGCAATGAAAGCTCACCGCCGGTATGGGAAAGCAGGATCATTCCGGCGGCTGCCATTTTTTCAAAAAACGGTTGATGCTTTGGATTCGAGTAATCGACCTTGAGGCAGTTCGGCAGCAATTTCAAAACCCGCGCACCTGCGGCGATGCAGCGATCTAATTCCTCCATGGCATCAGGACGCGATGGGTGAATGGAAACCGCAGGAATAAACAAATCTGGATACTCCTCGCATACTTTCAGTAGGTATTCGTTGGGAACGTAGAAGGCACCTTTCTCTGGCATGGCAATGCCGTTGTCTGTGTAGGGTAGGTCTTGAGCCAGTAGCACGACCGAGTCCAAAGATGACGTCCGCACCATTTCCACAAGCCTGTCCAAGAATGCCTTATCGAGTCCGGTTTGAAGCGATCCCGACGGCAAGCCGGCGGCCTTCACGATGATGCGTGCCATCAACTTATGCAGTGGCGTTCTCATTTGAAGCCAACATCCGCTACCGGAGCTGCCGTCTCCAACCAGATGCACATGACAATCAATTCGCTTCAGCGAGGATTTTTCCATATTCTATAAATTGATGTGGAAATGGGCGGAGTTGATGAAATCGTGAGTGAAATCACTCCACAATGACCGGAGTGCCGACCTCCGCGTTTTCGAAGAACTTGGTCGACATATGGTGAGGCATTCTTACGCAACCATGCGATGCCGCATAACCCGGAAGATAGCCCGTGTGCATGCCGATCGCGCTGTTGAAGCGCATGTAATTCGGCATCGGTGCATTGTAAAACGCTTGACCCGGCAAAACCTTGTCGACGCGGACATCGGCATTGTCATTGATGACTTGGCCGGTGGCTTTGTCTTTGATCGTGCCATAGAGCGATGACTTATGATCTTTGTTTTTCTGCGTGATTTTATAATTGCCTGGGGGTGTTCCAGTATCTTCTTTTCCGGAAGAAATTCGTGAAATGCCGACCAATTTGCCGCCCTTGTAGAAATACGCTTTTTGTTGACTGCGGTTGATCTTGATGAGGGGCGCGCCCTTCACCCCGTCGCCTTCCCAATACGATACATCATCCGGAATCGCCGGTGCGGGGTGATGGGGGCCGCCAGAGGTTGGACGTTGGATTGGGCCGCCGACTCCAGCGAGGTAATCCGAGCCCGGAGGCCTTGTATCAATGCAGGAAACGAATAGGATCGTGCAGGCGAGTAAGAGAAAATATTTCATAAACGCGTAGTAATTATTATGAAAAAGCCCAATATGCAAGTTCAAGCGCAGGCAACGGCGGCAGTTGCGATTTTCCCTAAAACCCTCTAGAAACATGGATTCATGAATGAAGAGCTATTGATATTGCCTGAAAATTTTGAAATCGAACGCGACTTGCGCGAGCAGCTCAGTGGTCGTCCCGGGCACCAGCGCTGTGTGGTCGGAGAATCGGAGTTACTGGTTGTGGTGCATGAAGTTCCAGAAGCGGGCATACCAGAACGCAAGGCAATGTTTTTCTGGCGAAAGCATGATGGCAGTTGGCTTCAGTCATCCGGTGCGGGTTTGAGCGAGCTCAGTCATCTGCTTGATCGCTATACAAAAGCGATCGATGCCAATGAGGAGTTGCTTGAGAAAACCGAATCTACAGAGTTGGTGTTCAAAATTCTCAAACATGCCGGACCGCTCACCCGAAGCACCCGGAACTTGGTGAACGCGCTTGAAGATACCCTCGCGCAAGAGCCCGATGACCGCGCCATCCTTTCGTTTCGCGATCGTGCCCGGGAGCTTGAAAGGGCAGCGGAACTTCTACAAAGTGATGCGCGTGAAACTCTGATCTTTTGGCAAGCCGAGGCTTCGGAAGAACACGCTAGATCTTCGGGCCGCTTGGGAAAAATTCTTTTCAAACTTAATCTCGTTACCGGTTTTTTCCTGCCACTGGTCGCGCTTGGAAGCTTGTTCGGAATGAATGTGCAATTGCCACATTTTGTAGAGGATCTGTTTTGGATCATTTTTTTCGGCGGGCTGGTTGTCGGCGTTTTACTGCTATGGTATGTAGCCCGTAACAATGATTGAACTCCCAGCTATGAAAAAACTCTTGGTCATAGGCGCGGGATATTTGGGCGATGAAATTTTGAGGCAATTCAGAGCCGCGGGATGGAAAGTTACCGGAGCATCACTGAATGGAGGAGAAAACCTGATCACTTGCGATGTCAGTGATCCTGTATCGGTGGCCGAACTTCCGGATGCTGATGCGGTCATTCATTGTGCTGCATCGGGTCGTGGTGGAGAGGAAGCTTATCGAAAAGTTTACCTCAATGGATGTGAAAATCTCATTCGTCGTTTTCCCCACTCCATGATCGCTTTCACATCGAGTAGTTCGGTTTACGCGCAACAGGATGGCGGCTTGGTCACTGAAGCATCGGAAGCCATTCCGGATCGTGAGACGGGAAGACTCCTGCTGGCTGCGGAAAAATGTGTGACCGATGCGGGCGGAGTGGTCGCACGCCTGGCTGGAATCTATGGCCCGAGCCGCAGTGTATTGTTTAGCAAATTTATCAGTGACGAGGCGGTCATCGAGGAAGACGGTCGGCGTCATATCAATCAAATCCATCGAGATGATGCCGCCAGTGCGTTGTTGCATATTTTTTCGCTCCCAGAATTTCCTGCGGGTCAGGTTTTCAACGTCTGCGACTCGGAAAGCCTAACCCAACTGGAAGTTTATCAAGGGCTGGCTGCAAAATTCGGAAAGGATCTGCCGCCCAGTGGTCCGCGGGATCTGAATCGCAAACGCGGTTGGACCGATAAACAAGTCAGTAACTCCAAACTCAGGGCAACCGGTTGGCAGCCGAAATATCCGTCGTTTCTGGATGCGGTGGGGAGCTTATAAAGTCCCGCTCCATGTCCAAAGGTGGGGATCAAAATACTTGTGAGCGGTGTGAATCAAACCTTCCGCCCGTCCCTTCGGACGAAGTATGACAAACAAGGTGGATCCGGATCCTGACATCAATACCGCTTTGGTATCACGTCGGTTTTGCAGCCAGTCTTTCAATTCCGCAAGATAGCGATGCTTGGCGAAAACCGGTTTTTCCAAATCATTGACCAACTCCAGCCCAGCGTAGCGATGGGTTTCGTAGCGGATTCCGGGAAGCGTTTCGGCATTCAAACAATTTTCATAAGCATCTGCGGTCGATACACTGAAGCCGGGTTTGAATAACACGATAGGAAGTTCTGGTGGGGCTGGCGCAGCTTCGATGATTTCACCGCGACCTCTGCACCAGGCGGCGCCGGCATACAGGAAAAACGGAACATCCGATCCGATCCCAGCGGCCATGAGATGGAGTTCGTCAGCGGGTAGGGGATTTTCAAGTTGGCCGTTGAGAGCAAGCAGAACCGTTGCCGCATTACTTGATCCACCGCCGAGCCCTGCGCCATGCGGAATGCGTTTTTCCAAATGGATCTGGTAAGGCTGGGGTTGTCCGGATTTTTCAGCAAGAGCTTCGACGGCTTTTACCACGAGGTTTCGAGAATCGGTCGGCAGGGTCGGATCCGAGCAGGTGAAGGAAAAGCTATCCGCTGGAAGAATGGTGATTTCATCCGCCAAGCCTGGGAGCTTGACCATGAGGGTTTCAATGTCGTGGAAACCGTCGGAACGTTTTGAAAGGACGCGGAGAGAGAGGTTGAGTTTTGCAGGTGAGAGCACGAGTAGAAGGGAAATTGGAAATTAGATAATTGAGTTTTTAAACAAGCGCAAGCAGCGCGAGCATTCGCCCCGTCTGGCCTTTTTCGATGCGGTAGGAGTAATGCACCGCCAAATCCGTAGCGGTGTTTTGGCATGTGTCATGAAAGTGTGCGATTCCTAATTCACTGGCTTGCCGGCGGATCGTCGCAGCGAAATCGATCTCGTAGTCCGGTGGACGGATACATGGAGAGACAACACCCACCAGATCGCTCGGACGCGTGCCATAAAGTTCGGTCATTTGGATCACAGCTTCTCGAAGAATATTTCCCTCCGTTCCTTTTTTGCCCGAATGCAGCAAGGCGATGGCTCGCGTTACCGAATCGACGAGGTAGATCGCTGCACAATCCGCGACATAGATCGCGAGCAACTGCCCCGGCACATTTGTCATCAAGCCATCGACTCCGGCGTGTTGGAGGATGGCTTGATCCGAAGTTTCCGTGACGACCGCAATCCGATTCCCATGAACCTGCTCGGCATGGTGGCGGGTGGAAATTTCCGGAAATCGGTCCTCAATCCAGCGATCATGGTGGGGCGCGAGATTTCTTAGCGCGAACTCTCGATCGCCCAAAACATCTACCCCAGCCAGCCTTGGAATCCAAGACGCTTGGATTTCCGACAATTCAAGCATGGGGTCTAGAAAAGAAAACACCTCCGTCACGACCGAGATCGTAACGGAGGCACATCGAATTCGCCAAGCGGGTTTCGCTTGGCACGCGTAAAAATTAAACCAATGAGCGGTTTCTAAGGGCTCGGTTCGTGTGTTCCACGGTCTCCGCCTCTTCTTCATCCATGCCGGCAAGGATACCTGCGAGGTCAGTCGCGATTTCCTTACGCATTCTGGATACGAGTTCGACTCCTTTGGTGGTGATGCGAACCATGATTTTGCGACGATCTTCCGCCGCATTCACGCGCTCGACATATCCAAGTTTTTCTAAGCGATCGACCAAACCGGTGGCGGCTGCGGTCGAGTGGCCCATTTTCTTCGCGATATCCGACATCGTCAGATATTCTTCGCTGGATAAATAGGTGAGGAGGAAGAACTGAGAGAAGGAAACGTTTCCTTTGTTCAGTTCTCCGGATAGGTTGAGAATGCAGCTGCGCTGGGTGAAGAGCACGAAGTCTGCGAGGCGGTCAGCGTCAGCTTTCGCCACAGTGCCTCCGGCACCGGATAAGGTATGTTTCATATTGGCTGGTTGTAAGGTTCATGTTGGAACATGGAAGAACCTCTTTGTTTTCTGAAAATCCTAACTCCTCTGACTTTCATCAGCGAACTTCGGTGGGACTTTTTCAAAAAAACTCGGAAATTCTCGGGACGACGCCAAATTATTTAAAATTTCTGAAATGGGAAGCCTGAAATTCGACAAAAGTTAATAAATGACCCTTCCGAAAGGAAAATCCTTTAAAATAAAGAGGCTTACCCAAGCGAATTCGCCTTCAAGGGCGATTCAATGCGGCTTTTCGCGACTTCCAGATACTTTTCATCCAACTCGATTCCGGTAAAATGTGAGATATTTTGCGATTTTGCGGCGAGAACTGAAGATCCGATCCCTAGGAAAGGATCCAACATATGGGTTGCCTCAGCTTTGCCGTGGATTTTGATGCATTGTTCAACTAAGGCAACGGGAAAGGTGGCGGGGTGGGGGCGTTCGCCTTTCCGGGATTGGATGGTTTCGTAGGGAATAAACCAGGTATTACCTCGACAGCGAAGATCTTCTCCGCCGGTGTGCCCCCAACGCGCGATGTTGGATTTATTAACGTAAGGCACGCCAGCTGCGCGGCGGTCGAGTTGGACTTCACCGGTTTTTGTCAGGTGAAACAAATATTCATGGCAGTCGTTGACGTAGCGCTTGGAATTGATCGGTTTGAAATGCCCTGCGGAAACTGGCTCGCCAGAGGTCGGCGTAACGGTAATCGATTTCACCCAGTGAAAGGTATTTTGCAAAACGAATAAAGGATCCGGCTGATCGGTCAGGGCAAGAATGAGTTGGTAGGGCAGAAGCGGATTCGATGGTGCAGCACCGATGTTAAGAAAAAACGATGCGTCATCTCTCATCACGCGTTTCACCTCCTTTGCCCATGCTTTGCACCAAGCGAGAAACTCATCACGAGGGGCTGTGTCTTTGAATGAAGCATAGTGAATCCCGAGATTGTAAGGCGGGGAGGTCACCACAAGATCGAAAAATTTCTCATCGAGCGTGGGAAGGACTTTCAGGCTATCGCCGTTTAAAAGTTCAAATTTCAAAGTTCAAGGAAGAGAAACAATAGTGATAGCGCAGCGAGATTTTTTGAAAGTTGAAATTTGAATTTTGAAATTTCAGCTACGCAGATGCTCAATCGCCGCTTCCAGATCCGCAGCGGTGACGGTCTCGATGACTTGGGCTTTGCCGATTTCTGAAAGTGTGACGAAACGGATTTTTCCGGATTTGAATTTTTTGTCACGAATCAGTTTCTCCATCACGGTTGCGGTCGGGATGCTTGGCGAGAGTTGTAGTGGCAGGCGGAAATGCGCTAGCAGGCTGAGGATTTTCTGAGAAGCTTCAGAGCTCAACCCCGAATGTTTTTCGGAAATCAACAACGCCGCGCGTATCCCGAGTGCGATGGCTTCGCCGTGCAGCATTTGTCCATAAGGCAATGAAGCCTCGATGCCGTGTCCGATCGTGTGGCCGAAATTCAGCAAAGCGCGTATGTCTTGGGTTTCGTACTCATCCGCCTCAACAACGCGGGCTTTGATCGCGATGTTGCGCGCCAATAACTCCGCTGGGACGTCGCGCTTCTCAGGATCAATCGCTAACAAATCGTCCAGCATCGCCGCATCACGGATCGCCGCATGCTTGATCGCCTCCGCGAATCCCTCATGAAACTCACGCGCCGGCAAAGTTTTCAATGTTTCGGGATCCACGATCACCCATTTCGGTTGATGAAACGCACCTAACAGATTTTTTCCCTCCGCCACATTCACACCGGTTTTTCCGCCGACCGAGGAATCGACCTGAGAAACAATCGTGGTTGGAATCTGCACGAAAGGAATGCCACGGTAAAAAATGGATGCCACAAATCCCGCGAGATCGCCGACCACACCGCCGCCGAGAGCGATGATCAGAGAGCGCCGATCGTGGCCTGCGCGTATCATTTCACGGCAGATCGCTTCGGCATGGGAGAGCGATTTCGAAGCCTCACCCGCTGGAACTGTATGCAGGGTGGGTGGATTTTCAGAGAAACTGGAGATCACCGTTTGCGCATGGTGCGCGGCCACCGTTTCGTCCGAAATAATCGCCGGCCGCAGATGCGAAAGCCCCTGCTGCTTCAGGATTTCAGCAACAGAAGACAACAAGCCATGTTCAACCATGACAGGATAAGAACGATCGCCGAGTGCGACTTGGACGGTGGGCATGGATGGGATTTAGAGAGAAACTTTGAATTAGGAAACTCTGAATTGGAGAGTTTCACGAAATCGATTTCTGGGTCGAGGAGTAATTGTGATGACTACCCCGAGTTATGCTAAAAATTAAATCAGACCTCGTGAGTTGGTCGCATGTAACTGCACGAGATTGTCGCTTTCAATTCCGGCATGTCACATGGGTCCGCGAGGATTTCAATGACAACTCTGGCTGTCGCTTCGCTTAATTCAGAGTAAATCTCTCTCATTCCATAGGGATAAAGAGGCAAATCAGTAGATCATGGCTCAAAACGTCCTAAGCTGTTGCCTTAAAGTTTTTACAATGATTGTCACGGCCAGGACAAGAATTGTAAATTTGGTGGTTTTGGGGATGGATGTTGGGGAGGGTTGGTGAAGGGGTTTGCGTTGATTTTTCTGAAATAATAGTTGCCAATTCGCCACCGAGAATGCAAATTTTCACCGAAACCTGACAAAGAAAGGTAAATTACTAAGGATTATGCTTCCCGAGAGTTCCCCGTTTTCCCCAGACCAGCGCAAGTCGTTGGATTCGATGCTTGCTGGCTTGGATGCGCTTCAGCGCGGATGGCTCAGTGGATTCCTTGCGGCCAGTTCATCTGCTGCTCTGCCCGCCGCTGCTGCTGTGTCGGCTGGAAAATTGACTGTGCTTTACGGCACGGAAAGCGGCAACGCCGAGCAACTCGCTGACCGCGCCGTCAAAGAAGCGAAGAAAAAAGGTTTCAAAGCCGTGATGAAAAACATGTCGGACATTTCTCCGGCGGATCTCGCGAAAGTCGAAAACCTGCTCGTGATCGTTTCCACCTGGGGCGATGGCGAAGCACCAGAAACCGCTGTCAGTTTCCATAAAGCCTTCATGTCCGAGGATGTGAAACTCACTGGCGTGAAATTTTCCGTCTGTGGCCTCGGCGATACCTCTTACGAAAAATTCTGCGAAATCGGAAAACAGTTCGATGCCCGACTTGAAGCGTTAGGTGCGACTCGAGTGGCGCCTCGTGCGGATTGTGATGTCGATTACGAAGACACTTACACCGAGTGGTTCGCAATCGCACTCAAGGCGATCACTCCTGCTGCCGCCGCTGCTGCACCTGCCGCTTACGAATATGCCGCTCCTGTCAGCACCGATTTTGGAAAGAAAAATCCTTTCCCTTCCGAAGTGATCGAAAACCTTCTTCTCAACGGCGAAGGCTCTACAAAAGAAACCATTCATGTTGAACTCTCTCTAACAGGTAGTGGCTTGCAATACGAACCCGGCGATGCGCTTGCGGTTCAGCCAACGAATTGCCCAGCGATGGTCAAAGACATCCTTGCTGCTGCGAAATTAAAAGGTATCGAAGAGATCGAAGTGAAAGGTGAGGGCAAAAAGCTTTTGGCGGACGCCTTACGCGAAGACTTCGATATCACCGCGCTTTCCAAAGCTGTTTTGAAAAAGCTCGCTGAAGCTACAGGATCGACAAAGCTCACCGCTCTTCTCGAAGAAGACGCGAAAGACCAGCTTCGCGAATACATGGACGGTCGCGAAATCATCGATGCGATCATCGACTTCGCGCCCAACGGTCTGTCCGCCGATGCGCTTGCTGGTATTTTCCGCAAACTTCCAGTGCGCTTATATTCCATCGCTTCCAGCCCGCTCGCACATCCGGATGAGGTGCATCTCACTGTCGCAGCGGTGAGATATGCAACTCACGGTAGAACTCGCAAAGGCGTTTGCTCCACCTACCTCTCCGACATCGCAAAGATCGGTGAAAATGTTCCGGTGTTCGTGCAGCCTAACAAAAACTTCCGCCTTCCAGCAGATGACAAGACGCCCATCATCATGGTGGGTCCAGGCACAGGTGTGGCTCCATTCCGTTCCTTTGTTGAACACCGTGCGGCAACCGGAGCGACCGGACAAAACTGGCTGTTCTTCGGTGATCAGCGCTACACCTACGATTTCCTTTATCAACTCGAGTGGCAGGATTTTCTCAAAAACGGCAATCTCACCAAACTCGACCTCGCCTTTTCGCGCGACCAACCCGAGAAAGTCTACGTCCAAGATAAAATGTTAGAAAAGGGTGCGGAACTTTACGCATGGCTAGAAAAAGGCGCGCATTTCTATGTCTGCGGCGACGCGAGTCGCATGGCAGCGGATGTTCACGAGGCACTCATTTCCATCGTTTCAACCCACGGCGCGAAATCCCGCGAACAAGCCGAGGAATACGTTGAGAGCCTCAAAAAATCCAAACGCTACCAGCGCGACGTTTATTGAAGAAAATCCGTCTGATCCGACCGATCAGTCCAATCCGACCCATCTTTCCCCATAATCATCATGTCCGATCAAAAACTAGCCGCTAACGAATACATCAAGATTCGCAGCAATTACCTCCGCGGAACCATCAAGGAAGGTCTCGCCGATACGTCCACTGGCTCGATGAGCGAGGACGATCAGCAGTTGCTGAAATTCCACGGCACATACCAACAAGACGATCGCGACCTGCGTGCGAACCGTCGTAAACACAAGTTGGATAAAGCCTACTCGTTCATGATCCGTATTCGCGTGCCGGGTGGAGTCGCGACTCCTGAGCAGTGGCTCGAAACCGACCGCATGGCGACGCAGTTCGCCAACGGCACGATCAAGCTCACCACACGCCAAGCGTTTCAATTTCACGGCATCATCAAATCCAACCTCAAGCGCACGATCAAAGAGATCAACCAAACGGCGATGGATACGATAGCGGCTTGCGGCGATGTGAACCGCAACGTGATGTGCAACCCGAACCCTTACCTCTCATCGGTTCACGCGGAATTACTAAAAGTTTCCCAACAGATTTCCGATCACCTCACGCCCGCAACTCGTGCCTATCACGAGATCTGGTTAGATGGTGAGAAAATCGAATCCAGTGAAGAAGAGGTCGAGCCGATCTACGGCAAAACCTACCTTCCACGTAAGTTTAAAATCACGGTCGCGGTGCCGCCATCCAACGATGTCGACATCTACGCGAACTGCTTGTCCTTCATCGCCATTGTTGAAAACGACAAACTCGTCGGTTTCAACGTCGCAGTCGGCGGTGGCATGGGCATGACCCACGGCTCCGAGGAAACCTACCCACGCCTCGCGGATGTCATCGGTTTCTGCACGGTCGAGCAAGTCAACGACGTCGCTGAAAAAGTCGTTCTTGTGCAGCGCGATTTCGGTTGCCGCACGGAGCGCAAACATGCGCGTTTGAAATACACCGTGGACGATCACGGCCCTCAGTGGTTCCTTGAAAAACTCAACGAATACCTCGGTTATAACCTTGGTCCGGTTCGTGAATTCAAATTCGAAGATAATGGCGATCGTTACGGTTGGGTCGAAGGCGTTAATGGAAAATTCAACCTCACCCTTTTCATTCAAGGCGGTCGTGTGCTCGACACGCCGAGCTATCCGATGCGCACGGGTTTGCGTGAAATCGCAAAAATTCACGATGGCGACTTCCGCCTCACCGCAAACCAGAACCTGATGATCGCCAACGTTTCAAAAGAGAAACGTCCGGAAATCGAAAAGCTTCTCGAACAATACGGTATCAAAGACAGCCATTTGAAAAGCGGCCTGCGTTTGAACTCGCTTGCTTGCGTGGCGTTGCCGACTTGTGCGCTATCCCTCGCCGAGGCGGAACGTTACCTGCCCGAGCTTCTAACAGAACTTGAGGAAGTCATCGAAGAAGCCGGCCTCCGCCACGATGCGATCACTATCCGTATGACCGGCTGCCCTAACGGTTGCGCGCGCCCTTATATTTCAGAGATCGGCTTCGTCGGTCGTTCACCCGGTTGCTACAACGTCTATCTCGGCGGTGGTTTTGCGGGTCAGCGGTTGTCGAAACTTTTCCGAGAGAATTTCCCTGGTGGTGAAGTTAAATCGCTCCTCGGTCCCATCATCAAGCATTACGCCAAAGAGCGTAAAGAAGGTGAGCGTTTCGGCGATTTCTGCATCCGTGCGGGCTATGTGAGCGCTACCGAGCAAGGCAAGGATTTCCACAAGAACATTAAAGAAGAAGCACGAGCTTAATCACGCATTTTCATGGAAGCTCTGAAGAACAACACCCAAGACGCGCAAGTCGTAGATCCGGTTCAGCTCTCCGCTGAACTCGTGGATCTTCGTGCGGGGAAGCGTCTTGAGTTGTTGTATGAGCGCCTCGGTAGTCGCCTTGTCGCCAGTACAAGCTTCGGCCTTCAAGCGGCGGTGATGCTCAAGCTCATCCACGATCACGCACCGAAAATTCCTATCGTTTCCATCGATACCGGATTCCTTTTCCCCGAGACCTACCGCTATGCAGAAGAGTTGATGGAGAAATTTCCGCTCGATTACAGAATCTACCAACCCACCCTTTCTGCCGCACGCATTCAGGCGCTTTGGGGGAATCTTTGGGAAAACGGTAAAGAAGGCGCGGACCGTTACGCGCTTCTAACAAAAGTCGAGCCGATGAATCGTGCGTTGCGCGAGATTGGCGGCGATGTTTGGATCAGCGGTTTGCGGCGCTCACACTCCGAAACGCGCCAGGATCGACCTTTCGCTGAGCAACAAAAGAGAACGCTCAAAGTCTATCCCATCCTCGATTGGGCTGATGCACAGGTGGATCTGTTTTTTCATCAACACCAACTTCCCCGTCACCCACTCGCCGAACAAGGCTACGTTACCATGGGCGATTGGCACAGCACCAAACCCTCCGAAGACGGCACCACCAACGGCACCCGCTTCAACGGCGAGAAATTTGAGTGCGGACTGCACCAGGAGTCGAACACTTCGGATTTCCAGATTTAGGTGACTTTATATTTCGTCAATAGAGTATGCATTTTACTCAAGCCGTAGAGGTATTTTAAAAGCAAATAAACCCATGAAACCAATTTTCCTCCTCCATTGTTTGTCTACATTCTTCGTCTTGGGCATTTGCCAAGTTCGTGCGGCAGAAAAGAAGCAAGACAAGGCCTGGACCGATCCTAAAGTCGCGCTGATCGAAGATTCAGATTTCTCGATCCAAGGAGAATATGGAAGTGAAAAAGCAGGAGACTTTGCCGAAGGTGTTCAGGTTGTAGCACTTGGTGGGGGATTGTTTGATGCCTATCTTTTAGAAGGTGGATTGCCGGGCTTGGGGTGGACTCCTGATAAGACGCGCACCATTCTTAAAGGCACACGTCAGGAAGATAAGATTGTCTTCGAAAGTTCTGACAAATCGATCGCTGCCACAATTCAAGGTGGCAAATGGATCCTAACAGATAAAGATGGCAAGAAATCGGAACTGCCGCGGATCGAGCGTAAAAGTCCTTCTTTGGGAATGACCCCTCCTGCGGGTGCGGTGGTTCTGTTTGATGGAAGTTCGGCAGAGCAGTGGGAAAAGGGAAAAGTCGAAAATGGTTTGCTCGCTTCGGGATGTACTTCAAAACAAAAATTCGCAAGTTACCGTCTTCACCTTGAATTTCGCACGCCCTATAAGCCCACCGCTCGCGGACAGGGTCGCGGCAACAGTGGGATCTATCACAGCGGTCGCTGGGAAACTCAGGTCCTTGATTCCTTTGGACTGGATGGAAAGGATAACGAATGCGGAGGGATTTATTCGGTCTCAAAACCAAGACTTAACATGTGCCTGCCGCCGCTCGTTTGGCAGACCTATGATGTCGATTTCACGGCTGCTAAATTCGATACCGAAGGCAAACGGATCGCATGGCCACGGATCACCGTGAGGCTCAATGGTGTACTCGTGCATGAAGATTTAGAACTCGGCAAGGACTTCACCACCGCCGCACCGAGCTCGACTCCGCTTGTGAATCCCGAGGGCCCGGTCAATATCCAGGATCATGGTAATCCGGTCTTTTTCCGTAACATCTGGATCGTGCCTGTGAATGATTGAGAACTGGAGGGGGCAGGTCGTCAAAAAGCTAATATGAACGAGTTGCTCATTTTGAGCTGATCATTGGGTTTGGTATGACATGACCTTATGTAAAAAATTTGATTCATTGGATTTTTCAATGGATGAACATTCTGTCATAAATCTTGCCGACAATGGGTCTAAAACAAATTTCCAGTATTTGATATAATTTTCATGTGCATTGCCATGTAATGTAGCTACAACCTCCATTAGAAAGTCATCGGAGCACACTGAATACACGAATGGTCAGAAACCTATTATTTACTCTGTTTGTCACGGCTATGCTGGTTCCGGCTACCTTGACGACAGGAGCGGCCGCTGAAATCCCCCATGCAATGGAGGCTTTTAAATCTAAAGTTCAACCGTTTTTTGAGGCAAATTGCATCGAGTGCCACGGACCTAAAAAGAGCAAAGGGAAAGTGACCCTTCACAACTTGGATGGTGATCTGACATCAGGAGATAATCTGGAGCAATGGGAGACCATTCTGGATATGTTGAAAAGCGGTGAGATGCCTCCCGAAGATGAGCCGCAACCGAGTGCTGAAGACCGCGCAGCGATCATTCAATGGATCAACAACAACTTGCAGAATGCGATGGAGAAGGCAGATCAAGAAGCCGTCCCTCCAGTTACCCGGCGTTTGACGAACTTTGAATACCAAAACACGATGCGGGATCTGTTAGGTTTTGAGCTCAATCTAATCGAGAATCTCGCGGTCGACCCAGTAAAGCCTTACCATTTTAACAACACAGCGGAAATGATGGGCATGGGGCCCGAGCAGATCGATCGCTATCTGGAAGCCTCGCGACGTGCCATGGCTAGCGCGATTGTCGATCCCGGAGAACCGAAGGTTTACCGAACAGAAAAAACTATCACGACGAGAGCGGGTGTGAAAGGTGTCGAGATCGGTGTTTATGGAGGTTTTGGAACATATCAGGCGACGAGCCTGAAAGAGTGGCCGAAGACGGGTGAGTTCAAGATTCGCGTGAAGGCTTCTGCTATTCTACCTCCCGGCCATACGGAGGTTCCGCTGCGTTTGGTCATGGGAACCTCTCTTCGGCATGATGCAGGGACAGGTTTGTATGCACCGGTGGGCACGAAATATCTGCGAAACGATCCGAGTCAACCGGAGATGTTAGAGTTTCGCGGGCGAATCGAAAATATGCCGGTTGAGCCCAGCACGGCGAATAAGAAAGGCCCGCAACCTTCCCAAATCTATATCTATTGCCAGAATCTTTTCAACAATGGTGAGCTGAACGACCATCGCAAGAGTGCCTTTGATAACTCATGGGAACTCGAAGTGCCGCGCATCCTCTTCGAGTCGATCGAGTTCGAGTCGCCCGTTACCGACGTCTGGCCACCGGAGCACCACACGCGCATCCTTTTCGATTCTCCGCTGCGGCAGACAGACCTTGCCGCCTACGTCCGCGAAGTGCTCAAGCGTTTCATGTCCCGCGCCTATCGCAGGCCGGTGATGCCCGACGAGCTCGATCGCTTCGTCAAAATTTATAATACTCTGGCTGGAGATTTTGAAACACTGGAAGCAGCCATGCGTGAAACTTTGGCCATGGTTTTAATTTCGCCAGAGTTCCTATATCATACGGTCGAAAAAAACGGGGTGGCGACCCGGCATTACGAACTCGCGTCAAAGCTTTCTTATTTTCTTTGGGGAAGCATGCCGGATGAAATTCTTATCAATTTGGCTGCGCTGGGACGGCTTGATGATCCGAAAGTGATTGCGGAGCAAGTTCGCCGCTTACTCGCGGATCAGCGCTCGGGCGATTTCGTCAAAAACTTCACGACTCAATGGCTCAGCCTCGCGAAGATGAAAACCGTGAGTATCAATCGGGATCTTTTTCCACGTTTCCTCTACTGGGTTCATGTGGGTGAGCGGAACGGTCAGGAGGTGTTGTTTCTGCCGACGATTCGCGATTACATGCATGATGAGACGGTTGGTTTTATCGCGGAACTGATTCGAAGAAACGCCAGTTTTACAAATCTGATAGATTCTGATTTTGCTTTTTTGAATCAACCGCTGGCCGCTCATTATGGGATTTCCGGCGTGGAAGGCAACACGCTGCGACCCGTGGCGATTAAGCCGGAAGACCGCCTCGGCGGCCTTCTCACACAGGGGTCTGTCCTCGTGGGAAATGGTACGGGCTCGGCACCGCATCCGATCTACCGCGCTGTTTGGTTGCGTGAAGCCATCTTGGGCGATGAAGTTAAACCACCGCCAGCCGATGTGCCGGCATTGAGCGATAGCGCTGGCGCCTCCGCAGAACACGCTTCCAGCATCAAGGATCTGCTTCGACTCCACCGGACGAAAGAAAGCTGTAACGATTGCCATTTTAGGCTCGATCCTTGGGGAATCCCATTCGAGCAATACAATGCCGTTGGCAAATACCAACCGATGGCTGCGAAAGAAGGCACCCGTATCACTGCTTTCAATTTGGCGAAACACGTCGATCAGGCAGGTTACCAAGAATACCTGAAATCGATCTACACCGTCAAAATTGATGCCGATTCCCGCCTTCCCAGCGGACCCCAAGTTGATGGAATGGAGGATTTGAAACAATATCTTCTCAACAACCGTAAGGATGAGGTGATTACAAACGTAATACGACGGCTGCTCTCCTACAGTCTCGGGCGCTCGTTGACGCATCACGATCGTTTGTCTGTCGATAAATTACTGAAAAATCAAAAAATGAATGGCAGCGGTTTTCAGGACATCATTATTTCAGTCTGTCAGAGTTCTGCTTTTAGAAATCTCAATACCGAAACCCAATCACCATGAAACAGAAATCCTGGCATCTTAATCGGCGTGAACTCCTCAAGGGTGGCGGTATTGCCCTTGCTTTACCCTTTCTCAATAGCATGAGCCGAGCCATGGGTGTTTCTGGCACGACGACTCTGCCGAAACGTATGTTGGTGAGCTATTTCGCCTATGGTGCCTACATGCCTGATGCTCCAAGCGGAGTTCCCGAAGCTGGCAAACCCCACCACGACTGGAGTTGGTGGCCTTGTGCCAACGCAGGACCTTTGACATTCAACCAGTCCTCTTCTCCCTTCGCTTCACTTAAAGACTCTGTCACCTATCTGCGAGGTCTTGATCATGCGGGTGGTTATGGTCTGGGCGGTCACAGCTCGGGCGATGTCTTTGCGACGGGTGCTGACCTGGCGGGAGTTGAGAAGACCAACAATATCTCGGTGGATCAGGTGGCTGCCAATCTTCTCGGTCAGCAAACGCGCTTCGCTTCACTGGTGCTGGGAACCGAAGGTGGAACTGGATCCTACGGATTCTGCAAGACGCTTTCACACCGCGGGCCCGGACGCCCCATTCCCGCAATGCACAAGCCGCAGGAAATTTTCAGCCGCTTATTCAATCCTTATGCGGGTAAAAGTGTTGAGCAAGTGCGCGCAGGTCTCAAACGCGAAGCCAGCGTCCTCGATCTTGTGTTGGATCAGAGCAAAAGTCTCAAAAGCCGCCTCGGCACGGAAGATCAAGGGAAAATGGATGAGTATTTGGATTCGATACGCGCGCTCGAACAACGTGTCGAACGCACCAGTGAATGGACTCACAAGCCCTTGCCTAACATCGATACCAAAGGTCTCAATCTTGAGGTTTCTCATAAGGATCCCGTCGAATACATCCGCTGCATGTATGATTTGATCTATCTGGCATTCCAGACGGATTCCACCCGCTTTGCCACGCTCATGCTCGAGAGCGAGAGTTCGTCGAGTAGCGAAATGTGGAACTACGCCAACTACGCTCTTGGCTATAAAGGAGCCACCCACGACATCGCGCACAAACGTCCCGATGACTATTCAGGAAAATGGGATCAATGGCGCGCCGAGCAACACGCATATTTCCTCAAGCGCATGCGCGCCACCAAAGAAGGCGATGGCAATATGTTAGACCGCACGATTGTGCTCTGGGGATCATCCCATCCGCACGCCTCGCACAGCACCAAGAACTATCCGCTTCATCTTGCTGGGGGTAACAAGCTTGGCTTCAAACACGGAAATCTGCACGACTTCACAGGAGACACTAAAGTGCCGATGGCCAATCTCTATACCACGATGCTTAATGCCGTGGGTGTGCCGACGGAAAAATTTGCTGATAGCACGGGAGAAATGACCCTTTTAAGAGCATAACCATACAAAAACCGTTTATAAGTCACTGCTGATTTCCCCATTTTCATAGGCTCGAAAGAGCCATATTTCTGACAAAGAGTCCTATTTTTTCCGCTGGCAGAGGACTGCGGTCTTACTTAAGGTGCGGCAACTTTTAACGACCTCGAACTTATGAATATCGCAGAAAACATGGTGGCCACGATTGGCAACACCCCGCTCATCCGCCTCAACCACATCACCAAAGGTCTTGAAGCTGAGATCTGTGTGAAAGCAGAATTTTTCAATCCGCTTTTCAGTGTCAAAGACCGTATCGGCAAATCCATGGTCGAGGCGGGTGAGCGTGAAGGAAAACTCAAGCCGGGAGGACTGATCATTGAGCCGACTTCTGGTAACACTGGAATCGCGTTAGCATTTGTGGCGCGTTCAAAAGGTTATCGCTGCATCCTCACCATGCCTGAAAGCATGTCGGTTGAGCGCCGTGTTCTGCTGCGCTTGCTTGGTGCGGAAATTGTTCTCACTCCCCGTGCCAAAGGTATGGGTGGTGCGATCGCGATGGCGAACAAGCTTATTGCTGAAAACCCCGGTTCATACGGTCCGAGCCAGTTTGACAATCCAGCCAATCCACAAGCGCATCGTGAAACCACCGCTGAAGAAATCTGGCGTGATACGGATGGCCAAATCGACGCATTTGTCGCAGGGGTTGGCACTGGCGGAACAATCACCGGAGTTTCAGAAGTTTTGAAATCGCGTTGTGATATGAAGACTTTCGCGGTTGAGCCAGTCAACAGCCCGGTCATTTCTCAGTCAAAAGCCGGTCAGGCACTTCAGCCGGGTCCTCACATGATTCAAGGTATCGGTGCGGGTTTCATTCCAGGTAACCTCAATCTTGATATCATTGACGAAGTGATCCAAGTCTCCAACGAAGACGCCTTCGCAACCGCTCAGGCACTCGCTCAACAGGAAGGACTGCCTGCCGGCATTTCCACGGGTGCGAATGTCTGGGCCGCAATGCAGCTTGCTAAACGACCGGAATTTAAAGGTAAGCGCATCGTCACCGTTGGTTGCTCGTCAAGCGAGCGCTACCTTTCCACTCCTCTTGCGGAAAAACTCCGCGAGGAAGTTTCTAATCTTCCCGTGCAAGAAGCGTAATCCTCGTGGTTGCCGCTGTTTTGCATCCAACAAATTTTCCCGTATTCTATGACTCTCGATGACATGATTCATGCTCCATTTGTCTGGGGTCTTCTTCTGGGTCTGTTGATCGCGGGCTTCATTCTGAAGAATGCGGTCAGCAACAAGTTTCGGATGCGTAAAGAAATCAAGAAGCTGGAATCCGAGTTGCGTGATTTTCAATCCCATCTTAACACCCAGATGAAAATCACTGCGTCGGGTAGCGATTCGATGACCCAGGAAATCGAGTTACTGAAGGCGCAAAACGAAAATCTACGGGTCAATCTCGCAATGGTTCAAACCAAGCCTGAAAGAAGTGAGCAGCGCCAATTTCGCATCCAAGAAATGGCGATCGGTAAGATGCGTGAGCAAGCTCCGGGTTTCGCCGGAGCTTGGGAGAAAGCGGTTCGAGAGGCTGAAGCGGAAATCGTATCCGCAGAAAGCGGATTCGCCAAACTGATGCGAAAAGTCGTTCCCGGGCTCTCCTCAAAGATACCTGTCGAGCCATCGCCTCCAGAATCGCTTTAAATGACAATTTTTTTGATGATTGATTGAAAGATTTTCAGGATGGCTAGACGTATAAAATGCGTTCGATAAATTTCCGGGCGGCCACCGCTCAGCATCCCTCCTCCCCGATGCGGGTTCGGGGCGACGGCGGCCCAATCTTTCAAACCCCGCGGTGATAACTACCGCGGGGTTTTTTGTGAAAAAATCGAACCACTGATAAACAGGCAAGGACGCGGATTTTGGTAGGTGGGAATCGCCGAGGCCTCCGCATGAAGTGAGGGGTAAGAGTTAGTTGGAATTTAGGGTTTAGAATTTAAGATTTAGAATTTAGAGTTTTGCCATGTCCAGAGTGATGGTTGGTTTATCGGGTGGCGTTGATAGCGCGGTTGCGGCCGCGCTGTTATTGGAGCAGGGGCACGAGGTGGTGGGTGGTTACATGAAAAACTGGATGAACGATGAGGGGATTCCGGGGGATTGTCCGTGGGAACAGGATATTGAAGATGCGCATGCGGTGGCGAAGACGTTGGGGATCGAGTTTCGGGTGGTTGATTTGGTGGATAGTTACAAACACAAGATTGTTGAGTATTTGGTGAATGGCTACGATGAGGGACTGACTCCTAACCCAGATGTCTGGTGCAACCGCGAGATGAAGTTCGGGGTGTTTTTGGACTACGCCCTGGAACAGGGATTCGAGGCGGTGGGGACGGGCCACTATGCCCGCAGGCGTGTGCTTTCAAATGGTCAGGCAGCGATTTTACGCGGGGCGGATCCGAACAAGGACCAGAGTTACTTTTTATCACTGATGACATCACGCCAGGTGGAACACGCGCGGTTTCCGACGGGTGAAATGCTCAAGCCGGAGGTGCGTGAAGTGGCGCGTCGCTTCAATCTGCCAGTGGCGGAGAAAAAAGATTCGCAGGGAATTTGTTTCCTTGGGCAAGTGAAAATGAGTGATTTCCTCGCGCATTACTTACCGGACAAACCGGGGGATATTGTCGATTCGGCGGGACGCATCATGGGACAACATCGAGGCCTGCATTTTTATACGATCGGTCAGCGCAAGGGCCACGGCGTCGCATCGCCCAAAGAAGGGATGGCCTATGTGGTGGTTGGGAAAAAGGCGGCAGAGAATCAGTTGGTGATTGGTTGGGATAGGGAGGATACAGCTGGGCTATATCTTCAGGAGTGTGTGGTGGGTACGATTTCCTCGATCAATGAATCCATTCCATCGCTGAAACGCGTTGAAGCACAACCGCGTTACCGAGCCAAGGCCGAGACCGCGAAGCTGGAAGCTTTGGATGGCGCGCGCGTGAAACTCATTTTTGATAAGCCACAACGTGCATTGGTCGCTGGGCAGATCATGGCGTTTTATGATGGAGGGAGATTGTTAGGCGGGGGTGTGGTGGAGGGGGTTTCGTAGTGAATTGAAGAAACGACTCAATACCTTGATGACAGCTCACCGTTAAAATTTACATGCCATTTTTACAATGATTGTCGTGGCCGTGACAAAGATTGTGAGGATGGATGTGGCTTAAATTTAAAAAACAGGACACTCGAGAAGGGGGATCGTACATACAGATAAAGAAATACCTGATAAAAAAGCCGATTCAGCGACGAAGAGAACATCTTTGTTTTCAACGAGTAAGTTCAGCAAAACTGTTCAGTAAAAACCACCAATCAAATCTGCGCTTGGTAAAACCTCAGTCCCGTAATGCCCTCTAACTGACACTAGGAATTTAGCGTTTCATGGACCTGCGAGAGGATTCATTGCATTTTTCATGAAACTTGGCTTGATTCCTGAGATTTCACGGCTAAAAACGCCGCCCCTCGCTTTACCGCGATTTATTCTAGCATGTCCAACAGTCTTAAAATCGCGATTCCGAAAGGTAGCCTGCAAGAGCCAACGATCGAGCTCTTTGCCAAGGCGGGATACGAGATTTACGTGTCATCGCGTGGATATCGTCCTGCCTCGAACGACCCAGAACTCGATATCTATCTGATCCGTGCACAAGAAATCGGACGCTATTTGGGACAAGGCTTCATCGATTGCGGAATCACCGGCTTAGACTGGGCTTCCGAAGGGGGGGCGGATCTTGTCGATTTTGCCGAGTTGCCTTACTCGCGCGCCACGGCACGCCCGACTCGTTGGGTGTTGGTGGTGCCGGAAGATTCTCCGATCCAGAAACCGCAGGACCTGGAAGGAAAACGTATCGCGACCGAAGGTGTCGGAATTACCCAGCGCTACCTCGACAAGCTGGGAATCAAAGCCGAAGTCGAATTTTCCTGGGGCGCAACCGAAGTCAAAGTGCCTGATTTGGTCGATGCGATTGTCGATGTCACCGAGACCGGATCTTCGCTCAAGGCAAACCGACTTCGTATTGTCGACACCCTGCTTACCTCCTTTCCTCACTTTTATTCCAGCCAATCTGCTGCGGCGGATTCGTGGAAACGCGAAAAAATGGAGCGCATCTCAATGCTGCTGAAATCCGCTCTGTTCGCACGCGACAAAGTCGGTCTTAAAATGAACCTCCCTGCAAATCGTCTCAACGAAATGCTCGCCAAATTGCCATCTCTCCGCCGTCCGACGATTTCACCACTTTCGGAAGAAGGTTGGGTTGCGGTAGAAACCGTGATTGACGAGATTCTCGTTCGCGACATGATCCCCGACCTCAAGAAGCTTGGGGCAGAGGGGATTATCGAATATCCTCTTAACAAACTCGTCCTGTAATTTTCATTGAACTCCAACCCCGTATAATACCATGGGCTCCATTAAGAAACGCCGTAAAACAAAGATCAACAAGCACAAGCGTAAGAAGCGCATGAAGCAGAACCGCCATAAAAAGCGTCTCCGCTACAAGTCCTAGTTCGCTAGGGTGTGTGAAACGCACGCATTTTTGATCATCGCCGGAAACCTGTTTTCAAAGACGGGTTTCCGGCGTGTTTTTTTAAAGCGGGAAAAATCTTTTTCCGTGGTTTAAAATAAATTTTAGGGACAAGAACAAGGCAATGGCTCTTCAAGTGATTCCAGATTTCCGGGTGATTGATGAGAGTGATGACTGGGTGGTTGTGGATAAACCCGCGCCGCTCATCGTGCATCCGGCGAATCAGAAGCCCGAGCCAACTCTGTTAGGTGGCTTGGAAAAACTCTACGCTTACGAGATGGAGAACGGGGCTTGCCTGGGAATCATCACGCGGCTGGATCGAGAAACCAGCGGCTTGGTCCTTTGTGCCAAACATACGTCCGCTGCGCGTGAGCTCGGGATGATTTTTGAGCGACGTGAGGCAAAAAAAGAATATCTCGCGATTGTTTCTGGATGGCCGGAGCAGGATGCATGGCAGTGTGATGCGCCGATTTGTCGGGCGGGTGAGCTCGGACCGAGTGATATCTGGGTGAGGCAAGTGGTCGATGTTTCGGGAAAAGACTGCACGACGGGATTTGCGGTGGAACGTCGCTTCGAGCGCAACGGTGGAAAGTTTGCTTTGGTCCGTTGTTTTCCCAAAACCGGACGGATGCATCAGATTCGCGTTCATCTTGCGTTTGGTGGGTATCCGATTGTCGGTGATAAAATTTACTCGGGGAATGGCAGTGAGTATCTTGAATGGATGGCGCAGGATTGGAATGAAGCGCTCGCGAAGCGTTTGTTACTCCCGCGGCAGGCATTGCACGCTACAAAGCTCACGATCCCATGGAATGGCGGGGAAATATCATGGGAATCCGATCTTTCAGCGGATCTGGTGGATTTTGTTGAGGGGCGCGGGGTGGATTTCATGTCAGGCGTTGTCATCTGGTCCCGGAAAGGCTAGGGTTCACGCATGGCTGATCTGCATGAAATCGTGACCTTTCTGGATGAGGTGCTGAAAACTTCTGAAATCCGAGATTATCCGGGTGCGATCAATGGTTTGCAGCTCGAAAACAATGGCAAGGTGCAAAGAGTGATTTCGGCTGTTGACGCATCGCTCGCAGTCATTGAGGAAGCGGCGAAAGAAGGTGGGTTGTTGCTGGTGCATCACGGCATGTTTTGGCAAGGAGCGAGAAGTATCACAGGTCCCTCTTTCAAAAAAATCAAGACTGCCATTGAGGGAAACCTCGCGATTTATTCCTCCCATCTACCCTTGGATTTCCATGCTGAATTCGGCAACAACATCCTCCTTGCGCGCGCGATTGGACTGAGCTCCATCCAGCCGATTTTACTCAAAGATGGCTTTGCCACAGCCGTCGTTGGAGAGTGGAATGGCTCGCGAGATGATCTGCAAACGGCCATCGGAAACGCAGTCGATCGGCCACCGCATATTTGCCCCTGCGGAAGTGACTCGCCGCGTAAAGTCGCGGTGATGACGGGTGGCGCCGGCTCTGAAGTCGGAAAAATAGCCGAACTGGGAATCGACAGCTTTGTGACGGGAGAGGGCCCGCATTGGAGTTTCATCGAAGCAGAAGAGAGGGGGATGAATGTGTTTTATGCCGGTCATTACGCCACGGAAACCTTCGGGGTCAGGGCACTGGGGCTTATGATCGCAGAGAAGTTTGGACTTAAAGCCATTTTTATCGAGCGATCCGGCGGGCTGTAGGCGGGTAAATGAGCTGGCCCCCAAAGTCCGGCCACTGATTGGCTAAACTAAGCTATGGTGCTTGGATGCGTGAGATGGGTAGTAGATCATGGATAATAGATCAAGGATGGAGTTGGTGAGGGACTCGCAAATGGGAAGCTGCAGCGGAGGGCCGAGCACGCAACGGAGCGGAGCGCAGTGGAGTGTGAGGACCGCAGCGGAGGCTTCCCATTTTCGCCGCGCCTGGGGACTGGTTCATGCTGCTTTAGTTGTTGGGGGTGATGCCTGATAGACATGCGCCGGAGTGAGGTT
>CAMCBV010000033.1 GCA_945873125.1 Prosthecobacter debontii
AGGTGAAGGCTCTTCTGCGCAAGGCCGAAGCCCGCACCAACGAAGCCCTCCTCTTGGCAATTGGAGACGCTCTCTCACAGGTAACCCAAAAAGACGCCACCAATTGGTTTACCCATTGCGGCTACAGTTTTATTTAAAATGCTCTAAAACCTCCACTCCATCCCTGCGTAAACAGATCTCCCATCTCCAGGAAGGAATTGGCGTTGATCAACTCCACCGGCGTTGTCTACGACGCCATGGGTGGCGCTGTAGATTTCATCGGTTAGATTTTTTGCTTCGATGAACCATGAGAAGCCGTCGCTGACGTGTCGTTCGAATTTAAGGTAAATTCTAGGACAGACCAGCGATCAGGTGATGACTGGTCTGTCTGTTAACATAATTTATCAATCCGACGTCATTATTTTCCGAGTTCGGCGGCTGTGTAGGGTGTTTTTTTAGTTACTGTTTCATCACGGACTTTTTTGACTTGTTCCGCACTGACGGCAGGCAGGTCGTTGGTCCATGAAGTGTTAACATAGCTGAGAACATCAGCTATTTCTTGGTCAGTAAGTGCAGGCATGACGGCAGGCATGACTTGCGCGTAATCAACTCCATTCACTTTGATGGGACCTTGGAGTCCTTTGAGAATGATTTTGATCGCTATCGTCGGATCTTTTGTAAGCCAGTCAGAGCCATCGAGGGGAGGGAAGACACTTGGGATGCCCTTGCCGGTCGGTTGATGACAAGCAATACAAGTGCGATTATAGATCGCTTCGCCGCGTTTGAATGCCTCGGGATCAACTTTGTTTGTTTTTTCCTGAGCTTTGGCAGTGATCAGAAGAGCTGAGAATAAGATAAGAGTATGTAATTTCATGATTTTGGTTACTTGGAAATAGGTTTTGATTTTTTTGGTCTTGTTAGAAAGAAGAGAGCGATTCCCAATATTGAAATAAGGAATGCTGCTCCGGTAAGCGTGGTTAATGTCCAGTCTCGGATGTTTTTATTAGGGATGAATCCCAACTTGTGGAAGTTGGTGAAAATCCTGGCCTCGAATTGCTTTTGATCATCGGTGTGGCGGGTGACTGAACCGGTCATGGTTGAAACGTAAACCCGTGTTCCTTTGCCGTCTTTCTGATCGAAGCGATAGACGGGTAGAATACGGAATATATTGATGTATTCGTTGTTATATTCCGTGAGGTAATCGCTTTTTGAAATGTCATTGGAGCCTAGGAAACCGGAAGCGATTTCCTTTGCGAAAATCGCATCTGCATCCGGATTTACCTGACCGTTTGTCGCATCGATGTAGGTGAACCCACGCTCTGTGAATGCCTGATAGTATGGTTTTCCTGCGATATTACGAATATTCACCGCGATTGGTGGTTGATCTGGAAATGCTTCTGCGGGAGTGACTTTGATCGCAGCAAGGTCAAGAGGGGTGCTGGTGGGACGTGTTGCTGGCGGCGGGGATTGAGTCCGTGTCATCACCACGTGAATCACACCGCTTCCGGAGGCCATCAGAATGCTGATGGAAAAGATTAGGCCGAGATAGCGGTGTAGTTTTCTGATAAGTCGTTTCATACTATATATTTGGTTTGATTGAATGAGGGGCTACGCATGGTAGCCCCTCGATTTGGTGTGAAGTGGGCAGCTCCCGACTTATCGGGGTAAACAGCATGCCGCCCCTCCTTGAGTTAGAATTTCCATTCCATACCCATGAATACAGATCGACCATCTCCGGGCAGGAATTGTCGTTGATCTACACCACCGGCGTTATCTACGACGCCGTGGGTGGCACTGTAGATTTCGTCAGTTAGGTTTTTCACTTCAACAAACCATGAGAAACCGTTGGTGACGCGTCGGCCGAACTTGAAGCCGAGGAGTGCATACGGATCTGCGGCAAAAGTGTTGCGGTGGTCGATGAAGGATTTGACGGGAACCCATTCGAAGGTGGGGCCGATGTAGTAGCCTTGTTCGTTTTCCCAGAGCAGTTCGCCGCGCACGAGGTGAGGTGGAAGGCCTGCGATTTTATTATCTCCATAGGTTGGATCGTTATCGAATTTGAAATTTCCGTAGGTATAGGCGCTGCGGAAGACGAATCGGTTTGCAGGAGTTACATCGTTCCATGCGTTGCCTGCCAGATCAATCTCAGTTCCGAGTTCGATACCGTAGTGGATTGTGTCGTCGGCATTTCGGGTGGTGGAGACAAGGGTGAGGGGATCGGTGATGGTAAGGAGTTCGTCCTTTACCATGGAGTAGAAAAACGTGGCATCCCATTTCGCGAAGGAGCGGGTGCCGCGACTGCCGAGTTCAAGGGTGTTAGCGGTTTGTGCGTCGCGAGCGATGTTCGCGGTGACCGCTTCCGAAAACGAAGGTGGCTCGAAGCTGCGTGAAATACCCATAAAATATTGGATGTCATTGAGTTCATGCATCAAACCGAGGCTTGGGGCGATGTTGGTGAAGGAATCGTCGTAAGAAGTCAATGCACCCGGAGCAGGCGGGGTGTAGAACGGCGGAACGGCAACAGGATTGGAGAAATCTCTGTCATTTTCACGAGTGGAATAGGCGGCGGAGAGGGTAGCTGTTAGACTTAACTCATCCGTGAGGTGATGGCGATTCTCAAAAAATGCCTCAAGGTTTGTGGCCGTCTGGTCGTCGCGATTTCGCAGGGCACCGCGGCTGCCTGCCGTATTTAAAAATACCGCGTTGTTGGTATTTCCGTAAGTGAATGAGAGACCCGATCTGAATTCATTTTCACGTCCGGCGAGTTCGCTGTTGTTGGAAAAGTTGATTCCGGTAGCGAGATCATTGGAGAGTTGATCAATCACACCAGCGAATGGCGTGATCGGGTGATCCAGATCCTTGTAAGTCCATGCGGAGTAGAAATCCCAGGTATTGTCCCCATCACGCAGGGTGGTTTTGTTGGCGACGCGGAACAGCTCGAAATCGCGGCGGTTATCGAAGTTCACGGCACCGAAAATCGAGTTATCTGCCTGGCGTGGATTGGCTTCGAGTTCGGCTTTGGTTAGTGAACCCGGAAGTTCGGAATCGGTATGGATCGCAGCCACATAAAACCGGGTTTCCAAATCCTCGCGGAGTTGGATTCCGAAGTTGGAAAACAAGCGTTGGGCGGATTGCTCGGCGTGATCACGAAAGCCGCTTTGCGAGGCGTGTGAGAGCGAGTAATAAAGATCTTTCGATCCCTCTGTGTATCCGCCTGCAAAGCGAGTTCGGAGGTAATCGTAAGAACCTGCCTCGATCCGTGCCGAGTAACCGGGTGCGGTTTGGCCTGTATGCGAGAGGTAATCGATGGCACCGCCAAGTGTGGTTGAGCCACGCGACAACGCATTTCCACCACGCCAGATGTTGATATGAGAAGCGGCGAGGGGATCGATCGCTTGCATGTCGAATCCACCATCGGCGAGGTTGAGTGGAATACCGTCTTGCATGACGCGGATGCCGCGACCATGAAACGTTCGTTGCAGGCCGGAACCACGAATGGATATCCGGGCTTCATCGGAACCGAAGCGCGATTGAGCGACAACACCGGGAGAGAGCGCAAAGGTATCGGCAAACGTCGATGATCGACCTTTTAGAAATCGTTCGACATCAACAGTTTCCGTGCCGCCAGGAATTTTAGCGAGATCAAATCGATCTTGTTCTAGGCTAGGTTGGGTGAGTGCCGGATTGGGTTTGGTTTTGACAATGGTAGTAGCAAGAGTTTCAGGTGCCGCTAGGGCGATAGATGAAGATAATATAATAAATAGAAATGGTTTCATTGAATGAGATGGAAAAATTTTGGAAATGAATAGAAGAGAATTCGAACCGCGGATGGGCGCGGATGGACGCAGATGAAGAGTGATTTTTTAAACCCAAATCATGAAGAGGAGCTTTGATAACGAGTCAGAATTATAAAAATAATCATTCTGACAGAATCTTATCCGCGTTAATCCACGTATATTCGTGGTTCTCTTTTTATTATGAAATATCTACGCCCTCGGAGGCGGAGCTAGTGGGCCGTTTGCGGCGCGGTCGTTCGCATCAGCAAGGGCTGGGAAATCGATGGGTGGGAGAGGGGAGGAAAAGGGATCGTTCAGGCCGACCAAAGTTGGTGCGAAAAAATCCTGAAATAGTTTCTGGGAAAGCTGAACAGGTTCGGGACTTTCTTTTTCTGAATCAGAAGATTTCGCCTCGCTGATCTTTTCGCAAAGATGGCAGGGCTTTTCACCGCTAAAAGTATCGACGACCGCTTCGGAAATGGATGTCTCTTGAGAGTAGGTGACCAACATGTTCGCCCATGCATAGAGCTGCACCACGGAGTAGGGTCCACCGACCATGTGGATACAGCCGATTGCGACGAGCAGGCTTTGTAAGATACGTTTCAGGTTAAGGAAATGTGTTAGATTTCGATTTCGCCTTCGAACACGAAATCGGCTGGCCCGGTGAGGGTGACGTTCACAAACTTCTGATCTCCTGTTTTTTCAAAACCGATGGTCAAGGTATCACCACCCTCGACATCGACCTTGATGGGTGATTCCGCGCCGGTTAGCAGGTGATGGACGAGAGCACAAGCGACCATGCCCGTGCCGCAGGCAAGGGTTTCGTCTTCGACACCGCGTTCGTAGGTGCGGATGGCGATGTGATCTGGGGCGAGCACTTTGGCGAAGTTTGCGTTGGTTCCGTTCGGTGCAAAATGGGAATGATAGCGTGTGGCACGTCCGACGTTGAAGACATCGGTGTTTTCCAGATCGTCTACGAAACTCACAACGTGGGGCACACCGGTGTTAAGGAAATGAAGCACTCCGGAAAAACCATCAATCTTTGCGGGTGAGTTGAGCTCAAGATCTTTTGGCTCCGACATCGCGATGCGAACCTCTTCACCAACGATCTCCGCCGTGAGTGTGCCTGCAATGGTTTCAAAAGAAACACTGGAGGGGAGTTCCTCATCTTCATTGCCAAGGTGTGCGGTAAAGAAGCCAAAGCAACGTGCGCCATTGCCGCACATTTCTGCTTCTCCTCCATCCGCATTGTAGTAGCGGAATTTATAATCAGCTCCTTTTTCTGCCGGTTCGACAGCTAACAGACCGTCTGCGCCAATGCCGCGATGGCGATCGCAAAGTGCTGCAATGGTATCCTCATCAAGAGAGATAGATAAGTCACGGTTGTCGATCACGATGAAATCGTTCCCGGCGCCATTCATTTTGTAAAAGTGGAGAAGCATGGTGTGTTTGGTAAAGCTGGTGGGAAGATGGATAGAGGGGCTCGGGATTTCAAGCGATGTTTCGGTAATTAGATAATTAGGAAATTAGGTGATCAAATTATCAAATTATCCAATGTCCTTTTTCAACGTATAGCCTCAATCAGCGGCTTGGCAAAATCCCTGACGGCTTGGGCGGGATTGGAAAGATTTTCTTCGATGCGCTTGACGATGGCGGAGCCGACAATGATGCCGTCGGCCGATTTTGCAACAAGCGTGGCTTGCTCAGGATTTGAAATACCAAATCCAACACACACGGGGACGTCCGTATGTTGTTTGATGGCGGCGACTTGAGCAGGAATGGTGGCAGCGGGTGCTGAATGTCCACCGGTGACTCCGCTGCGTGAGAGAGCGTAAATGAAACCCTCGGCTTTTTCGGCGAGCATTTTGATCCGATCCGGCGGGGTTGAAGGCGCGATCAGGCGGATGTGTGAGAGCGACTCGTTTTCAGCAAGTTCAGCGGAGAGCTCCGCTTCATCCGGAGGAAGATCCAGCAAAAGAATTCCGTCTGCGCCGGCAGCCACGGCGTCTTTTTGGAAACGCGAAAAGCCATAGGTGAAAATCGGGTTGAGGTAGGTAAAAAGAACGATGGGGGTTGTATTGTTTTTTTCGCGAAAAGCTTTGATCAACTCGAGTGAGCGCGATGTGTTCATACCTGCTTTCAGGGCACGGTCTGCAGCCATCTGATTGACGATGCCATCCGCAAGGGGGTCGGAAAACGGTAATCCCAGCTCGATCACATCGGCACCTATGTCCGCAAGCACATTCATGACCTCTAAAGAAAGATCAAATGAGGGATCACCGGCCGCCACATAGGCAATGAAGGCTTTTTGATTCTGTTTTTTGAGATTGGCAAACGTATCTTCAAGACGCATGCGCCGAAGCTAAGCCTTAAATTTTAAACTTTAAACCCCAAATTGAAGAGTTCGTGAAACTAACTGGAAAGAAGACTTAGTCTTGGTTGGGATTTAATGTTTAGATTTTAAGGTTTCAAAAACTCTACCAAGTCTGTCCGTGATTTTTTGAGATCGGCCGGGTTGGTATAGAACATGTGTCCGGCATCGTAGTAGGTGTATTTCACCTGTTGAAGCAGTGCAGGGGATATTCCAGTTAGCTGGCGGAAAGAGTACGAGACGCCCTCGGGAGGGGTTGCGAGATCGGTATGCGCACCCATGACCAAGACTCGTAATTTTGGATTGTCTCGCAACGCTTTTGCAAGATCGCCGGTGAGGTTCACGATACGGTTGTCGGAACTGAATTTCCATGGACTCACTTCAGAAGTCAGGATCTCGTAAGGTTGGTCTTCTTTCCAGCCCAGCTCATCGCCAAGGTAAGCCAGCATGGCTGTTGAAAACGCCGGATAAGCCAACGAATAGGATGGATCATATTCGGCTGATTTCGAAGCTGGATCTGTAATATCCCAGGCAACGCGCGCATCAAATCGACCGATGACTTTTCCCTCTTTTCTGAGCAATTCCGCACGAAACACTGAGGGATCCAGGCAAAGCTGATGCTTTTTCCATACATCAGCCGAAATGCCCGTAAGCTCGGCTAGTTTTATCGCAATTTCCTCGATCTCCTCATCTGCGATTTCGTTGCCTTTCAATAAGGCCAGTGTGTATTTGCCATAAGCAAATTCTTTCGCCGCTTGGTAAACGGCATTACGCTCGCCTTTGATTTTTCCATGATAGAGTGCTGTGGTCGCAAAGGTTGGCAAAAAGACTTGATATGAAAGCTGACTACCTTGGGAGGGTATAAGAGTCCTGAAATCAAGTAAGCTCGAAAGCATGACCACACCGTTCAGGCTCATGCCATAACGTTCCTGCAAGTGATCCGCCAAACCAGCAGCCCTGATTCCACCATAGGATTCTCCGCAAAGATATTTGGGGGAACTCCAGCGATTGTTATGGGTGATCCACATCCGAATAAAATCGCCGACTGATTCAATATCCTCACTCAATCCATGAAATTCCTTTTCTTCCGTTTTGCCGGCCGCACGACTGTAACCGGTTGTCACGGGATCGATGAAGACGAGATCACATACGTCCAGAATACTCTGATCGTTATCAACCAGGCGGGCAGGGGGAGTCACCGGCTGCGTGCCATCACCCGGCAAATCCAAAATACGCGGCCCTAAGATTCCGAGATGTAACCATACCGCTGACGAACCAGGACCACCGTTAAACGCAAACATCACAGGCCGTTTTGAGACATCTGCCCTATTTTCACGTGTGTAGCTGGTGTAAAAAATCGAGGCGCGAGGTTCGCCTTTTTTGTTCTTTAAAATCATTTTGCCGACTGTCGAAACATAGGCGATATCTTTGCCATCAATCTTTATAGAGCTTTTTTTCTGAATCGGATCGACGGCTTTTTCTTCAACGATAGGGGGCTTTTTCTCCTCAGTTGCGGGCTTTTCCTGGGCATATACCGTGGCTGAAATGAGGATCAGCAGGGGCAAAATCGTTTTGAGCATGGGATGGGTCATATCGTAAGGTTGTTTCGATCTTCTTCGGAATCAGCGTTCTGGAAAGTGGTAAAACATCAAATTTACATGGTTTTAAATCGATCACAGCTGCATTTATAATCTAAATTTTTCCCGAAATGATAGTTTGCACAGGTGTGAATGGTAGCGATGCGGTTTGCCTTATCGAGGATCTTGCTGAGCTGCGTTGCAGGGTGTTTCGTGAATTTCCTTATCTCTACGCTGGCGATCTTGACTATGAGCGAGAATATCTGGCGAATTATACCAAAACTGATTCTGCGTTTCTGGTGATCGCAAAATCCGAAGGTCGGGTTGTCGGAGTTTCGACCAGCATGCCTTTGGCTGATGCCGATCCGGCTTTTCAACAGCCATTCGTCGCTGCTGGCTACGACCTGTCGAAAATCGCTTATTTTGGCGAATCCGTGCTTTTACCCGAATTCCGTGGGCAAGGCGTCGGACATCGTTTTTTCGACCTCCGCGAGTCATGGGCAATGAATCATCATTTCGACATCAACGCATTTTGCTCAGTGATCCGATCCGTTGATCATCCGGCACGTCCTTATGACTATAGATCAAATGATTCTTTCTGGATGAAACGCGGATACCATCGCCATGACGAACTCATTGCCAACTTAGAATGGCCAGAAATCACAAGTTCAAATCTTGATCCTGAATACTGGCATCAGCTTGTTTTTTGGCTCAAATCCTCACCTTGATCCTTACAGGTTGATTTTTATTTAACTTGTTACAATATATGTAATGCCAAATCTTAAAATCGACTAAGGACTAAGACCTTATACCCCCTGATTTAGCCAATCAAGAACTTGGAGTCTTAGCAAAAAAAACGAGTCGCATACATGGAAAAATCTTTGTAGACTCCCAGCAATGGCTTCAGAACCTTCCGGAGATCAACGTTACTGGATGCAACAAGCGGCGAAGTTATCGCGTCGAATCAATCTGGCTTGGTTTTTAGATGCATTCGCAAGTCCTCTTTTGATCACTTCTGTGGCCGGATCGGTTTTGATATTGTTCATACGTCGTGAATTTCCTGCCGTTCATCCGGCCATTCTTGGTGGATCTTTGGCTACTGTAACCCTCATGATCGGCCTGATTGTCCTGAAACGAGTCTGGAAACGCTTTGAATCACCCACTCAAGCACTTGTCAGGATTGAAGCGACTCATCGAATGAACTCGGCACTCTCCGCAGCATCTGCGGGTATTGTACCATGGCCCAAGCACCCCTCAATCCTCTCAAAATCTCTCAACTGGCACCTCCCGAAAACTCTTGCCCCCCCTGCTTTATCCCTCATTTTACTTGCGATTGGCCTTCTCATGCCCATGAAAGTCAAATCCAACGAAGGCTCCGAAGCAGCGCGCCAACCGCAGGCTTGGTCCGAGCTGGACTCTCAACTCGAACAGCTCGCAGAGGACGCAATGGTCGACGAAAAGTATCTGGAAGATATCAAGGAGCGTCTCGAGCAACTCCGTGCCCAAGAAGAAGAACAATGGTTCAGTCACGCATCGCTTGAAGCCACGGATAGCCTCAAGGAAGCTCATAATTCCAGCATCGAAGACCTTCAACAGAATCTTTCAGAAGCAGCGAATGCCATGAAAGAACTCAGCGAGGCATCGAAAGAGCTCAATTCCCAACAGAAACAAAAGCTGGCTGAGCAGTTCGAGGATGCCATGCAGGGCGTCCAAAATGGTGCCATGAAACCCAATGACAAACTGCTCGACCAACTCTCAAAAATCGATCCCAAAGATCTCGGAAATCTCAATCCGGAGCAAATCCAGCAACTCAAACAGAATATGGAAAAACTGCAGGAATCCCTTAAAGAAGGCGGCCAATGTCAAGGCGAGGATTGGGCGGATCAATTGCTTGGCGAGAATGGCGAAGGCGAATGTGAGCAACCGGGCAATGGAAGTGGAAACGGCCAAGACGGAGAAGGAAATGGCAAGGGCAGTGGCGACATCAATCGCGGACCTGGCCATGATCCAAATATCCTGAGAAACCCGAAAGATCCTCTGAATGTCGGTGATTTAGCTGCTCTCGAGGCTAAAGATCTCTCCCGTGCGCTGCCCGGTGATCTGCTTCAGCTGCAAGACGGCAAACATTCTGTCGATCAAAAAGCCTCCACTTTATCCTCTGGCGGACAAGCCACCAAAGGTAATGGTGGTGACCGTGTCTGGAAAGAATCCTTGAATCCTGAGGAGCAGCGCGCGCTGAAAAATTACTTCAAATAAGAAGAAAACGCACGGCTCAGGTCACCTTTCCATCCTTGATCACCAAAGTCCGATCACCCACCTCTGCCAAACCTCGATCGTGCGTCACAACAACCAATGTAACTCCTTGCTCATCAGCAAGTTGCATAAGTATTTCCATAATCTCTTTACTGGTATTTGAGTCGAGATTTCCAGTGGGTTCATCAGCAAAGAGCACATTGGGTTGGTTCACAATCGCTCTGGCAATTGCCACCCGTTGTTGTTCTCCACCGGACATTTCCGATGGCAGATGGTCTGCTCGATCTTTCAAACCTACCCGTTCCAACGCGATCATGGCTGCCTCGTTGTGATTCAGCCCAGCAATCGCACCCGGTACGGCAACGTTTTCCAGAGCGGTCAACTCGGGTAGTAAATGGTAATTTTGGAACACATACCCGATTGAGCGGTTCCGAAATGCCGCCTGTTGCTTGCGGCCAAGCTGATATAGGTCCGTACCGGCAATATATACACTTCCCAGTTCCGGCCTCTCCAAGCCAGCTAAAGTATAAAGCAGAGTCGTCTTACCGGCACCACTGGGGCCACAGAGAAAAACTTTTTCGCCTTTGTAGATCTGCAAATCGATGCCATGAAGCACCTCGATCGATTTTTTACCGATCCGGTAACTCCTGTGCAAACCCTTGGTTTCTATCATCACCTCACTCACACCCCTAGGTTGCCCTGCATCCCTGCTAAGTGTCCACCTTTCTCCTCGCTGGCTTGATGGAAATTTCTTCAATCACGATTTATTCAAACAAAAAATCCTTTCCAAAGCATCCCCATCTCTGAATTTGCAGCTCCGCTTTCAACAATTATTGTCACGGCCAGGACAATAATTGTAAAAATCAGGGTTCAGGTGGGGCTTGAGCATTACAATCCTTGTCACGGCCGCGACAAGGATTGTAATGCGGGAAACTGGATGGATAGGGTGAGGATTTTAAGATCATTGAAGTTTTCAATCTGGAATTCTCACGATACGTTCTTCCGCGTGGTCGAGAAAAGAGACTTGCGTGCCGTGCTTCAGTATATTCCCCAATTCCGGGGAAAGGTCTTTTGTGTCCTCATCGAAGCGGATCTTCTGCCAGAGCCAGCGGTTGCGGAAACCTTGCTGGATTTGGCAGTTCTTGAAGATCTTGGAGTAAAACTCGTGCTCGGCGTGCTTGGTGGCGATCTCAAGGATCTTTATGATTGGACACTTGAATGTGAAATCATGGCTGCTCGCGTTACCCTGCCTATTTCTGATGAACTCGCTGCTAAAGAGGTGAAGGAAATCCTGAATCGGGGCCAATCTGCTATTATTGACGCATCAGGGATCGGACCACTTGATTCCGAGGTCGTCGATTTCGCAAAACGTATTGGAGTCTCTAAAGTCATCGCACTTTTACAGCAAAGTATTCTGGTCAACGGTCAACCCGCACACGCGATTCGCGCCGCGGATGTTCCGAATGTATTGAAATCTGAAAACGTCGAGGGTCGCGAACTTCTCGCCGCAGCTGCAAATGCCTGCAATCTCGGCGTGCCACGTGTACACGTTCTAAATGGCCGTCAACAAGGAGTCCTAGTTGATGAACTTTTCTCTAACGAAGGTGTCGGCACGATGGTGCATGCTGACAGTTATCGTGTTATCCGTGAGTTGCGCGACGAGGATATCCCCGAACTGCTCGGGATGATCGGACGTGTCGTTCGGCGCACAAAACTGATTGCCCGGACCTACGAAGACATTCAAGCACACATTGGCGATTACCGTGTCATGTCCATTGATGACAACGTCGTTGGCTGTGTCGCGTTGCATGAATATCCATCCGAAAATTGCGCGGAAGTCGCCTGCCTCTATGTCAAACAAGCCCACGAGGGACGCGGCTATGGTTTCGAACTTGTCGAGCATGCGGAAGCTCTGGCCAGACAAAAAAACATCCGCCGTGTGTTTGCCTTAACGACTCGCGCGGCGGATTTTTTCATTCGCGCAAACTACACTCCGTCCGATCTGAATATATTGCCTGAAAAACGCCGTGAGCAGTATATTGCCAGCGGGCGGGATTCACGGGTGTTTGAGAAGTTACTCGATAAGAAATAAGCCATACAGATCTTGCATGACTTATTTTCATTGCAGCTGTTGGATTCAAAGACAGGATTAGTCTATGAAAATCAAATTCTGCGGTGCCGCAGGCACCACCACAGGTTCGCAGCATCTGCTTGAAATCAATGGTAAACGTATTCTTCTTGATTGCGGGCTATACCAAGGCCACCGCAAGGATGCCTATGAAATCAACTGCCGATTCCCCCACTTCGATCCGAAATCTATTGATATGGTCGTCCTCTCCCATGCCCATATCGATCATAGCGGAAACCTGCCGAATCTTTCCCGCTCAGGTTTCAAAGGCAGTGTTTTCTCCACCCATGCCACGCGTGATTTATGTCAGATCATGTTGCGTGATTGCGCAAATATTCAGGAGAGCGATATCAACTGGCTCAACAAGCACCGCAAACGCGAAGGCTTACCAGAAGCTACCCCTCTCTACACTGAACAAGATGCGGAGAAATGCCTTCGTCAGTTCGTCACACTTGGCTATGACAGGCCTTTGCAGATAGCTCCTGGCGTTGATCTGACCTTTGTCGATGCTGGTCATATTCTCGGATCCGCCCAAGTTTTGCTGGATATTGAGGATCAAGCAGACGGAATAAAAAAACGCTTCCTGTTTTCCGGAGATGTCGGACGTGGCGGTAACGAAGTTTTACGTGATCCCGTAGCAATCAACGACGTCGATTTCGTTCTTATGGAAAGCACATACGGAGGTCGTGAGCACGAGGCACCTCCGGGTTTTGATGAGCACTTTAGCCAAGTCATCAGCCGGGCGATCAAACACAGGGGTAAGATTCTGATTCCATCCTTCGCCGTCGAGCGCACCCAGCAACTTCTCTTTGTATTGAATGAAATGTTCACATCAGGACAAATTCCGACGATTCCAGTTTATGTCGATAGTCCCCTCGCCGTCAGCGCGACGGAGATTTACCGACTTCATCCGGATTCATTCAACGAGGAAGTTTACTCCACTCTCTTTGAAAAACAAAATCCCTTTGGATTTGAGGATCTGACGCTTGTCCGGTCCGTGAAAGGATCGAAAGCGCTCAATGACATCGAAGGCACGGCGATCATTATTTCCGCATCCGGCATGTGCGAGGCAGGTCGCATTCTCCACCATCTTCGCAACAACATCGAAGATCCCAACACAACCATCCTTTTTGTCGGCTACTGTGCGGAAGGAACCCTCGGCCGCAGAATTCGTGATGGGGTGAAACAGGTCAATATTCTGGGTGATTCTTTCCAAGTGAATGCCCGTATTGAAATTGTCGATTCATTTTCCGGTCATGCGGATCACTCGGAACTGGTCGATTATTACAACCGCATCGGAGGCGCGAAATCACACACTTGGCTCGTCCATGGCGAACCCGCCGGAGCACAAGCCCTACGCGATGCCCTGTTGAAAAATGGCAAAGAAGTCACCGTGGCTAGGTTAGGAGACGAAGTGGCGATTTAAGCTTACTACTTTCCAAGTTCCGTTCGCACTTTTTCAATCAACTGATCCGCCATATCTCCATCCATCCAGTTGGCAATCTTCTCGGTCTTGTTTCCAACAACCAGCTCCACACGTTTCATGGCTTTGCCGTTGGAAGAACCGGAATGGGTGGCGCGGATATCATGAACCGAATTACGCGGGAATGAACGGTTTTCTAGGGTTAAGCCCTTTCGATAGGTTCGGATCGATACTTCTTCTTCATTTCCTTCGATGCGCCGATCTTTCCCCATCGTTCTGATGGTGGAGTATGTCATTCCAATTCCGATTACCGCGAACACCGAGCTGAACAAGGTCCAAACCGTTCGAAAACCATTTGCCATCAGAAAGAAGAACCATTCAAAAGCGCCATGTTTTCCCTGTTGCTCTTTGGGTATAGAATCCCCCTCAATCACGAATATTCCGAGATAAACAAATGCGATTCCAATGACTGCGAAAATCAAAGAGCCAACCACAGAACTCGCACTTGGTTTTGGAATGGGTATCGAGAAAACGGATTTGGGAACTCCCAAATTTATGGGCGCCAAGCCACGCGTCGCATCAGCGGTTTTAGGACCGGATTCCAATTTCTTACCACCTGCCAAAACCTGATTGAAATCGGCAACCAACCAAGCTTTATCCTCTCCAGATAGAGCCGATCCGAACCTTAATTTACCATCGGAGCCCCGGATCTCGATGCCGTAAATAGGCTTATAGTTTTGTTGATAAAACTCTTTTTGTAAAACCGAACTCACGCTCGACTTGGCTAGCGATTTTTCACTCGTTCTACCAAACATGTCTTTCCTTAATGTGATGCGATCACCGCCAAAAGTGACAGTGTGCTTTAGGTATTTCTGTCTGAATGCAGCATACAGAGTGCCCAGACCAACTGCCCAAAATAGACCAAAAAAGGGAATCATCAACCACTTGGGTCCATCGCCTTCGATTTTACCACCCGTAATGTATGTGAATAGAAATCCAGCACTAACCAATCCGGTGATGGATAACCATAATACAGAGAAGAATAAAAAGAACCCGAATTTACCGACCGCCGGAATATGCCAAATCACTTGATTGTCGCCAATTGTTTCACGTCGAATTTTGGTTCCAACGGGTGGCTTATCCGCGAAGCCAACCCTGTGTTCTGCATCGGACGAACGTGCCCATTCGCCCAGTGATGTCCGCGTTCCACATGATTTACATACCATGACTTCATCCCAATTTGTAGGAAGATCCCCCGCCGGAGCAGCGCAATCCGGACACCTCAAACCGCCATTTTTCAGCTTCGCCCGAACATTCGCCTTCTCCAAGGCTTCAACCATCTTTTTGAACATTCCTCGATATCCTTCGAAAGCCCAAAGAAATCAATCCAACAATCCTTATTCTTCTCGCTTGGACTTTGAAATTTGACGCATAAAGTTCCAACAAACATGCGACTCGCCGTATTAAACATTGTTGGTCTATCCAAATCTCTGCTCGAAGCAAATGCACCAGGGATGACTGCGTTCTCTGAAAAGCACGGACTACAAAGTTACAAGCCGGCTTTTCCCGCTCTGACCACGACCGCTCAGTCGTCGATTCTAACCGGCACCCCGCCAGAGAAACACGGCATTGTCGCCAATGGCTGGTATGACCGCGAGGCTGCCGAAGTCCGTTTCTGGAAACAATCCAACCACATCGTCCATGGCGAAAAAATCTGGGATACACTCCGGCGTGACTTATCCGAAAAAGTTCCGGACTTCACCTGTGCGAAATTGTTTTGGTGGTATAACATGCATTCCTCCGCGGATTTCACCATCACCCCGCGCCCACTCTACCCGGCTGATGGATCGAAACATTTCGATATCCACACCCAGCCGATGGAGATGCGTGACGAAATCAAGGCTGATCTCGGTCCTTTCCCCTTCCCCGCTTTCTGGGGTCCGGGTGCGGGAATCGCATCATCGGATTGGATCGCCGCATCCGCAAAATGGGTGGAGAAAAAACACCAACCCACCCTCTCACTCGTTTATCTTCCACACCTCGATTACTGCCTGCAAAAGGACGGACCATCTGCTCCTAACATCCCGAACGAAGTCCGCGCGATCGACCGAGTCGTCACCGATCTCATTTCTTTTTACGAATCCCGCAACATCCGTGTGCTGCTCCTATCTGAATATGGCATCTCACCAGTCGATCAACCCATTCACTTGAATCGCCTGTTTAGGGAAAAAGGCTGGCTCTCGATCAAAAACGAACTGGGAAGAGAAACCCTTGATTACGGCGGTTGCAAAGCATTCGCGGTCTCCGACCACCAGGTTGCACACATCTACATGAACGATCCATCGATTCAAAAAGAAGTTCGTGAGTTGTTAGAGAAAACCTCAGGCATCGATGAAATCCGCGAACGCAATCACGAACGCGCTGGCGACCTCATCGCCATCGCCAAACCGAATGCATGGTTCACTTATTATTTCTGGAATGACGAATCCCTAGCACCCGACTTCGCACGCACTATCGATATCCATCGCAAACCCGGCTACGATCCTTGTGAGCTTTTCATCGATCCGGCGATCTCTTTCCCGAAATTGAAAATCGCGAAATTCTTACTTAAAAAGAAACTCGGGATTCGAGGTCTGCTGGAAGTGATTCCCTTGGATGCGAGCCTCGTCAAAGGCTCACACGGCAGAGACGACGTTCCGGATTATGAAAAACCTATCTTCATCGGTTCTACTTACCCCGTTCAAAGTGCACACGATCTCAACGCGGCGATCCGTGCGGAGTTTTTATAATTCCTTTTTCGATCTCTCCTCCCGAATCACCGAAAGCGCGTCGTATAGCGCAAAAATTACGAGCATGAGAGTAAGGAACATGCACACACCCCACCAGACGAGGAAACGCATCGCCCTATCGGCGAGCCATTCATCAACTCCCCACATCCCGATAGCAATCCACGCCAAAACCAAGAACAACCCATACCCCAATATTTTCCGACGTGTCGCGCGATCCCGCAGCATGCTCTTCGCGATGCCTTTGCTGGCGTTCCAATCCGATGGCGTTTGATTCATGGGTGAAAGTTGTGAAATGGAAAGGATTTGTCCAAGCCGCAAAATGGGGCGCTGAAGCATGGATGCCATGCTACCTAATCGCGACTGCAACGCCCATAAGATCGTGATTTGGAAATTGCGGTTCCTAATCATTGAATCGAGACCATGAAATATGGCTTGGATGAGAGGAAAGATTTCCCCACCATCTCGGCGTCAGACCTTTTAAAACATCATGAACGATATCAAAATCACACTCCACACCACTGCAGGCGACATCGACGCGACATTCTACGCCTCCAAAGCTCCCGTCACCTGTGCCAACTTTCTTAACCTATCACAGCGTGGTTACTACAACGGTGTGGCCTTTCACCGAGTCATCGAAGGTTTTATGCTACAAGGTGGCGATCCGACCGAAAGCGGCCGTGGCGGACCAGGTTATAAGTTTGCCGATGAATTCCATCCCGAACTCCGTCACCGTGCTCCTGGTGTTTTCTCCATGGCAAATGCCGGTCCGGGAACCAACGGCTCCCAATTTTTCATCACCACCACTCCGACTCCGTTCCTAGACAACCGTCACTCCGTCTTCGGTCAAGTCACTAATGGCCTGGACGTCGTCGAAAAAATCACCGGCAAGAACAACACCGGTGAGCGCGGCTGCAAGTTCAACGGGGTTGGCGATAAAATCACCTCTGTCACCATCCATGACGATACCACTGAGCTTTTCGCAGATCAAAAAGACAACATCGAGCACTGGAACTCCATCTTGGACAAAGCCTGATCCGGATTAATCCAGCTCTTCATTTGGAATTTAAAATTTAGAGTTTAAAGTTTTCTCAGCCCATGCTCCTCGACGTCAAACACCTGACCACTCGCTTCCACACCCGTAATGGTGTGGTTCATGCGGTTGAAGACGTCTCATTCAATTTGGAGCGTGGGCAAACCTTGGGAATCGTTGGGGAGTCGGGATCCGGAAAATCGGTCACCTGCTATTCCCTACTCGGTCTGATACCGACACCTCCGGGTCGCATCGTTCGCGGCACGGCAATGTTCGACGGGATCGATCTCCTCAGTGCTAGCGAGAGACAGCTTCGCGAAATCCGGGGAAAAAGGATTTCGATGATTTTCCAAGATCCCATGACATCGCTGAATCCTTACATGCGAATTAGCGATCAGATCACCGAGCCTTTGGAGTTGCATGAAAACATCAAAGGAAAGGCAGCATTAACTCGTGCGATTGATGCTCTTGCAGAAGTTGGAATTGCTGAACCGGAAAAGCGCATACATTCCTATCCACACGAGTTTTCAGGAGGCATGCGCCAACGGGTCATGATCGCGATGGCGTTGATTACCAAGCCGGAACTTTTGATCTGTGATGAGCCCACCACCGCGCTTGATGTCACAGTTCAGAAACAAGTGTTGGAACTGATCAAAGACCGCCAAAAGCAACTCGGCACGTCAATCATCTTCATCACCCACGATTTGGCCGTGGTTTCCGAGGTCTGCGATCATATCAATGTCATGTATGCGGGACGCATTGTCGAGAGTGCCCGACGTAATGACCTCTTCAGTCATCCTCTGCATGCTTATACCCGATCCTTGTTGAAATCGATTCCTGCTGCCCAACCCAAGGGCCAGCCACTGATGACCATTCCCGGACTGCCGCCAAACCTTACAAATCCTCCCAAAGGCTGTGCGTTTCAGCCCCGTAATCTAGTGGGAAATCCTGAGCTTTGCCTGACTCTTGACCAACCCCAGCTCTCTGAACTTCAACCCGGTCATTTCGTTCAGAGTTGCCCCGGTTGCCTCGCATAACTGACAAAGATCTTACAAATGTTCTTCCCTGCCAGTTGACATTTATTTCGCTTACCTTCATAGCCAATACATGTCCACCGCACTGCAGCCCAAACCAAGGATCATCGGCCAGAAGGCTAAGGTCTCTATTGTCGCTTCAAAATACAACGAGCAGTTCACGGATTCACTTGTGGAAAACGCCATTTCTGAGCTCGGGGAGCTCATTCCCATGGCGCGTATCGATCTCATACGCGTTCCCGGTGCTTTTGAAATTCCGGTCGTCGTCTCCAAATTGATGCAGAGCAACAACATCAATTGCATCATCGCACTCGGTGTCATCATTCGGGGTGATACCCATCACGCTGACCTCGTCGCATCCTCGGTCACCCAGTCACTTCAAAATCTCGCCGTCAGCAACTGCGTTCCAATCATTCACGAAGTCCTGCTCGTCGAGGATGAAAAACAAGCCCATGCCCGCTGCATTGCCGCCAGCATGAATCGCGGCAGAGAAGCGGCCAAAGCTGCTGTCGGCATGATCGACATCTTTGCGCAAATCGAAAAAACGATTCCCAAACCTTCCCCAAATATTTCCAGATAAAGACATGCCAAGCCGCAGGCAAATACGGGAAGCCGCCATCCAATTTCTCTACTGTTCCGATATTGAAGGCGGAGCCTCGCCAGCAGAGTTACGTGAACCATTCTGGCAATTTCTCACGGAATCAGATCGAAAAAATCTATCGTTTGCGACATTCCGGACCGTACAACACTTGGCGATCGGCCGCCAATCCAGACTTGTTGAATTTGTAGAGCGCGCCGAAGTTGCCAAAGCTCATATCACCGCCATTCCCGGTGCTGAAGCCTTGGTCATGGATTTGAATCGCCTGCTCGCGCTCGAATCCTCATGGAGTATTTCCTACGCTCAACTCGAAAAAACCCCAAAAGCCGGAGAAGATCAAGACGTTGCCGACGAACTCGATTCAGCGCTCGCTCGTTTCTTTGCAATCGATCAAGACCTCGCGTTCAATCGCGATAAATTTCTCAAATCCAGCGAGGACTTCCCCCAAATTAAGTCCCAGCTCGAAGCTCTCAACGCAACGATTCGCCGTTTGCAGCGCATCTCGAATCGCCTCCGTATGGTTGAAACTCCAGAGAGTTTCCCAGATCAGGCGGACCTCGCAAAAATCCGCCAATCCAAAGCCGAGATTTCCTTACTCATCTCCCAGACCGATGCATTGGTGGATGCCCTGCTCGCCTGCAAACCTGAGATTGATGAAAAACTATCCGCCCTCGTCGAGAACTACTCGCCAGAACGGATCGATCCCGTGGACCGCGCGGTATTGAGACTCGGTACCTACGAACTTCTCAAGACTGACACGCCGAACAAAGTGATCATCAACGAAGCCATCGAACTCGCGAAACGCTTCGGCACTACCGATTCCAATCGCTTTGTCAATGGCATGTTAGACTCCGTCTCGAAGTCCGTAGTTGGATGAGATTTATCGAGCCAAAATATGATTTTCATCCTGATTCGATGCTAAGTCATATTTGAGAAATATTCTCAAAAAACAATTTTACCCGCGTGAATTCGCATCAATCTCAATCCATTTCCACAGTGCATGGATCGAATCGGCCACCTGTTGTTTGGTTGCTGCAAGATCACCGCTAACTTTCGATTTTCCGTAAAGGTAGTATTTGATCTTCGGTTCGGTGCCGGAAGGACGGACCGCGAAGGACCGCCCATCGGCGAGATCGAAAAACAACATTTTCTCTTTCGGCAATAAATCCCCTTCCTGGTCGTAGATGTCCTGTGATGAGAAATCACGAAAGCGCACAACCTCTGATCCATCGATCAATTTCGGCGGATCGTTCGCATAGGAATTGGCAAGTGTTTGGATTTTTGCCGCACCATCCGCACCCTCCATCGTCAGGGATTTTCCGACTTCCAGATAATAACCGAATTGTTCGAAAAGCTCGTCGAGGAGCCTAGGTAAAGTTTTGCCAACCGACTTCGCGTAAGCCGCAACTTCCGCGAACATCAGTGTCGCGCCGTTGGCATCTTTGTCCCGCACAGCATCGGATCCAAGATAACCGTAGCTCTCCTCGCCACCAAAGACAAAGAAGCGTGAGTATTCCAGGCGCAGAGCGCGGGTTTCATCTTCCGTAAGGTTGCGGTAGTCACCTTTTTTATCTGAAGGGATCGCGTCCTCGTATTTCTTGAGCTTTGCGGAAATGTATTTGAAACCTGTTAGGGTATCGACCACCGAAACTCCGAACGAATCGGCGATTGCGGTTTGCAACTCGGTGGTGACGAAGGTTTTGATCAGCACCGCGCGTGTGCGGTTTGAATGACTGATCCAACCCAGTTCGAACATGGTCTTCAAACGGTACCACGCCATCAAAGAACCGATCTGGTTTCCGGTAAGCAGTACCATTTTTCCGTGATCGTCACGCGCGGCAACACCCATCCGATCCGCATCAGGATCGGTTCCAATGACGATTTCCGCACCGGAGGATTCCGCGAGCTGGATCGCCATTGCAAGTGCCGGACCGTTTTCCGGGTTTGGTGAATCGACGGTTGGAAAACGTCCGTCCTGAATATCTTGTTCGGGAACGGTTAGAACCTCGAAACCCAGCTGTCTCAGCATCGGTACGTTGATATGTCCGCCCGTGCCGTGCAGGTTGGTGAAAACGATTTTCGTCGATGTCTTTTTCAATAGCTCAGGCTGCAACAACAAGGTTTTCAACAGCGTGACGTAAACCTCATCAAAATCCGCACCCAGGGTTTTGATCGTTCCCTGCTGCGCAATCGGCAAAGGCTCGTAGCACTCACTGGTGACGGCGTTCACTTCGCCAATGATCGCCGTCGCGTGTGGCTCGACGATTTGTGCGCCGTCATTGAAATAGGCCTTGAAACCGCAATCGTGCGATGGGTTATGGCTGGCAGTAATCACCACACCGGAATCCGCGCGAAGCTGGCGAATCGCAAATGACAACTGCGGGGTCGAGCGCGGTCCATCGAACACATACGCATCGCAGCCATGCTCCGCACAAACTTTGGCGCAGAAATCCGCAAAGTCTTTCGAGAAATGCCGAGTATCGTGGGCGAACACAAAAGTAACTTTTCCGCCACTTTTTCCGCCCACGGATTTCATGTAGGCAATCAAGCCACGAATCGCGCGGGAGACGTTGTAATAATTCATCGTCGCGGTGCCGACGCATGGAAACTCCGGACGCCCATTTGGTCCGCCAGCACCTTGCTCAGATGCGGTGATGGTGCGACCGATGGTGCGCCCCCTCAGTCCACCGGTGCCAAAAGCGAGAGTTTTGAAAAAACGGTCGTTCAGTTCGGAAAACATTTCTGCTTCCAAAAGCTCACTGACCGCGCGTTTGGGTAAATCACTAGCAGATCCTGCCAGCAAGGATTCGATGTTTGCTTTTGCGGAAGGCAAAATTTTCCCCGAAGTAACGGCGGCGGCGAGAGTCACGGAAAGATCGTTCATGGGCGTCGATTGAAAATAAATTTCGGAACTAAGAGACCGTATTTCGGGCTGAACAGGTAGGCTAAAATAAACAAAATTCCGAGCAAAATCACAATCGCCGGACCGGGTGAAATTCCAAAGTAACCCGATAACAAAACCGCAATAACGGAGCCGATCCCACCGATCAGCCCCCCACCCCAAAACAAGGCGGAAGTTTTATCAGTCAGCAATGAGACCGTCGCAGCTGGCGTGACGAGTAACCCGACGGATAGCACGCAGCCAACGGCTTGCAGTGACGAGACCAATGCCAGCACAAGCATCATGAAAACGAGGTATTGCATCGTACGGGTTGGAACACCCTGCGCCGCTGCGACGTTTGGTTCGAACAAGGTCAGCAGTATCGGCCGCATCAACAGATTGCCGGCGATCAAAATCACAGCACCCATTGAGTAAGCGAGCCAAAGATCGGAATTTGCAATCGCAAGGATATCACCAAAAAGCCAATGCTCAAGCTCACTGCGGGTTTCCAGTTTTGGAAGGATCGCAACACCTGCCGCAAACGCCGCGGTGTAGAGCACCGCCAACGAAGTTCCCTCCGCAATTCGTTTTCCGCGAGCGACCGCAACCGAGCCCAAACCCACCAGTAAAGCGGCGAACAGCGCACCGATGAAAGCGTTCCATTGCGAGAGATAACCCGTGACCCATATCCCCAACGCAATTCCCGGCAGCATGGTGTGGGACAAGGCGGAAACCGACAGGGCATTTCTACGCAACACGACAAACCCACTGAAAAATCCATTGGTGAATCCAATGAACGCCGCAGCCGCCAAGGTGCGCTGGTAAAAGGGGCTGTTTAAAAGTTCTTCAAACATGACTTTGGGTTTCTGTGACCGCGAACGTTTTCGAAATCAGTGACGGTGTTAAAACCGATGCAACATCGCCGAAGCCGACCTGTTGGGTATTGATCACAAGGACTTCATCAAACAACAAGGGCGCCGATCCAAGATCGTGATGCGAGGCGATGATCAGACGTCCCTCTGCTGCGAGTTTCGCGAGTAGATCACCTAACAAAATCGATGCATTGCGATCGAGTCCGGTGAACGGTTCGTCTAACAAAAGCACATGCGCTTCCTGAGCTAAGGCTCTCGCTAGGAACGCCCGTTGCTGCTGACCTCCGGAAAGTTCGCGGATCTGCCTGTCTTGCAAATCCATCAGGTTCAGTGATTCCAATGCCTTATCCACCGCCGCTTGATCTTCATTTGAAAACTTGCGCCACCAACCCGTTTGCGGATACCTGCCCATTTCCACCAAACCTCGAACCGTGATCGGAAATGACCAATCGATTTCCTCACGCTGGGGCAAATACGCAAATTCGCGAGACCATTTTTGAACGGAAGTTCCGCGCCATAAAATATTTCCCGACTGTCGCGTCACCAAACCAGCGATCGCTTTCAGCAAGGTCGATTTCCCTGCTCCGTTTGGTCCAACCAACGCAACACGATTTCCACAAGAGGTCGCAAAGGAAACGCCATCCAGCGCCAAAATATCCCGATACGATACCGTCAACCCCTCGATCACCAACTCGTGGTGATGGCTGTGATGCGCGCAACAGTCGTGATGAGTTTCCTCTTTCAAAATGTTAGCTCTAAAAATTCATCAAGGTTTCCCATCGCATCGAAGACCTGAGTAACGGTCTCCTGCCCCGTTGCCTCGATGACCAATTTCGCAAAACCGCGTCGGTCGCCCAACTCATACCAATTCACTTTCAGGTAAATCACCGGCTTGTCAGTATCGATGATGATGTCGCCCGTCAGTGGCTCGATCCCGCTTTCAGAGGATAAATTCCACGAAGATGGCTCACCCGCACTTTTCACTTCTACGAATGCGGCACGCTCGGAAAGCGTCAAAATGTAGCGAGCACGAATCTGTTTCTTGGTTTTAGGCTCAGTGGTTCCACCGCCAACTGCAGGCTTCGATTTCGGCTCGGCCGTTAAATGCGAAAACACCAATCCCGAGGCAAGGATCGCCAATAATATCAATGCCGTGCGTATCAGCGGGGACCCTCTCACGCAACTAATGTGCATTAATAAAATGCAGCTGCAAGCGTAGAGTTCTTAACTGGGTCGGGTCGTTTTAACAAAACCACCGCCACTCGCATTCTCGACCCTAACCATTTTCAATTTGACTTAAGCGTCAACAGCCTTAGCGATTCAGCTCAATCATAACCCATGTCCAAAAACATCCTAATCATCGGCGGCAATTCTGGAATCGGTCTCTCGACCGTGAAAAGACTCCAGACCGAAGGTCACCATCTTACGGTTGCTTCGCGTTCCGACTCCGCACTCTCAGAACTAGGTATTTCCACACAGCCATTTGATGCGGAAAATCCCGCACCCCTCGTTTTGCCCGAGACTCTGGACGGACTGATCTACTTTCCTGGCACCATCACACTCAAGCCATTCCATCGTCTGACCCGCGAGGATTTTCTCAGGGATTTCCAAATCAACTGTCTGGGAGCGGCTCAAGCGATCCAGTTCGCTTTGCCCGTATTGAAAAAATCAGGTAGCGCTTCGATCGTTCTGTTTTCGACTGTTGCGGTCGCGCAAGGCATGGCTTTTCACGCTTCCATCGCCTCCGCAAAGGCCGCCGTTGAAGGATTGACCAAGTCCCTGGCTGCTGAACTTGCCCCGAAAATCCGTGTCAATGCCATCGCCCCCTCACTCACCGATACTCCCCTCGCCCTGCCGCTTCTCGGAAACGAGGCGAAACGCGAGGCAGCTGAGAAACGCCACCCCCTCCAAAACATCGGAAATCCCGACCATATTGCTGAACTCGCCTCTTTCCTGCTTTCTGATGCCTCATCTTTCATTACCGGCCAAATCCTCCATGCGGACGGCGGCTTGTCATCTGTCAGGACGTTTTGATAAGATTTTTTAACCACGAAAGAAAAAGGAATGATGGACCGCGAGACTCCAGTCGCGCTGCTGCCTAAGAGCACGACTGGAGTCGCGCGGTCCATGTGGATTCGCCCCCCCAACCGGACCTTCCTGATTTTTTCGTGCTTTTGGTGTTTTTCGTGGTTCCTGCTTCGGAAACCGATTTGAATGAGGGCTTTTAGAAAGCACAACTCCTACTTCCACGGCTTGACCAACCGCCGCGGGTGTGCAACCTCCCCGCGTTCATGATTTCTGTCCAAGCACTTCGCGTCGAGTTCGGCCCACGCATCCTATTCAATAACCTTTCCTTCTCCGTCCAACCACGCGAACGCATTGCCTTCGCTGGACACAACGGAGCAGGAAAATCGACGTTGATGAAATGCATCGCCGGAATCATCCCACCGAGCTCCGGAATCATCAGTGCCCCGAAAGGAACTAAAGTTGGCTATCTCCCACAGGAGGGTATTCACGTCAAAGGCCGCAGTCTATGGACGGAAACCGAATCCGCCTTCGGCGAGATTATGGCGCTCAAAGAAAAAGTTGATCGCTTGTCGGATGAATTGGTCAAAATGGATCCGCGTTCCTCGCCTTACGGCGATCTCTTAGAGGAAATCGGCGAGCTCGAGCTGAAACTTTACGCAAACGATCCCTCGTTGATGAAACCGAAAATCGAATCGGTTCTCAAAGGTCTCGGTTTCCAGGATAAAGATTTCACACGGGATTGCTCGGAGTTTTCCGGTGGCTGGCAAATGCGAATCGCGATGGCGAAGCTTTTTCTCCAGCAACCCGAAATCCTTCTCCTCGACGAACCGACCAACCACCTTGACATCGAAACGCAGATTTGGGTCGAGCAATACCTTGTCAACTACCCTGGCGCGATCCTACTCATCTCCCACGACCGGGCACTGCTGGATACGCTTTGCACAAGAACGATTGCTTTCGCCCATGGCCGCGCCGAAGAATACGCCGGTAATTTTTCCTACTTCGAGAGAGAGTCCGTCTTGCGTAAAGAAATCCAGTTGAAGCAATATACCGCGCAACAACGGGAGATTGCTGAAACCCAACGGTTCATCGACCGCTTCCGTGCCTCCGCCAACAAAGCCACACTCGTCCAGTCTCGGATCAAACTGCTCGCAAAAGTCGTCCGTATCCCGGAACCCGAGCGTGATGATGCGGTAATGAATTTCAAATTTCCGCCCCCGCCAAACTCCGGTCATACGGTGGCAAAAGTCGAAAACGTCGCAAAAGCCTATGGTCCGCTGCAGATTTTCAACGGCTTCGATTTCGAAATCAACAAAGGTGAGAAATTCGCCATCGTCGGCCCGAACGGTGCGGGTAAATCTACGTTTTGCCGGCTCGTCACCGCACAGGAAAAACCCGATTCCGGCAAGGTCACTCTCGGCCACAACGTCTCGCCATCGTTTTTCTCCCAGAACCACGCCGATGAGCTCGATCCCGACCTCACGATTCTCGAAACCGTCCAAGCTGTCGCTTCCCGTGATGCGATGCCGCTCGTCCGGAACATTCTCGGTTGCTTCCTTTTCACCGGCGATGACGTTTTCAAAAAAATCGGTGTCCTCTCTGGAGGTGAACGCTCACGTGTAGCGCTGACCTGTATGTTACTCAAGCCTGCCAATTTTCTCATCCTCGACGAGCCGACCAACCACCTCGACATGCAATCCCAAGGCGTTCTTCAACGTGCTCTGTTGGATTACCCCGGCAGCGTCATGATCGTTTCCCACAACCGGGATTTCCTCGATTCGCTCGTCACCAAAACCCTAGAATTCCGCCCCGGCGAAGAACCACGACTTTTCCACGGAAACATCGCTTACTACCTCGATAAGAAAGCCGAGGAGAAATCATCCGGATTCACACCTACCCGCAAACCACCCGCCACCACGGCAGATGCGGAAGTCGGTAGGGTCGTTTTGACAAAACGACCGAACGAAGCACCTCCCGGTGTAAACCGCAAAGACCAACGGCGCCAAGAAGCCCAAGCCCGCGAAGCCCGTACCAAAATCCTCGCTCCACTTGAAAAGGAACTCGAAGGCCTGGAAGAAAAAATCGCCGAGCAAGAATCCGCCCAAGCCACTCTCACCGCGGCACTCTCCAATCCAGATATATCCAGCGACGCCGAGAAACTCCGCTCCACCACCAATGCGGTCGAAAAGGTCACCAAAACGCTAGAACTCGCCTACACCCGCTGGTCAGCCCTCACGGAGGAAATCGAGCAGGTTAAATCGAAGCATGGCTTGTAATTCCCTACTGGCATATTTCACAATTTAACTCTTCACTCTTCACCACTCACCCTTCAACCCCATGCTCCAAAAAGGAATCCTCAACCCCGACGTCCTCCACCTCCTCGCTCGCATTCGTCACACCAATACCCTCGTCATCGCTGACTGGGCGTTTCCTTACTGGGACGAGATCGAAACCGTCGACCTCACTCTTTGCCGTGGCATCCCCACGATCACCGATCTCCTCGATCTGCTGCACGATAACTTCAAAGTTGGCCAGATCTGGCAAGCCGAGGAATTCCTCACCACCAACCCAACCGAAGTGATCCAGAAATACGAAACCTCCTTCAACGGTTTCAAAGGGCTCTATCCCAATGTCGAAGTCACCCGACTCCCGCACAACGATTTCAAAAAACTCGTCCCCAATGCCATCGGCCTCATCCGCACCGGTGACACGACTGCCTATGGGAATATCATCTTGGAATCAGTCTAAGAAAGGAACTGCGATTTATAAATCGCTACAACCCAAGTCTTCCTTGGAGTTTAAAGTTTAAAATTGAAATTTTCATGCGCACTGCCATCACCCTCTGCCAAGTTCCCGAAGCCGCCGCTGGTCCTTTCGTCTTCCATGAACCCCTCGCGCAAGGCTTCGCACTCGCCAAAGAGTTTGGTTATGATGATGTCGAACTTTTCCTTCCAGGACCCAAGCATGTGGCGGTTTCCGAGATTCAATCTCTATCAGAAACCCACGGCCTCGGCATCGCCGCGGTCGGCACAGGAGCGGGCATGGTGAAACACGGGCTTTCACTCACCGATCCATCCCTCGACAAACGCATCGCCGCTCTCGATTTCATCGAACAAATGATCGCCTTCGGTGGTCAACTCGGCGCTCCCGCGATTCTCGGATCGATGCAGGGAAAATGGGGCGGTGAAGTTTCCAAAGACCAAGCCCTCGAATGGTTAGCCGATGCCCTTCGCATTGCCGGAAACACTGCTGCGAAATACAATGTCCCGTTCATCTACGAGCCGCTGAACCGCTACGAAACAAATCTCATCAACCGCCTCACCGATGGCGCTGATTTCATCGAAGCCAATTCACTAGAAAACGTCGTCCTGCTTGCCGATTTGTTTCACATGAACATCGAGGAAACCGATCTCGCCGCCTCGCTGCGCGCAGCAGGCAAACACATCGGCCACGTCCACTACGCAGATTCCAACCGCCGCGCGATGGGCCTCGGCCACACGAATCCAGCTCCTATCGTCGACGCACTCAAAGAAATCGGTTACCAAGGTCACCTCTCAGCAGAAATCCTTCCCCTCCCCGATCCCAAAACCGCCGCCCAACAAACCATGAAATCCATCAGGAGCGTAATGTAATTTTTCAACGCAAAGGCGCAAAAATCGCAAAGTTACGCAAAGGGGTAACATAAGTTCAGACTTCAAAACTTAAACATCCATAAAAGACTCATCCAACAACCCGAGCTTTGCGAACCTTCGCGATTTTTGCGCCTTTGCGTTGAACTCTTTAAATCGAACATTGATCACTCGCCACTTACCAGTCACCCCATGCAAACTCGAAAACTAGGCAACACCAATATCGACCTCCCCATTCTCTCATTCGGCGCCTCATCTCTTGGCGCGGAGTTTCGTTCGATCTCGCTCGACGAAGCGATGCTATCCACCAAGACCGCCCTCGATCTTGGAATGAACTTCATCGACACCTCACCGTTCTACGGACGAGGCATGTCGGAAATTATGTTAGGATTGGGTCTCAAAGGAATTTCCCGCGATTCCTATTTACTCGGTTCCAAGCTGGGTCGCTATTCCGACGTCCATTTCGATTTCTCCGCAAAACGCGTTGAGGAGTCATTGCATATTTCCCTCCAGCGCTTGAAAACCGATTACCTCGATATCATGTTGCTGCATGACGTGGAGTTCGTGCCTCTCGAACAGATATGGACTGAAACCCTCCCCGCTCTCGTGAAGCTCAAAGAGCAAGGCAAAGTCCGCGCGATTGGTTTTTCCTGCTACCCACTGAAAACTTTCAACACCGTTCTCGACCATATCGAGGACGAGATCGACTGCGTGCTCAGCTACAACCGCTACACACTGCAAAACACCAGCTTCGCCTCAGAAATCCTTCCACGCCTCAAAGCGAAAAACATCGGCGCCATGAACGCGGGACCGTTCTCAGCAAGACTCCTGACCAATGCCGAGCTTCCGGAATGGTTGAAGGAGCCAGAGAACGTCAAACAAGCCGCACGTGATGCAGCAAAACTCTGCGCCGACAACGGGGTCGATATCGCCCAACTCGCTATTCAATTTTCCTGCGAGTATCCCGACATCGCCACCACCATCGCCGGTTCCGCCAACCCAAAGAACATCGCCAAATGGGCCGAATGGTTAGCCGCCCCCATCGACCGAGAACTCCTCAAACAAGTCCTGACCATCTTCGGACCCGTCAAAGACATCGGCCACAAAGAAGGACTTGCGGAAAATAATTAAACTCTAAAATTTAAATTCTAAACTTCAATTTAAGACCTCTGCTTTCACTATTCACTCTTCTTATGCCCCCCACGAAGAAAACCGCCAAAAAGAAATCCGCGTCAAAACTGACACCCGCCGCCCTCATCCCCGAGCAACTCGCCCCACTCGTTATTCGGCTTCGACGAGAAAACGTGATTCTGGACTCCGATATTGCCGAGCTTTATGGGGTGGAAACGAAACGTCTTAATGAAGCCGTCAAAAGAAACATCGAAAGATTTCCAGCCGACTTCATGTTCCAACTTAGCACAGAAGAAGAAAACTTGAGGTCACAATCTGTGACCTTAAAGCGGGGACAAAGTTCTTTGAGGTCGCAATCTGCGACCTCAAGTTCCCACGGTGGCCGCCGCACTCTCCCTTACGCCTTCACCGAACAAGGTGTCGCCATGCTTTCCTCCGTCCTCCGCTCTCCTCGAGCCGTTGAGGTCAACATCGCCATCATGCGCACCTTCGTCCAACTCCGCTCGCTCATGCAGTCAAACAAGCTTTTGGCGGAAAAAATCGAAAAACTTGAGGAAAAATACGATCAAAACTTCCAAATCGTCTTCGACGCCATTAAGCAACTCATCGCCGCCGACGACAACCCAAGCAAAGAACTCGGATTCCACACCATCAAAGGTTAAGCACAACCGCAGTCTTCCCTAATTTCAAATATCCCAATATCCAATCCCTTTTCCCATGCACGCCATCGAATTCACCGAGCCAAATCTCATCACCATCATCGATCGTCCGAACGAAGAAAACCCAGGACCCGGTCAAGCTGTCGTCCGCACCCACCGCATGGGAATTTGTGGCACGGATCTTTCCTGCTACCTTGGGAAATTTCCATTCTTTGCCTACCCACGTACTCCTGGTCATGAGCTAGGACTCGAAGTTGTTGCTGTTGGCGAAGGCGTGACCAACGTGAAACCCGGCGACAAATGCTCGCTTGAGCCTTATGTGAACGATCCGGAATCTCCAACCTCGAAAAAAGGCAACTCCAACTGCTGCCCTGGCGTTCAAGTCATTGGTGTTCACAACAACGGCGGTCTCCGCAAAGGCACATTTATCGTTCCCGCCCGCAAGCTTCATCCCGGTAATGATCTCTCCTACGATCAACTCGCCTTGGTTGAGACTCTGGCAATTGGTTACCACGCCGTGCAACGCGGTAATCCAAAACCCGGTGAAACTGTCCTCGTCATCGGCGCAGGTCCCATCGGTCTCGCTTGCTTGGAGTTCCTAAAACTTATGGAAGGTGTGAACGTGATCGTCATGGACATGGTTCAGGGCCGTCTCGATTTCTGTGCCAAAAACCTCGGCATCAAAACCGGCGTCCTCGCAAAAGCCGATGGCTCTCATCTCTCCGATCTCGAAAAAATCACCAACGGAAATCTCTGCGATATGATCATCGATGCCACGGGCTCTCCACGCTCCATGTCGACCTGTTTCGAATACGCCGCCTTCACCGGTCGTGTTGTCTACGTCGGCATCACCACATCGGATCTCCAGTTCCCACACGCTCCGGTCTTCCATCGCCGCGAACTTACCCTGCTCGCCTCGCGCAACGCCCTTCCATCCGATTTCCCCGAAATCATCAACCTGATCCGCCAAGGCAAAATCAACACCGACATCTGGATCACTCACCGCATCACTTTCGACGAAGTCCCAGAAAAATTCGCCCAGTTCACCGACCCCAATCTCGGCGCGATCAAGGCAATTATAATGGTGAATAGTGAAGAGTGAATAGTGAAAGAATTATGTCTAACTCCCCCCAAGATATAAAAGAACGTAGCTTTGAATTTGCAGTAAGAATCATACACCTATGCCAAGAACTCGAAAGAAAACCAGGAGTATCAAAAACCCTAGCTAATCAAATCCTAAGATCTGGAACTTCAATTGGAGCAAACATCGAAGAAGCAAATGGGAGTCAAAGTCGCGCAGATTTCACGGCCAAAATGTATATTTCGTGCAAAGAATCCAGAGAAACCAACTACTGGTTGAGACTTCTACAGCGAACTCATATCCTTTCAAATGAGCTTCTAAACCCTATGATTGACGAATCAAATCAACTTATCGCAATCCTCACCACCATTGTTAAAAAATCCCGCAACAAATAATTTTAGAGACTAATTCAATTCTTCATCTCTTCCTTTCACTCTTCACTCTTCACCATTCACTATTCCATGAAAATCTGCCCAAAATACACCTTCGGCGTCGGCGATCGTTTCGCCAACGGCGCTCACGCTCAACTCAACGCCTTCATCGCAGCCAAAGAACTCGGGATCGATATCACTCCCGTCTGGAACAAATCCAACCGCGAGCACGATATCATTGGTTCTCAACCCCAATCCACCCGCGATGCTGCCGACAAAGCTGTTGCCGATCTGGGTTGGACTGGCGAATATCTATTAGACGCCGACCACATCAATCTCAAGACGGTCGATCGCTTCATTGCACCTAGCAACTTCTTTACCTTGGATGTCGCTGATGACATTGGGGAAGCCGCCGATCCTGCGGACGTTGCGGCATTCATCGACAGACATCCGGAGCTCGTTGGTACGGTATCTATCGCCGGTATCGATCAACCCTTTGAAATCACTCGTGCGGATGTTGAGAAAACCGCAAACCAGTTCCTCAAAGCCACCCAGAAAGCGAAAGCGATCTACGATCACATCGTCGCTGCGAAAGGAACGGATTTCGTAACTGAAGTTTCCATGGATGAAACCGATAGCCCACAAACTCCACCTGAGTTATTAGTCATTCTTGCTGCGATCGCTGATCAAGAAATTCCTATCCAAACCATCGCGCCTAAATTCACGGGAAGATTCAACAAAGGCGTCGATTACGTCGGCGATGTGGTGCAGTTTGAAAAGGAATTCAATGACGACCTCGCCGTGATCGCCCACGCGGTCGCGGCCTATGGCCTGCCGAAAACCTTAAAGCTCTCGGTCCACTCAGGCTCAGATAAATTTTCGATTTATCCAGCCATCAAACGCGCCATAATCCGCACCGGTGCCGGACTTCATATCAAAACCGC
>CAMCBV010000034.1 GCA_945873125.1 Prosthecobacter debontii
ATGCCGGACTGATTGAAGCGCCTGATCCAAAGCTGGAGACAACGGATCGATACCCCGGCATGAGCGAGGGTGAGCTCGACACTTCCGCCACAAAGCATCAGCAGTATGGCGTTGAGGCGTTTCTGAGCCTTCTGGTCAGGGCAACAGCCGATAGCTACCCGCAGCTCTTGGATGGAGCAGTTTTCGGGATTTGGGTGATGGCGCTTGCGACCGATGCATGATCAAAGGAGGTGTTCAAAATAGTACAAGTAAAAAATTTGGTTTTTTACGCACGGACTTTTGGCAAACAGTCTAGAAACTGATGCGCCGGAAATGTCACCACCGCAGGAGTTGATGAAATTTCTGCTGGATGCAGAAGTGAATCACCCCGCAAACCTAGGATCGATCGCGGCAGCATTTGAAAAAGAAATGGGAGAAGGAACTCTTAAACGTGTTGCCGAAAACAGTATGAGCTTTTGGGGGCTACACAGTGAGAAATAAAACTGACTTATTGCTGAGGTGACGGAATGTTACGGCGTAGCAGCCACTCGAAGGAGATAAGGGCGATGAGTGGGAGGAGTATCCACCAGTGGTTCCAGAGGGGGCGCCACTCGCGGACGGCGAGTGGCAGAGAGCGTGCGTGAATCCGATCCAGCACTTCGCCAATTTGTGAGGCATCGATCATCTGGCCGACGGTGCCGTTGGCCAGATCTTGCATTAGCTTGGGGTTAGCTGCGACGGCGACGGCTTCGTTTGTATCCTCACTCACGCTTACACCGATGCGGGTGGCCACTGGGGTGCCTTCGGAGTTGCGGTATTCGGCGGTGATGATCCATTCGCCGATGCTGCTTGGCACGATTTCTCCCAGCCATGCGCGTTGGCTGCCACTCCATTGAAGTGTTAGCATTTTCGTTTCACCATCGGGAAGGGTGGCGGAGATGTTCAACCCTGCGAAGCTGGTGGGGGATTCGGCGGGGATCCGGATGCGAACGGTTTCATCCGGCACGGATTGGGCGAACGAGGCTTCAATGACGAGACCACCGGTTTTGCGCGCGATGCGATCGGCGGCAAGCCAACGGATCGTATTGTTCCAAAATTTCCTGTAATGATCATTGTTACGCTGATTGGGTCCCCAGCGTGTTTGGAATAAAGTCCCCCAGTCACGTGTGGTGTCTGAGGTGAAGGCCATGGTGCGACCTCGTCCGATTTGCTGGACTGCGATTAGAAGCGATGGCTCTTCCTGTATATTGATGGAGGTGCGGGCCAGCGTGAAGGCTCCGGGCTTGGCGCGTCGGACATAGTTGAACCCGCTGAATCCGGGAAATCCCGTGGCCCAAGCCCGCTTGGTTTCTTCCGCGTTCTCGCCCACCTGCATCACTGGGTGTTGCAAGCCGGTATCGGTTACTGCAACGCCTGTCGACAGGCTGATCGGGTCACTGTTGTCTGCGACTTCGATGGGCATCAACTTGTCGATCACGGTCTTCTGGTAATCGCCGGCACCGAATGAGGTCATGCCACCAATCATGATGAAACCACCACCAAAGCTTTCGACGAATGCTACGGTAGCATCGAGTTGCTCCTGCGAGTATGCTTCCTTGATAATATCGCTGAATATGACCACGTCAAATTTCAACAGTGCTTCAAGTGTTTGCGGGTAGCCGCGTGTGGTGTGGCAGACACTGGGCACATCGCGGCCCAATAGATCGCGGAAAATGCGCATGTCTTTGCCGCGCACTCTCCGGGCTTGACTCGCAAGCGCCTGCAACGACGAGGCACCGGGAAAGTGCATCGCATACACTTCGATTTCCGGGTCCGCCTCAAGGCCATCTTTAAGGAAATCCGTTTCTTCGGGGACGCTTCCTTCCATGTATAGCACGCGAATCGGTTCGCGGCGTAATTCGCAAGCGGCGGTCTGCTTATTGTTAGCTCTGGTTGCCTCGCCATCGAGGGGCACAAGCTCGACCGTGTAAAAATGCAGTCCGCGATACGGTGAAACAAAATCGACTTCGAGTAACTGCGGCCCGCCCTCTAACACAACGAGTTGGCGGTGAAGCTCTTGATCGCCTTGGCGGATCAACAACGTTGTTTCTTTGCCACCATAGCCAGGACTTTCGATGCGGGCTTCCAGTCGGAGGTCCGGCCGCGACGGGCTGGGCTGACGGATCGTTATGCCTAACAGCCGCGCATCTGCGGGTGAGTTTTCCTTGCCGAGCAGCCATGGAAATACCGGCACTCCCGCTTCGCGATAGATTCCAATCACTTCCTCCAATTCCGCGGCATCGCTCGCGGCTCCATCCGTGAACAATACCACGCCGCCGAGCGGTTCGTCGGTGTATTGGGACATAGTCTCGCGCAAGCCGACGGCAAGATTGCTGCGTCGCCCTTGCGCCGCATTTTCGGCAGGCAGGCCGTCTCGGTATCCTTCGGCTACGCGGCCGACTCGTGGTCGACGTGCTCCTTTCCAGTTCGGCAGCAAATCGTTTTTCAAGTGCGCTAGAGCCGCCGCGTGGCGAGTTTGGCCGCCGGATGAGTCGGCTTGGGCCATGCTCAAAGAGTCGTCTAACAACACATGCAAGGCAGGCATTTCCTCTTCGGTGTGCGTGGTTTCCTTCCGCCAATCGAGGATGGCGAGGAGCACCAGGCAGCCCGCCAATGTCCTGACTAGCCACAAACCGATCCGGACACGGAGGGAAAATCCGCCGCGTTCGCTACTAACAAACCGCCAGCCCAAGACCAAGGCTGCGAGGAGAAAAGCGCCTCCTAGCCACGGCCACCATATGGGCATCAAATACTGGATATCACTAAGCATAAGTTCACTTATTCGTCATACGAGAGTCGGCGTGAGTAGCCTTGGATCAGGTCGTCATAGCCCGGTGCGCGCGTGCCGGCATCGATGCCCGGGGTGACTGCTCGATCGAGCAAGGCTTCGGTGAGAATCGCTGCGCGCCTGATGGCATCCGCCGCTTCTTCGCCGCTTTCTCGCGCCTTTTCGGGCGCGTTTTGGAGCAAGGCTTGCGCCGCTTCGCGTTGCAACGCGGCTGCGCGGCGCATTTGCTCTGCTGCTTGTTTGGGGTCGGCCTGCTTGTCGGCTGACATAAGTTTTTCGATCTGCTCTGCAATCTTTGCCGAAAGTTCGCTCGACTCGAGTTGTTGATTTGTTAGCTCTGAATCATCGCCGGGTTTTGATGGGTCGCCTTTTGGATTGCTCAGGTCACCCTTTTGTTCTTTCGGGTCACCGGGTTTTCCGGTTCCGCCAGGGCTGCTTCCAGGCTTGTCGGATGGTTTACCTTCTTTACCTTCTCCTTCTTTACCTTCTCCTTCCTTGCCTTCTCCTTCCTTGCCTTCTCCTTCCTTACCTTCTCCTTCCTTGCCTTCTTCGGATTCTTTGGGGTCGCTCTTGGCTTTCTCTTCTAACTCTTTATTGATTTTCTCTTGCTCCGCGCGTGCTTTTTCGATGTCCGCGAGGGCTTTATCGATTTCCTCCTGATTCTGTTTTTCCTCCTCGTTCTTGGGCGATGCTGATGGAGGGTCGATCAACGTGTATTTCGTGGGAGGTTTGCAAGGTGGTGGTGGTTGCTCACCTTCTGGGGGTGGTGGCTGGGGTTTTTGCATTTCGCGCTGGATTTGCGCGGCTTGGATCAGCAGTTGGATGGTATCCTCCTGCATGCGGAGCGGGCTGTTAGGGCTGCGGTCTCCGGCCGACAATTTTCCGCCCTTGAGTCTCAAGGACGCGCGTCTCGCCATCTCCCAAGCCTTTTTCAGCAGTTCTGTAAACTCGGGGCTCGGGCTTTCGAGTTCTTTTTGCATGTTCCCGATGGCTTCCACCACTGCCTGCTGGCGGCTCGAGGCCTCATTCATCGTGAGCTTGCCGCGACCGAGTGTTAGTTGCAGGGTTTCCCGATACAATTGCCGTTGCATGGCCAAGGGATTGACGATCTCAGGCGGCTCCCCGGGTGCGCCTCCACCAGGAGGGGGAGCCGCGCCGCCCTCTCCTTCGCCAGCGTCTTCAGGCACCTCAAAAATGAAAGGATCCGTGAACGCGCGACCCGGACCGTCGAGCGTGTTGCCATCCACTGCTTCGAAGACCACCACCACCATGTCCATCGGTTTCACATCCATTTCCCGAAGATCCAGTTCCCACTTCATGCTCCAGTCGCGGCTTTCGGATTTCGTAGGATTCAGGCGGGCTAATTCCTTGGGCGCGCCCTCAGTGCCACCAATTCTGTAGGCTTGTACACGGATTTGATAGAGTCCGAAATCGTCCTTAGCTGCTAGGTCGAATTTCAGTGTTTCGCTGCGGGTTCTGATATCCTTCGAGTTCTCTTTGACCAACTGAATAGTGGGCGGACGGTCCGGTACCACCACCACTTGTTGCGGTTCGTCTGCGAGTGAAAATGTACCGTAGTTATCCGCCACATCGAGCCGGTAGCCAAAGCCCCGAGCCACTGGCCCCAGATCAACCAACCATTTCCGAGGATCGGCTGGGTTTGCCTGCAAATCCACGGGTGGAAGATCGTTCTCGAACACCAATCGCGCCGCCGATGGCTGTTCGTTGAAAGCCACCCCAAAGCGCACCTCGCTCCCGCGCACAATGGTGAAACTCGGCTTCGTCTCATTCGTAGTTGGAAGTCCGGTGTAGCTCGGTGGCACAACTTCATGCGCGTAATTCACCACCTCAGGCGGCACGCGAAATGCCAGAGCAACCTGCTTGGAAACCCCATCCTTCCCTCCCCGCACGACCGCGGATTCTGCGGTTGTTAGACCTTGGGGAAACGCAATTTCAAACGTCCCGTCAGCCGCGATCCGGAATGCGCGCTCAGCGCCCGAGTCCGTCCGCAACACGCCACGTTCAGGAATCCGCCCGGAGGCTTGGCCACGGATCACAAACGGCTCGCCCTTTACAGGTAATGGGTCGGCCATCGGAACGACTGTTAGAGTTGTGTAAGGCTGATGCGCCCATGGTTTGAAAATCCGCAGCAAGGGCTGATTGCCATGCCCTACAAACAGTGCCACCAACGCGGCGAGCCCGGCAGCAGCCGCAACCACGATGAATGCGCTCGGCCATGGATGGCGCGGGGTGGTGGTAGCGATCAATTCGTTGGCTTTCTGGTGCAGGCGCGCCAGCATCGCTTGTTCGACTGCATCGGCTCCTTGTTTGCCGGAGAATTCCGCCGATGTGGAAATCACATACCCTGCGTCTAAAGCCGCAGCACGGTCCAGTTCTGCTAACAAGTACCTGCCACGTGCGCGCCGAAAACTTCGCAACCACAAAACGGCCACGGCCACCAACCCGACTAATAGCAAAATTAAAACCATCAAACGCAGCTTCCCATCTAACACCAGCCATTGGTCGAGCCAACCACCCGCTGCCAGCACCGCAGCTGTCAGCAGCACTACGAGCAACGCGTAGCGGATACAACGCGAGGCGAGCGCCAACATCGATTGGCGGCGGATATGATGATCAAAGGAAAGTTGCATCACTTGAGGGGTCGGTGGATTAAGAGAGGTTCGATCAACAACAACAGCGCGACGAGCGCCAAACAAATTTTCCAAGCGATCGAGCCAGCTTCCGAGTCGTCCGCCCAGCGTTGGACACGTTGCGTTCCGCCCTGCCGCAGTGCGGCCAGGCGCTGAGTCATGACCGCTTCAGGGAGGGCATCGAGGGTCGATTCCGAGGTCGGGAAATTTACCGCCACTCGCTGAATCAGAGTGTTATCCGTTGCCTTCACATCGAACACGCCAGGCTTCTCGAAAACCACCGCCTTCACATCACCACGGTCGTCCGTTTGGTGTTTCTCACCGGCGATGGTGACCGGCACGCCCGCATGTTCCCGACCCAATGAAAGCGTGCTCGATTTACTAGCGGTCCACGGTGCGTGGCGCGCCTCAAATGCATCCGCTCCCAATGCACGTGCGCACAACTGATGGAGGGCCGGTACGAACAGCGCCGACTTCGCCGCCCAGTCGCCCCAGGCGCGATCCGACGATGTGTTCACGAAATAGGTGCCGCCTTGACGGAACCGCCGTTCGACGATGAAGGGTCGGGCTGCGGCATCATACGCTAACACCCGAGCGCCTTCCACCGCCTCGATGGAGTGACCGCTCCGCAGGCCGATGCGTGTGAGCTCACGCCGCGTTTGCGTGTCCAGCCCACCCCACAGCGGGTGGCGGTTGGTGATGGGTTCGAGCGATTGACCTTGAGCAAATTTCACCTCTTCTCCGATCGATGCTGGCAGCAAATCACCAAGTTTTTTTGTGTATTCCCCCACTGCCAGATTCGGGCCGGTAAAGAAAACCACCGCTCCGCCGTCCGCCACCACCGCCTTCGCGAGGTCGACCACTTCGTCAGGCAGCACAGGAAGTGCCGGAATCACTAACAAACGGGGAAGCTCGCCCGACTTCACCGCAGGCACCTCATCCACATTCACGACCCTTGTCTCATAGCGCGATGCGCGGAAGGCCTCATTTTCTAACACAGGCTGCAATGCGATGCGGACAAAATACCCGGCTTGTTGATAGATGGCCGTGTTTCCGTCGCTCGGTTCCGGCTCGATCAACCACACCGGAATTAACGCCGGATTAGGAAAACTATCATAGCCCGTATTGTCATGAGCGATGGCATCAATGGCTTCATCCGCTTCGAAGCCCAGCTTGCGCGTCACCCATGCGCCGTCCGCATCGTTCGGCGCGAGGCGTGTCTCCGCACGACCGGGTGTGACCATCCACGGTGTAGTTCGGCCATTTTCATCGATCCGCATCTCACCACCAGAGCCATCGCTGAATCCATAAAACCCGATGTCCATCGCGCCTGCCGCCATCACCTCGATGGCCACGCCGCGGTTAGGCGCAGTCAGCGGCCCAGCCTTGGCTGCCCGCACTTCGATCCCGGCGGGAATCGTCAGTTGATCCAAACCTGCTAGAGAGCTGCGTTGAATATCGCTCACCACATGCAGCAGTTTCGCACGGTCTCCGGGCATCGTTTCGAGCAAGCGCACCGATGCCCGGAGATCATCTACTAAATGGTTTTCGCCAAACCCAGGGCGCATCGCTTTCAAGCGCCGTCTGGCCTCCGCTGGCGATTCCCAAGCAGGCCGCACGCCGCCGGACGGCGATGGCATGAGTGCCACACGCGAATCCGTGCCGAGTCCTTCAAGCATTTCCATCGCCCTATCGCGGGCCTCGTTCCACACCGGCTCCCCCCCATGCACCGCTTGCATGCTCGCTGAAATATCCACCACCACCACCGCATGTGCCTGACGCGTGCCGCCGCCGAACAACGGCACCAGCCAGCGACCAAAAGCGAGGGCTAACAATAACACCAAAAGACAGCGGAGAAAAAACAACGGCAGATTTACCAGGCGCTTCGGTTGGCGCGACGACTGCGGTGCAGCTAACAACAAATGTAGCGAACTCACCTTCGCACGCCGACGGGTCCGGCCCTGTCGCAAGTGTACCCACAGCGGCAGCGCCAACGCCGCCGCACCGAGCGAAAACAAAAATATGTTAGGAAGCGTCATGCTGTGCCGGATGCTACGCGCCTCCCGAGGAAGTGAAACAGCGCGTGGTCGAGAGGTTCGTCAGTGGTAATGCGGCAATAATCAGCTTCCAGCGTCAGGCACATGTCCTCGATCGTATGGAGAAACGCGTCGAGGCGCGGGGCGTAGTCGCGCACCATTTCGGCGCCGTCCACTACGATTTCTCGCCCGGTTTCGCTGTCTTCGAGCAGCCATTCGCCCGAGTATTTCGGCCGCATTTCCTCCGGGCTCAGGAGGTGGAAAAACAGGACATCAATGTCCCGCAGCCGCAAGTTTTCGAGCAAGCGACGCATTTCTTCCGGATCGAACAATCCATCGGAAATCACCACCGCCATCGAACGCGAGCGGCATTGCGAGGCGAGAGCCTCCACATCGCCGAATCCGGTGGCAGTGCTACTTGCCGTGGCACCTCCGAGCGCGCCTAACAGAACGTCCATGTGGTCTGCCCGAGTGCTTGGCAGAAAAACTTCCGCCCCGCCTTCGCCACCTGCTAGCACCAAGCCGGGTGCATCCAGTTGTGTCCGCATCAACAGCGCAAGACACGCCGCCAACATTCGGCCGTAGAGAAACTTGTTAGTCGCGCCTTCGCCGAAATCCATCGAGCGGCTGGTATCGAGAAAAATCGTGCCGCGGAAGTTGGTCTCGTGCCGGTATTGGCGGACGAACCAATGATCGCTGCGCGCCCATACTTTCCAATCGACATCCTTGAGTGCATCGCCCTGCATGTAAGGGCGATATGCAACGAATTCCTGGCCGACACCACGCAGCGCGCTGCGGTGCTGGCCTTGCAGGAAACCATCCACCAGATGTCGAGCCACCAAGGGTAGCTCGTCCACTGCCTTGAGCAGGGATTCATCGGGCTGGATGGGGGGAGCGAACATTGCGAGCTGGAGCTGTGTGGCTTAGCGGGATTCGGGAGTGGCATCGAAGATCCGTTGCAGAATCTCGCGGGTTTCCACGTTTTTCGTTCGCGCCTTGAAACTTGGTAGGATGCGGTGGGAAAGCACTTCGTGTGCTACCGCGCGAACACCGGCGAAGTCGGCGCACGGGCGTCCTTCCATCGCTGCCCGCCCTTTGGCTCCGAGGATCAAATACTGGGAGGCGCGCGGCCCAGCGCCCCAGCGCAGCAGTTCGCCCAATCCGGCGGGGCACTCGTTGGTGCCAGGTCGGCTCGCTGCAACGAGGCGCACTGCGTAATCCACAACATCACGGGATACGGGGACTGCGCGGACTCCGCGTTGGATTTCAATCAACTGCTCGCCACTGAGCTTGGGTGTGAGTTTCGGATGGAGATTGCCAGTGGTGCCCGTGACCACCGCAATTTCTTCTTCGATCGAAGGATAACCCATTTCGATGGAGAGCATGAAGCGGTCTGCCGCTGCTTCGGGCAGTGGATAGGTGCCTTCCTGTTCGATCGGGTTTTGCGTAGCAAAGACGTGAAAAGGCTTTGGTAGCGCGCGGGTCTCGCCGCCGGCGGTCACTTGGCGTTCCTGCATCGTCTGCAACATGGCGGCCTGGGTGCGCGGGGGTGTGCGGTTGATTTCATCTGCCAGTAAAAGATTGGTAAACACTGGGCCTTTGAGGAACCGCCGCTCGCGCCGACCTGTTGCGGGATCCTCTTCGATGATTTCGGTACCTGTGATGTCCGAGGGCATTAAATCTGGCGTGAACTGGATGCGGTTGAAATCGAGGTGAAGCGTTTCCGAGAGTGAGCGGATCAAGAGCGTCTTGGCCAAACCCGGGACACCCGTGAGGAGCGCGTGTTCGCCACAGATGAGTGCTAACAAGACGTGACCGACCACTTGATGTTGGCCGATGATGGCTTTTGCTAGCTCGGCCCGAATGAGCTGGCAGGAAGCGGCGATATCGATAGATAAATCGTTTGAGGAGGGGGGATCAGTGGTCATGTAATGTGTGGTACCGAGATATTAGTATGGAATCTTCTATGTTATGGAGGGCATGTGTTAGCGACCATATCATCAGAAAAAAAATTGAATTTCGTCGCGAAGACTGCAAACATTGGATCGCTAAATTTACAAGCAAAAACTTCAGCGCCGTGACGCGCGATTTTTTCGCGCTCATCCAGAGGTTCAATGGCAACATGGTCAGTTCTGGAGGTTGGATCGAGGCGATGCGAAATATTAAAACAGAAATATCCTAGAGACGAATTTTATGCAGATAGGAGAAATGAGGAAACGAGACGCTCGACTTTACGATGATTCACTCAACCTTGGCGTCAGAACCTCAAACAAAAAAAAGAGCTATGATAAAATCTATCATAGCTCTTGCTAAGCCTTGTATCTCCAGGTCTGGCTATCAGAATGGAATATCGTCTTCTTCCTGATAGTCATCCATCGGACCGGCGGAGCCGCCTTGGCGACTGCCACCATCGTGAGTTTCGGTGTAGCCTCCCTCGTTCGGCGAGCGTGATCCACCTTTACCATCCGGCAAAAACTGAAGATTATCCGCTACCACTTTGAGTTTGCTGCGCTTTTGGCCAGTGGCCTTGTCATCCCAGACATCCATTTGCAGTCGACCTTCGATGAAAACCCCACGACCTTTGGTGAGATATTTCTGAGCATTCTCCGCACTTGCGCCCCAGACCGTCACATCGACAAAAGTCGTCTCATCTTTCCAACCCCCGTTGCCATCCTGAACTTTGCGATTCACCGCGATACCAAGGTCCGCGACTGCAGATCCTTTGGGGGTGTGTCGCAACTCAGGATCACGTGTGAGATTACCAAGCAGCATGACTTTGTTCAAATTGGCCATAGGGAGAGTAAAGGTAAATGAGTTTAAAAAAAGCGACCTGGAGACCTTGTCTGAATTCAGGCAACGCGGTTAAACTGATTCAGGTAAACCGAATCGTTCAAAGCGAGTTTCTCTTGAATTTTCGTGATGCAATCCGGCTCGCCTGAAATCGTGTAAGTCACGTAGTGCGCACCATTGATTTTGCGTGGGGTATAGGCGAAATCTTTGCGACCCAGGTTGTCAATTTTTTCAACCTTGGCGCCAGCGGCTTCGATGTCTTTCGAAACAGCGGACACGAGTGCGTCCATGCTACCTTCTTGGTTCTTTGTCGTCAGGACGATCAGGCCTTCGTATTTACGGCTCATCTTCTGTATTTTCGGTGGTTTGATTTTGTGGTGGTTTGACCCGTGGAGTATTAAAACGGTTCGATGCCAAGGCGATGCCTTGGGAGCGCGAAACTTGAACGGCTTCAAGCGCCGTGGCAAGCATGTTTTCAAGGTCTTCTCGCTCATCCGGAGCGAATTTCCCTAAAACGTGACCCGTCATCCCCCCTGGCCGCGCCGCGCCAATTCCAAGTTTCAACCGTGCAAACTCATCTCCACCCAAGTGCTCGATGATGGATTTGATCCCGTTGTGACCTCCCGCCGAGCCTTTTTCCCTAAATCTCAAGTGCCCCAGAGGCAACGCCACATCGTCATAGACCACCATGATCCGGTCCGCTTCCCATTTGTAAAACGACAGCAATTGCCTTACCGAACGCCCGCTTAGGTTCATAAAGGTCTGAGGTTTCATCAATATCGTTCCATCTCCCAGCTTCGCGATGTGTGACTGAAATTTAGGCTCGGATTGGAAATTCACCCCGCTGGCTGCCGCGATTCGATCCAGTAACATGAAACCCACGTTGTGGCGGGTTTCCTCATACTGCCTGCCGGGATTACCTAGTCCGATGATTAAAGAAATTCCCATACCGCAAAACACCTCATCGGAGAACTCCTCGCAAACAAAATTGACAACAAAAAAAGCGCCCGAAGAGATCCTCGGGCGCTTTGAAGAAAATCACCAAGACTTATTTCACGACAGGAGCGGTTGCCGCCTCTTCAGCAACCAGAGCGGCTGGTTTGCCGATGTGAGCAACTACAACTTCTGCTGCGTGCGTGGCTTTGACACCTGCGGGAAGCTTCAAGTCACCGATGTGAAGAGACTCACCCAGTTGAAGAGCAGCAATATCCACATCAATCGTGTCTGGAAGCGCATCTGGCAAACAGGTGATTTCAAGAGTGTGCGCGTATTGCTCAAGAATACCGCCGCCTTTGACACCTATCGCCTCACCGGTAAGGTGAACTGGAATATTTGCAGTGATCTCGGTTTTGTCATCCACAGCTAGGAAATCGACGTGAACGGCGTGACCGGTCAGTGAGTCATGCTGGATGGTTTTGAGGAAAACGGAACGAACGCCTTGTCCCTCAACATCCAAGTTGATCAAAAGGCTATCCGAAGAACTGTGTGCGAGAAGTTCAGCGAAAGTCTTTGCATCGATCTTCAAATTTGAATTTTCCACTCCACGTCCGTAAACCACAGATGGCAGCCAGCCTTCACGGCGCATTTGCTTGAGTTTTCCTGAACCGCTGCGAAGGCGCGGTGCCGCTTTGAGTGTGATCTTCTTGGCCATATCTGAAATTGGTTCGAAATTGAGGGTGTGGATGGTCGGTTCCCGCCAATGATTTTCCACCGCGCGGGGCGCGTTCTTTAAACATCAAATCGTCACTTGTCAAAAAATTGTTCGTTACTTTGGAAGAAAAGCACGTGATTTCTCGACCCATCTTCGTTTTCCCCTCAGAATTCATGCATGCGCATCCTGATCGCACCCGATAAATTCAAAGGTTCACTCTCTGCCAAACAGGCAGCCGAGGCCATAGCCCGGGGCTTCAGGCAAGTCTTTCCAGAATCCAACTGCCATTTGCTCCCCCTGGCCGACGGCGGCGAAGGCTTGTTGGACGCTTTTCAGGAAAATGGCAATTTCACCCTTAAAGAAACCACTGTGCGGGATGCACTCGGACGCCCAGTCACAGCCTCATGGCTTCTCAAACAAGAAGTTTCCGGGCTAACCGCCATGATCGAGTCCTCGCAAGCAAACGGGCTCTGGCGCATCGCTCACTCCGATCGTAACCCAGCCCGTTCATCCACCTACGGGGTTGGGCAGCTTGTCCGCGAAGCCATTTCCGCGGGAGCCAACCAGATCCTTATCGGCATCGGCGGCAGCGCCACCAACGATGCCGGGATCGGCCTTGCTGCCGCACTGGGCTGCGAATTTCTCAACAAATCCGGCGAACCACTCGAACCCGTGCCCGAATATTTCCTTGAAATCGCCAGTATCGATTCGACCCAGCTCATCACCTTGCCGCAGATACGCGTGGCCTGCGACGTGAAAAATCCATTGCTTGGCATCCGCGGCGCCACTCGAGTTTACGGTCCACAAAAAGGAATCCCAACAGAAAACCTCGAGCACGCCGAAGCCGGCCTGCGCCATGTTGCAAAAATCGCCGCCGCTCATTTCCAAAAAGATTTCTCAGAACATCCCGGCGCGGGAGCGGCAGGTGGCTTGGGTTTTGGATTGATGACTTTCTGTAAAGCCACTCTCGAATCCGGCTTCGATTGCATCGCAAAGACCCTGCACGCAGAGGAACAAATCGCTAAAGCTGATCTCGTGATCACTGCGGAAGGCTCACTCGATTCGCAAACGCTCGAGGGTAAAACCCCCATTGGAGTCTCACAACTTGCTCGCAAATACGGAATTCCGATTTATGCTTTGGCTGGAAAAATTTCCGATGAAGATCAACTCCGTGAACATTTCGATGGCATGGACTCGATCCTGAAACCGGGTATAAGCCTTGAATACGCCATCGCCAACGCGCCTGCCCTTTTGGAAGAGGCGGCCAAGCGATTGGCTAAATCGATTTCTCACCATTCAAAAATCAACTAACCCGTTTAAAAAAAACTCCCATCTTCCATGGCTATCGAAACTTACGAAAACTTCACCCCAACCATCCATCCTTCCGCCTTCATCGCCGCCAGTGCCGATGTGATCGGCCGCGTCACCATTCATGAAGAAGCCAGCGTCTGGTATAACTCCACCCTTCGCGGAGATATCAACCAGATCGTTATCGGCGCGCAATCAAACATCCAGGACAACGTCGTCATCCACCTGTCGGATGATTTTGGATGCCATGTTGGTAAGCTCGTAACCGTCGGTCACTCCGCCATCCTTCATGCCTGCGAAATCAAAGACGAGGTCCTCATCGGCATGGGCGCGATCATTCTCGATGGATCCGTCATCGGCGAGCGCTCCATCATCGGCGCCGGTGCACTCGTCACCGGTGGAACCATCATCCCTCCGGGTTCCCTCGTGTTAGGTTCTCCCGCCAAGGTGGTCCGTCAACTATCCGCAGACGAACAAGAAAAAGTGAAGGACTGGGCGCTGAAATATGTAAGGCAGTCGAGAAATTTCATCGCCAGAGACAACCAACAGACCATCGCTCCAAAATTCTTATAGATGACAAGATTTTCGGTTCGGATCTCATCATCAAAAAGGCCTGGTGACTGGATGGTCTTTGCCATCGACTTGAGGCCTGATCCGAATTAAATATCCTTATGACCCATCCCGTCCGTGTCGAAATCATCGCTCTCATGCCCACCGAGGCGGGCTGCGCGGTTTTTCTCGGCGATGGGTCGAAAGTCATTCTGTTTTACATCGATCCTGCAGTGGGACTTTCGATTAATATGGTGATGTCGGAACAGAAACCTCCGCGCCCCCTCACCCACGATCTCTACATGCTCACACTCCAAGCTTTCGGGGCGCAAGTTTCACGGGTCGTCATCAATGCGGTCGACGGAGATGTCTTTTTTGCCCGCTTGATTCTAATGGCGGAGAACGAGATCATGGAAAAGAAAATCATCGAACTTGATGCGCGCCCGTCGGATTGTCTGGCTATCGCCGCGCGCGCTCAGGCTCCGATCTATGTCGCCCGTGATGTCTGGAACGTATTGGAAGATCGCAGCACTTTCCTCGAGCAAATGAGAACCGACCAAGAACCCGACAGCGGTATCCATTTTGACGAGTGACTAGATTTGATGGGGATGATAGGTAGATCCTGTAAATCAGAACTCGAACCCACCCATCAAGGCCGACACAAATAACATCATTTTATGTTTTTTCTAAAATCGCCTCTTGCGATGTAATATTCAGCTTCTAAGTTCCAAAATCATGGCAGCCAACACCCTAGCGTCAGCACCCGACTACCTCTCACCTGAAATTCTTCTTCATCCAGAGAAACGCCAGTTTCCAGAGTTTGATATCGTTCGTCTCCTGCATACCGTTTTCGAACCCACCCAAGGCTGCAAAGTTTGTATCCTGATCGACTTCGACGAACCAGAGGCTCATATCAAGAATTTCCACTTCCTCTCGGAATCCGGTTTTCCAGTCCAGAAAAACGCCCATCGCCATTTCTATACCGCTCTCAAAGATTACGCGATGGACAAACTCGGCATGTCCGGTGGCGAAATGTTCGCCTACCGCTGCACCAAGGGATCCAACCTCGATCTTGCTGATGAAGTCTGGGATACGGATGGCAAGCTCCTCTCTCTCGATCAGGATATCTATCCAAACTACGATCTCATCCTCTGCATTTCCACCTTTTCCGCCACCGCCCCACTCACCGCAAAAGCCAAGGCATACGGTTTCCGTGGTGCCACACTTCACGGCCTCAATGACATCATCCTCAACTCAGGCCTCGCGGTTGACTACCGCGAAGTCTCCCGCGATGCAGAAAAAATGCGTCTCGCCCTGACCAAGGCGGACTCAATTGAAATTGATTTCACCCTCGAAGACGGACGAGTCCTCACTGCGACCTTAGAGCTTGGCCAACAGGAAGCCCAAAAATCCCACGGCCTCTGCCTTGGCGAAAAGCCGGACATCGCCAACCTTCCGGCTGGTGAAGTCTATTTCGTTCCAACCAATGCCAATGGCCAGTTTCCGATGAAATACGAAGACGGTACACTCGGCGTGCTCGATGTGAAAGATCGTAACATCTACCGCTCCACCCTGATCGCCGGCAACCAAGCAACCATCGACACCCACAACCAACGCCTCGCCGAAGACCCGATGACCGGCACCCTTGGCGAGCTCGGTTTCGGCACGCAAGTTCTTCCAGTCTCCTATGCCGACATTCAGGATGAAAAGGTGCTCGGAACCTGCCACCTCGCCACGGGACGCGATGACCATCTCGGCGGCGATATCCTTCCTGACATGTTCAAAAAACATGAGAACGCTACCCATGACGATATCCTGTTCGCACCGCACAAGACGCCTAACTTCAACCTCAGCCAGGTGCGCATGAACCGGGGCGGCAAACAGGAGATCATCATCGAGAATTTCCGTCCTTCAAAATACATCATGGACGCCCTGACTCGCTGAAATTTCAATTTCCAATTTCCAAAATTCAATCATCGGCAACTTACAATATTCTAGCTTCAGCATCTTGATTGAAATTTGATTTTTGGTATTTGAAACTTATTTTCCACAATGCGTGAGACCTTAATCGTCATCGGCCTCTTTGTATTAGCGATGGCACTGCGTTCATCTCGAAAAAATCTGTCGCGAAAAATCGGAGCCATTGCCTTCCTGTTTGCGAGTTTCTGCTTTTTCTATTTCATAAGCGGAAACATTTTCGCGGGGATCGCCGGTGCGTCCTTATGGTTCTTTCTGCCATGGATCGAACTTCTCACCCACGTTCGCCGCTTGCGCATGCCTCTCGAAAATCGTTTGCGCCACCGCCAGATCCCCAATCCTGCGTTTTTTCCCAATGCCGTCGAAGCCGCCGCCGGCATGGAAGAAGCCGATTTCGAACACGTGTCCGATTGCGGCTGGCAATGGTCCGGCATGCAACAACACTTCCGCCTCTACTGGCATCCCGAAGAACGCGCTGTCGCCGCCGTCTGCCTATGCGAACAGGAAGATGTTGCCTTCGCTTTCATTTCCATCACCTCAACCGATTCGAACGGGAAAATCTGGAGGACCACCAATTTCCCTTTCGCTCCCACTCTCCGCTGCTGCCCGAAACTGAAGTGGAACCACGTTCCCTGTGAAAAATCCTGTTTTCATCAGATTCTCAAAGACCACCGACAGTTCCTTGGGAAAATGAAGATCAATCAAACCGATTTACTCATCCCCGACCCCGAACGTCTCGAGGACAACATCGAGTCCGAGATGCGTCAACAGATCGATCACAATCTCAAGTCAGGCATCATACATCTCACCAGAGAAGGCAATTTCCAATACTCCAAACGCGGCTTACTCTTTCTCTGGTATCAATTCATCAAAGACATGATCCGTCTTTGCTGAACCCAATGAGCCGCCGGATTCAGCATCCTGCGCCGTTAGCCGTGCAAGGGCCTGTGCACTGTGGTTGCGCCCCGACTACCCAGGCCAGCGACAATGATGGCGTGGTCGCAGCCCCATTTGTGATCAAATGACTCTTCTTCGCGACTCCCGCACTCTTCATCTGCGCGACATAAGAATACGCAGGATGTAGTAGAACATCAGGGCGACGGCAGAGAAAAGACCGAGGGACGCTGCGACATATTGATCGGTGCGGTAGCGGTGGATCATGTTGCCCGTGGTGTAGAGAACCGATCCAGCTGCGAGCATTACCATTGCTGCTGAGAACCACAGGCCGAGGCTGAGACCTTGGAAGAAGAACGAAGCGACAACGAGGCCGAGAGCGAGAATACCCCCGACTTTCAATATCCCTCCAAGAAAGGAAAAATCCTTACGTGTGGTAAGAGCTACGACGGTTATACCGACAAACAACACGACCGTAAGAAAGCCTGCCTGGTAAATCAATAAGGCATCACCCGTCATCGCCCTAGCCAACAAGAGCAGCGGAAGAAAGATGATCGCCTCAGCAACCACATAGACTCCAAGTCCGGCATATTGAATACCCCGCGAAGTGTCGCTGGATGCCCAACGATCAGCCAAATAGGAAACTCCGATAAACATGCCCATCACGATCAACCAACTATATCGGCTCGTGGACAGGAGGCCGAAAACGGTATCCTCGATGCCTGGAATACTCATCAACAACGAGATCAAAAAGGCAAAGACACCGATCGCACCAGCCAAGTGAGCGTAAGTGCGGCGAATGAACAGGGAGCGCTCATCCACAGAGGCCATGGAGGCGGCTTGGGAATTCGGATAATCGATATTTGACATGATGATGATTGATTGGGTTGTACCGAAACTAAAAGTCCATAAATGACAATTGGCAAGCCAGATCGGATTTATGCTAACCCGGACAAGTCGGCATCAAACATTTCAAATGTTGCAGATTTGAAATACGGAATTTTGAAAATCAAAGTCTTTCCAAAATCGCATCACCCATTCCTGCGGTGCCGACTTTTTTCTCTCCTTCTTTTCCAGTCGCAATATCTCCTGTCCGGAAACCGTCCGCGATCGCTTTTGCAACCGCTGCCTCGATCGCATCAGCCGCTTCAATTTTTCCCAGAGAGAAACGCAACAACATCGCCAAGGAGAGCACTTGTGCAATCGGGTTCGCTATGCCCTGCCCAGCAATGTCCGGAGCCGATCCACCGGATGGCTCATAGAGGCCAAAATACAATCCGTCCGGCCTTTGCTGGCCCAACGAAGCCGACGGCAACATACCCAGCGAACCGGAAATCATCGCCATCTCATCGGAAAGGATATCGCCAAAAAGATTTTCCGTAACCAACACATCAAACGAACCCGGACGCTTGATCAATTGCATCGCCGCGTTGTCGACATACATGTGTGAGAGCTGAACTTCAGGAAATTCTTTCGAAATCTCAATCACGGTCTCACGCCACAATACGGATGACGCCAATACATTGGCTTTATCCACGGACAGCAACTGCTTCTTCCGGCCCATCGCCGCAATAAATGCGATACGCGCGATCCTTGCGATCTCACTCTTCTTGTAAATCATAGTGTCGAGCGCAACCGGTTCACCGTCCTCTTCATGACGTCCTTTGGGAGAACCGAAATACACACCCCCTGTCAACTCGCGGACACAGAGGACATCGAAGCCATCCGCGATCAACTCCTGTTTGACAGGTGAAGCGTCCGTCAATGCAGGAAGGCAAACTCCCGGGCGTAAATTCGCAAACAATCCGAAGTGCTTCCGCAACGGCAGCAACGCTCCGCGCTCCGGTTGTATCTCGGGAGGCAAACTCTCCCACTTCGGTCCGCCCACGGAACCAAACAGGATCGCGTCCGCTGCTTCACTCGCCGCAACTGTTTCCGCTGGCAGCGGATGCCCGCCGTCATCAATCGCCGCACCTCCAACGAGATGCTCTGAGCGCTCGACCTTGAAACCAAATTGATTCTCCACCGCTTCCAGCACGCGCAGAGCCTGCACCATGACTTCCGGACCGATACCGTCACCCGATAAAATCGTAATTTTAGACATATAACTCAAATTTTCAAATTGATTCGTTTTGATTGAAATCCATCCCTTTCACCCACCTCCGCTCTCCCGCGAACAAAAACCCGGTCTTTTCACTCCTCTTCGAACTTGCGGTCGATCAAATCCCCGATCGCCTCCAAAGCGGCATCCTCATCCTCGCCCTCCGCACTCACCGAGATGACCGATCCATGGCCAGCAGCCAGCATCATCAAACCCATGATGCTTTTACCATCCACCTCTTCACCGTCCTTTTCGACCATGATGTCGCATTTGAATCGGTTCGCCATCTTCACAAACTGCGCTGCCGGACGCGCATGAATTCCCAGTTTGTTCAGAATTGTGAAATCTTTTTTTGCCATAAAGTTAAGTTTCGGTCCGGGCAGCCTAGAAAAGCTAAGCCCCAATCTCCAAGGTAAATTTTCAACCATTTATCTGAGCCCCTCCAAGACGGGGCATGCTTTTCCCCAGCTATTTGGAAAAATCCTCTCTGCCGGCCTATCAACCACGACATCTCCGGCTTCGTCAGCTCTGAATGGCGACAGATTAAGATGGTTTTTTATCAATTGATTGAAAATCGGTGGACCAAAGTTCGTAAAATGACGGATAGTGTTATGCAGGTAGTCACTGCGTCGCAGGATCTTCATGTCCACAAGCCAAACCATCATCGAGCCTGAGTTCCATCCAACCCGTGATTTTTCAAACGTTTTGCGCGAAGATCAGATGGGCGATGCCGTGGCATTGATCCATCGGATGGCCAAGGGTGAGAGCGATGCACTCAGGGAGCTTTACGATACTTGGAGCCCGATCCTTTTGGGGGCTTCTGTCCGAATGTTGGGCGATCGCCATGAGGCGGAGGAAGTCGTCCAAGACACCTTCGTCCGGATGTGGCATCGCGCGATCGACTATGATCCGTTGCAGTCTCCGCCTTTCACTTGGGCCTTCACCGTGATGCGCGGTTACTGCATTGACCGCCTGCGCTACCGCCACCGGGGCAAGCGCGACTCCTCCAGAGTCGTGCCCATACATCTCCATGTCTCTGCGGAAGAGAGCGAGGATCCACAAGTGATGATCAAGGACGATTGGCGCCGAGTTCGCGCCGCACTACAAATTTTACCACCCGACGAACGCGAGTGTTTGGAACTGGCCGTCTTTCTAGAATATACCCATTCGGAAATCTCTGCGCAGCTCGATACTCCCCTAGGAACGGTAAAAAACCGACTGCGCCGCGCCTTGGACAAGGTGCGCAACCAACTATCACGTTATGAATTCTGACCCACACGAAATCGCAGCCTGGCGGACATTTGGCATGCTTGATTCAGATGAAGCCGCCGCCTTTGACGAAGCCATGCGTCAGGACCCCGAGTTGAGAGAATCCCTCCGGGAAATGAACGTCTTATGCGCTGCCGTAGCGGCAGTCAGCGTCAAACCCCTGCCACCCCGCGCAGGACAATTTGAGCGCTTACAAGCGCGCTTAGGCCTTCCATCCACAAAGTCAGTCAATTGGCTAGGCATATCCGGCTGGGCCGCGGCCGCCGCCGCACTTGCCTTTATCCTGACCGTGGAACGCCAATCCCCCGCGCCGTCGGAGAGTGCCGTGAACAGCGGCACTTTCCGCACCGGCAACCGGGAGGCTCCCATCAAACCAGAAACCGGTGCACAAGAGCTGGTTGCCCAACCATCCGAAGATGCCGTATCCGAACCACCCAAAGATGTGGCCACCAACCAAGATATCGCCACACAGGAAAGCGACGTGAAGATGTTTGCAAAGATGGAAACCAAACACCTCATACGCGAGATCGCGGTCTTGCGTGACAAACTCGAGACCTATGAAAAACGCGAACGCCAGCGCTTGGAGCCAGTTCATGGGATGGCATGGCCGATCGTCATGACGATGAGACCACCGCAAGCGACCAGCCAAATCACACCTGCGACAGATGCCGAAACATCGGTGGTGAGTGTGCTGGGAGATGCGCTGGCAGGAAGGTCTCCACTGACAGGTAGCCGGATGACAAAGGGCGTTACCGACGCACCGTCTGCTGTGCCGATTTATGACCCGGCTTCCGGAATTGGCACCTTGGTCGCAAACGACCTCTCGGACACGAATTTATGGGTCATCGAGAGGGGCGAAACCAAACCTCGCTTGCTGGGTAAAATCCCCCAAAGCAGCGAGGCTTATGAATCCGTGGGATTTGATCTTCCCGCAGGCACCATTCCGGAAAATTTCATCATTACCAACGATTCCGCCGGAAAAGACGCCCCTCCATCCGATAAGAACACGGTTCTGATCGGGCCACAGTGATCTTGAAGACACCCACTAATGCCATGATCACCAAGTGGTGCTGACCGAAAAATGCAGCATCGGAGCGCTGTTGATCGACTCCGGACGCTCGATCGGAACCGCAAGATCCACCCGCGCAGAGAGGTGCTCCGCATAACGCCAGCGCAAGCCCACACCTGTGGAGGCGAGCTGTCCGGCATCATCTGCTTGGTCACGGTTGAGAAACGCCGCATCGAGGAAAGTCACAACCTGAAAGTCACCCGTCTTCATGGTTTGATAACTACCGGATTGCAATTCAGCAGTCGCGACAAGACCACTGGATGCGTAGCCGACGGTTTCATCAAATCCCCTCACCAACCCATAGCCGCCTGCCGAAATTTGATCGGATGAGAGAAGTTTGGAATTTGCCCACTGCGATCGGCACCGTCCTAACAGCGTTAGGTTTTCACCGAGCTTGTGTGCGCGTTCCATTTCCAGTTTGGCGATCAGCGATTCCGCCCCGTCCGCCCCAAGGGCGATGAAGTCCGTATCTTTCGAACCGAGCATCCCGTGTCCGGGACTACAAAGTAGAGAGGCGTCCATGAGGGTGTAACCGAACAAATCATTACGGCGACCTTTCCAGCCGGCTTTGAGATTTGAAAAGTTCACTGTATCACGCGTGTTGTTTGAAAAAAGGTATTCGTTCTTGCGAAAATCCATTCCGACCCGCCACTCTTGGCTGATTGATTTCCAGCGGGGCAGCGGAATTCGGTAATCAAGGGCGATCCGTGAAAAGTGTCCGCTTTGATCGATAGGGCCTGCGGAATCCGACTCGGATTCAGTATAACCCAAGGAAACGTCGATCAAGTGGCGGATGGGTAGCGGGACTTGGTAAATTCCGCTGATCCCACGCAAGCTTTTCGAATCGAGCGAAGAAGTGTATTGTGCCGTCACCCGTTGATCGAGCGAGAAAAGATCCCCATATTGAAACCCAAAAAAGACGCGTTCGTTGCCAAGATGGTCGCTGAGCTGGTTGTCCATGCCTGTGTAAGCGCGCCATGGCTTGTCCGCACGAAGGCGTAGCTTCAGGTTAATAACATCCGGATCCATTCCATCGCCGTAGGTGATGGATGCCCGCCGAAGCGGATTGAGATTGATCCAGTCGAGATCTTCCATCACCACATCACCGGAAAGCTCTTTACCCGTCTCGGTGCGGAAGGCGTTTGCAGCAAATTTCATCCCGAAAGAAGGTTTGCCCGCGATCCGAATCGAACCCACACGGGCGGGAGTAACTAGAATGGCAATCACACCGGAAGTGATTTCCTGGGGAGGAAATGAGACTTTAACAAATGCCTTGCCCGATGAACGAAAGGCGGTTTCCAACCTGGCGTTCAAGCGCTGCAGGGATCGGAGTGTGACAGGCCGCCCCAACGCCGGTGCCGCGATTTTTGTGATTGTTGCCGCATCCGCTTCTGAGAAGCCCTCCGTAACGACGGCATGCTTAAGCTGCCTTTGAAGTTTTAAGGCTGATTCCGAGGTTGATCCGATCGCTAATCCAAGAAGGGATGGAACAAGAATCTCGTCCTTGCCTGCCATGACCTCCGCAGATTCTTCCCGCGCGGGTCGCTCCGAGGAATGGCTCTCAGTGAGAGGAACCGGTCGACTTCCATCTTCAGCGCCCAAGCCGAAGGCCGAGACTGGGAGAATGGCACATATGATTACCGAGAAAAGGGAGGATTTCATTGGGTCAGGCAAAAAGAAAAAAGCCGCCAGAATCATCCGGCGGCTTTTGTGCATGAACGCATGTTGAAAATCAGCGGAGGAAGACTCGCCCTTTTTTGATAAGGGCAACCGGCTCTTTTTTCTCACCCATTGCCTCAGGTGCGGCGACGTTTGCTTTTGACTCGATCGCGGCAGCTTTGCCCTCCTGACCGAGCTCGCGAGCGACAGCGTTGGAAGTTTCTCCTTGCTGAAGCACGGTTCCGGGACCACCGGTCGTGGAATACATGATCGTTACTTCATCGTCACCCCCACCGCGCTTGACCCATTCGATGGGCACTCCGTTCCCGCCTTCAGCATCGGTGGGGCCGTCTACGATTTCTTGGTCCTCCACCGCATCGCCGGAATCCACAACTACGTTTTCATCAACCTGACCTCCTTCTTCGGACACAACCCCTTCGGAATCGGTATCCACCACCGAGTCATCGTTCGTGATCGGTTCTTCAAAAGGGGCTGGAAAAATGCACGGACCATCAACATCCGGATTCATCGGACGGGGATCGAATCCTTCAATCGGCGGGCAAACGGCGATTTCCGGAGTGACATTGACCGCTTCTTCAGCAAAAGCGAAAGAACCGGCAACCATTGAGGTGATGCAGATTAGCGAGGTAAGTTTCGATTGAATTTTCATGGTTTTAGTTTGGGAGGATTTACACATACACTAAGTTATACGCTAAAATCCGAAAATTGGATCTGTTTTTTACAAAAAAGATTGAACGGATGCAATCCTAAGAATTCGCCACCTAACTTTGATAACCCTGTCCTGCTTGATAGGATCGGAATCGAACGACTCGGACCGCCTCATCTTGTGGCGTTGAACTTGGCGTTTTCATATGGATCTTGAACTTAAATGTATGAAGCGGGTTGCAATGGTGCGTGATAAGGCTAGATCTGTCTCGTGAACACTTGGCAGCAAGCAGTGGATAAATTGAAACAAGCGGTGCGCGCCGGGATTGGCGAGTTCGTGGTTTGTGGCGGTGCGCGCAATGCGGTTTTGTTGGAAGCACTGGCGAGACTGCAAGCAGCGGGAACGATTCAGGTTTGGAGTCATTTTGAGGAGAGATCGGCAGGATTCTTCGCTCTAGGTCGGACCATGGCGACGGGTCGTCCATGCGGAGTTGTGGTAACAAGCGGGACGGCGGTGGCGGAGTTGCTGCCGGCAGTTGTCGAGGCGTATTACCAAGCCAGACCCTTGGTGTTGGTGACGGCGGATAGGCCGCCACATTTTCGAGGAAGCGGCGCTCCACAGGCGATCGAGCAGGTGGGAATTTTTGCAGGTTATGCAGAACACGATATGGCGACGTGGCAGGGAAAAGGCCCACTGCATGTGAATATCGAACTGGGAGAGGATTTCCCGGCGGGTAGCGAAAATTTTGGCCATGCTGAATTGGGGGAGTTCACGGTGGATTTCGGCAGGCCGAACGTGGCTGAGTTGGCGAAATGGTTACGTGAGCCCACCTTGCGGGGCTTGGTCGTAATGATTGGCGATTTGGAACCGGAAGAACAGGAGGAGGTGTTCCATTTTTGCGAGAGCCTGGCAGCACCGGTTGTTGCGGAGGCGAGCAGTGGATTACGCGAGGCTTTGCAGCATCTTGTCATCGTGGACGCGGATCGGGTGCTTAAAGAAAATCCTCCAGCGAAAGTGTTGCGTTTGGGTGGGGTGCCAAGCGGTAGATTTTGGAGGGATTTGGAAGATTTGACGAATGTGAGCGTTTGGTCGGTATGCCGGAATGGGTTGCGTGGGTTAGGCCGGGATGCTGGGGTTTTGCAGGGATCACTCTCGAGGGTCTTGCCCGCGTTGGGGGAACCGGAGGAGATGGGTGATATCGGGGGTTGGTTGGAGGGTGTTGAAGGACGGGGACAAAGGATCGAAGAGGCGCTTGAAGCGTTCCCTGACAGTGAACCCGGTTGGATGCGCATGCTTTCGGTTTATGCGGCCTTGGGTAGTAGTGTGTATTTGGGCAACAGTTTACCCATTCGCGAATGGAATCTATATGCGCAATGGGAACGTCCGGTACGGAAAATACGTGTGAATCGCGGAGCAAACGGAATCGATGGACAAATCAGCACCTGGCTTGGCGCGAGTGCCGAGGAAGCGGATGCTTGGGGAATTTTCGGAGACCTTACACTGCTGTACGACTTGGCCGGATTGAAAATGCTGGGACAAATACAAGGGCAAGGCCGAGTATTGGTCGTGATCAACAATGGTGGCGGAAGAATTTTCGACAAGGTTGCGCGCTTGCAAGGAATGAGTCAGGCAGCGAAGGTATGGATGTCAGCGGAAACTCCGGTGGATTTCGCCGCATTGGCAAAAGTGTTTGGAATGGATTACAAGCGTGTTTCGCGGACGGATGATTTTGATGGCGCGGGTGAGGGCATCAAACCCTTACTGCTCGAGGTAGTGCCGAGTGAGGAGCAGGAGAGTCATTTTCGGATTTAACTTCGTTGCAAAAAGCCCAGAAAGTCAGATTACCGGTCACTGACCGGTACGGCTTGAAACGAAATCATACAGATGGTTCCACCTGTTAATTGCGTCCATCGGGATTGCAACTCGTCTCCTCCTGCTTGAGCTTCCTCTCCAAATAAAACGGAGCAAAGGGCAATAACGAACAGAGAAACGCAAAGACCACTTTTCTGAACGACCAACCGCGCTCAATCCATACATGCAGCAAGATAAAACAAAATAACACAAACAACACGCCGTGAATCATTCCCGGCAACGCGATCGCATCCTTGTCTCCCATGATCCGCTTCTGATAGATCGCCGCATAGAGCAAAACCAAAAACGAGACTCCCTCAGCCAAGCTGACATAACGCAACAATTTCAAAGACAAGCCTTTCATCCCCTTCATTCTGATTCCAAAATTCCAAAATCAAAGGATGGATTCTTTAGGCTCCGCAATCTTTCGCAGCTCTCTCTATTCCACTTTCGGTTTTTCAGCATTTCAGCATTTACCTCCCAATATCCATCCGCCAAGCTCCGCTCGTGGAGGACGATGTTGAGATGGACCCGATCGATAAGATCAAGCTCGCGATCGATGCGGAAGATTCTTCCGCACTGCTCGCCGCGGCTTATGACGCCCACTATGCCGACCTCGCGGAGCTTTACCAGAATCTCGACGATGTAGAGCGCGACTTCTTCCTCAAAACAATCGGTCCGGAACTCGCCACCGATGTGGTCGCCGAGCTTCCCGACTCACTCATCGAAGATGCTCTCGGTCACTTCAAGCCCGCTCAACTCCGTTTCCTGCTAAGCAATCTATCTGACGACGACCGGGTCGATATTTTTCAAGTCGTTTCAGAAGAGGCTCAAGTCCGCTTCTTCTCACTTCTTGGTCCTCGCGACAAGGAGCTCACGAAAAATCTTCTCAAATACGAAGAGGATACGGCTGGCGGACGGATGACCACCCAAGTCGGCCGCATCACCGCAGACATGACGGTGAAACAAGCCATCACGGTTCTTCGCCGCGACCGTGAAGACACCGAAACTCTCGCACGCATCTTTGTTGTCGACGAGCAGGGTCGCCTCGTCGGCAAAGTCCGCCTCCGCGACCTTGCCTTTGAAACCTGGGACACGCCCATTCGCGATATCATGGAGGATGCTGATGAATGCATTCTCGCCACGGCCGACCAGGAAGAAGCCGCGCGCACTCTGTCCAAATACGACCTCATCGTCCTTCCCGTGGTCGATGAGTTTCACCACTTACTCGGCGTCATCACCTACGACGATGCTCTAGAAATTCTGCAGGAAGAATCCACCGAGGATATCGAGAAACTGGCAGGTATCGGCGGTGAACAAAATGAACTCTCTTATCTGAACACCAGCTCCATCAGCCATTTCCGCCGGCGTGTGAACTGGCTGGTTGGGTTGGCTTTTCTATCCATCGCTTCGGGATACGTCATGTTTCGTTTCTCACAGACACTCGAGAAAGCCTTCGTCCTCTCTCTTTTTCTACCCATGGTTGTGGCTGCTGGTGGAAATTCTGGCGGACAATCCGCAACCATGGTCATCCGGGCCCTCGCACTGGGTGAAATCGATAAAAACTCACTCATGAGAATCGCTTGGAAAGAAATCCGCACCGGCCTCTTCCTCGGTCTCACCTTGGGAACCTGCATGGCAGCTTTCATTACCTTTATCCTGCCCTACCTCCACCTCACCGCCACACCGGATTTCTCCTTCTTCAAACTCTCACTCGCTGTTGGATTAGCCCTAACCCTTCAAGTCCTCTCAGCCACCTTCCTGGGCGCCATGCTTCCCATTATCGCCCGCACCTTTAATCTGGATCCAGCCGTCGTCTCCTCTCCGTCGCTCGCATCAACGGTAGATGTCTCCGGCATGCTGATCTATTTCACCACCGCCACTTGGATTCTCAATCTTTAAGGCATCACCCATACCCTCAAACAAAGGCGACCTGATACGACTGGACGCCCATTCGTGCTAGAAATTTTCCTTGGTTCGGTTTGTCAGCCCTTTCTTTAATCGCCATAAGCGGATCTCTCCCATTTTAGGATTTTAGATTTTGAATTTAAGATTTAGAATTTTATCATGAACGCACTCATCACACATCTCGAAAACGGCGCCGACCTCAGCCCGCGTGAAATCGAAGTCGCGGCCGATCTCTTGCTCGACCCATCGGTCGACGACTCAAAGAAGCAGCACCTGCTCCTTGCTCTTTCCAAAAAAGGCGAGTCTGCCGAAGAAATCGCCGGCTTCGTCGAGGCATTTCTCGAACACGCCGTTGATCCCATGATTGACTCTCTTGATCTCTCCGGTCCCACTCTCGATGTCTGTGGAACCGGTGGCGATCAACTGGATCTCTTCAACATTTCCACCACTTCGATGTTCGTTGCGGCCGCCGCTGGTGCCATCGTGGTCAAACACGGTAACCGCGGCATCACCTCCAAAAGCGGTGGCGCGGATGTTCTCGAAGCACTTGGCATCCGCATCGATCTACCACCCGAACATTTTCGCCATTGTATCGAGACCGCAGGCGTCGGCTTCCTGTTTGCACCCAACTACCACCCCGCCTTCAAAGCCGTGGCCCAAGTCCGCAAAAACCTCGCCGCCGCAGGTCATCGCAGCATTTTCAATCTCATCGGCCCCCTCCTCAATCCCGCTCGCCCCCAATGCCAACTGGTCGGAGTGAGCGAACCAAGCCTCTGCACCACTTTCGCGGAGATCCTCCAGCGTCTCGGCCGTGAAAGCGCATGGGTCGTCTCTGGACAAGCCTCCGGAGGCAGGAGTGTTGATGAAATCTCCCTAATGGGCCCCACCCGCATCTGCAAAGCAGGCTCGTATCAGGATCCGGAAGACGAAGAAATCAACCCCGAGGACTTCGGCATACACAAAGCCCTGATCGAAGATCTCAAAGGCGGCGACGCCAAACTCAATGCCAAGATTCTCGAAAACATCCTCTCCGGCAAAGAATCCGGTCCGAAACTCGACATCGTCCTTCTCAACTCCGCCGCCGCCATCGCCTGCGCCGGCCTGGCGGATCACATGGGTGACGCGATCGCTATCGCACGCAACATCATCCAGTCTGGTGCCGCCCTGGAACGCCTGAATCTTCTCCAAAAAGCCTCGCAAGAATAGATCTTCAAAAGATAGGTCAATCTTATCCACCCACAAGTGTAGAAGCCCAAGGCACCAAGCTAATGAGTCGATAATGTCTCAGTTGTTGAATCACTACCGGTAACCCATTCCATTGAACAGCTCCCCCGATCAGCCGGAGCTACAAAAGATCAGATGCGATCTTCCCAAAACAAAGGGCTTGACGCATTGCCTCAACCCATCTTCATTGCGCCCGCCGCGATTTTTTCGTGTGCCCATCTAATGGGTGGATTGTCTTCATATATCTCGTTCCCCAGCAGCAAAGCTACTTATGCCCTCTAAAAAATCAGCCAAAAAATCAGCCGCGAAATCGACCGCTAAACCCGCGTCAAAATCCAAGCCGATCAAAGCCACCTCCAAGCCTGCTGCAAAACCAAGCACCAAGCCAAAGGCCGCCAAGCCAGCTCCGGTGAAAAAGCTTGCCTCCAAAAAACCTGTCGCCCCAGCTCCCAAAGCTGCTGCAAAAAAAACGAAGGCCGCGAGCCCAAAAATTTCTAAGCCGGTCACTCCATCTAAATCCATAGCTAAAGCGCCTGCCAAACCCGCCGCCAAACCCGCCGCCAAACCCGCCGCCAAACCCGCCGCCAAACCCGCCGCCAAACCCGCCGCCAAACCCGCTGCCAAACCCGCTGCCAAACCCGCTGCCAAACCCGCTGCCAAACCCGCCGCCAAACCTGCTGCCAAACCCGCCGCCAAAGCTCCCGAGAAAAAGCAAGCCACCCCAAAACCTGAAAAAAAGGCCAAAGAAATTTCTAAAATCGCAGAAATCCTAGCGGCCTCCCAACCGGGAGCCAAAGAAGCAAAGCCTGCCAAAAAAGATCCGAAACGCCGGATCGATACCCCAGAAATTCAGGAAAAAATCCGCGAGTTGATCAAACTCGCCAAGGAGCAGGAATATCTTACTTACGACGATATCAACGAAATCCTGCCGAATGACCTCGTCGATCCCGATGACGTCGAGGCCATCATGGAGCGCCTCCGCAACATGGAATTCGATATCATCGACGCCTCTGAGGTCGACCGCTTCAAAGACAAAAAGCGCGACGAAGGCGATGGCGAAGAAGAAGAAGTCAAAGCCGATCAAAAACTCGACATCCTAGACGATCCTGTCCGCATGTATCTCAAGCAAATGGGTCAAGTGCCCTTGCTCACCCGCGAACAGGAAGTCGAAATCTCAAAACGCATTGAAGACGCGGAAATCGAAGTTTCCAAAAACCTTCACCGCTTTGGTTTCATTACCGAGCTTTACCTAGACCTCGCAGACAAACTCAACAAAGGCAAGGAACGCTTCGACCGCGTCATCCTCGATAAGAAAATCGAGTCACGCGAGCGCTACATGAAAGGCCTTGGCAAACTCTGCGATCAACTCAAACAGCTCCACGAGGATAACGACAACATCTTCCGCCAACTCGCCGGCAAAGCCCCACGCAGCAAGAAAAAACTCGAGGAAACTTTCGAAAAAAACCTCGCTTCGATGCATCGCATCTACGTTCGTTTTTACTACAAACAAAAGGTCGTCGAGGACTTCTGTGAACAGGTCGAGGAATATGTCCAGAACTTCTGGAAATACCAACGCCGCCTCAAAACGCATCCAACCGACAAGGAGTTCACCTCCAAAATGCGTGAAGTCCAACAGCGCTGCTGGCTTAACGACGAAAGCTTCGAGCCCGCCTACAAGGACCTGCGCCACTGGATGAAAGCCGCTCTCAAAGCGAAAACCGAAATGGTCGAAGCCAACCTCCGACTGGTCATTTCCATCGCTAAGAAATATACCAACCGCGGCCTCTCCTTCCTCGATCTCATTCAAGAAGGTAACATGGGCCTCATGAAGGCGGTTGAGAAATTCGAATATCGCCGCGGATACAAATTCTCTACATACGCCACTTGGTGGATCCGCCAAGCCATCACCCGCTCCATTGCCGATCAAGCCCGCACAATCCGCATCCCAGTCCACATGATCGAAACGATCAACAAACTGATGCGAGTGCAAAAGCAGCTTGTTCAGGAATATGGCCGCGAACCCTCCCCTGAAGAAATCGCTGAGGAAATCCACCTTCCCGTGGAACGTGTCCGCGCGGTTCTCAAAATGGCGCAACAACCCATCTCGCTACAAGCTCCCGTCGGCGATTCCGATGACACCTCGTTCGGTGACTTCATCGAAGACAAAGCCGCCGACAACCCCATGGAAGAAGCCGGCTTCTCCATGCTGAAGGACAAAATCAAAGATGTGCTCGACACCCTGACCGAGCGCGAACGCGAAGTGCTCGAGCAACGCTTCGGCCTCAAGGACGGCTACAGCCGCACTCTCGAAGAAGTGGGCCGCCAGTTCCAAGTCACCCGCGAGCGCATTCGTCAGATCGAAGCCAAAGCCCTCCGCAAGATGCGTCACCCCACCCGTATCCGCAAACTCGAAGGCTTCATCGAGCTCCCAGGAGCTTAAGAGGTGAAACTCCAAGTCTCAAATTTCAAAATTCAATAAAGAGCTATGTCCAAGCTCTTGCTCTAATTTGAAGTTTGAAACTTGAAACTTGAAATTTATGCAGCCCGAAGATTTCACCAAAATCGAATCGATCTTCGTCCGTCACCGCAATTGCCTGATGGTCCGTGGGCAATTCACCGGCATCTACACGGATTACTACCTCCACCTCATGGAATACGGCATTCGTTATCCTAGCGAACTCGATGCCATGCTCAAAGACGCACTCGCCGTTCTCACACTCCATCTCACGGCACGCCCTTGGAATGAGACCACGGCATGGACCGCCAACCTCCGCGCCCCGCGCATCAATCTCTTCGTCACCGGCTCTTCCAACGATGCAAGTATCACCGGCCGCATCTTCACGGAAAACATCCGCGAACCGGATCGCAATTTTTTCTACTCCCAAACCACCACCACCGGAAACTCAGGCGAGCCCCGCATGTCCACCCTGGAAATCGATGGACGGGATCCGGTTGAATGGGTCGCCCAATTCTACAATCAATCCGAGCAACGTCCGGCTCGCGCCTTTCGCCTCGAGGATGAAAATTTCGTTCTGATTACCGCACAGCCAGATGCCGATCTCGAATGGCTCGATTCTCTGACCGCTGAAGACGTCGGAAAAATCCAACAAACCGAGGAAACCAACCTCCTCGAGACCCGCCCTTT
>CAMCBV010000035.1 GCA_945873125.1 Prosthecobacter debontii
CGGCCCCGTAGCCAAGATGGATCGAAAGAAAAACCGCGATGGGAATACCGATGACCCAATACGCTAAAAAACCCATGAATGCTGGCATGCGCGCATCATGAAGTCCGCGCAACATCGCAACGGAACCAATCTGTAAACTGTCAAATAACTGAAACACCCCTGCCACGATCATGATCCCCGCTGCCAGTTCAATCACCGGGGCTTCATCAATGTAGAGTGAAGCCAGCCATTTCCCAAAGAAGAGAAAAATACCCACACCAATCAGCGCCCAGCCCGCACCCAACCACCAACCCGAGACCGCGATTTTACGCAAGCGCTCACCATGACCCGCACCATTGGCCGAGCCTATTCTAACACTCAAGGCCATCGACAATCCCAATGGAACCATAAACGCCGTCGCTGCACACATCAGTGCAATCTGATGCGCCGCCATCGCAGTCTCACCAAATCGCCCCATCAATAACCCAGCTGCGGAGAATGCAGACACCTCACAGACCATCTGCAAGCTCGCAGGAAACCCGATACTCAGAAATCGCCGTAACTCGGATCGATTGGGCATCCGGAGCCAACGATAAGGCAGCCAATCACGTAACCCTACGGCGCGATATAACCATATGAACATGGCGACCAGAATCGCTATCCTAGCAATCAACGTCGCGATCGCCGCCCCTTCCAAGCCCCATGCCGGACAGCCCAGTTTTCCATAAATCATCACCCAGTTCAAAAACACATTGAGCAAAACTCCCGAAAGGAAGATCCAAAACGGCGGCCACGGCCTGCCCAAGGAATCCGCATGATTTTTCAAAGCAAGCGACATCAATGCCGGCACCATCGAAGCCATGATGATCTGAAAAAAGAGTTTGGAGCTTTGCACCACATCCTTGGGCTGCCCGAATATCTCGAGATTCTGCGAAAATAACCACATGACACCGAAAAGAGCTAAGCCAAGTATGGCCGAAATATAAACTCCCAGCCTGCAACTCGCACGCCCGGCCTGGGCATCATCCGCTCCGTGCGCGTTCGAAGTAAATACCGAGATCGCCGTTAAGACCCCCAACCCAAAAATAAACGGCACATAAAACAAAGAATTTGTGAAGGTCAACACCGCCAGTTCCGTTACGCCAAGTTTGCCTATCATCACGGTATCCGCGACCCCAAGCAGCATCTGACTCACTTGCCCGATGACCAAGGGAAAAGCCAGTTTCAGAGTTTGTCTACATTCTTGAATCAGGGTCATCGGGGCGCACTTGATACGCACCACTGCCCGAAATTGTCACTTCATAGTTTCGCCCAAGCTTGTCAAATTTACTGAAATCCATAAGTATGCTTTGCATAACCTTAATAATTCCGCATAATCTCCATTAATGATTTTCTTTCTTCGGAAACTAATCCCTATCCTCGCTCTTCCGTTTCTCACCCAATGCGGATTCAAGAGTGCGCCTCAAACCCAAGCCGTAACAGGTCCATTCGATAGTCGCGGAAACTATATTGAAGATTGGGTAGACAAGCCGGATAAGTGGTATACCCCACCCGCACCCGGTTCTCAGTCCCAAACTTCTACCGCAGTTGCGTCAAATAACCTTCCCGAGCCTCATATCCCGCTTGCCGAGACGAACTCGCCTCCAAAAATTTCTTCAACTTACCCGACCTCTACAAAACCCAAGCCCAAATCGCAACCGAGCCTCATCCGCCACACCGTCAAACGCGGCGACACTTTGTCTGTCATAGCCAAACGTTACAAAACATCCATTTCCAAAATTCAGAGAGCAAACGGAATCTCTGGTTCAGTCATCCGCGTCGGTCAGACTTTGAAAATTCCTAGCTAAGAATCAGATCCATCCCCGATTCACTTCATTCCAGGCGCGCGGTCTTTGGATCCAAAAAGCAAGTGACGCGAATGATCCGTTGCAAAACAATTTTCCCAGCACTCGCTTGATCGAGGTCCGGCACGTTCTCCGCTTGATTGTCTTTTCTGACTTTCCCTTCGCCAGCATTTGAATTGAAATCACCTCGTCATGCCTTACCTCGACGATCAATTCCTGCTCTACAACGATACCGCACGCCGTTTGTTTCACGAAGTTGCAGCAGATCAACCCATCATCGATTATCATAATCATCTTTCCCCTGCGGAAATCGCCAATGATCATCGCTGGGAAAACATCGCCGATATGTGGCTCGGCCATGACCATTACAAATGGCGTCTGCTGCGCGCCAACGGCATCCATGAAGAACGCATCACAGGCAACGCCAGTCCTAGGGACAAATTCCAAGCCTTTGCAGAAACCATTCCCTACACCCTCCGCAACCCCATGCACCATTGGGTGCACATGGAGCTACAACGCTATTTCGGCATTCATACTCTGCTATCTCCCAAAACCGCCGATGAAATTTGGGAAAAAACCAACTCCAGACTTTCTGAGAAAGAATTTTCCGCGCGCGGCCTATTGAAAAAATTCGATGTCCGGGTCGTCGGCACCACGGACGATCCTGCCGACCCGATTGATGATCATTTAAAAATCGCCGCATCCGGTTTCAGCACGAAGGTCTTACCAACTTTTCGTCCGGACAAGGCCTTCCAAGTGGATCGTCCCGACCTCCTCAACCCATGGATCGCACGCTTGGAAAAAGTTTCTGATACATCCATCACCAAGCTCCCAGATCTATTGAACGCATTGAAAAAGCGTCATGATGATTTTCATGCAGCTGGTGCAAGACTTTCGGATCACGGGCTGGATCGTTGCCCAGCTCTGCCATGCACCGATGCCGAAGCCTCTAGAATTTTTGATCAAGCACGCGCTGGCAAAGCCGTTTCAGTAGAAGACAAAGAACGATTCTCATTCTACCTGCTCGTTTTCTCCGGACAACTCGATGCCGCACGCGGATGGACAAAACAGCTCCATCTCAATCCCGTGCGAAACACCAATATCCGCATGTCCGCCAAGCTTGGAGCCGATGCCGGATACGATACAATGGGCGATGTTCCACAAGGTGAAGCACTTGCTGTTTTCTTAAACGCTCTTGAATCACGCGAGGCTCTGCCAAAAACCATCCTCTACAATCTTAACCCGCGCGATAACTACCTCTTCGCTTCGATGACGGGTGTGTTCCAAGACGGTATCACGCCGGGCAAAATCCAGTTTGGCTCAGGTTGGTGGTTCCTCGATCAGAAAGAAGGCATGGAAATGCAACTCAATGCGCTCTCAGCTACCGGATTACTCTCACGCTTCGTTGGCATGCTGACCGATTCACGTTCCTTCCTCTCCTTCCCACGTCACGAATATTTCCGTCGCATTCTCTGCAACCTCATCGGAGACGAAGCGGAAAAAGGCGAGCTTCCGGATGATTTTGAAACCCTCTCAAAACTCGTTACCGATATTTCATTCAATAACGCCAACCAATATTTCGAATTTAACGTCTAAGAATATCATCATGAAGCGTATCATTCTCTCACTTACTCTCAGCTCGCTGACCGTTAACGCAGAAACCAGACCCGTATACATCGGCACAAATGCAGATGGAATTTATCTGGCTGAATTCGATACCGTAAAAGGCACTCTAACCAAGCCTGCCTTGGCAGGCAAATACGAGAAGGCGGGATTCCTCGCGCTTCATCCAAAGAAACCCATCCTTTATACGATTGGTTTTGGCAACAGAGTCGGAGCCTTTGGCATTGATAAAGATTATACGCTGAAATTCATCAACGATGCCGACTCCGGCGGCGCCGGCCCATGCCACGTCGCGGTTAATTCCTCGGGCAGCACTCTCGCGGTTGCAAATTACGTCGGAGGCTCCCTCGCCACGCTACGATTGGACGCCGACGGAAAAATCGGGAAGATGGTCTCCTTTTTCAAAATCGAAGGCTCAGGCCCGAACCCAGCCCGTCAAAACGCCGCACACACGCATGGCGTTTATTTCAACCAAGCCAACAACCTGCTCTTCGCACCCGACCTCGGCACGGATGAGACTCTGATCTATCGTTTCAATCCAGAAACCTCCGAGATCGCTCCCCACGATCCCAAATCATTCATCGCCCCGCCAGGCTCAGGACCGCGTCACATGGATTTCTCTCCTGACGAAAAACACGCCTACGTGATCAACGAACTTACCAATACGGTTTCTGTCGCAGGCTTTAACCCCAAGTCCGGAAGCTTCACCGAAATCCAAACTATTCCGACCCTGCCAGAAGATTTCAAAGAACCCAACACCACGGCTGAAATCGAAGTTCATCCGAACGGAAATTTTGTCTATGGCTCGAACCGTGGTCACAACTCTATCGTGGTCTTCAAGCGTGATCCAACCACCGGCAAACTCACCTTCATCCAACACGCGCCCTGTGGTGGTCAAATTCCCCGCCATTTTGCCATCGACCCATCAGGCAATTGGCTGCTATGCGGACATCAAAATTCGAACACCCTTTCGGTTCTCAGTTTGAATCCGAAAACAGGTTTACTCGGCGAGCCGCAATCCACCGTCGAGATATCCAGCCCGATTTGCATTTTATTTCCAAATTGATCGTGGCGGCGGATTGGATCCGACATGCCATAATATCAATCTGCATCCATCGTTTTCGGGGTTTCATGCCCTATTTCCGGACAAAATCCGATTTCTTGAAAAGTGATCATGACAAATGCTCCCAGACCACTATTCTCTCCCTGTGAGCTATCAGGTTTTTGCCAGGAAATATCGCCCTAAGACGTTTGATGACGTTTTGGGACAAGACCATGTCGTCCGCACGCTGCGCAACGCGATCGACCAAAATCGTCTCGCCCATGCCTATCTTTTTGTCGGTCCTCGCGGCACAGGTAAAACCTCAACCGCCAGAATTTTCGCCAAAGCCCTGAACTGCACCGGCGGTCCGAAAATCGATTTCGATCCCGAAGAAGATGTCTGTCGGGAAATTGCCGAGGGCCGGTCACTCGATGTTTTGGAAATTGACGGTGCCTCCAACAACGGGGTCGACCAAGTCCGTGATCTCCGCGAGTCCGTCAAATACGCGCCAAGCAGGGGACAGTTCAAAATTTACTACATCGACGAAGTGCACATGCTTACGAACGCGGCATTCAATGCACTTCTCAAAACCTTGGAAGAACCTCCAGATCATGTGAAATTCATCTTCGCCACCACGGAGGTGCAGAAAATTCTGCCAACCATTCTATCCCGTTGCCAACGCTTCGATCTACGCCCCATACCGACCCAGACCATCGCGGATCACTTGCTGCATATCGCTTCTGCGGAGGGCATCAAGCTGGATACCACGGCCGCATGGGCGATTGCAAAAGGCGCTGACGGCGGCATGCGTGACGCGCAGTCGATGCTCGACCAGCTCGTCGCATTCTGCGGTGAATCCATTACCGAGGAAAACGTTCTGGATATTTTCGGTTTCACCTCTCGTGAAAAAGTCGCTGATTTAACCTCAAAGCTACTCGCTCGTGACACTCCAGCCGCACTCAAACTAATCCAGACAGAAGCGGCGGGAGGTCGGGAACTTTCCCAACTTCTCGGTGAACTGATCGGTTGCTTACGCGGGCTGCTCATCGCAAAACTCGATCCTTCATCCGATGGCGAAGGTATTCCTGATCAACTCTGGAGCAAACTAGTCAGTGACGCAGATGAATACGCATCAGAACGTCTCCTCGCAGCCATTGATGTATTTGCCGAGACCGATGGTCGGATGAAATGGAGCACGAACAAACGCCTGCATTTCGAACTCGGCATGATCAAGGCGATCCAAGTGCTATCTGAAGTAAGAATCACCGATGTGATCAAGGTCCTCACTAAAGGTGCTGATCACCTGTCTTACTCCATAGCTCCCGCTCCTGCCGCAAAACCTGAAACAAAACCAAATCCTCCTGCAGAATCGCCTGCAACCGTCGTTCAAGCCACACCTGCCGCTCCAGCTCCGCAGCCTCCATCACCCAAAAAAACAACCGGTGACGCCCTTTCTGCTTTCGACGCCTTGATCGAAAACGCACCGGACGAATCAGATTTTCCAGAGGAACCCGAACCCGCTCCGGTCAAAAAATCCGAGCCCACTATTCCTCCACCAACAGAAGTCAAAGCTGTCGATGATACATTCCATCAAGATCCTTTAATCCAAGCGGCTTTGGTTAAATTCGAAGCCAAATTCCTAACCCCTTGATCCAACATTATGAACATCCAGAAATTGATGAAACAGGCCCAGCAAATGCAGGCAGGCCTTGCCGCAAAACAAGCCGAGCTTGCGGCGCGAGAAGTGACGGTGTCTGTGGGTGGAGATAAGGTTAAAGTCCGCGCAACCTGCGCCGGTGATATTCTCGAAATTAAAATTGATCCCGCAGTGATTGATCCAAGCGATGCGGAATTCCTTGAAGAACTCATTCTGAAGGGAGTTCAGGACGCAATCGCACAAGGTAAATCCCAAGCTGCGGCAGAGATGGGCAAGCTCACAGGGGGTCTCGGTATTCCCGGACTGTAGAAACCTGATGAAATCCCTCTTTATCCTCTTCTTTCTCCACCTACCTTGCTACGCAGTCGGTTTTGCAAATGGGGTAAAAATCGGTGAAGTCACGGATACTTCAGTCGTTCTCTGGGCCCGTCTGACGAAAAATCCTGAAGCAACAAACCGTTTTGCGGAGTGGAATAAGGAGTCCCCTAATTGGACAGTTCCTGGTAAATTCGGAGAGATACGTTTTTCTGTGTCCGAAACAAACAAAGACACCCCACCCAAGCTTACCCCATGGCAAGCCGCTGTTGCTGAAAACGATTTTACCTGCCAGCAAATAATTGATGGCTTGAACCCTGCCACGACATACACCTTTGAAGTTCAGGCACGCTCAGAAGGTATCGAACATAAAACCCAAAGCACTTTCACTACGGCACCTGCCGCCCATGCGGATACCTCGATCACTTTCACTGTCTCTACCTGCCAGGAGTTCGAACTTCGTGACGATGTGGATAACGGCCACAAAATTTACCGCTCCATGCTGGCTCTCAAACCCGCGTTCTTCATTCAATCTGGTGACACGCTTTACTATGATCGCAAACCACCTCTGGCAAAAAACATGGAAATCGCCCGCTATCAATGGGGGCGCATGTATTCACTACCTTTTCAAAAAAGCTTTCACCAACGGATTCCCAGCTACTGGATGCATGACGACCATGATCTTCTCAAAAACGATGCTTGGCCGGGACAAACATACGGTGATCTGACATGGGAGCAAGGTATCAAAATCTGGCGCGAACAGATTCCACAATCAGATATGCCATATCGGACGTTTCGCTGGGGAAAAGACCTTCAGATCTGGCTACCCGAGGGACGTGAGTTCCGTTCACCGAACAACATGCCAGACGGTCCAGATAAATCCATTCTCGGCAAAATGCAATGGAAGTGGTTGGAGGAAACCATGAAAGCATCCGATGCCACCTTCAAACTCTATATTTCCGCCACGCCAGTTGTTGGCCCTGACCGCGCTGGAAAAAATGACAATCATGCTAACAACGGATTCCATCACGAAGGCGAGCGTTTGAGAAAATTTCTCAACTCGATTCCGGGTTGTTTCGTCATCAACGGCGACCGTCATTGGCAATACCACTCAGTTGATCCAGAAACCGGTCTCAACGAATTTGGCTGCGGCCCAGCTTCAGACGCTCATGCACAAGGATGGAATCCGGACGAGAAAAGACCGGAGCATCGATTCCTTAGAGTCAAAGGTGGATTTGGATCGGTTCAAATCGATCGCAACAAAGCCACCTTCATCCATCACGATGTTGATGGGAAAAAAGTTTACTCGACTGAGATTACCGTTACTAACAAGTCATAGATTTCTCCTAATTCAGCTGGAAAACTTGAGGCTTTAAAATCTAGACCTCAAACAAGAGGAGCGTGACTAATGCCTCTTCCTCTTTTGGAGTTTAAAGTTTAAAATTTTAATGAAAAAGGCGGGCTGCGTTTTCACGCAACCCGCCGGTAGATCGTTCAGAGAAAAAGCCGGTCAGCGACCGATTCTCCGCTTAGATACCTTTTTTGACGACGTCGGTGAGGAGGTCGATCACGCGGTTTGAATAACCCCACTCGTTGTCATACCAGCTAACCAGCTTGAAGAAGGTGCTGTTGAGCTCGATGGAAGAGCCCGCATCGTAGATGGAGGAAGACTTATCATGGATAAAGTCAGTTGAGACCACTTCATCCGTGGTGTAGCTGAGGATTCCCTTGAGATACGTCTCGGAAGCTTTTTTCAGAGCTGCGTTGATTTCCTCAAGTGAAGTTTCCTTCTCAGTCTTCACGGTGAGGTCGACACATGAAACGGTCGGTGTGGGAACGCGGAAAGCCATGCCCGTGAGCTTGCCTTTAACGGCAGGGCAAACCAATGAAACGGCTTTGGCAGCTCCGGTGGCGGAGGGGATGATGTTGATCGCAGCGGAACGTCCACCTTTCCAGTCTTTCTTGGACGGACCGTCCACAGTTTTCTGGGTAGCGGTGTATGCGTGAATGGTGGTCATCAAACCTTCTTTGATTCCGAAACCTTCTTTCAACAACACGTGCACAAGCGGAGCGAGGCAGTTTGTGGTGCAAGAAGCATTGGAAATAAGATGATGCTTGGCAGGATCGTAATCGCCATCGTTCACGCCTTGAACGAAGGTGTGAACGTCGTCACCTTTACCAGGAGCGGAGATAATGACTTTTTTCGCACCAGCGGTGATGTGGCCTTGTGCGAGCTTGTCTTCAACAAACAAACCGGTGGATTCGATGACGATATCGACACCGAGCTCCTTCCAAGGAAGACCCTCGGGGCTGCGTGCGGAAACCACTTTGATCTCGTGACCGTTAACGACAATGATGTCGTCTTCAGCAAGATCGGGAGAAGATTTTTTGGATGAAACTTCACCGGCGAATTTGCCTTGGGTGGAGTCGTATTTGAGGAGGTAGGCAAGGTTATCAGCCGGCACGAGATCGCCCACTGCGGCGACTTTGAATGTGGTGCCGAGATGGCCTTGTTCGACGAGTGCGCGAAAGACGAGGCGTCCGATGCGACCGAATCCGTTGATGGCGATGGTAGTCATATGTTTGCTTGGTGAGAGAGAGTCAGGAGACTTTTGTTTACTTGCCGCAGTCATTCCGGACACGGCGGCGGGATTGTGCACGGAAAGGGTGATGCGTCAACCCCACTCTCAAGCTAGAAAACGGAAGAATTTCACCCGCTAATTCCCGCGAATGACGAAGATTAACCACGAAAAACACCAAAAGCACGAAATGGAGCGGTTTAATGAACTCCAGACATCCACAAAAGATCACCCACCCAAAGCACCCACAAAATTTCGTGTTTTTCGTGTTTTTCGTGGTTAAAAAAATTCACTCTTCACTATTCAGTATTCACAATTCACTCTCCCTACATGAAAAAAGCTGACCAAGCCTTCCTTTTTGAACTCCTCGAAACCCCCTCACCTACCGGCTTCGAAATGCCAGGCCAAAACGTCTGGGCCAAATACCTTGAAAAGACCGCCACCAAGATCGAGTGCGATGCCTACGGCTCCACTTGGGCCACTCTTGAGGGCAAATCCAAAAAAACCATCATGCTCGAGGCGCATGCGGATGAAATCGGCTACATCATCAAGCACATCGATGACAAAGGATTCCTTCGAATCGATCGCATCGGTGGATCCGATGCCGCAACCGGTCGGGGTCGCCGCGTCCATATTCTCGGCGATAACGGAGTCGTTTCCGGAATCATCGGCAACACCGCCATCCATCTGCGTCGTGACGAACTCAATGGTGAAAAGTCACCCGCTGTCCACGACCTTTGGGTCGACATCGGCGCCTCGAATGCAAAAGAAGTCGCGGCGATGGGACTTCGCGTCGGCCATCCCATGGTTTATCAGGACGGCCCTGCGGAACTCGCACACAAACGCCTTATCTCCCGTGCGCTCGATAACCGCCTCGGATCTTATATCATCGCTCAGGTCATGAAACGCATCGCAGCATCAGGCAAAAAACCAGCGGTGACCTTGGTTTGCTTGAATGCAATCCAAGAAGAAATCGGCGGTAACGGCGCCATGATGGCGACTTATCGTTTGAAACCGGATATCTGCGTTTGTCTCGATGTCACCCACGCCACCGATACTCCGGGAATCGACTCTGCGAAATTCGGCTTGGTCAAACTCGGGCAGGGCCCAACTCTCTCGCACGGAACATGTAATCACCCACTGATTGTAAAGCGACTGATTGAAATCTCCAAGAAAAGTAAAATCGATATCCAACATGAATCATCGAGCCGCTTCTCCGGAACCGATACGGATAAGATTTTCCACTCTCGTGAAGGCATTCCAAGTGCGCTCGTTTCTCTTCCGCTGCGCTGCATGCACTCCGTCGTCGAAACCGCTCACCTCGATGACATCGAAGCCACGATCCAGCTATTAGAAGCTTTTGTATTATCTGTAAAAGATACCGACACCTTTCACCAGAAATTAGGCGTATAGGAAATCAATCTGCCGCAGGCTCTAACCTGCTACAGTTATTCGCAGCTTTGATCCAAAATCCAAAAACCGATTTTTCTTGAATCGGATTTTTTCAAACGAGCTAACAAGAATAACAACATTCCAACGCCTGAGGCGAAATCTAACCCATTTTCCCCTCCAAAAACGGAACCAACTCGTCCACCCCGAAATCAGCAAGCACCTCACCCTCCCAATCCAAAGTCGGAGCTTTACTCTGACCCGATAGCGCGACCATTTCCGACATCGCTAACGCATTTCCGGACACCACCACTCTCTCCACCTCGATCTCGTGTTGCTTGAGATATTGCTCAACTTCCACACACCACGGGCAGCCATTTTTCACATACAGAATACGTTCGCTTTTCATACGAAAACCCTGCACGAAAATTCCAGTCTTGGGGAAGGTTTATTTCTGAAATCCATGACCCGTAGCTACCCCTAAACCTTCGGGTTAATTTTCAAGTGAGGAATTCCCTATTCACCACAATCCAAATTTCCCATAGCTCATCACATAAATCCCCATGAGCAAATTCGCAACCGCGTGCATGACAACGCAAGCTCCTAGATTCTTGCTCCAAATACATAGTGCATAAGTCAGCGATCCATAGACCAAGGCTCCCGCCCAGTCGACTGGAGCATGAGCCACCATGAATAACAGAGTCACAATGAGATAGCTTTTCCAATGCGCGCGACCGAACGGTTGCTTCCAATAATCCCCTTCCCAATTCATGCAGAAACGCATGACGAATCCTCGCCAGAAAATCTCTTCTACCAGGGCAACGATGACCACCGCCCGGAAAAATCTCATCGATAGAGAAGCCCAATACGCTGCTGGATGTTCGAAAATCCCGGGATTGAATCCCTCATCACGCTTCGCAATTCCCAGCCATTTCATCCAGCCTTCCGTTTCACCGGACATTCCCCAAGCATCGTATAGCGTCGTTGGCAAAAGCCAAAAACCAATTCCGATCATACCAAAAAACACGCCGATGAAACTCCATTTCAGACTCCAATCGAAACAGTAATATTTCCAATAGCGAAGCAACAAACCAAGAACAATCAGGGTTTGGATCGGATAGATCCACTGTGCAACGTCCTGTTTCCACCAGGGAGCTGCGGGATGATCCCAACCAAACAAGCTCTCACAAAGTTGTAACAAAATCAGAAAAACCATAAACCCCGCGAATGGCCATACGTGTGCCCTCGTCAGTTGTTCGGGATTCTTCAAATCACTGTCCATCCATCTGGAATTTTCAATTAGATCTTGGATACAAAACGCTCGATACTTTCCATCGCCTTACGCAGATCTTCCATGCCGGTTGCATAACAACATCTGAGAAAGCCCTCTCCGCTCGATCCGAATGCACTACCCGGAACCGCGGCAACGCTTTCCGCCTCAAGTAAGCCCATCGCGAATTCCTTGGATGAAAGGCCGGTCTTGCGAATGTCAGGGAACACATAAAACGCTCCACCCGGCGTGTGGCAATCCAAGCCAATCTCGTTGAAACGTTTGACCAGAAAATCCCGACGCTGATGATAACTTTCCTTCATCATCAGCATCTGTGGTCCGCCGTTTTCCAATGCTTCAATCGCCGCATTCTGACTCATGATCGGCGCACAAAGCATGGAGTATTGGTGAATTTTCATCATTGCCTCTATGATAGGCTGCGGAGCACAGGCATAACCCAAACGGAAACCCGTCATCGCAAACGCTTTAGAAAATCCATGCATCAAAATCGTGCGTTCCTTCATTCCGGGCAACGAAGCTATCGAAACATGCTGAATCCCGTCATAACGAAGCTCACTGTAGATCTCGTCCGTCAGCACAATCAGATCATGTTTGATCGCAAGTTTGGCAATACCTTCAAGATCCTCGTTGCTTGCCACGGAACCCGTGGGATTGGTCGGAAAATTCAACATCAGAATCCGACTCTTCGGTGTGATCACTTTTTCCAAAGCCTCGGGCTTCAATGAAAAACCATCCTCTTTGGTCGTCTCAACTGCTACGGCGACCCCGTGCGCCATCACGATACTTGGCGAGTAGGAAACGTAACACGGCTCGTGATAAATGACTTCCTCACCCGGATTGAGTAATGCGCGCAACGCGATGTCAATCGCCTCCGAAACGCCAACTGTCACCAACACCTCTTTCGCAGGATCATAATTCACATCGAAAAAGCCGGAGACATACTTGGAAATGGATTTCCTCAAACTCAACAAACCTAGGTTCGAAGTATAGGTCGTCTGTCCTTTCTCCAAAGAATAAATCGCCGCTTCGCGAATATGCCACGGCGTCACAAAGTCCGGCTCACCGACCCCCAATGAAATCACATCGTCTCTTCCCTGAACCAATTCAAAGAAATCCCGAATCCCCGATCTTGGAATCGATGCCACGTGGCGCGCTATTTTCGCTGTATAATCCATAAAAAATCCGCAAACGGCGGCAAGCGATCAAACCTCTCATCCCTGCCGCCGTCAAGGACTTGGAACGGCAGCGATTATTCAAAAATTATGAGACGACTATCTGGGATCAGCTCCGGACTCCCTCCGCAACCCTAAAAATTCCGAGGAAAACGCACTTTCATAATTCAAATTTTCCGGTTTAAGTTCCGGCGCCCATGTCCACTGAAGCCATCCTCTCCACCGCCAGACAATTTCTTGAGGTCGATCCAACCGTACCCATCACGATGATCCCGATCAAACGTGGTGCATCCGGTCGCACCATCGCCAGGGTGAAAACTCCCATTCACGATGATTTCATCGGTGTCCACTGGACTGATGAGCGGGAAGACAACGCGCAGTTCGTGCCTATCGCGGAATTCCTCAAAGAGGCAAAATTCAATGTTCCGGAAATTCTCTACGATCGCTCACAACATAACGTCGCCCTCATTGAAGACCTTGGCGATACAGATCTTCACTCCCTCAAGGATCAACCCTTCAAAACCCGCCTGCCGTATTACCGTTCCGCACTGGAGCAGATTGACCGGCTGTTTTTCACCAAAGTCCCCAAAGACCTCGAACTGATGCCACCCTTCGATGCGGATCTTTATCGTTGGGAGCAAAAATATTTCTTCGATTATTTCATCGAGGATTTCCTCAAGGAAAGCCCCGTGGCGCTCGAAAAAAACGAGGCGTTTATGGAAATGGCGGACGGACTTGGCTCAAGTCACAAGCATCTGGTGCATCGCGACTTCCAATCGCAAAACCTGCTTATCAAAGACGGCAAAACCTACATGATCGATTTTCAGGGCCTGCGCCGGGGCCGCCAGGAATACGATCTCGCATCGCTCATTTTTGATCCCTACATGGATCACTCCGCAGACGAACGCGAGCAACTGTTGGATCTGTGGGAGGATATTTCCGATGAAAGGCCTGAAACCTCCCTGTTCCACAAATGCGCCGCCCAGCGTCTCATGCAAGCGCTTGGTGCTTTTGGAAACATCATCGAAAATCGCCACGATGAATGGTATCGCCAACACATTCCCACCGCGATGAGATCCCTGCTTCAAGTGATAAAAGGTTCCGATATCGAGGATGCCCTCACGCCGATACTCACCAAGCACCTCGCAAATTATTGATCTGTTTCGATCAAATATCTCATGGGAATCATGTTTGAGTAGCTGAATCCCTGCTTCTGGAAAAACTCTTGGGATTCCGCGCTGATCTTGTCGGTCAGCAAGGTGATGCGTAAGAATTTTTTTCGCTTCGCAAAATCAATGACGTGATTCACCAACATCGTTCCGTAGCCTTGACCGCGATGATGGGGATGAATCACCACATCTTCCATCAAAATAACAAAACCACCACGCGCGGTAGAAATGGTGAAGAGCATGTTCACCATTCCGAAAATCTTATCTTCATTCCGGATCACTACAATCCGCCCTCGGCTGGGCTGCTCCAGTATCAATCGCAAGCCACGCTCCTGTAACGCCCTATCCGGCATAAAATCTCCCGAAGACATCGAAAATAATTCCACAACCAATTCCGTCAAAGCCGGCAAATCTTCCAAGGTCGCCATCTCAACCTTCGCTGTTTGATTCACAACCTTGTCCATGTTATTGGCGATATCTTTGGAACTCATATTCAGGCAGGATGCTTGATCATGGCAACATGACTCAAAAATGACAGCATGTTTTACGGAAAAATCTAGGTATCCGGCCAAGTCATAACCGATACAATTGACTAGAACGTAAGTAGGGTAGGGTCGTTTTGATAAAACGACCGCTAGTTTGTGCCTCCAAAAAACAATCAAGGATTCCCATAAGCCTGTGAAGTCGACAACCCATCTTCTTCGATACCTTTATTTTCGATTCATAAGCATCTCACAGAGGTCGTTTTATCAAAACAACCCTAACATTTTCTAGGCGATCTTGCATTTCAATAACTCGCGGTGAAACTCCTGATTCAGCTCGATTTCCGCACAATCATTGACGATCATGTCTAGCTGATATCCTTTTTTCATGCCTACATCACAGCTTTTGCTATGCCAAATGACGGATATGCTAATAATTCCATCTTAACTCGATCTGTGGTGAATTTGATTCATTTGCCATCCTTGAAATTTCCCACATCCCGCCTAAGCTCCATTCCGTGAACCTAAACACCCCCGAGTCCGAAACTCTTTCCCTTCGTGGTCGGTTGTTACTCGCGACCCCGACCCTGTGTGATGGAACCTTCGATCATTCTGTGATTTTCATCGCGGAGCACAATGCGACAGACGGAGCTTTAGGCACAATCATTAACCACCCAATCGGTAAAACCGTGGGTGATCTGGTTTCAGAGCTTGATGATACCCCGCTCGCAAAACTACCGATTTTGCAAGGCGGCCCCGTCGGCACCGAGCATTTGACTTTCACAGTTCTTTTCACCGATTCTGAAAATCAAACCCGTCTCATTTCTAAGATTTCTAAAGATACAGCGGAAAGCATGATCGATAAAAAAGGGCATCTCGTTCAAGCCATCGTCGGCCATTCCGCGTGGTCGCCGGGACAACTGGAAGATGAAATTGATCGCAATACCTGGATTACTCTAGATCCTCCCAAAGACTTCCTCAGTCACCCTCACGACCTCAGCCTCTGGAAAAGACTTCTCAGCGGCATCTCTCCCTATCACGCTCTCATATCGCAAGCGCCAAAAAATCCGATGCTGAATTAATTTTCAAATCTAGAGTCTTCTATTCACTCTTCAGATTTCACCCTTCACTCTTCATTAACCCGTGCCAGCACTTACCTTCCATCCCATCGACGAAATCATTCACGAAATCGCAGCCGGAAAAATCGTCATCGTCGCGGATGATCCGGATCGTGAAAACGAAGCCGATCTCGTCTGTGCCGCCTCGCTGTGCACACGAGAAATGGTCAACTTCATGGCGATTCATGGCCGCGGCTTGATCTGCGCTCCCATCACTTCCGAGCGTGCTGAAGAACTCGATCTGCCGCAGATGACTCGGCGCAACCACGAAGGCATGAAAACCGCCTTCACGATTTCGGTCGATGCCGCGAAAGGTGTCACCACTGGAATTTCCGCTGCCGATCGCGCGCAAACCATTCAGCTGCTCGCGGATTCATCCGCACACATCGATTCCTTCGTCAAACCCGGCCACATCTTCCCGCTTCAAGCCATGTCAGGCGGCGTCCTTCGACGTGCCGGTCACACCGAAGCCGCAATCGATCTCGTCAAACTCGCCGGTCTTCCTGCTGCAGGCGTGATTTGTGAAATCATGGACGAAGATGGCTCCATGGCGCGCGTCGGCGACCTCGGAGATTACCAACAAAAACACAATCTCAAAGCCTGCACCATCGCCCAACTCATCGAATATCGCCGCCGCTCCGAGAAGTTTGTAAAACATGAGAGCACCGTCTTGATGCCAACCGATTACGGCGATTTCGATTGTCATCTCTATACCGTATCGCTGGATCATTCTCATCACCTCGCTCTCACGCACGGTAAAATCAACCCCGAGCAACCGACGCTCGTTCGAGTCCATTCCGAATGCCTCACGGGTGATGTCTTCCACTCCCAACGCTGCGATTGCGGCCCACAACTCGATGCCGCGATGAAACGCATTTCAGAAGAAGGTGGGGTCTTGCTCTATCTCCGTCAGGAAGGGCGCGGCATTGGCCTGCCTGCAAAAATTCACGCCTACAAACTCCAAGAGCAAGGCCTCGACACGATCGAAGCCAACGAAAAACTCGGCTTCGCCTCCGATCTCCGCGACTACGGCATGGGTGCCCAAATCCTGCACGACCTCGGCGTCCGCCGCATCAAACTCCTCACCAATAACCCGAAAAAAGTCGTGGGGCTGGAAGGTTACGGTTTGGAAATTTCAGAACAAATCCCGCTTTCCCTACCTGCGAACATCCATAACCAAAAGTATCTGGACACCAAGCGGACAAAGATGGGGCACACTTTGTAAATTTTAAATTTTAAACTCTAAATTATAAAATCCGTGTGGCGGATTGATATTCTGACCATGAATTTTTCAATCTCCTCTCCTCCCGCTTCTCCTCCCTCCCTGTTGAGAAACAGCCTGAACTAAACCAGCAGCGCGATCTGTTCTCCTGGCCCGTGGACGCCTTCAATCAGAATCCCTTCAACATCAGCTGTCTTTGAAGGTCCTGTGCACCAGATAATATTCGGTGCATCACCAAATGCTGCGATCGCATCAGGAATCGTGCGATGGATTTCTTCTTTTTTCAAAACCCCAACATGCACCCATGGTGAGAGTGCTGCGAGTCGATAGGTGGTTTTGAAATCATCAATGATCAGGGAACCCGACTCAGCAATCGCACCAGTGGCACGCGTGATACCGAATTGATAATCATCGTAGCGATCTCTGTCGTAGGTCGTTTCCACTTTTAACCCAGCTGCCTCGAGAGCTTTTCCAATCGTTTCATAAAGCGCCGGATCGCAGTAGCCGACCTTTTGGTTATTGCCATCCAGAAACTCCGCAAGTTGCTGGACGGAATTCATGGGGCGTCCGTTGACCGCTTTGAAATTTTCAGAAAACGCATCCCAGAGATCTGCTTGTTTGAGCTTCACGTTGGAATGCATCACTGAAGTTTCGTAACTAGGGTAAGCGGCCTTTTCGGCAAGGTGATCCGTCGTTTCGAGGATTTTGGAGAAGATTTGTGAACGAGACATGGTTATAAAAAGATTTAAACTGAGAATCGGAGAGACGGAGAAAACGGAGCTAATGTTGTAAATTATTAAATTCTGGCCTTAAGATACGTCTTTTACCGAGTGGCCAAATTTTGAAATTTAATAGGAGAGCAAGACTTAATCCAGTGATATTCAAATAGCCAAGCATCTGAGCATCATGAGTTGGATTGAATGAATCAACACACTTGGTATCGACAATTATTTTCTTATCAACAACTAGATCAGGAATAAGATACCCTAAATTCTGACCTTTGTAAAAAACCTCAAATTTAGTTTGTTGTTCATAGCTTATACCTCTTTCTGTAAGTTCTATACACAATGCCTTTTCATAAATTTTTTCACTCAATCCAGGTTTGAGTTCATTTTGAATACTGATTGCAGCAGCAATAATTTGCCCTGTTAAATCTTTATGAATTAATTCCATACTCTACCTCCGTTAGCTCCGTTTCTCCGATTCTCCGTTTAAATTCTTCATGCCCGATCACTTCCTACGCGCTTTAAGCCACTTACGGAAATCTCCACCATGAGATTCAGGTAGTGTGCGCTGACCCAGCCAATCTTGCAGCGGCTTGATAGGAGCAACTTCAATAGGCAGATGATTCATCGCCTTGGACATGGTCATCGCGGTGCGCCATAGGGACGGCGAGGTAGCAAGCGTCGCAAATGGCGACATGGGGATGGCTCCTTCGGATGGAATTTCCTCGCGTTTCGCTTTGTCGCGAAGTCGAAGCAGTAGATCTGGAATCGGGATATCCACGGGGCAGACTTCGTTGCACGCTCCGCACAGCGACGATGCTTTCGGGAGATCGGCCAGCTCCGGGAAACGTTTTCCAAAAAGGATGGGCGAAAGCACCGCACCGATCGGGCCACCATACACGGAGCGATAGGCATGACCCGATGCCTGACGATAAACCGGACAAACGTTCTGACACGCGGAACAACGGATGCAGCGCAGGATTTCTCGGCAGTTCGATGCTAGAACATCTGTCCGTCCGTTATCCATGAAAACGACATGCATGTGCTCAGGTCCGTCCGGTTGATTCTCGGATTTCGGCCCGTTAATGAACTCGGTGTAAACCGTGAGTTGCTGACCCGTGGCAGATCGGCCCAAGAGATTGAGAAACACCGAGAGATCGCGTTCCTGTGGAATGACTTTTTCAATCCCAACCAATGCGATATGCACGTTCACCGGTGCCATACCGAAACGTGAGTTACCCTCGTTCGTAACCAGCACCAGACGCCCGCTGTCCGCGCAGACAAAATTCGCTCCGGTAATACCGGCTTCCGCCACCATGTATTTTTCGCGCAAATGCACCCGCGCTCGACGTGTGATGGTTTCTGGATCGTCATTGTAATCGGGTGCAATCCCCTCCCGCAAAAACGTGTTTGCGATTCCGCGGCGGTTCTTGTGAATGATCGGCTTGACGATATGCGATGGTTCATCACCGTCCAACTGGATAATGAATTCCCCGAGATCCGATTCCAAACACTCGATTCCGTTCTCAATAAGAAACGGATTCAAGTGGATCTCCTCTGCCGCCATAGACTTCGATTTGGTCAGTTGCTTGACGCCATGCTGCTGGAGAATTCCGAGAATCGCCTGACGCGCATCCTCATCCGTCGATGCGTAATGCACGTGCACTCCCCGCTCCGTCAGCGCGCGCTCCGCTTTCTCAAGATACTCATCCAGATGATGCAAGGTATGATCCTTGATTGCTCCGGCCAGTTTCCTCAAAGAATTCGGATCCTCGTAATCGTGAAATAAAACGGAATACCGCTTCTCCGTTCCCTTCGATGATCCATCGATGACCGAATGCTGTTTCTCATCGGAAATATCACGGGCGTATTGATCAATCTGCTGTGGCATGTTTTGTGACAGTTTGTTTCTGGGGAAAATCTAATCCATTCTCATCAATTGACCAGACGATGTTTACTCAGACCCGCACCAATGTCTGGTCAAAATCTTTCCAGACCGGGTCAATGTTTTGCTTTCTTAGCATTTCAGCAATTTCTGCCGGGCTACGGGTATCGTGGATTTGAAATTGCTCGGTGGCTTTTTCCTTGCCGCTGCGTTCGGCAAGTTCGACACGCCTGCCTTTTACGGTGAGGTGAAGATCGTCCGATCCAGCTCCCGTGTAACCGCCGGGCTCGGTACGCGCGCCGGCAGACATATGAGTCACACCCAAGGGAGCCATCGCATCACGCAGGCTGGCAGGCTCACGGGTGGAGAGCACGATCGCCACTTGCGGGAAAACGACGCGAAAAGCTGTGATCAGCCGCAACAAAGATTCATCCGGCAAAAAGCGATCAGGATCCGCCTGATATTGATAGTTTCCTGCATAGGGGCGCATCCGGGGAAACGCCACAGAGAGCTGAGCTTTCCAGCAATGCTTGTAGAGATATTCCAAATGCGCGGCAAGCGATAGCGCCTCATGCTTCCAATCCGCCAACCCAAACAACGCACCAATCCCGATCCTGCGGAATCCTCCTGCATACGCACGTTCCGGACAATCCAAGCGCCAGTCAAAATTCTTCTTAGGTCCCGCAGTGTGGAGCGTGTGATAAATTTCACGCTGATAGGTTTCCTGATAGACAATCAAACCCTCAGCACCGTGATCGACCAACTCCCGGTACTGGTCGTCCTCCATCGGCCCGACTTCTAGTGCCAAAGTTGGAAACAACGGAATCAGCGCGTCCAGGCATGCTTGCAAATATCCTTCAGAAACAAATTTCGGATGCTCCCCCGCCACCAACAACAAATTACGAAATCCCAGTGCGTGCAAATATTTGCCTTCGGTTACCACTTGATCGACGCTGAGAGTTGTCCGGAGAATGGCGGCATCTCGCGAGAAACCGCAGTATGAACAGTTGTTCACGCATTCATTCGAAACATACAGCGGAGCAAACAACCTCATGGTCTTGCCGAAATTCTGACGCGTCAGTTGCTGACTTTTTGCGGCAAGTTTTTCCAAAGAAACGCTCTCCTCCAGCAAATCCATGAATTGGCGCATCAAGGGCGACGGGCGCGAGAGCAATTCAGGATAAGCAGCGGAAAACATGCAAAGAACTTGAAATAGGAATGACCGAACGTCCAACCTCTATCGTTCAACTTTCAAATAAATCTTAACCACCACCCTCCGTCATAATTCACCCCCCAAATTCACCCCTTACAATCTTTGTCGTGGCCGTGACAAAGATTGTAAGGGGTCAGATCGTTCACATCACAGGGAGTGAAGGCTGGTGTCGGGTCGATCTTGAAACTCTCTGGCGCGTTAAAACCTTCGCTATTGCCCAAATCGCCTCGCCGATGAATGATCTCCGCGTGGCGGTTATTTTGGCAATTGAGAGTTCTTGTGACGAAACGGCGGTGGCGATCCTCCGTGGCAAGCCGGACCAGCGCGCCGAGCTTCTGTCCAGCGTGGTCGCTTCCCAAATTCAGGAACATCGGGTTTACGGTGGGGTCGTTCCGGAAATCGCCTCCCGCAGTCATTCACTGAATCTCAATGGTTTGGTTGAGAAATCATTGGAAATTGCCGCAATTCGCATGGCAGATATCGATGCCTTTGGTGCAACCATGGGTCCAGGCCTCGCTTCTTCGTTGCTGGTCGGAAGCACTGCGGCAAAGGCGATGTCCTGTATTTCAGGCAAACCTTTTATCGCCGTCAACCACCTCGAGGGCCACTTGCTCTCGCCTTTCATTGAAAAGACGGCAGTTCCACACCACACTGGTTTGATCGTCTCCGGAGGTCACACCCAACTCATGGAGGTTTCCTCGCCCGGAAAATACCGGAAACTCGGCAGCACTCGCGATGATGCTGCTGGCGAAGCGTTCGACAAAGTTGGAAAAATGCTCGGGCTCCCCTATCCTGGCGGTCCGGAAATCGAAATAGCCGCCCGCAACGGCAATCCGAACGCCTACGATTTCCCACGTTCCATGATGCAGGGCGGTGAACTCGATTTTTCCTTCTCCGGCCTGAAGACCGCTGTTCTCTATACCTTGCAAAAAGACCCTAACGCAAAAACGGAAGACATTGCCGCGTCTTTCCAAGCCGCTGTGGTCGATGTCTTGGTCGAAAAAACCATCCGGGCATCAAAATTCAGCAACACTCGAATCATCGGCCTGTCCGGTGGCGTCAGCTTAAACCGCTATGTGCGACAGGCATTTATGGATCGTTGCAAAAAGGAAGGATTCCAGCTTGAGATCGCCAACCCCGATCTGTGCACGGATAACGCAGCCATGATCGCCTTTGCTGCATTGCTGCGGTTTTTGTCAGGAAAAATCGACCCCTTGGACGGCGATATCAATCCAAACCTGAGTCTGTGAATTTTCCGGATTTCAAGCTCGTCTCCTTTAGAAGGCTCAATCAATTTGTCTCAGATGAAATACCGATCTCTCGTATTCGACTTTGACGGTACGATCGCCGACACACTTGGCGAGACCCGCAAAATTTATAATCAACTCGCACCCGAATATGGAATTCGTGAAGTCGATGCGCATGAGATATCCGAGCTCAGGCATCTCTCGCTTAAGGAAATTCTTGGCAAGTTGCAAATTCCCAAGCATCGCCTGCCTTCAATCATCTCTCGTGGCACGGGAATGATGCGCAAGAACATCGATAGACTGGAGCTTATCGCCGGCATGAAGGAGACCCTTACCGAACTTCGCAATCAGACAGAAAATTTTGGTATTCTGACATCCAACACCACCGCGAACGTTGATATTTTTCTCCAAAACCACGGTATCCGAGAACTATTCGATTTTATATCCTCAACCTCGAAACTCACCGGAAAATCGCGTCATCTCCGCGCCATCCGCAGAACCTTTTCTTTAGAGCATTCAGAAATGATCTACATCGGCGATGAATTGCGGGATGTCAAAGCGGCACAAAAAGCCGGTATTCCGCATGCCGCTGTGAGTTGGGGATTCAACTCCCGCGAATCACTCGCAGAAGCCAAACCCACTTATCTCTTCGATCACCCTAAAGAGCTTTTTCAGATCAAGGATTAGCCGGAGCCGTAATCACGTTTTCGATCACAGCTATGGAATGAGTGGATACAGGCTTAAGCTCTTTGGCTGGACCGTTCGGTAAGAATACGAAACAAGCATAGACGATAATGGTTGGAGTAAGCGCAGCTATGAATAATTTCAACGGAGAGACACCACCTTCGAAGTATTTCGTTAAAATGCTCTGACCCGCTGGGTTAGGCGCATTGGCAATCACTGTGAGACCACCACCAGTCACCGCACCGGCGACGACCGCGTGTTTGGCACTGAATGAAATCCCCTCGACCTGAGAGGCCAGATACGTGATCGCTGCGTTGTCATTGAATCCTGTTAGAATCGTTGCACCCAACATCAAAGCATCATCTGATAGTGTCTGGATAATCGGACCGATCCACCATCCCTGGCAGCCACCGTGTATCACCAAGCCAGCAAGGAAGAAACCAACCATCATCGGACTTCTCATTGAAACCGCATTCTGGTGGTGACGAGTCGCCATGACGAACGCCAGGAAGAGCAAGAAGCCTCCCACAAAAAGTACCGGCTCGTGTGCGGCATAAACGGTCCACGCGAGGAATGCCAAGTGTGCTAATATAACCCAAAATGGGATCGGTGTTTCCCTTTCCTGCCATGATTGCGTATGAATTTCGCCGTCTTCCAATCCATCTGCACGGTCGGCAATCTGATACAATGCGTTTTTGAAAATCACAAAGTAGAGCAAGGTAGACAAAACAACGGCAATGACAGCTTTCCAACCGAAATGTTCCAACATGAAAAGGGAATCCCATCCCCATGTTCCAGCCACCATCAGAACAGGTGGCGCAGCGAAATGCGTCAATGTACCGCCGACCGATATACTAACAAAAAGCAATCCGATCGTTGCATAGGCCAAAGTCGGTGAGGGCTTGAGTTTATAAAATCTCTTAGCTAACAACATCGCCGCAATCGTCATCGCAGCCGGCTCAGTGATGAACGAACCGAGAATGGGAGCAATGATCAAAACACTCAGCCACCACGCGGCAGGAGTTCCTTTTCCAAGCCATGCAGCAATAGACATCAATTTCTCCGCAAAACGCAGAACCGGACGGCTTGCGGCGATCGCCATGATCACGACCACGAACAAGGGCTCGGTGAAAATTTTATCTTTGCCGAGATACAATTTGAAATCATCCCAGCTGTAATAATATGTGGCCGCACCTGCCAACGCGATCACCCAGATTCCGAAAATCGCCTCAACTTCTCCGAGGAAGTGAAAAAATGTGGCTTTGAACGAAACCTCAGGTTCGCCATCCGGATGTTCATCATCGCGAGGCCCGCGTTTTCTCAGATTTTCCTGATGAATGTGATCGTAATGATGAGCCAATTTACCCAATGGAATGGCGACAAAGGTATGGCAAATTGCCAATAAGAAAATGATCGTCGCTGCAACGTTGAAAGGATCTTCTGACGCTCTGGCTTTAATAATAGCCATGGCATCACCCTTTACCTCTTTATATGTTTCAGTAGGTTTGGGAAAAGCCGCATACTGACTGCTGCCATCTGACAACTCTGGGTAAGCCGGCTCTGCCCCATGACCACCCGCAGCAAAGGCCGGTGAGAGACTCAAAATCAAAACAGAAAGGACAAGTAGGGTTATAGCTTTCATCTTTATTGGCGCTTGCGTGGCCAGCTTATAGAACTACCGATTGCTATCCGCAAGCGGAACTCAAAAAATCCGTCCGAAGGTTTCCCAAGGTTTGGATTGGCAAGGTGAACGCTACGGTTTATGGCTCCTCTTCGAAATTCATGTATCCATGACCAGCGATCTCACCATCATCAAAGCCGGCACAGGTGTCTTGACTAAGACTGCCGACGGCACCATCGACCGCGCAGCCCTTGTTCATCTGGTCTCTTCCATCTCGGAACTCATCAATGCAGGACATCGCTGTTTGTTTGTTTCTTCCGGCGCAGTCGGCTCCGGTGTTTCCGCAATGGGACTTACCGAATATCCCAACGATATCGCCACCCGCCAAGCCTGCGCCGCCGTCGGGCAAGCCCGCCTGATGAGCACCTACAGCGCTCTGTTTGCCAATTTTGACATTCTCGTGTCTCAAATCCTGCTCACCACCGAGGACATCCAAACCGAGAACCGAGCCGCGAATCTCCTCAACACCTTCAATCGCCTTCTGCAAGAATCCCGCATTCTTCCCATCATCAACGAAAACGACTCAGTCGCAATCCGTGAACTCAGCTTTGGCGATAACGACATGCTATCCGTCCATGTAGCCAAACTCGTCGGCGCCAAGCGTGTGATCCTTCTCACCAGTGTCGATGGCTTGCTGGATCCCAACAACAAGCAACTCATCCCCGTGGTCAGTGATATTGATGCAGCCTTCGGTCACGTTCAAGATGACAAAGGGAAATTTTCCATGGGCGGCATGAGCTCGAAGCTTGAAGCTGTGAAATTTGCCACAGAAGCAGGCATCGAGGTCCACATCGCCAATGGGCGTAACCCTGAACGCCTGTCTGACATCCTAAACGGGAAAGGCATCTCCACTCACTTCATCGCTAAAAAGTAAGCCCATGTCCGATCCCATCACCGAGCAAATCCACGCCATGGGCAAACAAGCCCGTGCTGCCGCCTACCAACTTGCTGCGCTTTCCTCCGATCAAAAAAACACCATTCTGCGGGCGATGGCGCAAGGCCTACGGGACAACGAAGCGGAAATCCTTTCCGAAAACCAAAAAGATCTCACCGCAGGTCAGGAAAAAGGACTCTCCAGCGCGATGCTTGATCGCCTGAAACTCGATCCCGGCAGGCTTGAGGCCATCGCCAGCGCCCTCGAACACGTCGCCACCCTTCCCGATCCCGTCGGCCAAGTCCTCGAAGACTGGACTCAACCCAACGGCCTGCGCATCGAACAAATCCGCGTCCCGATCGGCACGATTGGTATCATTTACGAAAGCCGGCCCAACGTCACTGCAGACGCAGCAGCGCTCTGTTTCAAAACAGGTAACGCGACGATTCTTCGCGGCGGCAGTGAAGCCATCCACTCCAATCGCGCCATAGCATCCACTCTCTGCACCAGTGGCGAAAATGCCGGCCTGCCCAAGCGCGCGATCCAACTCATTCCTTTCACCGACAGACAAAGCGTCGCCGCCATGGCCGGCATGGATCAATGGCTCGACCTAATCATTCCTCGCGGCGGTAAAGGATTGATCGAAACCGTCGTTTCCCTCGCACGCATGCCCGTCATCAAACATTACGATGGCATCTGTCACATCTTCGTTTCAACACACGCCGATCAGGAGATGGCAATCCAGCTCACGCTGAATTCCAAGGTCCAAAAGCCCGGCGTATGCAACGCCCTCGAAACCCTCCTCATCCAGAAATCCATTGCGAAAGAATTTCTCCCTAAAGTCGCCAGCGCACTCTGGGATAAAACTGTCGAGCTTCGCGGCTGTGAAGCTTGCTTGCAAATCTTGCCCGATCTCATTCCCGCGACTGAGGAAGATTGGTCCACCGAGTATTTGGAGAAAATCCTCTCAATCAAAATCGTCGATACCCTCGATGAAGCCATCACGCACATCAACACCTACGGCTCGCACCACACCGATAGCATCGTCACCACCGACCCTGCGGAAGCTGAGAAATTCCTACGTTCGATTGATTCCGCCTGCGTCATGCACAACGCCTCCACCCGCTTCGCCGATGGTGGAGAATTCGGCTTTGGTGCGGAAATCGGCATCTCCACCGACAAGCTCCATGCCCGCGGTCCGATGGGTCTGCGTGAGCTCACCAGCTACCAATACCGAATCCGCGGCAACGGCCAAGTTCGGTAAAGACAGAAGACTTGGAGACAGAAGACAGAAGATCAGAGATTATCGAGCCACCTAATTTCCCAATATCCCAATTTCCAATCACCCTTCCCCACCGTGCCTGAAAAAAACATCGTCTATTTCGACTTGGAAACTCAACGCAGCATCAGCGATGTCGGGGGTTTCTCGAACAAAGCCAAGCTCTGCATTTCTGTCGCCGTCACCTATTCCACCGCCACCGATGAATACGTCATCTACGGTGAAAACGAGCTCGACGCCCTCACCGATCAACTTCTCAAAGCCGATCTCGTCGTCGGCTGGAACCACATCGGTTTCGATTATCCCGTGCTCCAGGCCTACGTCCTTCCGAACCTCGAAGAACAAACCCTCAACCTCGACATGATGCTCGACGTCAAGGAGCGCATGGGCCGTTTCCTCAAACTCGACAACGTCGCGTCCTCTTGCCTCGGCACGGGGAAATCCGCCGACGGACTTGATGCGATTCGCTGGTGGCAGGAACATAAAAAAACCGGCGAGTTCGAACCCTTGAGAAAGATCGCCGAATACTGTGCTTACGACGTCAAAGTCACCCGCTTCGTCCACGAATACGGCATGAAAAACGGCCACATCAAATACGAGGACGCCGGAAAAATGATCGAACTACCGGTCGAGTGGTAGGGGAGCGCGGGCGTCCCGCCCGCATCTTTTCCTCAATGCGGGCAAGATGCCCGCATTCCCCAAACAAATCACACCTTCGGCTTTCTGAATGAAATTGATGGCAGCGAAAGAATCCCATGCGTAGAACGAGCTGTGAAATTTGCAATCATTTCACGGCAAGCCCCATAAAGCATCGATACTGCTGTAACACGAATCAGCGCCTCACGATTCTTTTCATCAAAGGTTTCGTGAATCAGGAATTCTCCGGTTATTTTTATGCTGCCTTTGTAAGTTGATGGTTTAGACGAATCCTCTGGTTCAAAGGAGACGGTGAGTATCACCCGTTGAGACAGTGGATTTTCCGCATTCACTTCGATCTCGTGATTCGTAGACAACGCAAGACTGCCTCCTGTTGTATCACCTTCCGTGGCAATACACTCGATGGAAATAAACCGATGATTGAGAAGCGCCAGTGGTGATGTATTATGCGGCATCAGTGTAGTCTTCTTTGACAGGTTCTTTCATCGTGAAGTTCGCTTTAGCAAGTATGCGCTCCTTAGGCTCAGGTCGGAACGAGACGTGAATGTCTTCTTCGACGTAATGGATCCATTTCACGACCTGACCCTTCGGAGCGATCGTCAGGCAAAGCTCTCCATCCAGAGCATCAGCTGCACGCATCAATGTTTCGACTGTAAAATTGTTAGTTCCATCCAACATCGCGGTAATACGTGCCGATGAAACTTCCATTTTTTGAGCGAGCGTCTTGCGCTTGATACCGAGTGCCTCCATACGCCCGAGGATTTGTTCCATGATCCCCAACTTCTTGACTACGACCTTTTGGCTGAAATCAAGCTCCTTAGAGAAGAATTGCTGCACCGCATCTGGCGCTTGTTTGGTAATGTTTAATTTCATGGTAGTGCTTGGTAGTTAAATTCTAAATTAGCCGCTCTTTTCGCCGCAAAATAACGGTCTCTGAGTTGTTCGGCTCCTTTGATATCGGAATTCTGTTCCTTCTTGTTGTTTTTGGTTCCTCCGTTTGTCGCGATGATGAGTTTTGAGTCACGTCCTTCAATTCGGTCTTTAAAACAATAAAGCCTTAACCCAGGAACCTTGATTTCATAGATCCCATCTCCCACAGGATTAAACTTCCGTTTATTCCGTATAATCTCAGTAGAGGCGATGGTTTTCATGCTGGTTTGGAGGCTCTTTGCCGCATTCGGATTGGACTTGATGAGCTTATCGAGAAACGCATCCACACTCTCGTCACCATCCAATTTGAGGGTGACGAACGTGTGGCACGACCCACAGTGCAACTCTTTCAGCGTAATTTCCAATGCTTTTTTTAACTTAAAGGTTAATTTTTTACTTTGATTAAGGATTCTTAACAATCACAGCGCCACTTCTGGGTGAGTCGCGGCAAATGCAGTACCAGCTCGCGTGATCGCATATATCGGGTTCCCACTGGTGTTGTGATCTACGAGCTTAGTGAAACCCATCGACTCAAGTGCGGCTACATCTGTCTCCATAAATCGAGTTTCCGAGAACTGAACGACCTGATTCCCGGGCATAAAGACGCAAGCAAGTGGCTTGTCTGAAAAAAGCATACGGCTCGCTCCAAGTTGGTCAAATACCTTGAGAATCTCGGCCGCCTGTTCCGATAGCGACTGTTTGTCCACACCAAGCGCATGACTGACTTGTGACAAGCAATCAATTTTGTCCCCAACAGCCGAAATCGCACCCGTAATTATGTCTAATTTAGAACTGAGAACGGAAAGATCCTGATGAAGAAGCGCAGTCAATTCGCGCTGCAATTCTTCAGAGTCGTAAATCCGCTCGCTAATTGAATTGAAATTATGCTGTACCAACCAAGTCATAAAATCTTGATATCGGTCTGCTGCTTGCGTTGCACGTTCCTGTTTCCAGTTGCAGATCAGTCCGACGAGGGTCGCAAATAGGGCACTGGCTTCAATCGGTGTCATGATAAGTTAGATCTGTAATTTCAATCATACGCATAAGAATACTAGCAAAAAGAAAACACCCGACCACCATCTAGCGCACATTGAATAACACACCGCCACATCTTGTGCTCTATGGGTAATAATCTGATTTTTCCGCTTTTCGCACCGCTGCAAGACGTTAGCTTTTAAAACATGTCAAACAGTGATGAGCCTTTAATTCCACTCCCCACGACCAGCTCATCGGATCACAATCGCATCAACGCCTTTATCTCGCGCTGGGAAAGCTCGGGCGCTGCAGAACGGGCGAATTACCAAATGTTTCTCTCAGAACTGTGCGAAATTCTTGAAGTCCCGCGCCCCGATCCCACATCACCCGATCCGGAGAAAAATCTCTATGTTTTTGACCGCGCCATCACACGCACTTCTCCTGATGGCTCAGCCGTCACCAATTACATCGACCTCTACAAAGCCGGTCACTTCGTCTGCGAAACGAAACAAGGTAGCGGCGGCGAGAGTAGCGGCGATCTTCGGTCGCCGTCTTCTAAAATCGGACACGGCAAGCGCGGCTCCAGCGCATTCGATAAAGCTCTCGAACGCGCTTATCACCAAGGCCGCGACTATATCACTTCCCTCCCCGCCTCTCACGGACGCCCTCCATTTCTCATCGTTTGTGATGTTGGCTATTCCATCGATCTCTACTCCGAGTTCACCTGCACAGGCGGGCGCTACGAGCGCTTTCCGGATCCCACTCACCACCGCATTCTCCTAACCGATCTGCTAGAACCCAAAATCCGGGAACGCCTGCGTCTCGTCTTCACTGATCCGCTCTCGCTCGATCCATCGAAACGCGCGGCTGAGGTCACCCGCGACATCGCAGCCCGCCTTGCCAAGCTTGCAAAATCTCTCGAAGCCGATGGCCACGATCCGCAAATCATCGCCGGATTCCTGCAGCGCTGCCTCTTCACCATGTTCGCTGAGGACATCGGACTTCTTCCAGAAAATGGTTTTCGTAACTTGTTAGAAAAAGTCAAATCCTCGCCCCAAGGCTTTACTGTACTTATCTCCGGCTTGTGGCGTGAAATGGCATCCGGCACCCAATACTCCGCCCTGCTCTTCCAAGAAATCGCTCACTTCAACGGCGGCTTATTCGAATCCACCTCCGCTCTGCCTCTTACCGCAGCCCAGCTTGATATGCTTGCACATGCCGCCGCGTCCGATTGGTCAGATGTCGAGCCATCCATTTTCGGAACTTTGCTGACTCGTGCGCTCGACTCCCGCGAGCGTCACAAGCTCGGCGCGGAATACACGCCGCGTTCTTACGTGGAGCGCCTGATCCGCCCAACCATCATCGAACCTCTGCGCGAGGAATGGGAAGCCACGCGCATCGCCGCTGCCAGCCTTCACCGCGAAGCTGAACAACTCGAAACCCTCGCCGACCAACGCCAAAAGGAAATGAACGCTTTGGGTGCCACGAAGGAAGCCCAAGCCATCGGTGCCGAGCGAAACAAAATCCTTGCCGACGCAAAAAAGAAGGACGCAGAGGCCCTGAAACTCGTCACCGCTTTTCACAGATATCTTTGCGCCATCAAGGTGCTCGATCCCGCCTGCGGCACCGCGAATTTCCT
>CAMCBV010000036.1 GCA_945873125.1 Prosthecobacter debontii
GCGGTTTTGATATGAAGTCCGGCACCGGTGCGGATTATGGCGCGTTTGATGGCTGGATAAATCGAAAATTTATCTGAGCCTGAGTGGACCGAGAGCTTTAAGGTTTTCGGCAGGCCATAGGCCGCGACCGCGTGGGCGATCACGGCGAGATCGTCATTGAATTCCTTTTCAAACTGCACCACATCGCCGACGTAATCGACGCCTTTGTTGAATCTTCCCGTGAATTTAGGCGCGATGGTTTGGATAGGAATTTCTTGATCAGCGATCGCAGCAAGGATGACTAATAACTCAGGTGGAGTTTGTGGGCTATCGGTTTCATCCATGGAAACTTCAGTTACGAAATCCGTTCCTTTCGCAGCGACGATGTGATCGTAGATTGCTTTCGCTTTCTGGGTGGCTTTGAGGAACTGGTTTGCAGTTTTCTCAACATCCGCACGAGTGATTTCAAAGGGTTGATCGATGCCGGCAATAGATACCGTGCCGACAAGCTCCGGATGTCTATCGATGAATGCCGCAACTTCCGCAGGATCGGCGGCTTCGCCAATATCATCAGCGACATCCAAGGTAAAGAAGTTGCTAGGTGCAATGAAGCGATCGACGGTTTTGAGATTGATGTGATCCGCGTCTAATAAATATTCGCCCGTCCAGCCCAGATCGGCGACAGCTTTGTCGGCGGCATCGCAATAATACGCCAGGCATACAATAAGCTTGTGGGCGCTTTTTTGGGGTGGTAGGGTGTTGCTATGGATATGCCGAAAGAAGATAAACAAACGGATTTGGGAGAGGAAAAGGTGTGGTCTCCCTTGGAGTTGGCGGAGATGAAAACAGGGCGGAGGTTGGGGCAGATTCGGCGGGTTCGAGGGTTTTCTGGGCGCAAGCGGATGCGCATAACGGATTGCTCGGCGTGTTACCATGTGATGTCGCGGGTGGTGAATGGCGAGTTCTTGCTCGGCTCGATTGAGAAGGAGGCATTGCGTCGGATGATGTGGCGTATGGCGACGTTTTCAGGGGTTGAAATCCTGACCTATGCGATTATGGACAATCATTTTCACATTTTGCTCAAAGTGCCTGAGCAGAAAAGCTGGCTGAAGCGTTTCGAAGGCAAGGAGGGAGAAGAAAGGTTTTTTGAGCATCTTTCATTGGTCTATTCAAAGGCTTTCATCACTCAATTCCGAAGTGAAATCACCGAGTTGCGCAATCGCCACGAGGAGGATGCGGCTCAGGCTTTGTTAGAGCGATTCCAACAACGGTTTTGTGACCTGAGTTTGTTTGTCAAAGAACTCAAGGAGCGTTTTAGCCGTTGGTATAACAAGCAGAAGGGACGGCGCGGTACGTTGTGGATGGACCGATTTAAAAGCGTGTTGGTGGAGACCGGTGAGGCGCTGCAGACGATGGCGGGTTATATCGATTTGAACCCGGTGCGGGCAGGGATTGTGAAAGATCCTGCAATGTATGCGTGGAGTGGTTATGGGGAAGCAGTTGGGGGCAGTAAACGAGCACGGCGGGGGCTATGCAAGGTGTTGGAAGTTGCGCAGAACGGGTGGAGCACGAAGGCACATGCGTATTATCGGAAATGGTTGTATGGAGAAGCCACGGTGGCAGAAGACTCGCGAAGAAAAGGGTATACCCAAGCGCAGGTGGAGGCTGCGCAAGCAGCGGTGGAAAATTTCCTGTTTTTACCTATGTTAGAAATACGCAAGCGGATGAAGTGTTTCAGCGAAGGGATTGCGCTGGGGAGTGAAGATTATGTGAAAGGAATGGCAGCGAGGTATCAGGCTCAGTTTGAGAGACAGAAAGAAAGAACTGCGAAGCCATTGAAAAGCTCAGCGGGAGGGAAATCAGGATCGATTTTTGTGATGCGAGGGAGTTGAGAGATATTTATTCCAAGAGGGCAGACAAACTGTAGAAATAGAGATCAACTAGATTAGCTTATACTAAAATAAACTGCCATTCCTGCCAAGTATACAAAAAGCTTTGGATATCAATCAGACAGGAATTACTTCCCAGAAAAACCACTAATAAAATCCGTAAAGAACTTTTCACCTTCTAACAGTCTATCGATCTCGATGAACTCATCTTTGGTATGCGCCTGAGCGATTGATCCGGGTCCGATGCAAATCGATGGAATGCCTGCAGCAGAGAGGTGAGCGGCATCAGAAAACCACGGAGCACCTGCAAGCTGGGTCTTCGAATCAGTGGCGAGAAGTTTCTGGATATAAGGATTTTCTGCATCCGTTTCCATGGGAGGATTCTCATGGGCGTAGATAATATCTAAGGGAAGCCTCAGTACGGCGATCGTTTCTCTCAAGATTTGCAGCGCACCACCTGCGGAGTGGAGAGATGGTGTCTGGCGAATATCGATCTGTGCCGTGGCTAGGTTTGGGACGATGTTTGCCGCTAAGCCACCGGAGATCACTCCGATGTTCATGGTCGAGTGACCGAGGATTTCATCGGTGTATGCAGCAAGTTTTGGTGCGAGGGTTTCCTGAAGATCTAAAAGAGCACGCGAGAGTTTAACGATTGCGTTGTCACCCTTTTCAGGTTGGGAGGAATGCACAGAAATACCACTCGCTGTCAGGGTTGCCCAAACTGAACCTTTGGTGATGCGCACAACCTGCATCGATGTCGGCTCACCCACGATGGCGAATGCATATTCTGTTGCGTGATGTTTGGCGAAATGTTTGGAGCCATGCTGTGAGGCTTCTTCTCCCATGAATGCCACGAAATCGACAGCCACAGAAAGGTCTTTGAGGATTTCCTTGTTGTTTTTCAAACCCATCAGCATCGCTGCCATCGGGCCTTTGGTGTCTGAAGTGCCACGGCCCCAGATTTTGCCATCACGGATTTCGCCCGAGAATGGTGGAATGGTCATGTTGTCAATACCTACCGTATCAAGGTGAGGTCCAAGCAAGATACGAGGACGACCATCTAGCGGCGCGAAGCGTGCGACCAAGTTGGGTCGGCCGGGCTCGATCTCTTCAAGAGTGACTTCTGCTCCGATGTTTTCGAGCCAGATTTTCAGGAAATCCGCTATCCGCTGTTCTCCTGCAAGATCCGCCTGTTCTGGAGAGGCATGATCGGGATTCACCGACGCGATTTGAACGAGTTCTTGGAGCAGCATGGTGGAAACTCTAAATTTTAAATTCTAAACTTCAAGGAAGAGAGCGGATCTCAAACAAACCATTTGACTTTTGGATATATATGGACGTTATCCTGTCCATATGAATGCGATTACCTACACGGCGGCCAGAGAGAATTTAGCATCGACCATGGATCGGGTTTGCATCGACCGGGATCCGGTGATCATTACCCGGAATCGTGATCAAGCGGTTGTCATGATTTCTTTGGAGGATTACGAGGCATTGGAGGAAACTGCCTATCTGTTGCGTAGCCCGGCAAACGCGAAGCGTCTCATCGCTTCGATCGAAGCTGCTGAACAAGGGAATACAGTTGTGAAAAAAATCGACCTGACTCAATGAACATCACTTTCACAGCGCAGGCTTGGGAGGATTATCAATACTGGCAAAAGACAGATCAGAAAGTTCTCAAAAGAATCCATCTCTTGATCCAAGAAATCCAGCGATCTCCACATGATGGGATCGGAAAGCCTGAATCACTCAAACACAACCTAAGCGGTTACTGGTCACGCCGTATTACTGATGAACATCGCATCGTTTACAAACAGTTCGAACACGGCATTACATTTGTGCAAATGCGTTATCATTATAAGTAGGGCTAAATTTTTTTGGCTGGGCGGTTGCAAACTAACGCCACGGTTGGCAGATTTCGGGTGTCGTTATGACAGGAAACAAGGTAACAAATTTGGCGGCATATCGCTTTGTGGAGTTGTCGGGGCTGAAAGAGCTTCGGGAGGAACTGTTGTTTCTTTGTAAAGATGCCGGTTTGAAGGGGACGATTTTATTGAGTGCTGAGGGAGTGAATCTGTTTGTTGCCGGATTGGAGCAGGGGGTTGATCGATTGATGACGCGGTTGCGGCAAATTCCCGGTTTGGAGGATTTTGTCGGCAAGGTGAGTGAAAGCGATGATCAACCGTTCCGGCGCATGTTGGTGCGAATCAAGAAAGAGATCATTTCCTTCGGAGTGCAGGGGATTGCTCCGGGTCAACGGACTTCGCCAAAGCTGCCAGCAAAAGAGTTGAAGCGTTGGCTGGATGAGGGTCGTAAAATCATTCTTCTGGATACGCGTAATGATTATGAGGTGAAGCTCGGAACGTTCGCAGGCGCAGTTGTGCCGGATATCCGCACTTTCCGTGAGTTTCCCAAGGCAGTGAGAGAGCTACCACAGGAGATGAAGGATGAAACAGTTGTGATGTTCTGCACGGGTGGGATTCGCTGTGAAAAAGCGGGTCCGTTTATGGAGATGGAGGGGTTCAAAAACATCTATCAACTCGATGGTGGAATTCTAAAATACTTTGAGGAATGTGGTGGAGATTACTATAACGGTGAGTGTTTTGTATTTGACCAACGCGTTGGAGTGGATCCGGCGTTACAGGAGACGGATTCCGCGATTTGTTATGCATGCCTTGCGCCGCTTGATGCGCAGGATCAGGAAGACGTCCGTTATGTGGGAGGCGTGAGTTGTCCGCATTGTTTCAAGGCAGAGCCGGAAAAAATGGCTGAGCGCATCGCAGAGGCACAGGCGAAGCTCGATGATGTGTGTCGTGTGTTACCAGGATCCATACCTCAGGAAAACCGCAGACCGGTTAATGTTGCGGCGAAGTATGACAAGTGGACCTTGCTGGATTTGTTGGTAGAGCAGTTTCCACAAATCCCGCGCGAGGACTGGGCGGAAAGATGCGCGCAAGGCCGTTTTGTCAGTTATGGCGGTAAGGTTCGTGGCGTGGATCATGTGGTTCGCGCGGGTGAGAGGATATTACAGCTTTTTCCGCCAGCCGTGGAGCCTGAGATTGCGACAGGGATACGAATCATTTGGGATGACGAGGCATTGCTGTTGGTGGAAAAACCTGCGCCCTTGCCGATGCATGCAAGCGGTAGATATCACCGCAATACGCTACAATATCTGATCAACCAAGTGTATGAACCGAAGTTTCCGCGTCCGGTGCATCGTTTGGATGCGAACACCCGCGGCCTCGTGCTGTTTGCCCGTACACGGCATTTTTGTAAAATGCTACAACGTCAGTTTCTGGACGGCACGGTAGAGAAAATTTATCGTGTGAAAGTCCAGGGTTGCCCTGAGTGGAATGAAAAAGTGTGCGAGTTTTCGATTTCCAAAGAAGTCGAGGGACCTGGTGGGCGCGGTGTGGATGAAGAAGACGGATTGGAAGCCCGTACGGAATTTGTTGTCAAGGAACGTTGCGCGGATGGAACGGCATGGCTGGAAGCGAAGCTGGGCAGTGGTCGGACCAATCAGATCCGTGTGCATCTATGGGAGCTCGGTTTCCCTGTGATTGGGGATCCCTGTTACCTGCCCGACAAGCGGATGAGCGACAAACAAACTTTGGATGTCGGTGATGCGCCGATGGAATTAGAAGCGTGGCGGCTGAGCTTCACTCATCCTATCAGTGGTGATCGAATGATTTTTGAAAACGGTGAAGCCCTGCAGTCGTGAATATCCCGTGGTTTGAGCATGCTTCGCGGCAAAAGAAACTCATGGTCGGGGTTTCGGGAGGTTTGGATTCGACCGCGCTGCTGTATCTGCTGAAAGCGGAAGGTTTTCAAAAAGTCGTGGTTTGTCATTTGAATCATGGGTTGAGAGGAAGTGAGTCCTCGGGAGATGCGAAGTTTGTCAAACAACTGGGAAGGCGTTTGGGTTATGAGGTGCTTTCTGAAAAAGTAAATCTCTTGGCACAGATGCGGTTAACGGGTGAGTCATTGGAAACGGCAGGAAGGACAGCGAGGCATGCGTTTTTCGCGAAGTGTGGAAAAGAACAACGCTGTGGGTTGCTTTTGCTTGCGCATCATGCGGATGATCAAGCGGAAACGATTTTATGGAATCTGGTGCGTGGCTCTCTCGGCTGCCGTGGAATGAGTGAGATCCAAGCGATCAAGATGGCCGGTCGATCCATGACGGTGATCCGACCGCTGTTAGGTGTGCGTAAAGTCGAGCTTGCCGAGTGGATGAACGGGCAAGATTTTAATTGGCGTGAGGATGCAACGAATAGGGTGAACGATGTGGTCCGTAACCGGTTGCGTAACGAAGCGTTGCCTTTGTTGGATACAATTACCAATCGTGATGTGACTCCGGCCCTGCTCCGCGCCGCACAGCTAGATGGTGAGTGGCGTGAGTTGTTGGATTGGTCGGTGACTGCCGTGGCGGCGACCGATCCACAAGGGCGCTTGCACACAGGCGTGATGAAGAATTTACCCTCGGTTTTATCCCGAGCGGTCATTGCGGATTATTTAAAGAAAAAGCAGATCGAAAATGTAGATTGGCGGCTGCTGGAGCGCTGTGTGGATCTGCTTGATGTGGATAAACCTGCGAGTGTGAACCTGCCGGGTGGAAAGCGGTTGAGAAGAAAAGCGGGTAGGATTTTCATCGAGTCTTAGACGCCTACTTTTGATCTGGATAAGAGTTTACCACAAAGAACGCAGAGAGCACAGAGATGTGCCGTCTCGCTTATCATGCCAGTCCTCCATGCTTTTCTGTGTGTTCTTTCCTTTTTGTGCGTTTTGTACGGTTAAATTTTATGGATTACATCCGAACTTCATTACCAAGACTTGCAAACCCACCGAAATTTCATCCATGCTTACAGCGTGCCAGAAACTCAATCCGCAAACGAAAAAGCCAGACGCTGGGGGGCGTATGTCTGCCCGGATTGTCGTTTCATTTTTCGTATCCCGATGGACCACGATGGAATAGGCACGGTTTGTCCCTCCTGCCGCAGGATGCTGCGTATCCCCAAAGAAGGCGATTCTGTGGCACCTTTGATGGCCCCGATCAAGAAGATCAGCGGTTAAGTTTCGGCTCTCACGAGAAGGACGGACATTTCCATTTTGTCTCCGTAAAAGGCATGTGTTTCCCGTCCTTTTGCGGAGCGATAAATTTTTGTTCGTAAACGTAAATTTGAAAGTGAGGGGAGGTTTCAAATCTGGGCTAAACCCGCGCGTCTGCAATTCTTCTCAGGGTCGGGTAAGATTCGAGAAAAGTTAACATGGGGTATCGCCAAGCTCGATCTAGGCTAATGACTCTGATTCCATGGGCATCGGATGCAGTTGCTGGGTGGATTCAACGGATTTTGGGTTTTCTTGAAGTTTAGAATTTGAAATTTGAATTTTCAAACATCTGGGTTGTGGAATTCTCATAGCTGGGAATGATGGGGGTGTGAAAGATCAGAGAAAAGTGCGGGACGTGGTGTTTGCGGGGATTGATTTTGAGGGAGCTGGCGCGCAAAGCGGCAAAGAGGATTGGCCTGTGCAAATTGGTATGGCGACGTGGTCGCTGGACAAGGGTCATGGGGATTTTTACGTATCCTATCTGGAGCAGGATGGGGAGGTGGATTGGTATGCGAAAAAAATTCACGGAATCGATGTCGGTCATTTATCCGGAGCTCCGAGTTTGATCTCCTTGTGGCCGGAAGTGAACGGTCGATTGGGGAACGAGGCAGTTCCGGTCGCGCATGCGAAAGGAACGGAAAAACGATTCCTTAGAAAATTTCCGGGTAATCCGTTTGATCCATGGGTCGACACTTTGTTGTTGTCCCGCGCGGCGATGCCGGATCAGAAAAAGCATTCTCTGGGTGTATTGTGTGAAGAGTTGGGAGTGGCGGATCGGGTGCGGGATTTGGTGCCGGGTAAGGATTGGCATGATGCGTTGTTTGATGCGGTGGCTTCATTGGTCTTGCTGGAATGGATGGTTCACAAATACGGGTTGCAAGAATTACCGTTGTGGTCATTGGTCGCGCCGAACACGGGAGCGTGGTATCGCTTGCGCAAGGCGATGTCCTAGGGGTTTTTCTCAGTCATGGTGAATCGAAGGTTTTTTAAATGCTTTTGCGAATACCGGACTATCCGACGAGGATGTGGAATCGCAGAGATCCGTTCTTGAAACTCCCGTGCCGACTCGAAAGGATGGTTCGCGATGACAGAACCCAAATCAAAGCGAACCAGCGGTTCGGTAGCGATGGATGACTACCTGGAGCAGATTTTGCATTTGATCGAGGAGAAGGGTTATGCCCGCGCGGTGGATATATCCGGAAAGCTTGGAATTTCGCAGGCAAGCGTCACCAACATGCTCCAGAAATTGGATGGAGAGGGCTTGGTGAAGCATGAGAAATACCGTGGCACTGTGCTTACCGAAGAGGGTTTGCGAATTGCAGGGGCAATCGTTGAAAGACATGAAACCCTGACTCGATTTCTCAGGTTGTTCGGGCTTGAGGAAGATACCATTTACCGGGATGTCGAGGGCATGGAACATCACGTTTCAAGACCAACTCTTGAGGTGATTCGTGCGGTCGCGGATGCTCTTGAGGGTAGCGGCACGTTTCTTGATGAGGTAAAAAGCCGTATTCGTTTGGAATCTGATAAATCACTCAAAAAAAACTGAGTTTCATGTGATTTATGCATGGCATGATTGCGGATTATGCTTCATGTTATCAGATGGACATCGAAGTTTTCTTTGCTCCGATTTATTGAACCCCAAACCATAAACAAATATGCAAACTGCAAACGTCAATTTGCCTGTCACCGTGACGGTGAGGCATGAAGAAGTGACCGATTCCCTCCGTGATTATGCGCATAAAAAGATAGAGAGCTTGCATCTCGATTATCCGAAAATCATCGAGGCGAAGGTGATCTTGGATGTTCAGAAGAACCGTCAAATCGCGGAGATTATCCTTTTTTGCACCAACCATATCACGATCGAGGCGCATTCCGAAGGGCGTGACATGTATGTGGCGCTGGATGAGACGATTGAGAAAATCGCTCGCCGGATGCGCAAACAAAAGACCCGTTTGATGAAAAAGAACCGACCGCATCGGAATGAGTCGATTCGCTATCTCGATGAGAGACATTTCACTGAGGAGGCGATGGATCACCCTGAGGAGTCTGAACATGATCCAGAGCCATTCATCGTCATCCCTGAGAAAGTCGCGGTCAAAACCATGTTTAAAGAGGATGCGATCATGGAGTTGGAACTCTCGGAGCGTCCGTTCATTCTCTACAGGAGTGCACGCCGCCATTGCCTGACGATCATTTACAGAAGGAAGGATGGCGAATACGCGGCGATAGATATCCAACCCTAGTTGCGGGTTGGATGAGTGTTTAAGAAGGGGTGGCCTTGAGGCTGCTCCTTTTTTGCTTATGCATTAGGAGTGGTGAAGCGGGGGAGATTGGGCTTTACCTGTGGGTGAGTTGGGTTAGACAGGGCCTGCCTTTTTTTACGGCGATTCATTTAACAATTTTCACTCTCGATATGGATATTCAAATTGCGACACTTTGTGATTTTGCCGCTGACTATAACGGCAAACTGGTCATTTCAGGGACTTTTGACACTTTGGCCGCGAGAGCTCTGCCGGTGGTGCATCCTTCGTGTGCGTTGGCGATGCGTTTTTGTTTCACTCAGGAAGATGTGGGCCGTCACAAACTTTCGATCACGATTATCAATGAAGATGGTGAGGCTTTAGATCCGCAGAATATGCCGATCGAGCCTGAGTTTGACGTTAAAATGCCAACGGATGTGCCGTTCAACACACGCAATATGGTGATGAATTTGCAGGGACTTCGATTCAATGAGGACGGGATTTATTCCATTGATATCGGTTATGACGGTGAGTTGATGATGCGTCTGCCATTGCGGGTTCTGAAGGTGAATGGGGAAGCTTGATCCATATGGTAAGGCGATACAAATGCGCTCTCATTACCGGGGCATCGGCTGGTCTGGGGGAGGAATTCACCAAGCAGCTTTTAGGGCGGGCGGATCAGTTCATTCTGGTTGCGCGTCGTTTGGATCGGCTTGAGCGCGCGGCGGATGAAATCCGAAAATCTCATCCGGAAACGGAAGTCATCGTGATAGAGGCGGATTTGTCGGATCCAGAGAGTCGTGTTTTGTTGGGAGAGAATATTTACGACCGGGGATTGACTCCAGATCTACTGATCAACAATGCGGGATTGGGCGATTATGGTGAGTTCGTGACAGCGGATTGGGCGACAATCGATCGGATCCTGAGAGTCAATATTGATGCGCTAACGCATCTAACCCATTTGTTCGCTCCAGAGATGGTGAAGTCGGGCAGAGGTTGGATTTTGAATGTTTCCTCTCTGGCCAGCACCTTGGCGATTCCGGATTTCGCGGCTTACGCGGCGAGCAAGGCGTATGTGAGCAGTTTCAGCGAAGCGCTGCGTGTCGAACTTCTGGATTCCGGGGTTGAGGTGATGTCCTTATGCCCCGGTCCGGTGAAGACCGAGTTCGGAGAAGTTGCGCGGCGTCAGGGTGCCGACTCGGGCATGAATACGGCGCGGCGGTTTTTCTATGTGAGCAAACAACGGGTTGTAGCCGAGGCATTGGCTGGCTTAGAGAAAGGGAAAGCCCGTGTTTTTCCAGGACTGCAAATTGCAATCGCTGGATGGTTCTTTGGTATCATGCCTTTATTCGTGATGCGCAGGTTGATGCGAGGTCGCCCACGCCGCTGAGGTTTTACCTTCACAAAAAAACCGGAGCGGATACTGTCAGCTTGTGTTTCGTCATACAGGTATCGCGCTTTTATTTATGCTATGCCTTACAGGGACTGGCTGCAGCCCTGTCCCTTACTCCGGAGCGTCTGGAGCGTCGCGTAATAAAATTTCCCCATCCGCCTTGATGCGGGAGGTTCGTTTGAAAGTGGATATGGTTCCGCGCGGCACACATGGCCGGAAGGTGGTTCGGCCGATGAGCCCGCGATACATCACGATCCACAGCACTCAAAACCAAACAGCGGGTGCACAGCAGCACTCGTTGGCATTGAAGCGGGGGGCGTTGCGGGCGACCAAGCGTCCGGGAGGAAACCGGATCGGCTACCTGATCTGGCACTTCACGGTGGATCAGGGTATGGCGATTCAGCACATGCCGACTTCCGAGCAGGGCGAGCATGCGGATTTTGATGGTCCAGGAAACAGGTATTCCATCGGCATCGAGATGTGCGAGGAGAGGGGCTCTGATCTTCGGGCCACGATTGAACGCACGGCCAAACTCACGGCAATTCTGATGAAGAAGCATGGGATACCCATCAGAAATGTGGTTCCACATTATCATTGGCCGCGCAGAGGTGCGCATCCGGCGAACAAGGATTGTCCGCACTTTTTAATGGATAATGGCCGACCTTCAAAAAAATGGCGGTGGTTTCAGAGTCGGGTGAATGATTATTATCGGAGGTTGGAGTGAGATGAAAGAGGGTCTTGTTTCACATGGCAGTCCGATCAATGATCAAACGGTTCTGGAACCGGGTGTGCACTATGTTTGTCAGCGCTGTAATGCCTGCTGCAAATGGCCGGGAGATGTTCGTATTGAGGATTCCGATGTGACGAAAATTTCGGCGTTTTTAGGTCTGAATGAGGCTGATTTCATTGCGAAATACACGCGGCTGCGTTCGAATCGCCAAGGGCTTTCGATCCTTGAAAAGCCCAATCATGAGTGTGTGATGTTGGAAGACGGGGGATGTCGAATTCATCCTGTGAAGCCCATGCAATGCGCGGGTTTTCCAAATACATGGAATTTCCCAGGTTGGCACGATGTCTGCAAAGCTCTGCCCGTGTCCGAGAATCATTTGTGACATTATGATGGATTTTCTTGATAGGATGCGCCCGCACCTGAAGAGTCTATGTGAAAGAACTTTATGACCCCGCCGACCCCCTGATTTTGCTCTCATCATGCCCAAAAAAATCAAATCCACGAATCCACGGATCCTGATCGTAACCCCGGAGATCACCTATCTGCCCGCGGGGATGGGCAACATGTCGCAGAGGATGTCGGCAAAAGCGGGGGGCTTGGCGGATGTTTCAGCCTCTTTGGTTTCGGCTTTGTTCAACCTAGGTGCGGATGTGCATGTCGCGATGCCAAACTATAGGAAGCTCTTCCAGGGAGATGTTTTCAATCTGCACGAGAAGGAGTTGAAAAAATATCACGAGGTCCTGCCTGAGGATCATATCCATTTGGCTGAGGACAGGATTTTCTATTACCGGGAAAGGGTTTACAGCAGTCATTCGGATGAGGCGATGCGTATCGCCCTTGTGTTCCAGCGTGAGGTGATCAATCACATCGTACCAAAAGCTAGGCCGGATTTGATTCACTGCAATGACTGGATGACTGCGTTGATTCCGGCGATGGCCAAGCGGCGCGGTATCAAAAGTTTGTTCACTGTCCACAATATCCATACGCGTCAGGCGAGTCTCTCTCAAGTGGAAGATACCGGAATCGATGCCGCAGAATTTTGGATGAACCTTTATTTCTCGGGTAACCCGACCAGCTATGACCATGTCCGCTCGCAGGTCCCTGTCGATTTATTGACATCTGGGATTTTTTCTTCGCATTTCATCAATACGGTAAGTCCGAGATTTCTTTGGGAAATTGTGGAAGGCTGGCATTCGGTGGTTCCTTGGTCGGTGAGGCAGGAGATACGAAACAAGTATTATGCCGGTTGTGCATCAGGAATTTTGAATGCCCCAGATGCATCTTATGATCCGTCCACGGATGATGCCTTGGCCCAAAAGTTTACGGCGGATGATTTTTTTGAAGGTAAGCGTGCGAACAAACAAGCGCTTCAGCATGAGCTCGGTTTGGATCTTAATCCGGATGCTCCCTTGTTCTTCTGGCCATCACGTCTGGATCCGGCTCAGAAAGGTCCGCAATTGGTAACGGATATATTGGTCAAAATGGTATCGGATTACTGGGAAAAAGGTTTGCAGTTGGCCGTGGTTGCGAACGGACCGCACGAAGTCCACTTCAAGCAGATCATCAGGGAGTTTAATCTAGGAAATCGGGTGGCGATTGTTGATTTTGACGAGCGCTTGTCGCGCTTGGCTTACGCGGGCTCCGACTTCATGTTAATGCCTTCCTTGTTCGAGCCATGCGGATTACCACAAATGACCGCTCCGCTTTATGGATCACTGCCCGTCGTGCATGCAACGGGTGGGCTTTACGATACGATACGTCCGATTGATGTTTTGAAATCCACCGGAAATGGTTTCCGTTTTGATCATTACGATGCAGGTGCCTTACGCTGGGCGGTTGATCAGGCAATGGAGTTTCATGGTTTGCCGCATGAATTGAAAATTAGCCAAATTCGCAGGGTGATGTTGGAAAGCATCAAAGAATATAGCCACGAAGAAGTGGCGAGAAAGTATATTGAGATTTACGAGGAAATGCTCGCTCGTCCTTTGGTGGATGAGATAGCTGGGTGATTCAGGCTCTCTTCCGCTCCCTATGCCCGAAGATGATCCTGGGAAAGTAAGGCTAGAACTCAAGGTTCGGTATCTCGAGTCCATTCAGCGGAAATCTATCCACCACCGAATCTAGTAACTCGGCACAGGGATGAGCTTGGAATACTGATAAGAGTTTTCAGCGATGAAATCACTCATTTGTTCGGCCGTGAAAACTCTTCCACGCAGTTGTTTGACTGCAGCATCGGTCAATACGGTCAGGGAGATCTCAACGGCATTGATTCGTCCGGCTGCCAGTTGGGCAGCAGTTACGGCAGGCGAACTGGACGGACTGGTCAGTCCAGCTCCCGTGATGATGAATTTCTCGCCATTTTTAAGGGAAACAGTCGTATTCGATGTAATCGTTTTGGTTGTTGGAGCCGTGGGATCTGGAATGGTCACATCGACGTGGAATTTTACCGCGAATTGGTAAACGTTTTCGCAGACAAAGTTTTCCTTGGCCTCGACTGAATTTACTCCGCCCGACGAATAGGGAGTGAATGCGGTTTTGAGATTCAACTGCCCGAGCAGGTTTTTGAATGTTTCATCCGGATTTACGATTTTACGATAAAGGACGAATGTTTTGTATTTATCATTGCTGGTTTCACCGATCGGATCCTTGTAAATAAGCTTGTATCCAATCCCTGATACGTCCCCGCCTTTGTCGACAAGGAGATCACCGATTTTTCCGTCATAACGATCCGTTGCCGCAGAGAAAAAAATCAGATCGAGTGCGCTTGGGCTCAGGTTTCCATTCGGTCCCCCGGCAGGAATGGCGTATTCCGTATAGAGCCATTGAAAATCGTTGCCACGACGGACCACCATGGACTCAAAATCGGCAGCCATGGAATCGACCATGGCCTTGGCTTGGAGAGAAGCGCGAACTTCCGCTCGGCTGCGATTCCATATATCCATGGATGTAACCGTAACAGTGACCAAGATGGTAATGATGATCGTGGTAATCACCATTGAGACGAGAAGCTCAATCAGGGTGAAGCCATGGGAAGTCTTGCTGTGATTTGCTTTCATATGACTATAGATGGTGATCAACGGCGAACGGCAAGGTTGCGTACAAACACAGGTTTGACTTTGGAATTGGCTGCGGCCGCATAGTCGAATTTTTGTTTGAATTTGGAGCCTGCCAAATAGTTGGCCGAAACGGAGGGAACCATGTGAAATGCCGCGGAGAAGGTGATTACGGCATCGGTATAGGCGGTAGAAGTGGCTGCAATTGAGGCATCCGGATTTTTGATCACACCCGGAGTGCCGAGAACTAGCTCGTTATTTACCATGACGAGCTGGGTCGGTATGACGTAAAACAAGGATCCGACAATGGCTTCGAGGTCGTCTTTCAACAATGTATCGTTCACCCGTCTGGCTGCGGTTTGTATGACATAGTCAACTCCGGGTTTTCCGGTGATGTTTTTCATTGGCAAAAGAGTTCCATCCGCGCGGGGAGCTACGCCTTTATCTCCGCGGTATTGATATACGAAAATGGCTTTGGTTGCGACATTACCCTCCTTGATCCAGGTAAACGCCTTGTCAAAGCCCGTGGGGATTGCCGTAGTTGACTCGTTGTTACGCAGCGTTGCCATGTCTCTCTCGAGAGTTGCTTTAAGCCGATCCGCTTGCTGAGTGCTGATGGATCGTCTGATGCCTTGTGCCGCAGGCGTGAAGACCGTGAGAAAGCCGGTGAGCAAGACAGCAAGGACCAAGATTGCGATCACGGTCTCCATGAGTGTGAATCCGCTTCGTGTGACTTGGTATTTCGGATTCAGAGGTAGGTGGGTTGAGGATTTCATGGGTTCAGAAATTTTTCCGTGAACTGTCCATATTCATGTGTTCCGGGTTGCGATAGGTGGATGTTCTGCCATTTCGCCATATCACGAATCCTGCCAGGTCCTTCTCCGCATCTTTGATAAATTTCGGCTCTTGGCCTTTCGGGCGAATACCTCCGCCGAGAATAAAGCTGGCACCGGGATTCAGCGAGATACCTTCAGCATTGAACTCGTAGTAGGCATAACTACCCGCATAAAGGGAGGTGAAGTTTTCACCTGTCATCGCCGCTTCGGGAATATTTCCACCATCCGTGAGTTGGGAATACTCCTGGCTATAGTAAGTGCCGGAAGGAAGGAAGTAGGCACGGCTGGCCAGAATCCATGCATTTGGGTCGATCGTTCCGTCGTCATTGATTTTTTGATGAGCGATGACCACACGGCGCAGGTAATTGTCACTGCTTGAATCATCGACATCCACCATCAAACGGCTCTTGCAATGTTTGGAAATTGCGATGGTGCGAGCTTCGTTAACAAGCGATTCACAGGTGGCAATCGCGGAGGAAGTGCCTTTGCCTGCTGAGAGATTTTTCAAGCCCATGACGCCGGCAGTCATCAGAATCGAGATGATTAAAATGACAATAAGTAGCTCGATGAGAGAAAAGCCTGATGAAGCTTTTCTGCAGGAAAGGTTCAACTGCAGCAATGCGGAAGGGTTTTTCATGGGTTGAACTGGATGTGATTGGCTCTACAGCTTTATATGACTTTGAGGATTTCCTCAGCAAGGGCAAGAAGTAATGTCAATACATGGCAATCACCTCAGTTTTTTTTGAGGTTATTTTTCAAATCGTCCTCCGCAAGGGCTGCTGATCCAGGACCACGCGGAGCTGATGATATCGACAACGTTGCAGTGCTTGGCTTTCCAGCCGAGCGTCTGGTGGGCGTGCGAGGGATCCGAAATCAATTCGGGTGGGTCTCCCTCCCGTCTAGGACCGTAACGAATGGGGACTTTCTTGCCCGTGACTTGTTCTGCTGCGGCAATGATTTCTTTTACGGATATGCCTTTCCCTGTGCCGAGATTGCATTGAATGGACTCATCTTGAGTCAAAATATGCTCCAGTGCGAGGCCGTGGGCGGTGGCGAGATCATCGACATGGATATAGTCGCGAATACACGTGCCGTCAGGGGTTGGATAATCGGTGCCGTAAACTTCAAGTGCCTCGATTTCGCCAGTAATCGCCATCAGGACTCTGGGAATGAGGTGGCTTTCCGGATCATGATCTTCCCCAATTCGGCTATCGGCGGAGCAGCCGCTTGCATTGAAGTAGCGGAGGCAGGCAGAACGGAGATTCCACGCTTTGTCGCAATCACGGAGGATGGTCTCTACCATGAGTTTGCTCTGACCGTAGGGATTGATCGGGTTTTGTGGGTTCGATTCGTTGATCGGGATCTTTGCCGCTGTGCCGTAAGTGGCGCAGGTGGATGAAAAAACGAAGGCTTTGCATTCATTTTCCTGCATGACTTGGAGTAGGGCGATGGGCTCAGCAGTGTTGTTCCAATAGTATTTGAGGGGATTGGTCACAGATTCACCAACATAAGCGAAGGCTGCAAAGTGAATTACAGCACAAAACCGGTGCTTCTTGAAAAGATCGCGGAGTAGAGATGGGTCGCCGACATTTCCAATGACGAGTTCAACCGAGGGGTCGATGATGGCGTCTTTATGACCAAATACGAGATTATCGAGAACGACAACTTTTTTACCCAGCGCAACCAAGTGGCGAACCGTATGAGAGCCAATGTAGCCTGCTCCTCCGGTAACGAGAATGGGAAAATCTTTCATGTGATGCCGTAAGCAAAGCCTTTTAGCCGCGGCGCTGCAAGCACGGATGACTGCAACTCGAGTCGTTGAAAATAATCGGAATGATAATGAATAGATTCATTCCAACTGGGGTCTACTTATCACTATGAAAGTGAATCGTGTGTTTTTGAGCGCTACCGTTGCCGTAATTTCCTCAATAGCGGTTTCCTCATGCTTCTATGACCCCCAGTATTCCGGATCATCTTACTCATCGAGATATGGAAGTGGTTACGGAAGTGGTTATGGTTATGGCGGCAGAAGCTTCACCACCACCTATTTCGTTCACACCAACTCACCGAGGTGGGGATATGACCCCTATGCAAGGTGCTATTACGATTATTCGAGACGTTGTTATTATGATCCCTATCTCAACGGATATTATCCGGTTGGGTATCGTCCCAGATGCGTACAAGCGGCGCCACATCCGCATGGATGGAGAAGTGGTGGCAGATCCATTTCACCGCCGAGCCAAATTCGAGACCGGAACATCGACAACTACCAAAATCGGGAAGATCGTTATCGTAGCTTGAATACTCATTGGTCGCGCAATGTGCAGGTCAATAACCAGACCCAGAATGTGGATTCATATCCGAGTAGGCTGACTTCTGTTGGTCCGACTGGCGAAACCAAGGATCGATCTTTTTTTGGAGCGCCTCGGTTGGATCAGCGAGGCGGCATGAGCAGCGGAAGTAATGAAGCTCCGATCAAAGCAACACGAAATTCCAATCGTTCCCAATCCGAAATCTTCGAGTCAAAACCAGAGCGTCCGAGATCATCGAGGTCGCACCAGAATCAACGCGATACGGAACGTATGAGCCGAGATGCCGAAGTCAGACAAGGTCGCAGCGGTCGCAGTCATGAATCTGATAAGCGTGATCTTACTCGTCCGCCGGAGAAGCGTGATGCTGATGCAGCAGGTTCACCAGGGAGTTTCTAAAAGGTGGCAGATGCTTCCGATTGGCTTGGCGAAGCGCGTTTCGTTAGGCTAATCGCTATTCCTCGGGACTTTCGGAATCATTAAAAGCCAGAGAAACACGAGGGATAGAAGGATGGCTGCGAGGCCGACATGAAGGACTTGCACCCATGAGTAGATATGAATTTGTGCCATGATTAGACCCAAGATCATTTGGGATAATACGATTCCGAGAACGGCATGTTGAATGACTGTCGCTCCACCTTTTTGGGTTTTTCGGGCGATCAGAAATGCTGTGACGGTTAGAATGAGAATCGTCCAAGAGAAACTGCGGTGAAACAGGTAAATAAAAGTGGATTCAAGTTCGTGGATCCACGTTTCTCTTGGGGAGTTGAGGTGGGATTTCAATAATTCATCGGTCATCTCGCGGATTTGTGCGCCGGTGATGCCTTCCAAAACGATGACGGCCAATAAAGATATGGCTACGGGAAAAGCGGCTTTGGAATGGCGGTGGAATATCAGGCGATCCGGCTTGTCGTTACCTGCCCAGACACAATAGGAGAGATTGCATATCAGGAGCATGGCCAGAGCAAGGTGAGTGGTGATGACGCCCGGAGATAATCCGCTGTGGACAATCCGCGCACCCATGAGCGCGTTAGTCAAAACCAGCAATAAGGAGCCAAATGATAGCCAAAAAACCGCAGGACGACGCTTACGGAAAGAGAAAGCGGAGATGAATGATGCGAGTGAAAAGAAACCCACAGGCATGGAACAAAGTCGGTTGATGAATTCAGTCCAAACATGCCTTGGATTGAATTCACTCTTGAGGCTTTCCACCGTAATGGATTCAGGATCGCGGCCGTGTCGTTGAGCATCGCGCTGAAACTTTTTGAGATCGAGTTTACTAAAATCCACTTCTTCAACATGAGTCGGAGGTATCAATAATCCCCAGCAAGTCGGCCAGTCAGGGCAACCCATACCGGCTCCCGTGACTCGAACTGTGGCACCCACGAAAATCAGAAAAAGAACGGATACAAGGGTGGCGAGAGTCAGCTTTTGATAAAGAGTGAATTTCATTTTTACGTGATTTTTGACGACTCAAATAAATGCCCCGAAAGAGGTCTTATGACTTACCCGTTTCCGTGGAGTTTTCTGTCAAGGGTCCGGATGGAGTGGCTTCGAGCAGTGTTCGTTCTGCAGAACCGAAAGCTTGCTCGGAAGAAATGGCGATTCCTATCCAGCGGAATTCATCGCTATTTTCCAAGATGACTTTCAAAATCATCGTTAGCGGGACAGCGAGCAGCATGCCGGTGGGACCCCAGAGCCAGCCCCAAAATACCACGGAAATCACGACAACGAGAGTTGAAATTCCGAAACGGCGTCCCACAAGCATAGGCTCGAGAAAATTTCCCAGGAAATTATTGATGAGCAGGTAACCGCCCGCAACGACCAAAGCGGTTGGAAAATCCGCAACCAGCAAGGTGAGAATCGTTGGCGGTACTCCAGCGACGATGGAGCCGATAACAGGAATGAAATTAAGGAAGAAAGCCAGTAGCCCCCAGAGGACATAGAAATCCAGACCAACGGCCCAACACAGAATACCTGCGAGCAAACCTGTGGCTAAGCTGATTACCGTTTTGATGGCAAGAAAGCGCTGGATGTCTTTGCTTGCATTGAGAATTTTTGCCAAGTTCGGCCCACGGGCGTGGCTGATGGCTTCAAACCTCCTGCCAAACATTCGAGCTTCACTCAGCATGAAGACAATGAGAATGAGAGTGAGGATAAAAGTGCCGAAAAACGCAATAATCCGCTCCACGACACCGGTTCCGAGATCCCATATTTTCTCAAAGCGTATGTTCTTAAGATTTGCCAGATTGTTGTTTACTGCCTCATCAATTTTCTTTTGGGCATCCACCACGCCGTAATCATTCAGTTTGTTGGCCAATGACTTGGATAGCTCGCGAATTTGGCCGGAAACCTCTGCTGCATATTTATCATTCCATTTTTCTTGGAGATCGCCGACCAATGTGAAGGCGAGAACTGCCAATGCAGCAAGAAACACGAAGTCTACAGCCACCGTGAGAAACACAGCGAGGGGTCGCGGGACTTTTTTCTCACGCAGAAGATTAAGCAGGGGAAAGCTGATCGTCGCGATGAATGCCGCTATCAAAATCGGCATGAGAAAGGTTTGGGCTTCCTTAAGACCGGCGATGATAATGACCAGAGTTGCAAATATGACGAGGGCTTTACTGGCTTTGATTTTACCTGTCTCTGGAAGGGTTGGCATGTGTAGTTTTCATTAATAGGGCAGTTGTTCCGGGTCGCAACTTAAAATACCCTATGTTTTGTGAATCATAAAAAAACGCCAACCCCTTGCGAGGCTGGCGTTTTGGTTGATGCTGGAGCAACAAATTATTTCGTGCGTCCAATTTGCACGGGATCTCCTGTGGGTGCTGCCTCGATTTCCTGGAATTTTGGAAGAGGGCGGAGACGAGGCGCTTTTGAGTCGCTCGTGCAGCAACCGCATGAGGTGGAAAGAATAGCGACGATACTTGCGAAAGTTAAAACGAACAGGCGGATCATAACGGATGTAGGTTTGGCGTAAGCGCGAATGGTGAAAAATGTTTGGCTAAGTTGCATGAAAGCCCCATTCGCGGAAAATTCCACGGATGGGGCTGATTCAATTATTTGGCAGGTGCTTGGTAAGCAGGTGCGGGAGCGGATTTGCTTGGGCAGCATGAGGCGGCGAAGAATGCGGCAATGGCTGCAACGATGGCGATTTTGATGATGTTCATGATTTATATTTGGTGAATTGGTTCAATTCTCGAATGGTCGATTGACAACGATTCGACAACCCAGAGATTAACTCCAGATCTTCATGCTGCAAGGTAAAACAACATATGCATAGGATTGGCGCAAAATATGACGATTGCTGGTTGACCGGATTCTTGTGAAAACTAGGATTTTGCGATGGGATTCGAACGGGTATCAAAGCCATTTTTGGAGACGTGGTTGCGTCGGACAAGAAAGCAGTTATCGGGCAGTGGCAGGATTTCCCAGCTTGCATGGATACTGGCTCGTGATGAGCCACAATTTTCCCAACACGAATGGCGCTCAAAACTTCAGGCCATTTACCAGGGGGATGAAGAGCCCAGTCTTGAGTTGCTTACTCAAATCGATTCGTATTTGGCCAAGCCATCCGGCCAATCGGCTTCGGAGGATTCCGACGTGTTGTTTTTTCAGTGAAAGCCCAATTTCATTCAACGGGTTTGGCACGAGGCGGGCTCTCATCAACGGGTTTGGCACGAGGCGGGCTCTCATCTTCAACCGGCAGTGCGCGTATGGGTTGTCCTGATGGATTAGGAGCTTGAGTTTCAATCGGGACGGCTCGGGGAGGAGTTGTTGCTCCCGGATCGTCACCGCTTGGGGGTAAATTGTTTTCGTCGACGGCTTCTGCTTTGGCAGGGTGGATGGGGCAGAGATCACCATCACCCGGGATGTTCCCTGTTGGAATTTCCTCAGAATAAGCGGTGCCGGAAGCGTAGCAGCCGGAGGTGGCGCGTTTGCCGGAGAGGCGGCAGAGATCGAGGGTGGACAGATGGATATTGGAATGAAGGTAATCAGCTTTGTATTCAAGTCGGTCCGCAGTTTTCATGATATCGACCCAAACAGGTAATGACAGTGTCGAACCATAACCTCCGCTGATGGTTTTTTGAGGTGTATCGAAGCCAACCCAAACAGCGCAGGTCAGGGATGAGGTATAGCCCGCAAACCATGCGTCCTTGAAGTCGTTGGTGGTTCCAGTTTTGCCGCCGGCCTCTTTGTCAAAACCGAGCCGCTTCATGGATCGGGCTGTTCCTGAGGTGGCGACTTCCTTGAGTATTTTGGAGACCGTCCAAGCAGAACCCGTATTTGCCGCTTGGTAGGATAGCGGCGGAGTGCTGTAGAGGATATTGTTGGATTTATCTCTTATTTCCGAAATGAGGAATGGGCGATAGCGAACACCATCGTTTGGAAAAATAGTGTAAGCTGTGGCGACTTCCCACGGGGTGGCTTCCCATGAGCCGAGGAATGATGAAGGACTTTCCGGCATGGCTTTTCCGAATCCTGCCTTGAAAGAAACGTCTTTGACTTTGGAGACGCTTGCATAATTTCCGACTCGGACTGACATGGTGTTTCGGGACTGGATGAGGCCGTATGAAACCGGATACTCATCACCAAATTTTCCATCTGAATTTTCAGGTTTCCAGTTGGCGGCGCCTTTGATTTCTCCGTATCGGATAGGGCCATCTGAAATCTGGGTATTGGGGCGCAGGCCTTTGTCGAAAGCGGCCAGATAAACGAAGGGCTTGAAGATCGAGCCGATTTGGCGACGAGCTTGAATCGCGCGGTTGAATTTGGATTCATTCGCATCTCGCCCGCCAACAAGCGCGATGACACAACCCGTCTGGTTTTCGATGAGCACGGCCGCACCTTGAATGTATTCGGGTTCTTTGCGTTGTTCGATAGGAATACTCTGCCATGCAGCGCGTGTCTGGTGCGGATAGCCATACAAGCGTTCGGTGTCGCGCAGTTTTTTATCCAAAGCTTCCTCGGCGATGGTTTGGAGGCGTTGATCGATGGTGGTTAAAATGGTAAGTCCACCGAGTTGGATGTTTTCTTTTTCGAGAATCACTTCCAGATCCCGACTGATTGCATCCATAGCATAGGATTCATTCGGATTACGCCGCCATGATGGGCGAACGTTGATGGGTTCTCGTTTTGCTGCATCGGCCATTTTTTGACTGATTGCATTCGCGCTGACCATGCGAGCAAGGGTGGTGTTTCGTTCACGCTCGGCGGCTTCCATGGAACGGAAAGGATTATACGCATCCGGACCGCGGACGATTCCGGCTAGTAGAGCGGACTCGGAGAGTGTCAGTTGGGAGGGATGTTTTTCAAAGTAGATGCGCGAGGCCTCGCCTATGCCCTTGATCTGTCTGCCCCAGTTGATTTGGTTGATGTAAGCCTCGAGAATCCGATCTTTGGAAAGGGCTGAATTGATACGGAATGCGATCGCGATTTCCAGACATTTACGATCGATCTGTTGAAGAATATCTCCGCGCTTTTCTCCGTGTTTGAGTTGAAATATGTCTGAAGCGAGTTGTTGGGTGATGGTGGAGGCTCCTTCGCGCTTGCCTTGAAAATTTTTGATTGAGGCGCGAGCAATACCAATGAGGTCGATCGCACCATGCGAGTAAAAACGCTCGTCCTCGCGGGCGAGAATGGCTTTGCGGAAATTTTCCGAAACCTGATCCAAGGGCACGATGGATCGTTTTTCTCCATGGATGCGTCCTATTTCGGTTCCAAAACGATCGAGAATGATCGTTCGCTCGGGCATTTTGTTGATACGGTTGAGATCGTATTTCATGGAACGCGAGCCGTAGACTGCGGACACGATGACCAATATGCAGAGACCTAAAACGACAGGTGTGCCGATGGTTAGCATGATGAGCCTGTTAAGGCCCGTAAAACCTCGTGTGAGGTAAAAGAATAGGTGGAATGGCCAGAATATCAGAATGGATATTAGGTTGGTGCGGCCATTTCCTCCCTTGGATTTGGCGCGCGCCCGGTTGGTTTGTTGCTTGCGTCTTGCCATTGGATCGGCAGGGAATATAAAAGGTTTGCGATCCATAGGAAACTTTAACTTCTGATCTTTCTGAACTTTTTCCTCATAAGGTCGCTCTTAGGTGATGACAGAGAAAAAATGAAAATCGCCTAGACGAATCACGGCGATAGTGTCGATTGTTTGGAGATGCGATTAGTTTCTATGCTTCTGGTTTACGGTTGGGCTTGCGTTGGATTGCAGGCACAGGAGTCGCTGAGAAGTGTAGGGGATTTGGTGAGTTTGGAAAAACGGGTTCATGGCGTTGCTCAAAAAGCACTGCCTGCCACCGTTGCGCTCGTATCCGACGGGACAGGTTCGTCGGGTTCAGGTGTGATTGTCAGTAAAGACGGCCTTATTTTGACCGCTGCCCATGTGATTCAGGGAATGAAGAATGTGGATGTGTATTTTCCGGATGGAAAAAAACGGGTGGGTAAGGTTCTAGGTGCGAATTTTTCAAAAGACATAGGAATGGTGCGGATGATCGACACCGGTCCGTGGCCGTTTATGGAAATGGGTGAATCGAAGCCCTTGGAAGCAGGCGACTGGCTGGTCGCCTTAGGTCACTCGGCAGGGTTTGATCCGGCAAGGACTCCCCCCGTGCGTTTTGGGCGCGTGATGTCCGACGGCCCGGGGAATTATTTTACTTCCGATTGCACTTTGATCGGAGGGGATTCAGGTGGACCGCTGTTCAATCTCGATGGGAAATTGGTGGGGATCAACTCGTCGATTGGATGGTCATGGAAAAACAACAACCATGCGGGTGTGGATGGTTTCCGAGAGGATTGGGACCGGTTGACTGCGGGTGAAACGTGGGGGGCATTGCAGATGAATCCATTGGCTAATCCCGAGACACCCGTGTTAGGGATTGTGATGGGAATGCGCGATGAAGGCCGTGGGGTGAGGGTTCAGAAAGTGGAGCCCAACTCACCAGCGGCCGCTGCCGGATTGAGGGTGGGCGACATGATCGTCGCAGTTGATCAAGAACCGGTCTTGGGTGGAGCGGAGTTACAACAGGTTTTGATCAAAAAAGAAGTGGGTGATCTGATATCTTTGGGGCTGGTTCGTGGATCGGAAAAGCTCAAGATCGATGTCGAATTGGTCAAACGGGAGGATTTATTCAAGATACGATGAGATGGATTGGCAAATCAGGTAATGGATGGATCGCGGCGGCATTGCTGGTGAGTGCCCATGCTCAGGAGTCGGACGTGCCATTGATGCGCCCGGATGAGGAAAAAGTCATTCAATCACAAGACCAGTCGTTTAATCAAGTGCTTGAGACAACGCTGGCTCAAGCTGCGAAATCAACGGTTCGAATATGGGGTAAGCCGGTGCGTTCCAGAAAAGCTACCATGCTTGCATACGGTCTTGTGGTGGGTAAGGGCACTCAGGTTTTAACCAAATGGAGTGAAATTGAGCGATTTGAAAACACTCTCCATGTTCAGGCGGGAGGAGGGGAATCCTTCAAGGCTGAGGTTGCGGGGGTTTTTACTGATGAGGATCTTGTGTTACTGAATATTGCCATCCCGGCAGATGCAGGGCGGGTAATCAAGGATGTCTTGGTTCCGGCAAAATTCTCCGAGAGCACATGGAACTACGGACAATTTGTTTCGGCACCACAACCGGATGGAAAGCTTGGTGGTTTTGGAGTGGTGAGTGTTTTGGAAAGAAATCTTCGTGAAACCGATCGGGCGCATTTGGGAATCATGGCGGATCCGGATTTTCGCGGTAAGGGTGTGAAGATTGCCGTCGTGCAGCCGGAGCACGGCGCTGCAGAAGCGGGAATTCAATCGGGCGATGTCATTCTTGATATGGATGGAAGAGAAATTTCCGGTCTTCAGGAATTGAGAAATGCCCTCACCAACAAGCAGCCCGGTGACAAGGTGAAGCTAAAGATCGAGACAGCTGGTAAGGAGCGCAGCGTGGAAGTTCTGCTGACGAACCGCCCGATTTATGGGGAATTGTCCCCGAATCGTCTCAATCAAATGGAACGCATGGGTGGAGAACCGAATCTTGTAAACAGCGGATTTTCGCGGGTAGTCCAGAGCGACATGAAAATTCAAAGCAATCAGGTTGGCGGCCCGGTGGTAGATCTGCAAGGTAAGATCATAGGGGTCACACTGGCGCGCGCGGATCGGACGAAGACTTATCTGATGAGTGGTTCCGCGGTGGCTGATTTATTGAAAGGCAAAGCCGAAACTGTTGCTGAGGCCAGGGAAAAGATGGAGTCACAGCGCCAGCAACTCGCACAGCAACGACGCGACCTGATGCCAAAGATGCGATTGAAATCTGAACAAGGCAAGAAGCCGATGGATCCTGAACGCGCACGGCGTCATATGAGTGATGTAGAGCGCTTGATGGGACGTATCAATCGTGAGCTGGAGGCTTTGGAAGGTCGCAATTCTCGCTAGTTATAAATTCTGACTCTTTCATCTATCGCTAGGTTGCGTTCCGTATGGGAACCCGATTATCTTCGGTCGCGATGAGCGAAAAGGAATTTTTTTATCAAGATCCGTTTCCATTGGGACCGGACGATACCGAATATGAATGCATCCATGAAGGGTGGGTTGAAACCTTGGATTTTCAGGGAGAGAAAATTCTTAAAATCGATCCCGAGGCGCTGAGTTTTTTGGCGGCGGAGGCGATCAAGGCCATTAATTTCAAACTCCGCAGCAGTCACCTCGAACAAGTCGCGGCGATTCTGGATGATCCTGAAGCCTCGGATAACGATCGCATGGTGGCGCTGATGTTGTTGAAAAATGCCGAGATCGCCGCACGGGGGATTCTTCCCGCCTGTCAGGACACGGGCACCGCGACGGTGATTGGCAAAAAAGGCCAGGGCGTTTGGACGGGGGTAGATGATGCGGAGTTTTTATCGAAAGGCATTCACAAGACTTACACCGAGGAAAATTTGCGCTATTCGCAAACCGCCCCGCTTAACATGTATGACGAGGTCAACACCAAGACCAACCTGCCAGCCCAAATTGATCTCTACGCGACCCAAGGATCCGACTACAAATTTCTCTTTGTCAGCAAAGGTGGTGGATCGGCGAACAAGACCTTTCTCTATCAGGAAACCAAAGCGCTGTTGAATCCCAAGCGCCTCAAAGAGTTCTGCATCGAGAAAATGAAATCGCTGGGGACGGCGGCTTGTCCCCCGTATCATTTGGGTTTTGTGATCGGCGGCACCTCGGCGGAAAACAATCTCAAGACCGTGAAGATGGCGACGACCCGTTATTACGACAGCCTACCGACCAGCGGCAACGAACACGGACGAGCGTTCCGTGATGTTGAGCTCGAGAAAGAACTTCTCGCAGCGGCAAGAGAAATCGGGATCGGCGCGCAGTTTGGTGGAAAATATTTCGCTTTGGATGTCCGGGTTGTTAGATTGCCCCGACACGGTGCGTCTTGCCCGGTGGGTATCGGGGTTTCATGTTCAGCAGATCGTCAAGCCAAGGCGAAGATCACCAGCAAAGGCATTTTCCTCGAGAAGCTCGAAACAAATCCGGGTCGGTTTATTCCGGAGAAATACCGGGATTGGAAATTCAAAGGAGTTGAGATCGATCTCGATCAAGGTATGGCGAAAACCTTGGAAACCCTCTCCAAATATCCCGTTACCACGGCGCTTTCTCTAACAGGAACCATTATTGTTGCACGGGATTCGGCGCACGCGAAGATGAAGGAGATTTTGGATGAGACCGGAGATTTGCCGGAATACTTCAAGAAATATCCCGTCTATTACGCCGGTCCGGCAAAGACACCAGCGGGCATGCCGTCGGGAAGTTTCGGCCCGACCACGGCTGGGCGGATGGATGGATATGTCGATCTCTTCCAATCCAAAGGCGGTTCCATGGTGATGCTGGCAAAGGGAAATCGATCTCAGCAGGTGACCGATGCCTGCAAGAAACACGGCGGATTCTATCTCGGCTCGGCCGGCGGACCTGCTGCTTTGTTAGCGAGTGATCACATCCGTTCTCAAGAAGTTGTCGACTTCCCGGAACTCGGCATGGAAGCCGTTTGGAAGATCACCGTGGAAAATTTTCCCGCGTTTATTTTGGTGGATAACAAAGGCAATGATTTCTTTCAGACGATCAATCAGTGCCCGATTTGTTAATGGGAGCGCGGGCATCTTGCCCGCATTGAGGAAAAGATGCGGGCAGGATGCCCGCGCTCCCTCACCAATTCACCGGCAACTCAATCATTTTTCCGGCGTCTTCGTATTTGATGTGGCCGTTTTTCACACCGTACTCGTGGACGAAGCGGGTGACTTTGAAATTCTAAACTTCTTTAGGGACGGCAAATTCTGGCGTAATTTCGCGGATAATATTTTGTACATGAAATAAAAGTTTTTCGGCGACTCTTGATTCCACCACATATCCGCCGTGTATGACCTTGTTTCGAATAGTTATAACCTCATCTCTTAGCTTTTTCTCATTGAGCGCAATTTTAACCCCGAGAGTTTTGAGTAGCTTCATGCGGTTTGTGAGCGTCTGGTGTCCTTTCAACATCACCTCGATGTGCTTTTTTGGAACTTTATCTTTCTCCAAAATCATTCTGATACGGCGAGTTGCAGCGACTTCAAGAGCTGTTTTCATGGGTATTATTCAAACCTGCCCCAATCCTTTAAGTGTCTCAATAATTCCCTCAATCTGATCCGCGCGTTTTTGATTTTTACGCCCGAAGTGGGTCGAGAGTTCTTCAGGCGTTGCCTTGGGATTCTGACTCAAGAGTTGTTTGATCAGGCTGACTTGTTCTGGCAGCTTCTCAGGCCAAGTCTGAGTGGCTAGTTTCGAGTTTTCTCTTATCGGGGAGGACGAGGTTTCAGTTCCGGCGAGATTCGCTTGAATCGGCTGCTTGGCTGTTGGGTTTTGGTATTCGGGGCGGAGCCAGCGGATGAGTCCGGCTTTTTCCTCGGCGGCGCGTTCGTGGTTGAGAGCGACCAAGCGGGTGAGTAGCTCGGGTTCGTTGGTGGAGTTGAGTGGCTGAAGGTCACTCCAGCCGTAGGCTTCCAATACGGCTGCGTCGAGGTCGTCGTGGAGTTGCTGCAAGATCGTGACGAGACCTTGGTTGTGGATTTGCTTGTCCTTGGCGGTGAGGGCTTCGCCGGTGCGCAGCTTTTCCAGGACGTTATATATGCCGGTGAGGGTGAGGCCGGGATGCTCTTCCTGCTGGCGCTTGCGGTGCGCGTCTAAGCGCTCGCCGAGATCGCCTATACGTTGTTTGAGTAATCCTTCTTCAAGGGAAGGAAAAGGGAAGGTTTCGAAACAGCGTGTTTTATTATAACGCGGAGTAGGGCCTAAAAGACCTCCACTTCTTAATGCCCAGATCACATGTATGTTAGAGGACAGAATTCCATATGCAGCGAAGCAATCAATTCCGAATGCAACGATACCATGTTCTGGTAAAGTGCCGCTCTCTACCATGACAAATAGCCTATATTTTGATGTTTCGGGTGTTAGAATAAATCTTCTGAGGCCAGAAATAGCCCCTCGAACATCAGAGTTTGCTCGTCGAAATAGCCACCAATATTTGGCTAATTTTGGATCACGATTGGTCGCACGCTCGGGAAAAACTGTGTTTTTCAAATGCTGCCAAATACTTGGCGTCTGCGAGCGCAATTCCTCTTCGTCTAGTCCATTCGTATCAATAACGTAATTATTTCTTGGAGCCTCAGCGATGTCTTTGCCGCTCCATAAAGTATGAATCATTGTAGCTGCGTATTCACTACTTTCTCGAAACAGTTGTGCTTGATCGCCTGAGATTACAAATCCTCTTCCTCCAAGTATTAATCCAGTGCTACAAACTCGTGAATTCGCAGCCAAAGTTGCACATGAAGCTAAATCAGCACCTACTTGAAGATTTGCATTAATAATTCCTTTTTCTTCTCCAAGTATCACTGAGATTTCTCCATTCGGATTGACATTTTCATTCAATACTTTTGCAAGAATACCTTCACTTTTACCGGATGAGGCGACGGTCATTGCTATGCGAACGGCAGCTGCATCGGCGCCGTCAATCCACGGGTGATCAGGAATTGCATAAGTGAGATAGATTGGTTTGTCAGAGCAGTTTAAAACATCCTCCAAGATCCGCCGGTTGAATGTTTGGTAAATTGAATTTGTGGTTATAAAACCAAAGCGTTTTGATTTTTGGTTTCGCACCATCTCTGCAGCATTACGCCACCAATACATTACCAGATCAGCGGAGTCAGGCACGTCACCTTTCCATGCTGCACGAAGTGCTTCCGTGTAACCATCTCCCAAAGATTCACGCATTTTGAGTTTTCCAATAAACGGCGGATTTCCAACAATGTAATCAGCCTCCGGCCATTCTGCGCGGCGCGGGTTGATATAGTCGAAGAGAACAGTGCGGGCGGATTCATCTGGGACTTCCTTGCCGGTGACGGGATGGGGTTTGTTGGTGTGGCCGTTCCAGATGGTCAGGATTTCGCCAGTTTTCGGATCTTTGCGCGGGATGCGTTCGTCGTAGGCAAGGACGGCATCTTGTTGGCGGATGGATTGGGTTTTTGGAAGCAGGGGGCGGTCGCCGGTGTCAGCCTTGCCAGTGGTTTTGCGCTGCCATTGAAAGTAGCCGATCCAGAGAACGAGTTGGGCGATGGCAACGGCGTTGTGGGAGAGTTCGAGCCCGAGGAATTGTTCGGGACGAATTTTGTATTCGTTCATTTCGAAAGTGGCATCGCCGCCGAGGGCGGTGACGAGTTCGAGCACCTCGGCTTCGAGGCGTTTCATGTGCTCGAGGGTGACGTAGAGGAAATTCGCGGTGCCGCAGGCGGGATCGAGCACCTTGATGGCGCAAAGATATCTGTGAAAAGCGGTGACGAGTTTCAGGGCCTCTGCGTCCTTCTTTTTTGCGTCGGCAAGGATTTTGTTTCGCTCGGCACCGATGGCTTGGGCTTC
>CAMCBV010000037.1 GCA_945873125.1 Prosthecobacter debontii
ATTGTATCCGCCCAGCCAATACTAATGAATGAAAGGCATGGCGGATACAATCCGCCGCCACAGCACACATTCACTAAAATCAAACACCTAAGACATCATCTCCCATGTGCGTTAAAGCCACATGGCCAGACATAAGATCTTCCATTTAGATACCGAAGGCGATACCTCTCTTGATATCTCATCCCTCATCGATGTGTGCTTTCTCCTGCTGATTTATTTCATCGTCACCTCGACGATTACCCCCAGAGAGCGCGATCTGGGAATGGAGCTTCCGGATAAGGATCGGCGAGAAAAAATCCAACCCCCCATCCCGCCCATGGTGCTGCGCATCGACGAAAAAGGCGCGGTGATTCACGGACACGGCGAAACTGAACAAGTCTTGGATACCGATACGCAAAGTCGTGACCTGCCACTGCTATTAAGCCAGCTGGATCTTTATAAGAGCGCCGCTCAAAGCTCCGGCGACAAGCCTTCGGTGATGTTGGAAGTGAACGAAAATGTCCGGCAACAACGGATCATTGATGTACTCAACGCCTTCGCTGCTGCCGGAATTTCCTCAGTCGCTTTTAACGAACTGATTCGTTTGTAAAATTTCGCTTAAGCGATTTCCGCTGCGTAGAACTCCTGCCAGTCGTCAAGATTGTTGAGGTTGACGGCATCGGTGGGCTTCCCATCCGGAAGACCGACGGAAGCGAGAATGGATTGGCGGGTTTCGTCCGAATGCTGATATCCCGCGACCGCGGCGTTGATTTCAGCAATGGAAGCAGGGTTGAGCTTGGTTGCATGGTCGGCAAAGAATTTTTCAAACTCGACGTAACTTGGCTTTTTGGTGGCGACGAAGTCGATCAACGCCTCAGCATTCACGCCGAGCGCATCGAGGACCATCAAGTCATAGCCGGGTCCGCAGTTTTTATAACCATCGGCAAGCTTGCCAACTGCACCTAGGCACATTTTTTGCCAAAGACGCGGAAGGTGAAGAACGCCAAGCGGGCCGGCGGTGCCGGAAGATATGGTGGGGACAATTTTGTGACTCATCGTGCCGAGATGCTAATGGGCAAATTTCAAATTGCAATTTTCAAATTACAATTTTCAAGATGAATGTGGATTGAGCATTTTTGAACTTTCGGGCATTTTTCTTACAGGGAGCGAAGAGAATCGGGAGAAGAGGAGGATAAATGAGTAAATTCTGTTTAGAAATTCCATCTCCTCTTCTCCAAACCCTCCTTCCCTCCCTGTGATAAAAAAGCCCGAACATCCTCAGAATTCTCTTTATCCTTGCCCGCCCTCCCCACTTCGGATTTGTTCTCGGCTCTCATGTCCACACTATCTACCGCTGACCTCCTGGCACTTGATACGGACGGCATCTCCAGCCGCCTGTCAAAACTCAGGAGGTACCTTTGACGTTCCCTCTCTAGAAAATAAGATCCAGACGCTCGAAGAAGCGATGGGCGCTCCAGCATTTTGGGACGATCCTGATAAAGCCCGCAAAATCTCCGAAGAAGCGGCTTCGATGAAAAAGAAGTTGGAAAAATTCTTTTCACTCGAGAATCGATGCAAAGACGTGGTCGAAGGCGTGGCGCTCGCAAAAGAGTTTGATGACAATGATTTAGCCAAAGAAGCAATCCTTGGCGCAGCGAGCTTGGAAAAGGACATTCGTGAATTCGAATTGCTCACACTATTGAATCGGCCAAACGACAATGCCAGCTGCTACCTCGTGATCCAAGCCGGAGCCGGTGGCACCGAGGCTTGCGATTGGGCGCAGATGCTTCATCGGATGTATACCCGTTGGGCGGAAAGCAAAGGCTACAAGGTCGAAACCCTTGATTGGGAAGACGGCGACAGCGCCGGCCTGCGTTCATCGACGATCAAGATTATCGGCGAAAACGCATTCGGTTTCCTCAAAAACGAACGTGGCGTGCATCGACTTGTGAGAATTTCACCCTTCGACTCCGCAGGTAAACGCCATACCTCCTTCGCATCCATCGATGCGACTCCAGAAGTCGATGATAAGATCAACATCGAGATCGCTGACAAAGATGTTGAAATCACCACCATGCGCTCCGGCGGCAAAGGCGGACAAAACGTCAACAAGGTGGAGACCGGCGTGTTACTGCGCCACCTTCCGACAGGCATCTTGATCAAATCCACCGCCTCACGCACGCAGGGAGCCAACAAGGAACTCGCCTACCAAATCCTCAAAGCGAAACTCTTCCAGATCGAGGAAGACAAACGCGCCGCCGAAGCCGAAGCCGCTTACGGCGAAAAAAGCGATGTCTCATGGGGCAGCCAAATCCGCTCCTACGTTTTCCAGCCCTACCAGAAAGTCCTGGACCTCCGCACCGGCGAGGAATCAGGCAACATCCAGGATGTGATGGACGGCGACATCGATAACTTCATCGAAGCCAAGCTACGCGGAAAAGTAAGAGTCAAAGGCGCGAAGGATGATGATGATTGACAAGGAGAGGCGGTATCCTGCCGCCATCTTTGAAATAGCTTTGGTGTATATCAGCAGGATGAAGCCCCTCCTTGCGCTTGCAATCGCGGGATTGCGGCGGCAGCTTGCGCAATTGATAGTTCCATGAAATAAGCCGATGTCTACTTTGCTCAATGATATGCATTCTCAACTCAACGCGACTCTGGTTGCGGAGATTTGCCATCCAGAAACATGTGAGGCGCTGAGAGATATCATCCGGAATGCAGTTGCCAATGGGATGAAGATTTCAGTGGGAGGAGGTCGACATGCGATGGGCGGGCAACAGTTTGCGGGCAGCTCGGTACATATTGATATGACTTCGCTTGATAAAGTCATAGACGTGAATCATGAGCGCGGCCTTCTACATATCGGGGCGGGCGCTTGTTGGCCGAAGATCATTGAGGAAAGCCATCGTATGGAATTTTTTCCGGGGAAATCTTGGGCAATCAGGCAGAAACAAACTGGCGTTGATAACGTGACACTCGGCGGTTCCATCTCAGCAAATGCGCATGGCCGCGGCTTACGAATGCAACCCATGGGTGATGACATCGAGGATCTAACACTGCTTGATGCGGAAGGCCGCTTACTACGATGCAGTCGCACGGAAAATTCGGAACTCTTTTCATTGGTGATTGGGGGATATGGGCTTTTCGGAATCATTTACTCTGCGACTCTGCGACTGACTCCCAGACTAAGAGTCAGAAGGTTGGTTGATATCATTGATCTAGATGATGCCATGAACGCGGTTTACCGACGTGCGGCAGAGGGCTCATTGTATGGAGATTTTCAGTTCATCATCGATCCGAGTGATTCCGGATTTCTGAGGCGTGGTGTATTCGCCTCTTATAAATCTGTGGAGAGCGGTGAGTCCGAAGGGATGAAGGAAAATTCCGACCTGTCGCCAAATGCCTGGTTGGAACTCCTTAGGTTGGCGCATGAGGATAAGGCGAAAGCATTTCGTATCTATGCACAGCATTACGTGGCCACAGATGGCAATCTCTACTGGAGCGATACGATGCAGCTCAGCACGTATATTCCCAGTTACGCGGAATATTTGGAAGCGAATCGACCCGTGGATCCAGATAACGATGTGAAGGAAACTTTGATGATAGGTGAACATTATATTCCGCCCGAGAGCTTGCTAACCTTTATGCACTTAGCTCGTGAAATTCTAATTCATCACGGTGCGGAGTTGATCTATGGAACCATCCGATCCATCAAACGTGATACAGTGTCATTTATGCCGTGGGCAAAAAATGATTTTGCCTGCGTGATTTTCAATCTGCGCACTCGTCACAACGAAAAGGGTGTCCAGCGAACCGCCGATACCTTTCGGGCTTTGATCGACGCATCTGTAAATATGGGAGGGAGTTTTTTCTTAACCTATCATCGTTATGCATCGACTGCACAGGTGCAGGGCTGCTATCCGCTTTTCCAAGAATGGCTGCGCAAGAAAATCCAATATGATCCTGGTGAGCTATTTATCAGCGATTGGTATTTGCATTACCGCGATGCCTTTCACGAAGGAGAGAAGACAGAATGAGAACGGAAAAGCCAAGCGGCACAGCGAAGCTCATCGCAGCGGCGACGATCCTTCTCTCCAGTGAGAACGATATGGAAAATCCAGTACCGCCGCGAGCTGCGGAGCTATGTCGGCTTTTCTTATCGAATTGTTTTTCCGACCGCGTCCTTGCGCGCGCTGCCAACTTTCCACCTACACGCAAACTCCTTCGTATGCTCGAAGCGGCGACTTTGCCGGGAATCATATTTCATTACTGGAACCGCAAACGTTGGATTGAGACTCAATGCACAGCCGCAATAAGCGATGGCTTCCGTCGGGTGGTGATTATTGGTGCTGGCTACGACACTCTTGGATTACGGCTTGTCGAAAAATTCAGTAAAATAGACATCGTCGAACTGGACTATCCCGCAACGCAGAGTTGTAAACTCAAAGCTTTGAATGAAATTCCTAAAAATCGCATAGAGTTCATACCGATTGATCTGGCGAAAGATAGCGTATGCCTGAAGTTCGTAACTTCCGAGCCGACCTTGTTTCTGATGGAGGGCTTGTTGATGTATCTGGATGAAGAGGCTGTCATCAGATTGTTCAACGCCATCCGTGCTCTGTCTCACTCGCGCACTAGGATCATCTTTAGTTTCATGTCGAAATGGCCCGATGGTAGCTCTGGATTCAGACCTGCAAGTCGGCTGGTACAAAGCTGGCTCAGGTGGCGAGGAGAACCTTTCCTATGGTCGATAGAACCGGAAGCCATATCCCAGTTTGTCTCGAAACGTGGATTTCGTGTGATGAAAATGGAGCTGACTCAAGACATCACCGTGATAGACAGTCCTCTGGACGGGGAAAATCTCGTGGTCTGCGAGAGGTAGTGCCGGTCGCCGTCTTTGGCGTTCTCCGCTGTTGGGCTGCAAATACTTGTAATTCCTCAAAGTTTTATCAGTCAGTTTATCTGTCCTGAATCGCACGTTCCAACTGGTATCTTGATCAAATCCGCCGCCTCCCACACCCAGGGAGCGAACAAAGAACTCGCCTACCAGATCTTGAAAGCAAAACTGTTCCAGATCGAGGAATATTGACGATTATCTATTGTTAATTTTGGATTTGAAAGGAATGCCATTTATTGGACTGAAATTCAGCGGTCGTTTTATCAAAACGACCCTACCATGAGATGCGGATGAGTAGGGGCATTTTGATAAAATGACCGTCGTCTAATGCAGAATGCCGCCTTTCCTTGAATTAATACCCCACTTGATGGATTTTCATTCGGCTTGTGTTCTCAGGTCTTGATTCGTGGCGGCTTGGAGGTGAGGGTTGAGAAATGGTTGAGCACCTTGTAAATGCGATTCGGAATGTTGATGGGTTTCCAAAAGACGGAATTGTGTTCAAGGACATCACGCCAATCTTGGCCGATGCGGAACTGTTCCGTGCCGCCATTGATTTATTGTGCGCGACAGCAGGCGGGGTGAAGGTCGATAAAATCGCGGGGATTGATGCGCGCGGATTCATTTTTGCGGCGGCCATGGCGGATCGCTTGGGTGCGGGCTTTGTGCCGGTTCGCAAGAAAGGCAAGCTACCGTGGAAATGCAAGGAGGCGGCATACGCCTTGGAATATGGTGAGGCAGCGGTGGAGATTCACGAAGACGCGGTCCTGCCTGGCGAAAAGATCTTGCTAGTGGATGACTTGTTGGCGACAGGCGGAACGGCCGCCGCAGCGGTGGAGTTGCTCTCAGGGCTCGGCGCGGAAATCGTGGCGATTTCTTTTTTAATCGAGCTTTCATTTCTCAACGGACGCGAAAAGCTCGGCGCGCACCCCGTTAGATCGATCTTGAATTTTTAATCCCCTGCAATTACGAACGAACAAAATGAGCTGGAAAGAATATAACGAAAGTTTGGTGAGATACGAAGACCTCAGGTTCTCCTTGGATCTGTCTTTGATGGATTTGAAGCCGAGCGAGAAAGATGCGTTGAAAAACAACATCTCGAAAGCGTTCGATGATATGGTCGCTTTGGAAAGCGGTGCCATTGCCAATCCGGATGAAGGCCGCATGGTCGGTCATTATTGGCTGCGCAAACCTGAGATCGCGCCAAGTGCCGAGATCAAATCCCAAATCACCGAGCCGATCAAAGCATTGAAAAAATTTGCCGAGCAAGTTCATACCGGCCAATTCCGCACGGCGGCGGGTGGAGTTTTCAAACAGGTTTTGCTGATCGGAATCGGTGGCTCGGCACTCGGCCCGCAACTGGTTTCCCAAGCGATTGGTCAGAAAGCCAAACTCCCAATCGCGTTTCTCGACAACACCGATCCGCAAGGCATCGATGAAACCCTCGCCACTTTGAAACTTGCGGAGACTTTGGTATTGGTCATCTCCAAATCCGGTGGCACTCCTGAAACCCGCAACGGAATGTTGGAGGCCAAGGCGGCATTCGACAAAGCCGGAATCGATTTCGGAAAACACGCGGTCGCCGTCACTGGCGTGGGCTCAAAGCTCGACCGCTACGCAGTTGAGCAAGGTTTCATCGCTCGTTTCCCGATGGAAGACTGGGTCGGAGGCCGGACTTCCGTTTTATCTACGGTAGGTCTCGTACCAGCCGCTCTGCAAGGTCTCGATATCACCGCGATGCTTGCTGGTGCGGCTGCGATGGATGAGAAAACCCGCGTGCGCGATGCCGCAAAGAACGCCGCGATGCAGCTCGCAATCGCATGGTATAGCGCAACCAATGGTAAAGGCGAAAAGGACATGGTCGTTCTGCCTTACAAAGATTCGCTCGTATTGTTTTCCAAATATCTCCAGCAGCTGGTGATGGAGTCTTTGGGCAAAGAAAAAGATCTCGCCGGCCATACGGTGAACCAAGGGATTGCGGTTTACGGCAACAAAGGCTCAACCGACCAGCACGCCTACGTCCAACAACTCCGCGAGGGCGTGAACAATTTCTTCGCGACCTTTATCGAGGTCCGTCATGGCCGTCAGGGAAAATCCATCGAGGTTGATCCGGGGAACACCAGCCAAGATTATCTACAAGGTTTCCTTCGTGGCACCCGCAACGCACTTTACGAAAACGGCCGCAACTCTCTGACGATTTCGATTTTCGAAGTCACTCCCTTCACGCTGGGCATGCTGATCGCCTTGTTCGAGCGCGCGGTCTCTTTCTATGCCTCCTTGGTCAACATCAACGCCTATCACCAACCGGGTGTTGAAGCCGGCAAGGCCGCTGCCGCCGTTTTCCTGGATCTGCTTGGTCGCGTCCGCGGTCGTCTGGTTTCCGAGGCAAAGCACGCGGAACAGGTCGCCTTCGAAGTCGATGCCGACCCGGAATCGGTCTATCACTGCCTCGTCCACCTTGCGAACAATGGCGAGGCACAAATGTCGATGGGCAAAACACCAGCGGATGATTTGTTCCAACTTTAGAAAGGAACCGCGATTTCCAATCGCGACCTCGTTGGCGAATTACCACAAACCCACGCCGCCGTTGCAGACGCGATTAAAAATCGCGGTTCCTTTCGGAAATTTGAGGTTTCAAGTTGGCTCTGAACGGTTAAGTTCTCGGCATGATCCAAATCACTGACAAAGCAAGCGCACGACTGGCAGCCTTGTTGGAGAGCAAATCAGCCTCGCCGACGGCGGGTTTGCGGCTTGGTGTAAGCAAGGGTGGCTGTGCGGGATGGCAGTATGAGATGAAAGTGGCCGAGCCAGAGGCGGGAGACGAAGTCGTCGAGAAAGGCTCGGCGCGGGTCATTATCGCTGCGGACAGCTTTGACAAGTTACGCGGATGTGAGGTCGATTACTCGGATGATCTAACAGATGCCGGATTCAAGATTAACAATCCCAAAGCGCGGCGTTCTTGCGGCTGCGGCACATCGTTCGAGCCTGATGATGAAGTGGAGGGCAGCGGCGCGGAAGACGGTGAGATTTGTGGCGAGGGAGGCGCGGCTTAATTTTCGTGGCACACAAAGACAAACCTCAGAGTGAGGAACTCGAACCGCCAAAGCCCGCTTTTTACTGGTGGACGCTGGCAAACATTTTGGCGGGATCCTTCGCAGTCATCAGCTGGGCCTTGTGTCTGCATATTTTCGGTAATCCGGAAATCCCGAGAAACTATGCGATCCTTAAAAAACTTGGGAGGCTCCCCGAGTTGAAGCGCTATACCGTGCTCGATGTACCTAACGGAAACGCCCTCAATCCCACCGAGCTCTATGGAAAATATTTCGGGCTAAGCGAGGACAAGCGCACCAAGCTCAACGCCTTGTTGTTGCGCAACTACATGCGTAATTTTGATAAAAACCTGCTGTTGACTTACGCTGAGGGCGAGTATCAGGTCGCCGATGTAACCAAGCTGGAACCTGGTGATTTTCTCTATCCGGGTTTCGTAATCCGGGCTCAAGCGAGGGTGAAGCAGGACGATTTCGCCCAATCGATCGGCTTCCCAGTCGTGTTGGAATACATGTTCCCGACCGATCAAACCGAGGCGGTTTACCAGTTCAAGGCAGGTGATATTCTTGAGGTGAACAAAAACCCGAATTGTGCCGCGGTTATTCATATTTCCAAGACCATCGTCGAAGAAGAACCCGCTCTGAAAATCACGGTCGCTCCCATTGCCTACGGGTCCTATCGGGTTGGCCAAAAAGCATCCTTTGCCATTGAGCCCCCGAAAGTCCTCAATCCGGCATCCAGTTTACCGATTTGGAAATGATAAGTTTCATTTCTTAATTTATCGTGCTTTATCTTAACAGGAGAGAGGAGGATTAGGAGATAAGGAGGAAAAATTATTGATAAAGGTATTCATTAAACTCATCTCCTCACGTTTCTCCTCCCTCCTGTAACAAAAAGCCCCGCAAAACCTGCGAGGCCCTTTGTTATAAACTTCGCCTGAATCACTTCAAACCGAAACCTTTTTCCCGCCATTCTGTGCGGATTCATAAATCGCGCGGATGAGCGCCACGGCTTTACGGGCTTCTCCGGCATGCGTTTTGCACTGACGACCTTCCTGGATCGATTGCACCACCTCTTCGAAATTGCGTTGGTGCTGATAAAAATTGATCGCGGTCGGATCGTTCGCTCCGAGACCTGCTTCCTGCCCTTTCATCAAGGTTGATTTGATCTCTTTGTCCTCAGGTTTTTCTTCGCGGAAATCCCAGATTTCAAATGACTCATCAGAGAGGAAAACCGACCCATCCGTTCCGGCGAGTTGGACGCGTGCCGGGTGTCCGGCTTTGGACCAAGTGCAAGTTGAGCATTCGATGACTCCGAGAGCCCCGCTTTCGAACTCGACGGTGGCAACGATACTGTCTTCGACCTCAATGCGTTCATGCGCCTGGCATGCGGTCACGGCTGTAACCGCCTTCGCTGGACCTGCGAGATAAAGGAGGGCGTCAACCGTATGCACCGATTGGTTCATCAGAGCGCCGCCGCCATCGAGCGCCCACGTTCCGCGCCATCCGGCCGAGTCGTAATAAGCTTGGTCACGATACCATTTCACGTAGGCGGAGGCTGAAGTAAGCTTACCAAAGCGGCCTTCCTCGGCGGCTTTCTTGAAAGCGTCCATACCCGGATGGAAACGGCGGTTGAGGACAGCGGAAAGAGTTTTGCCGTGTAATTCAGCAGCCGCCATCAGCAGATCAATGCGCTCCGTCGTGATTTCAAGCGGTTTCTCACAAATGACGTGTTTGCCTGCCTTTAAAGCTGCGAGCGCAGGATCAAGGTGAGCCCCAGAAGGCGTACCGATCGTGACAATTTCTAGTTCCGGATCAGCGAGAAATTCATCGATGCTTGAATAAGCCTTTCCCCCGTATTCCGCTGCCAGTTTTTCCGCCGCATCCAACCGCAGGTCGAAAACGGATTGGAGTTCTCCACCTGTCATGGCGGTGATGGCTTTTGCGTGAAAGTGGCCGATCATGCCGGCGCCGATGATTCCGAATTTCATGGGAAAAGTGAGATAAATGGATTGAGCAGGGAGCGATTCCTGATGCCGAATCATGAGCTGGGAGGACAGGGACTGGCAAGAATCGGTTTCAAGAAAAAGGCCGGAATCGATTGATCCCGGCCTTTTCCAGATATGAATGAATCATTTACACGCGATTCGGAACCATCATTTTTTCAGATCGAATCGATCCAAGTTCATGACCTTGGTCCACGCGGCAACGAAATCCGCGACGAACTTCTGTTTTGCGTCATCACATGCATAGACTTCCGAAATGGCGCGAAGTTCGGAGTTCGATCCAAACAACAAGTCAACCGCGCTGCCCATCCATTTGATCGCTCCGGTTTTGTAGTCGGTGCCCTCGTAGAAGTGCTCACAACGCTTGGACTTCGCCCACTTGGTATCCATGGAAAGGAGGTTTACGAAGAAGTCGTTGGTCAGAGTGCCGGCTTGCTTGGTGAAAACTCCGAGTTCTGATCGGGCGGTGTTTGCGCCAAGCACACGCATGCCGCCGATCAGCACGGTCATCTCCGGTGGAGTGAGCGTGAGCATGTGCGCGCGATCTACCAGCAACTCTTCGGCAGATCTTACCGCGGCATGATTCAGGTAATTGCGGAAGCCATCGGCAACCGGTTCGAGAGCTGCAAACGATTCTTGATCGGTCTGCTCCTGTGTCGCATCCGTGCGTCCCGGTGTGAACGGAACTTCAACAGCGTGACCCGCATTTTTCGCAGCGGCTTCCACAGCGGCGCAACCCCCGAGCACGATGATGTCCGCAAAGGAGATTTTTTTGCCACCGGTTTGTGCGGCGTTGAATTCAGTTTGGGTCTTTTGAAGAACCGGAAGAACTTTTGCGAGAGCTTCGGGATCGTTGGCCGGCCAATCCTTCTGAGGCGCAAGGCGAATACGCGCGCCGTTGGCACCACCGCGTTTGTCCGTGCCACGGAAAGATGCGGCAGATGACCATGCGGTGAAAACGAGCTCTGAAATGGAGAGGCCACTTTCGAGAATCGTTTTCTTAAGCGCGTTGATCTCATGGCTATCAATCAAGGGATGAACAGCAGCGGGAACAGGATCTTGCCAGATCTGAACTTCAGGAACCATGGTTCCTAACAAGCGAGACACAGGCCCCATATCGCGGTGGGTGAGTTTATACCAGGCTTTGGCAAAAGCCTCGGCGAACTCAGCCGGATTTTCATGGAAGCGTTTGGAGATCGGCTCGTAGAGCGGATCCATTTTCAGAGCCATATCCGTGGTAAACATCATGGGCGCATGGCGTTTGTTCGGATCATGGGCATCCGGCACCGTGCCATCGGCCGCAGCATCACGAGGCGTCCATTGATGGGCTCCGGCCGGGCTTTTGGTGAGCTTCCAATCATAACCAAAAAGGTTTTCGAAATAATTGTTATCCCATTTGGCGGGTTCTGTGGTCCATGCACCTTCGAGTCCGCTGGTGATGGTATCGGCGCCTTTGCCGGTGCCGAAGCTGTTCTTCCAGCCCAAGCCCTGCTCCTCTGTCGGAGCGCCTTCCGGCTCGGGACCGACGTATTGGTTTGGATCGGCCGCGCCGTGGGCTTTGCCGAAAGTATGTCCACCGGCGATGAGCGCCACGGTTTCCTCGTCATTCATGGCCATGCGGCGGAACGTTTCGCGGATATCTCTGGCTGCTGCGAGCGGATTTGGATTGCCGTTGGGACCCTCGGGATTGACATAGATCAATCCCATCTGGACCGCGCCAAGAGGCTGCTCGAGTTCGCGATCTCCGGTGTATCGTTCATCAGCCAACCACTTGGTTTCCGGACCCCAATAAATATCTTCCTCGGGTTGCCAAACATCCTCGCGACCACCGGCGAAGCCGAAGGTTTTGAAGCCCATGGTTTCCAGGGCGCGGTTACCGGTCAGAATCATCAGGTCCGCCCATGAGATTTTACGTCCGTATTTTTGCTTGATGGGCCAGAGAAGCCTGCGCGCCTTGTCGAGGTTGCCGTTGTCCGGCCAGCTATTGAGAGGGGCGAAACGAAGGGTTCCCGATCCTGCTCCGCCTCGGCCATCCTGGATGCGGTATGTGCCGGCACTGTGCCAAGCCATACGAATGAAAAACGGTCCGTAATGACCGTAGTCCGCCGGCCACCAGTCTTGTGAATCCGTCATCAGCGCATCGATGTCTTTGATGAGGGCGTTGAGATCGAGTAATTTGAATTCCTTTGCGTAGTCGAAATCCGGATCCATGGGATCGGAAAGCTCGGAGTTCTGGCGCAGGCTTTTCAAGCTGAGTTGGTTCGGCCACCAATGTTCATTGGCTGTGGTTCCGGTTGCCTTGTGGGCTTGGCTGCCGCCCAAAACTGGGCATTTGCTCACGCCGCCATTCATAGAATCATATGCTTCGCTCATGTGTATTGGATTGTTTTACTTGGAAATTTCGGTCCGATGGTTATCGGACGCCGCATAGCGTAGGCGCGTTTTGTCACGGGGCAAAAACTAAATTCACTTTCGTGCTCGTGATTTCTCGAATCCGGCCTGATTACGGAGCCATTGCCGCAGCTCTAAGTTTGGAGGCGTATTTCTCCTCATCCTTTTTGGGCATTCGCACGCCAGCACAAGATGCCAGAATCCATGCGATACCCAAAACCGCGATACAGGTTTTTATCTTAACGGATGTTTTTTGCGTATCTCGCCGGATTCTTTTCGTATTTTGCGACGCATGGCTTGCAGCAGAATTTCACTTCCTGGTTGCCGTAAACTTTGGTCACGGGATCCCCCATGGAGCCGAGTCTGTTTCCGCTGACGACGCACGTGTCCGAGGTGTAGCTTTTAACTCCCGCGTTGCCGGACGTGGCGCAGGAAGCGAGTGCGATCGCCGTCGCAACCAATGCCGATGTGATGATGGTTTTCATAGGATTGGATGGGGGTTTGTTTGTTTTTCTAAAAGCGGAAGCCTAAACCAGCTCCGAAGCCGTGATCCGAATCATACTCGGTGATCAGCGAGAAATTTTTGGTGAGCGTGTAATCAAGACCCGCACTCCATGAGACGCTTGAGCCGGTATCATATTCCAGATTTGTCAGAAATGAGAGACGCGATGTAAGTTGGAAACCTTTCGTGGCGGTGATCCGGGCGTCGCCTTCACTGTCGATGATCAGACCGCTCCAGATCATATAGGGGAGCCGGTATTCGACGCCGCCGATGAAGCGGTCTTCCGCGTCTTCATCGTTGGTAAAGCGGTAGCCAAACAGCGTGCGGAAGTTGGGATCGACATGGTGTTTCCAAATGATATCCGCCTCATAATCGTATTCATGTCCGCCACCCGAGTGATCGTGGTGGATTCCGACGTCCCATGTTGCCATGAAGTCGTTCCTTTGGTTCATGAGTGAAACCATCCCCATGCTCATATGAGATTGGATGTTTCCGGATGCCATGAAATAGAGCGGATCTTCTGCCATTTCTCCGAGATCCGGCACATGGTCCTTTCCTTGGTCGTCGTAACTGAAAACCCGAACCATCCCGGCGTGCATATGGTAAAGCAGGTGGCAGTGGAAGAGCCAGTCGCCCGAATCGTTAGCGAGAAACTCAATGGTTCGGCGACCCATTGGCGGCACATCCACGGTATGTTTCAAGGGCGCGTGACTGTCATTGTCGCCATCGATGACTCTGAAGAAATGACCATGCAGATGCATCGGATGATGCATCATGGTATCGTTGATAAATTCCAGACGCAGCACCTCACCACGTGAGATTTTGATCACTCCATCCTCACGGGCGGTCTTGCCGTTTATTGACCAGATGTAGCGCTCCATGCTTCCGGTGAGGCGTAACTCAAGAGTGCGTCTTGGTGCGGAGGGCGAAATTTCAGTCGGCGTTGTGGAATGCAGTTTTACATAGGGAGCAGGTGGGCGGTCCTCCTCCATGGGGTCGGATATTCCGTCCATATCCATCGCACTGAGCGCTCCACTCAGCATGTCATCCATTCGATAGAGATCCGGCTTCCGCGGATCTTGGGCGGGGTGAAGTTCTCCACGACCCAAATAGGCAGATGCATGTCCGGAACCATCTTGCGCAGTGGCACGAAACTCCCATTTTCCGGAAGGCGGAACGGTGATGATCAGATCGTAAGTTTCCGCAATCCCCATCAGGAGACGTTTCGATTTCACGGGAGCAACCGCCGGACCATCCGCGGCAACGATCGTTAGCGGCCCTGTCGAGGAGCTTAGATAAAAGTAACTGGATGCCGCGGCGTTGATCACCCTTAGGCGGATTTTATCACCGGGTTTTCCACCCAGTTCGATCTGTTTTTGGCCGTTGATAAGAAACGCATCGTAAGCGACATCTGAGACATCCATAGGCGGCATCCGGCTGCGCGCGCGCTGAAAATAATCTTTAAGGGCTCCGGCTTTGATCGCGCCAGAGATGGATTGGTCATTGCCTTTTTTAATGGAATACCAGTCGCTACCGCGCATCAGGGTGCGCATCACTTCATTTGGATTTTCATGAGTCCAATCGGAAAGAACCAACACGTGTTCCGCATCAGCATGAATCGCCTCGCCTTCGCGTGGTTCAATGACAATCGAACCATAAATCCCACGCTGTTTCTGAAGTCCGGTGTGACTGTGATACCAGTAAGTTCCCGGATGCTTCAGAGGAAATTCAAACACATGACTCTTACCTGGCTGGATAGAGGGAGTGGTAAGATAAGGAACCCCGTCTTGTGCATTGGGTAGCAGAAGTCCGTGCCAATGGATGGAGGTGTCTTCGTTGCGAAGATTGTTGCGCACCGTGATCCGCGCCGTGTCTCCGACCCTGAATTTCAACGTCGGCCCGGGAATGCTGCCGTTTAGAGTAAGTGCGCGGATAGGCTTGAGTCCTGCCGGCGCCCAATATTCCTCGGCAATCTTCAATTCGTATTCCACGGTTTTCGCCTGAAGGGAGAGGAGACTGAAAAAAGTATGACGAAAGGTTTCATATGAAAAGAGAGGGAATGAATCCTGAAGGTTTCTCTACTGATCGTAAATCACACGCCCATCCGGCGCTTTCCGCGATCCTAAAAGCTTGTCTGAGCTATAATAAACCCCATGTATTTCAAAAATCAAAAAATGATCTCAACCGTCAAAGGTTTAGCCTGCATCTTCTTCGGTCAGAGCGTAGGTTAATCCCATCGCCATCTCCCTGCCGGTTCGGAAAAGCACCGGAGCTTGCAAATGAATGACCGAAATCATTTCCATGAACCTTTCCCAAGAAAAGAAATCCTGTTGCGCTGGCCACGACCACTCCGAGCTGACAGTGGTGACACCCTCAGGCGGAGCCGAAAACTTCTGCCCGATGTGCCCCGGTGTGGAATCGCACGCGCCGGGCGATTGTCCAAAATGCGGGATGGCGCTGGAAAGAAATCCCTTGTTCTCCGATGACGGTGAGGATCATGAAATCCGCGCCCTAGGCCGCAAATTCCGAATCGCAGCGTTGCTAGCCCTGCCCGTGTTCATCCTGGCGATGTCCCACCTGTTTCCCGGCGTTCATTTCCGCAAGGAGATCACCCAATGGATCGAGTTCATTTTAACCATCCCCGTGGTCTTTTGGGCTGGCGGGATGTTTTTTACCAGAGCATGGATTTCCCTGAAAACATGGAACCTCAACATGTTCACGCTCATCGCCATCGGCGTCGGTGCGGCTTTCATCTATAGCGCGGTCGCGGTGATCGCTCCGCATGTTTTTCCTGACTCTTTCAAAGACCATGGCGAGGTCGGTCTCTACTTCGAAGCCGCGGCAGTGATCACGGCACTGGTCCTGCTCGGTCAGTTGTTAGAAGCAAAAGCCCGCGCGCGCACTGGCGCGGCGATCCAATCCCTCATCGGCCTCGCCGCAAAAACCGCCCGCCGTCTCCGCGACGGCAAGGAGGAAGACGTGCCAGTCAATACCATCGCGCTCGGCGATCTGCTCCGCGTCCGTCCCGGAGAAAAAATTCCCATCGACGGCACAATCCTCCAAGGCAGCGGAAGCATCGACGAATCCATGATCACCGGCGAGCCTATGCCAGTCGTGAAAACAGACGGCGACCCCGTGATCGGCGCGACCCTCAACCAAACCGGAAGTTTCGTGATGCGTGCGGAAAAAATCGGTGGCGACACGCTGCTTTCACAAATCGTCCAGATGGTTGCGGAAGCGCAACGCAGCCGTGCGCCCATCCAAAAAGTCGCCGATACGGTGGCGGGTTGGTTCGTGCCGGTCGTGGTGGCTTCAGCGATTGCGACTTTCATCCTCTGGGCGCTGCACGGTCCCGCACCCGCCATGGCATTTGCCTCGGTCAACGCCGTCTCCGTGCTGATCATCGCCTGTCCTTGCGCGCTGGGATTGGCAACGCCCATGTCGATCATGGTCGGCGTCGGCCGAGCGGCAAGCATGGGGATTCTCGTAAAAAACGCGCGCGCCATCGAGCTGGCAGGAAAAGTGACCCATCTCGTCACCGATAAAACCGGAACTCTAACAACTGGAAAACCACGTGTCACCGATGTCATCCCCGCGCCCGGCCACAATCACAATTCTTTACTCAAACTCGCCGCCTCGATCGAGTCGCTGAGTGAACATCCCCTCGCCCGCGCCGTCGTTGATACCGCGAAAGAATCGAACGTCAGACTTTTCCCCGTCCCCGATTTCGAATCCATCGTTGCAGGCGGCGTGATCGGCACAGCCGATGGAAAAATTGTTAGAATCGGCAAATCATCTTTTCTCACCGCACAGGGCATCCGCATTCCTGAGGATTGGCAACTGCGCGCCCAAGAGCTGCAGGAAAAGGCCAAGACGGTGGTATGGGTCGGAGCCGATACCGAACTCGCGGGCATTTTCGCCATCGCCGATCCGATCAAGGCGTCCAGCGCGGAAGCGATCCGCACCCTGCACGACATGGGCTTGAAAGTCATCATGTGCACCGGCGACAACCTCGACACCGCCCAAGCCGTCGCACGTGAGCTCGGGATCGACGAAGTCCACGCCGAATTCGTGCCGCAGGATAAAATCGATCTCATCCGCAAACTCAAACAACAGGGCGCGGTCGTCGCCATGGCCGGCGATGGCATCAACGACGCCCCCGCCCTAGCTGGCGCAGATGTCGGCATCGCCATGGGCACCGGCACCGATGTCGCCATCGGCAGCGCCGCCATCACCTTGGTAAAAGGCGATCTGATGGGAGTCGCCAAAACCATCCGCCTCAGCCGCGCCACCATGCGCAACATCCGCCAGAACCTGTTTTTTGCCTTCATCTACAACGCCCTCGGCATCCCCATCGCCGCCGGCGCGCTTTATCCCTACTTCGGCATCCTCCTCAGCCCCATGATCGCCGGAGCCGCGATGAGCTTCTCATCTGTTTCCGTAATTTTGAATGCACTGAGACTCAGGAAGACAGGGTTGTAATTCAGTCAGGATTAAATTGTAAGACTCCCAGCTAATGGGTCAATTCTAAGCTAGGGTGATTGCGTTGAGTCTTGGCCTGATGTGAATGGCGAGTGTGGACAACTTGCCATTGAGGACAGTCCTAAACTTATACCGTTTCATGTCCCGCTCCGAATTGTTCCTAAATCAAGCATTTCCCCGCAATTACGAGACGGGACAGGATTTTTGAGTAATGAGAAGAAATCGGAAAATTCCTATAAAAAAAGCCTCAGAGCGAACTCTGAGGCTTAAAAAGAAGCTGGAGGCGAGGGGAGTCGAACCCCTGTCCGGAACGCCATCTACACAGGCATCTACACGTTTAGTGGATCATCTGGGATTTCGGAAAAGCTAGGCCGACCCACCGCGTTGTTTTTCCTAGGAGCCTGTTTGGTCTCGATCAGGTGCCCGGTTCCCCGGCTCCCGACCCAGTCTGCTAAGTTTCGCCGCATCCCTTAACAGACATCGGGGAATTGACGTTGCTGTCAATTAAGCAGCAAGTGCGAGCTCGTTAGAGTCTGCATTTATTTGTTTTGGGCGGCTTTTTTAAGAGGCCAACCGACCAACCTCTACGTGCAACCAGCGCTTCAAACATTCCGTCGAAACCAGAACGCCCCCTTCGCTTAGCGAAAATCAGAGTAACCCAGGACTGGGTTTATTCAAAGGAAATTCTAAACTTTGAACTTTAAATCTCAGAGGAAGAGAGAGCCTTTGCGGCTTTGCGTTGAAAATCAGACCCCAAGAAACACGCCAAATCCTCAATCAAAGGTTGCAAAACCCGCTTGCTCGGCTAAAACCCCGCCCCGCCGACTTTCCTCGGCCCCATAAACATCAGACACATCAGGCATGAAGGACCTCAGCAAATACCGTAACATCGGAATTTTCGCCCACGTTGACGCGGGCAAGACGACCACCACAGAGCGCATTCTCAAACTCACCGGTAAGATCCACAAAATCGGCGAGGTCCACGACGGTGCATCCACCATGGACTTCATGGAACAGGAAGCCGAGCGCGGGATCACCATTCAGTCCGCCGCCACCACTTGCTTTTGGAAAGGCCACCAGTTCAACGTGATCGACACCCCTGGACACGTTGACTTCACCATCGAAGTTTACCGCTCGCTTAAAGTTCTCGACGGCGGCGTTGGTGTTTTCTGCGGATCCGGCGGGGTTGAGCCACAATCCGAAACCAACTGGCGTTACGCGAACGATTCCAAGGTTTCCCGAGTGATCTACGTGAACAAGCTCGACCGCATCGGTGCCGATTTCTACCGCGTGACCGCACAGGTGAAAAAAATTCTCGGTGCCCACCCGCTCGTGATGGTTCTGCCGATCGGCACGGAATCCGATTTCATCGGTGTCGTCGACCTTCTCACCATGAAAGCCCACGTCTGGGATGAATCCGGCCAACCGGAAAACTTCAAGATCGAGGAAATTCCTGCCGACATGCTCGACAAGGCCAAGGAATACCGCGCAGCTCTCATCGAAACCGCGGTGGAACAAGACGACGAAGTCATGGAAGCCTACCTCGAAGGCACCGAGCCGAGCATCGACCAAATCAAGAAGTGCATCCGCAAGGGCACGATCGATCTCGCTTTCTTCCCGACCTACTGCGGATCTTCCTTCAAAAACAAAGGCCTGCAGCTCGTGCTCGACGCTGTGGTGGATTACCTCCCTTCCCCTCTCGAAGTGAAACCGCTTCCAGAAGTCGATGCCGAAGGTAACGAAACCGGCCTCTTCGCCACCGCCGATTCCAGCAAGCCTCTCCGCGCACTTGCTTTCAAAATCATGGACGACAAGTTCGGAGCCCTCACCTTCACCCGTATCTATTCCGGAACGATCAAAAAAGGCGATACCATCCTCAACTCCTTCACCGGCAAAACCGAGCGCGTTTCCCGTATGGTGGAAATGCATGCCGATGACCGCAACGAAGTCGACACCGCACAAGCGGGTGACATTGTCGCCATCGTCGGACTCAAAAACGTCCAAACGGGTCACACCCTTTGCGACGAGAAAAACCCAGCGACTCTCGAGCCGATGGTTTTCCCGGATCCGGTGATCTCCATCGCCGTTGCCGCAAAGGACAAGGCGAACGCCGAGAAACTGGCCAACGCGATCGGCAAAATGATCCAGGAAGATCCGTCCTTCCGGGTCGAAACCGACGAGGAAACCAACGAGATGATTCTCAAAGGCATGGGCGAGCTTCACCTCGACATCAAAATCGACATCCTCAAGCGCACGCACAAAGTGGAAGTCACCGTCGGTGCCCCACAGGTTGCTTACCGTGAAACCATCACCCGCACCGTCAACGACAGCTACACCCACAAGAAGCAGTCCGGTGGTTCCGGTCAGTTCGCGAAAATCGACTACACCATCGAGCCCGGCGAGCCAGGTTCCGGCTTCATCTTCGAGTCGAAAGTCGTCGGCGGCAACGTCCCGAAAGAATACATTCCGGCCGTTGACAAAGGCTTCAAAACCTCCATCCACAGAGGCCCACTTGCTGGCTACCCTTGCCTAGACTTCAAAGTCACCCTCAACGACGGCGGCTTCCACGCCGTGGACTCCTCGTCCATCGCATTCGAAATCGCTGCGAAAGCCGCGTATCGCGAGTCCATGCCCAAGGCAGGTCCACAGATCCTTGAACCCATGATGAAACTCGATGTCTTCGCACCCGAAGAAAAAGTCGGTGACGTTATCGGCGACCTCAACCGCCGCCGCGGCATGATCCAAGGCCAAGAGCCGACGCCAGGTGGCGTTCGCGTCAAAGCCGAAGCTCCGCTCTCCGCGATGTTCGGTTACATCGGCGACCTTCGCACCATGACCTCCGGACGGGGTCAGTTCTCGATGGAGTTCTCCCACTACGCCCCTTGCCCGAAAAACGTCTCGGACGAAGTGATCGCGAAGGCGAAAGCCCGCGAAGAAGCTCTCCGCAAGTAAGCCCAAAACTAACCACTTCAAACCCGCATCGGTCATCCGGTGCGGGTTTTTTGTTTAGAAAGATAGGGATATGTTGCGGGCTTTTTTGTTACAGGGAGGGAGGAGGATCAGGAGAAGAGGAGGAAGAGTGGAAAATAAAATCCTTAAATCCTTAAATCCTTAAATAAGATGTAAAGTTCATAGCACTTCAGAGGAACTAAGGTTCTGTTTTTAAGTTTAAAATTTTGAATTCATCGTTTTTCAATTCTCCTCCCCTCCCTATTCTCCTCCCTCCCTGTCAAAAATGCCTGAACCAACGTTCCCTACGCATTTGAAAGTTGAATTTTGAAACTTGAAGTTTAGAAACCTTCCATGTCCCAACCCTTCACTCTCAAAACCCACATCGCCCTCGGCGTTGTACCTACTCATCTCGGCTTCATCGCCGGCCTCGTTCCGGACTCCAATGGCTGCCTGCCCCGTGAAGCCGATGGCCGCACCGCCGTGGTTGCGGAGATGGATCGCATTTGTTCACTCTCTCCTGTCCGCCCCACTTGCGTTCAGGTGTCCCTTTTTCCTGGCACAGGCGAAGCTGATATCGCCGAACTCGTGACCGGACTCAAAGCGTTGAAGCTCGATGTCCATCTCATCATGATGGTCGGCGGCGCGAACCCCATGAACCCCGCCGATGAAGACGCGGTGCTCGCCCAACTCGTTCCATCTCTTAAAGCCGCCATTGCCCACGGCGCGGTCACAGTCGGCTCCACATCCATCGAGGAATGGATGAACGGCCCGGTCGACATGGATCTCGATACGGCGATCGCTCAAAACGTCAAACTTCACGTCCGAGCGGTCAAGGAATCCGGATTGTTAGATTCCAACATCACCTCCTGGCACATCGAATTTCTCCGCCCAGGTGAATTCAAAACCTTCACCAACATCAAGCGCGGTGCCGCTTTCATCAAGGCTATCAACAAAGAACTTGGGCGCGATTATTTCAAACTCCTCATCGACTCCGCGCACATGGGGGATTCCGGGCTCTCCATCGAGGAGAACCAACACCTCATCGGTGAACTCGCCGCCGCCAATCACATGGGGATTTTCCATGCCTCCGCCAAAACCACCCGTGGCTGCCTCAGCACCGACGACGGCTGGGTCGGCGCAACTCTCTTGGCTGCAGCCAAAACTGGGAAGCTCGAAACCGTTTTTGTCGAGGCCTTCCGCCATGATGATCCCGCGCTCCAGGCGCTTCGAGATCTCGAACCCGGCCACGGCATCGACACCACGGATGGCCGCACCTACACCCAAGTCATTGTCGATGGCTTGGTCGACGTCGGCCACAGATTGAACAACCTGAAAGCACGCGGGATTTTGTAGGGGTTGCTATCTCTGGGAGGACCGCGAGTCGCCTGACTCGCATTCTTACCAATTTGGAGAAATCTCTGCGGTTCAATGCTTCATCTTCTCAGCTTAACAATGCGAGTCTGGCGACTCGCGGTCCAATCACCCTACCCTTTCAAATGGTCAAAAATCGACCATGACATTTCCATCCATGACTAAAAACCACCCAAATCCTAGGATCTTGCCTGAAATTTGGAGTTTCCGAAACAAAACCCCCGCCTATTCTCGCTACAAGCAAAGAATATAGAAGATTTCTCCGTATTCCTGCCTTAGATTGTCCTTTCATCAAAACCAACCTCCTTTCCCCATGAAACCTATCCTTCTTTTTCTCGCACTGACCGTTGGCGTTTCGCAAGCCCAGAACGAATATGTTTCGATCAAAAATGAAGTCCGCCAATCGATTGCGCGCGGGAATGCTTGGCTTGCCGAACAACAAAAAGAAAAAGGCCATTGGGATGATGGCGGGATTCCCGCCTTCACGGCTCTTGCTCTCACAGCCGCCATGCGCGATCCAAACCTTGAGCTTCCAGCCGATGGCAAACTTCCGGATCACCTCAAGAAAGGTTTCGATTGGCTGCTCGCACAACAAAAAGAAGACGGCGGCATCTACAACCGAGGTTTGAAGGTCTACAACACCGCCACATCTGTTACAGCGCTTTCCTCTGCCGGACGCAAAGAATTCGAACCTGCGATCGTCAAAGCCCGCCGCCAACTGATAGGCAGCCAATGGGACATCGGGGAAAAAGGCAAAACCGACAACCATAATGACGGCGGTATCGGCTACGGCTCCAAGGACGATCACACCGACATGTCGAACACCTACCTCGCCATCGAAGCGATCGCCCTTTCCGATAAAATCATTGAAGACGGAAACTACGCGGATGAACCCAAGCTCAACTGGGACGCAGCTCTCACCTTTCTTTCCCGCAGCCAAAACCTCAAAGCCACCAACGATCAACCATGGGCATCCGATGATGCGAAAAACAAAGGAGGCTTCATTTACACTCCCGGAGATTCCAAAGCAGGCCAGGATGTCACCGCGGATGGCAAGGTAGCCCTTCGCTCCTACGGCTCCATCTCATACGCCGGCTTGCTCTCACTCATTTACGCCAAACTTGAACCCGGCGACCCTCGAGTGGTCGCTGTCAAAGAATGGCTCGGTAAAAATTACACCGTAAAAGAAAACCCCAACATGGGCGCTGAGGGGCTTTATTACTACTACCAAGCCATGGCCAAAGCCCTCAATGCCGCCGGCATCAACAAACTCAAACTCGCCGATGGTAAAGAGGCAGACTGGCGCAAAGACCTTGCCGGAAAACTCCTCTCCTCCCAACGCGAAAACGGTTCATGGGTGAATGACAATGGCCGCTGGATGGAATCCAACCCCGTCCTAGTGACCGCTTACACCGTGATGGCACTTGAGGAGATCTATCATTCGATCCGGTAATCGATCTATAAAAGGGTAGGGTCCCGAATAGATATCGTATCACCGGAATTTTTCGATCCTTGCTGCGCTCTTTTCTCTCTCATGGATGTTCATCCAGGTGCAACATGCACTCTTTGAACTGCATGAGGACCGCGCGAGTCCACTCGCGCTTTGATAAAATGTGCGACCACCGACTTTGTCGGGGCATCGCTGGAATCGCGCGGTTCTTTTCGCAAACTGCTCTAACAGACGCGTAACCTTTCTCAACATCCACCCTCTGGGAATCACAATCAACGCCGACGACGAAAGATTGCCAACACTCCGAGTGATGCCAAGATCAAGGATGATGGCTCGGGGATGGCTTCAAGGCGAAGTGTGTTGTAGGTAAAGGAACCCAGACCGACATTCCCTGTGAAGTTACTGAACGAGCCCATACCTGCATCGCCACCGTAAATGCTGGTGCCTTCGGGATTGGCGTCATATTGCTGAGTGAAAGGCAAGTCATCTGAGATCGTGCGCACCACAGCCAGTGCCCATGCCGTGGAACCTGCCAATGTTGCGGCGTTGCCAACAAACAAATACATGTTCTGGCCTATCAGAGAATTCGGAGCAGTGATCGTGGGGCCGACCAAAATCGGCTTAACCTGGACATAACCGGCATAGCTTCCATCAAGATCTTCACTGAATGTTCCGGTGATTCCGGAATGTTGCATGGTGAATGCCGAAATGGTTGCTGAAATATGATTGATATTCGTGCTTGGAGCGCCTCCTGCAAAATATCCGAGAGCGACAATACCACCATTCAGGGCGCTGCCGTCACTGTTCTGAAAAAGCCAATCGGTAGATTCACCGGTAACCGCATTGTTAATGTAGTAATTCGCTCCCGTTGCCGAGGATACGCATAGCAGAGCCGCGGCGCCACATATGGCCGCGAACTTTTTCATGCTGTATCTGGATGGAACGTAATACATGTCATTTGGACGTCATAATCCCGCGGGAACATTCACGCTGATATTGATGGGTGTTGAAAGTTTTCTCTGGATCAGGAATCCCGTGGACAAGGACACTGACTCCGCTGCAGCTTGAGTCAAGGTTGTCGAGGATCCCGCCACTCGCCACCCCGCACCCGCGCCGCTGCGTCTGAAATATCTGACATAGGAGAGATCAGGCTGCTGCACCCAAAGGATATCCGCACTGCCTTCACTCAAGGCAGCCGTCATGTTCGTCTCCAAACCCGCGTTGAAAAGATTGACTCCCGTGGGCAAAACCGAGCTGAGAACATTGAAGCCCTGAACGGCGACGGAATTGGTTTTTTTGGTTTTGATCTCCCCTTGGACGACAAGTGTCGCACTCGCGTTGGTTTTTTTCTGAATTAAAAATCCGTCAGAATAAACGATGGGGATGTTGGGAGTAGCAAGATTGGTTGCTACATTTCTGAATTGAGGAGTGACTCCCGAACGCAAGTAATATTGGTCATAGCCGCCTGAACCATTGGGCATCCAGATGACATCGGCACTTCCCGCGCTCAAAGCAGCTACCAGCACTCCGCCCGAGGCCAGTGGCACCGTGGTAAAGATTTCCTCAAAGGTTGGCGCCAGGCGCAGACTATAAGTATCTCCGGCTGCAAGCCCGAGAGTCCCGAGATTATCAGGAGTGGTGATCGACGTTCCGGAAATGGATGCCGCCGCTATCTCCTGAATCGTGCCAACCAACGAACTGTTGCTAGCCGCGTTGATTTCCAAAATATAAGTCCTTCCTGCAACAGGAGAGAACGCGAGCTCGGTGTCTGACAGCTGCTTGCCGTTCACAGTCTCAAAATTACCTGACACAAGAACCGGTGTATGCAAGGTCAGGCCCAATGCGTTGAACCCTTGGGTCAAGGTGTGTGAATGATACCCGACAGGCGTCGAATAAACCTGCGCGAAAAGCGATTGGGAAATGGCTAACCCAGCGATCGCAAAGAGAGTGAAATGCTTCATATCAGCGTAAAAATTATTTGGGGGGTGGTGAATTCTGGTGTAAAATGCATCAACTAGGGTTTTACAAACACTAATCCATCCCTTCGTCATGGCAATACAAAAGTGTAGGCGGACGTCGTAAAAATAGACCCCATGGGGGTTTTTGCGCGATCACCCACTCTCGCCTAGCGAACACCCACCCCTGAAGCTCAAGGCTCCGGCCAATGCGTGAGATTTTTGAGGAGTTTCAGGCGATTTTCGATATCTTCCCGAGTGATGTGGGCGAGGCGGTTGGCGGAAAACGCCTCGCAGGTGAAAGAGGCCGCGACGGAGCCGTAAACCACCGCTTGGCGAATGTCATCGAAAGCGAATGTGCTTTTTCCAGTGGAAGCAAGGTAGCCTGCGAGGGCACCGAGGAAGGAATCGCCTGCGCCGGTGGGATCCGCGACCTCTTTGAGCGGGAAAGCAGCGCAGCGAAACAGATCGAAATTCTCGCCCGGCAGGGTGAATTCAGTGGCGGGAGAGCCTTCGGGGTGCCTGGAAAACAAAATGGCGCCAAACTCACCCAGTTTGATGATCACGCTTTGCGGGCCTTTATCTAGAAGGATTTTCCCAGCAACGATGAGATTGGAGGTCTTGCAAAAATCCCGCGCCTCGGACTCATTGATCACGAGAAGGTTGATTTTCTTAAGGACTTTGTGGAGATCGTCGTTCGCGATGGTGATCCAGAGATCCATGGTATCGGCCGCGATGAAAGGCTCGGCAGCGGTGAGTTGTTCGATCATCTGCAGCTGATTGATCGGGTGCATGTTGGCCAATACCACGACAGGCGCAGAGGCCATGTCATCTGGGATTTTCGGAGTCCAGTTTTCCAATACGTTGATGGCAACCGAGAGCGTGTCCCGGTCATTCATGTTTTCATGGTATTCGCCGGACCACGAGAAGGTATCGCCCTCCGAGCGCTCGAGTCCGCGGGTCGAGATGTTTTTGGAGGCAAAAAGATCGAGATGTTCCTGAGGGAAATCTTTTCCAATGATTCCGATCAGATGGACGGCGGAGGCAAAATAAGAGGCCGCAATGCCCGTAAAGGATGCGGAACCACCTAGAAGGTTTTTCCCTTCGGCGACGGGAGTTTTGATATGATCGATAGCGATCGAACCACCGATCAGGACTGAAGATGCTGCGGACATGTAGGGGTTCTAAGGCTCAAATTTCAAAATTCAACTTTCAAATTCCAGGGAAGAATAAAACGGAAATTGAAAAAAGGGTCTCGCGCATAGCCGCTAAGACGCAAAGGAAGATCACGGATAGAAAAATAGGCTTAGAAAAATGTAGAAATTTAACCACGAATTTCACGAATTGTACAAATATGAAGACAGATTAGCTGATGTTTATTCGCAACGGCCATCCATCAGCAAGCATTCATGTTATCTGTGAAATTCGTGGTTAAGACCACATCAACCCCAGCTATTCCTGTTTTTTCGACGTGTAGTCTCTTCCTTTGCGGCTTTGCGCGAGATTTCTTCCAACGCATCTGGTTTGTAATTTCACAGTTGCCCGCAACGTAGAGACGTGATGCATTATAGAGCAATGAAACTCTCCACTCTCCGTTATTTGTTCATGGGCGCCGTCACGACTGCGTTGGTTTTTCCGACGACTGTATTTGCTGACAAGCCGGCCAATAAAAAACTCATCTTGATTGCCGGCAAGCAGAGCCACGGCCCGGGTGACCACGAATTCAATGCCGGTTGCATGCTTTTCCAAAAATGCCTCAAGGATATTCCGGGCCTGGATGTGGAAGTGCACAACAATCATTGGGTGAAAGACGATGCGGTTTTGGAAACCGCGGATGCGGTATTGATTTACGCGGACGGCGGAAAGGGCCATCCCGCACTCCAAGGCAATCACCGGGAATTGCTCCAAAAAGTCGCCAAGCGCGGCGGCGGGATCATGATGATGCACTACGCGGTCGAGTGCTCCCACAGCGAACCCGAGACGGGAGATCAATTCCGCGAATGGATAGGCGGAGCCTATGAAACCAACTTTTCTTGCAACCCGATGTGGGAGGCCGATTACAAAAAATTCCCGCAACACCCCATTTCCCGAGGTGTGAACCCCTTCAAAATCAGAGACGAATGGTATTTCTCCATCCGTTTTCCCGAAGGGATGAAAGGCGTGCAATCCATCTTGGTTGCGACTCCCACCGATGAGACTCGTGATGGCCCCTACGTCCATCCGAAAGGTCCCTACCCGCACATTCAAGCCAGAAAAGGCGAGGAAGAAACCATGATGTGGTGCATTGAGCGTGCTGACGGCGGACGCGGAGCGGGTTTCACCGGCGGACATTTTCATAAAAACTGGGCAGATGACAACATGCGCAAGGTCGTGCTCAACGCGTTGCTTTGGATCACCAAGGTCGAAGTTCCGGAAAACGGCGTGGCGTCCAAGGTGACAGAGGAAGACATGGCGGCAAATCTCGATCCGAAACCCGTCCGTAAGAAATGATTCATGGCAGAGGCATGCTCGTGGCAATGCCTGAGCGCTGGGACGAAGCCTGTTTCGCGGTTCCTGCCGTGCGGGCTTTGGTGCGCAGCGGGCTGGTAGGCGCGCTGGTTTGTCTGGAGGAACAGCAGAGTTTCTGGAAAACCGTATGCCCGCTGCCAAGTTTCACCTTTACTCAGAAAACAAGTGCCGGACGCCTATCAAAAAATTTGGGAACCGATTGGGAGGTATCGCTTGTTTGGGATGCAGGCATCGCTGCCAAGGCATTCCTGAAAGCAAAAATTCCGCGCCGTCTCGGTCCCCAAGATACCTGCCTGAAAAAATTTATCACCCATCCGCTCAACGCCAGAGAAGCACCAACCGAACACCGCGTGCGGCTTTACCTGAACTCGGCCGAGGAAATGGGCGTATCCGTAAATCTGCCGGAGTTTTTTGTCCCAGCATCCATAGGCGTTCCCGCCGCGCCGAAGACCATCCTGCTCTGCCCCGAATCAGACTTTGGCAACAGCCACGAATGGCCTCTGGATCGCTGGCAGATATTAGCTGAGGACCTATTGGAAAAAGGCTGGCATCTGACCATCGCGGGATGGGTTGGGCGCAGGGATTTGGGGAAAATTCTCGCGGCTCGATTGGGAAACGAAGTGGATTTTTTTCACGCCTCGCCGCTGGGAGCCGCTCTACCAACCCTTGCCACTTTTCAGTTGATCATTGCCGCTGATGGCTCGCTCCCTCACCTTGCCGCATACACCGGTGGCACTTGCATCACCCTTTTCGGCCCCAACGATCCCAACTGGAAACGCCCGCTAGGCAGACAAAACATCGTCGTGAAACACCACGTCGAATGCGCGCCATGCCTCTCCTCGAAATGTCAACTGGACCAACGCTGCCAGAACGAGCTGCAGGTCTCCAGCGTTTTGGCTGCGATACCGGGAAATTTTTAGTGCTTCAACCCTTCATCAACATCCGCGCGCCAAAGAGAACCAAGACCACTCCGAAAATGCGGGTCAGTGTTTGATTGGAAAGCGAACGCATGAGATCCGTTCCGAACCATGCCGCCATGGCGGAAGCCGCACCGACAAGAGCGACGATTTTCCAGTCCACGAGATGTCCCGCTTTGATCGTGTTGTTCAAGGTCGACACCAGCGAGGTCACAACGATGATGGCCAAGGAGGTTGCCACGGCCTTTTGCTGCGCAAACCCTAACAACCCGACAAATGCCGGAACCATCACAATTCCCCCGCCCACCCCACACAGCGAGCCTAACAACCCCGCCACCAATCCAATAACAATAGCAATCGCAATGACTTTCACAACTCCAAGCTGAACGTTATAGTAAAAATTTCAACAAATGAGTTTACGCAAAGGTAGGGCTGCATCGCCGAGGCAGCCGCGCGCAGCAAGTTTACTAAGATTCCCTAAATTATGCTTCTATAACTCTCCGCTTCGCGCGTTATCCTTGGCGATCATCCTTCGCGTAAAGCTTCGGCAGGACAAGTTGACCCCTAACTTTATAAGTTTAGAGTTTAATATTTAGAATCACAGGTATCCCACAGCATAAGCGCGGGGCTGTGCAAGCCTTGAATTTACAAGGCTTAATGGTCCGATTTGGGTGATGGCGATTGCGAGTTTTTTTGAGTTGGTGAGTGAATGACGAGTTTACGTGCCTATGCTGTCCCATGAGAT
>CAMCBV010000038.1 GCA_945873125.1 Prosthecobacter debontii
CGCACCGTTTGCCTCAGCAGAAGAAGGCGAGGAAAACCTTACCTCCAATACCCGCACCCGGCTCACCCTCAAGGGCAACCAACCCGCCATCCCCGGCGGCACCTACACCCTCAGCGCTGCCAACAACCTCACCAAACTCAAAATCTACGCTGCCGAACAAGGAGGAGAACCCATCAAACTGCCCAAAACCTTCTCAACCAGCGACCTCACCCAGTCGCTGACCTTCCATATCGGAGCCGAATCTTTCGGAGCGGAAGACATGCCCCAAAACGGCAAGCTCACCCTGACCTATCAACTCCCCCTCCTCGCAGACAACGCAAAGCATGAGGTGAAGGATGAGGTGATGGTGAACCTCCTGCCGGTGGAGTTAACGGCTCATAAACGCGGAACGATTGATGCTCCGGGAGCTGCTATTTCTAGACCTAGCGGGAGTGAAGTTTACGAAGTCATTACGCTAGAGAATGCCGACTACGATGAAACGAACTGGCAGCCAACTAGCATGAGTGATGGCTCTTTGGAGGAGAAACAGGATGGCAAAACGGATACCGTCAGTAAAGACAAGGACGATGACTTTGTGAAGCTACGCTTTTCCTGTCCTCTACCAAATACGGCAGGTAGCTCCGAGGTTGTATTCGATCAAGCAGGTCAAGGTGAACGGATGCAAGAAGGAGACATCCGCTTTTACAACAGCAGCGGTGAACGTGTTCAGCTCTCTGCACTCAAGATTGATGATCTCATGAATCCATCCGGTCCATTGACTCCAGCATTCAGAAGTGGCCTCGAATTGTTTATTGAAATTGGCGATCTTGGAGAAATCACAGGACAATCGGCAAAAGCGGATGATATTACCCGGAAATATGCAGACTTGATCTGGAAGATCACGGTAGGAGGGACAACGATTGAGCAGAAGGTTCGAATCTATCGTGGCGGCTTCTGGAGAGCCGATCGCGCGAACAACACAGGAACGATTGCGTTTTATGACGGCAAAGGCATAAAGCCTGATAACAGCATTGACTATGGGCAAATCGTCAAAGGACCTTACCAGATCAAAACAGGGCAAGAGGGTCAGTCGGATGAAACCATACCAAACATTGGGCCAACTCCGATGGGATGGTATGGTCTATACGCAAGAAATCGGGGAAACAACAATACTGACATGCGAACCTGGTGGGATGGGAATAGTCGACCCCAGACCAATCATCACTATGGGCCTGGCCAGGGCCAACCGGCATTAGGATATGTTCAGCAAGGCTCATACTGCCAGTGGGCGCAGGCCGGAAATCACAACATCCCTGGGAGAGGTGCATACGGTTACGACAACGGTAATAATTCCGACCCTTACCAAGGGATGCCAGCCTCGATTCACTTCAAGTTTCAGTTGGTAGAGATTGGAAATTTCACCACGCGCTCCGAACTCCAGATTCACCCTGATGGGTTCTGTGATGGCACCGCTGGATGTGTAGGAATTCAAACTTATGACGACTGCTGCAAGGTCTTGTTTCTTGTGCGTCACTATTTCCAATCCCGGCTCCTCGTAGATTAATGAAAGCGATAATTTTTTTACTTTTCCTCCATGCTTGCCTCGGAGTTGCGGCTGACTTTCCTCCGATCAAGATCATGGCAAGCCAGGTTGGAGATGCCTCAGCGATGCAAAGGAAAATCATATTAATCATTCAGGACTATGATGAAAGCATTCGAATGATCCGTGATGGATTGAGAACTGCAGAGTCAGGAGAAAATCGTGCTCTTGAATTGATTATTAATCCAACTTTGAGCGCGTTGGATGCAGTGCTCGAACAAAAAGACGGGACTAAAGTAGAGGGTGTTCTTCCGCTTATCGACTGGCTAAATGCTAATCAGGGGCATCCAATCGCTGGAATTTTGGGAGATACAGCAGCCCAAGGCACACTAAACTACCTCGTTGATGGTATATTTAGAGCTAGAATGATGGGTGCTGCTGATGCTGTTGGCGAGCAGGAGATGGAGTCAATGCTTCGGTTCTATGCTGGCAATCCTGCGCAAACTTCGGAGGGTAGTTGGCAGACCACCAACACCATGCTTTTTGTTTTTGGAGATCGTGTGTTGAACACTCTTGCAAAGAAAGCTCCTGACCGCATTGATGCCTTTTACAAAGCGGTTTTGGATGCTCGCAAGAGTGCCCAGAGCGGCCTAGGTCCTGACGAGGAAGCAATCCCTGATGCTGACCGCCCGACCGCCGAGCAAATGCGAGCTTATGAAGCTTCATTCGTCAGGCTCGAAGCACTCATAGCAACAGGCACATTGCCGAAAGCCGACCTACCAAATCAGATAGCCCCAACGCAGACATCGCCTCTTCCACATGCTGTTCCTGCGGTGCAGCCACCACCAAAGCAATCAACCGCATCAAGGTCCTTACCAACACGAAGCGAAGAACTGACCTCATCAACGCCCTGGAGTGTAATTGTAATATTGATGGCAGCGGCAATCGGTCTTGCATTGCTGCTGGTCAAGAAACGCAAGTAATCGTCGCTCCGCACCGCCAGAGCATTCTGCATTTAGGCTGTCACGCAAGCTGCTGGTCCTGCGGGAACATGTGCCGTGCGCGGGGTAATGCTGCATCCAGTTCGGGTGCCTCCCAGAAATCAAAACTTCCCAGACAAATTATACGAGCCATCAGCCGGTGGCGGATCATCATTGCTTGATGAAATCGCAGGCTTGGCCACCGAAATGGCCTATACCAAACGCCATCTCTTTTTATGGCAATATCAGCAAAGGCTCTAGGTTGCCGATGACGATTCCGGCTTTATGAAGTTCATAGTTTAAAACTCAGATTTTCTAGCAGTTCGGCTTTAGGTAGTAGAGCACTGCCATCCTTGCGGCGATTCCGTTTTCGACCTGATCGTTGATCAATGATCGTTCGTAGTCCATGACAGCGTCGCAGAGTTCGACGCCACGATTTACCGGGCCGGGGTGCATGAGGTAGAGACCGCGTTTTCTGATTTCTTCCAATCGGCTATCTGTGATTCCGTAGAGTTTGTGATATTCGCGAACAGAGGGAAAGAACGGCGCGTCTTGGCGCTCCATTTGGACGCGTAGAAGATAGATGATGTCCGGATTCCATTTCATCGCTTGTGTGAAGTCGGTGAAGCGGATGATGCCCTCAGGTCCGTTTTTCGGAAGGAGGGAGCCCGGGCCGAGAAAAGCGACTTGGACACCGAGTTTTTTCAGGATGCAGGACGTGGAGCGCGCGACCCGGGAGTGAAGGATATCTCCGATGATGAGGACTTTCTTTCCAGTTGGGTCGGGAAATTTTTCTTTGATCGTAAAAGCGTCCAACAGTGCCTGAGTGGGGTGGGCATGTGCGCCGTCGCCGGCGTTTATGACTGAGGCGTTGGTTTGTGCGGCGATGGTGGCGGGCAGGCCGGAGCGTGCGTGGCGGACGATGATGTAGTCGGTGCGCATGGCCTGAAGGGTTTCGACCGTTTCACGAATCGATTCGCCTTTGGTGACCGAGGAGTTTCTCACATCGAAGTTCGTGATATCTGCGGAGAGTCGTTTTGCCGCAACCTCGAAGGAGGAAAGCGTGCGCGTCGATGGCTCGTAAAACAGCGTCAGGACGGATTTGCCTTTGAGGGCTGGAACTTTTTTCACCGAGCGGGTGAAGAGCTCTTTGAAGGGGATTGCCTGATCGAGGAGGAGATCGATTTCTTCCCGGTTGAGCGATGCGATGTCCAGCAGGTCTTTACGTGGCATAGTGGGAAAAAAGGGGTGCGTAGTGGATTCCTCCAAAAACGAGAGTCATGACAAGAATGATGGTCAAGATGGCTGCGTGGTGCCTTGAGCGCTTCTTTCTCCAAAAAATATACGCCGTCAGCAAGCCTGAAACGAAAATAAGGGAGATTGGAGTGATGAAAAAGACCGCCTGCCATGCCGCATAGATGGCAAGGAAGGCGATGAGATAGGTGAGGGTCAGTAAAGCCGGATGGGCGGTCAGTTTTTCAAGATGGGAGAGGGGATTTACAGGATTGGCTGAGAAATTTGCCAGTGTCTCACGTTTGCGAAGCTCAGCGATATCTTCGGGAGAGCGGCGCGTCTGAGGTATTTGGGTTTGATTTTGTATCTCGTAACCGGGCGCCAGAGGTAGTTCGATTCTGCGGAGGGAATGAATTCTTTTCTTTTTGGGTTTCTCCTCTGCCCGAGAGGAAAGCGTTGCCTGTGGTGTTGGCTGAGTTGCCTGACCGATAATTTTTTCAAAGACCGGTGACTTCGGTTGATCTTCAGGCGGTGGCGTTGAGGTCACTGGATTTTTTAAAAAACCGAAGTCCTCGCGTAACGCGGCAAGCTCTTCTGGGGTCTTTTTCCGATCGGGAATCATGTATGTCTGGAGGCGACGACCTTGACGGAATCCTCCCCATCGGTGCCTGCGAGAGTGACATGAACGTGATCGCGACGGGTGGTTTCCAATTCGATGCCGATATAGTTTGCCTGAATGGGTAACTCGCGGTGACCGCGATCAATCAGTACTGCGAGTTCGACTTTTGCGGGGCGGCCGTAATCGGCAAGCGCGTCCAGTGCGGCGCGAATGGTGCGGCCTGTGAAAAGCACGTCATCGACCAGGATGATGTGGGCTCCATCGACGGAGAAAGGGATGTCACTTTCCTGAAGCTTAGGATTTTCCCGGAGGTGTTCGAAGTCATCGCGGTAGAGCGAGATATCGAGAACTCCGAAGTTGAGTTCGCGATCTTCCTCAGAAAGATGGGTGAGGAGTCGCTCGGCGACCTCATCGCCACGTGAGCGAATACCAACCAGTGAAATCTCGCCCACCGGGTTCGCTTTGCGAATGGCTTGCGCAAGAGATTCGATGCCGTGGTTGATTTGATCGGCATCAAGCACAAGCTTGACGGAAGCGGCATCGATGGATTTTGCCTCGGGAAAATTCATGATACCGATGTCCGTACGGCGTTGAAGTCCGTCAAATGTAATTTGGTCTGCCGCCGCGTGTGCGGCCTGGACCGCTGAGAGGCGATCGGTTCCTTGGGCAACGCATGCGAGAACGCGTCCGCCGTTGGTTTGCCATTCCTTGCCAATTTTTTTGGTGCCGGAGTGAAAGACTTGCTGGCCTGTGGATTCGATGCCGTGGATGACGTCACCAGAGCGTGATGTTTCAGGATAACCCTGTGAGGCGAGAACGATGCAGACTGACCAATCATCGCTGAAACGGATGAGGTTTTTATCGAGGATGCCTTTCGCTCCGTTCATGCAGAAAGAGGCGAGGTCACCTTGAAGCAGAGGCATAACTGCCTGGCATTCGGGATCGCCGAAGCGGCAGTTGTATTCGATGACTTTCGGGCCCTCTGCTGTCAGCATGAGCCCGAAGTAGAGAAATCCGCGATAAGGAAGATGTTCCGAGCGAAGCGCGGCAACCGTCGGTGCGACGATCGATTCATCGATGATGTTGAGGAGTTCTTGGGAAATGAGTTTGCGGGAAGCAACCGCTCCCATGCCGCCGGTGTTCGGGCCGAGGTCGCCGTTTTGCAGGCGCTTGTAATCGCGAGCGGGGGTTAGGATGAGATATTGGTCATCAACGATCGCGGCGAAGATGGAAACTTCTGGACCGATCAAACATTCCTCGACGAGCAGGCGACCCGGGCCGAAGCGTTTTTCGGTGAAAACCTCGTTGAGGAACTCAAGTGCGGAGACTTTGTCTGGGCAGACGGCAACGCCTTTTCCTGCGGCGAGGCCATCGAATTTGAGGACGGTTGGATACTTGTCCGCGATGGCTGCGAGGGAGGATTCCAACGAGTCACAGGTTGTGGCTTCAGCGGTTGGGATTTGGTTGCGCAGCAGGAATGCTTTGGAGAATTCTTTGCTGGCTTCCAATTGCGCGGATTCTTTCGGCGGACCCCAGCAGGGAATGGAGTTTTTTTCGCAGAGGTTGGCCAAACCATCGCCGGTCACGAGATAGGACTCCTCTCCCGCGATGCAAAGATCAATGGAATGAGTTTTCATCCAGTTGATCAGAGAAGGCAGATCGGTCGCCGTGGTGGGCTTGGCAATTTCAAAAATAGCATCGCTTCCGGGAAACGAAAACAGCTCCGGCTTCTGCGGAGAAAGCGAGAGGGTATGGAGCAGCGCGTGTTCGCGACCGCCTTTTCCAACAACAAGTATTTTCATCTCCGGTTGTTTTGTGAGAATTCAGGCTAATGGGCAAGGACTTTGAAACAAAAGCTAACCCATTGGAATTCCAAGGCGCAAAAAGTAAGGCATGTCATGCAGCTCAACTAGGATTTCGGGGGGAGCAGGGAGCCGTCCGCTTCGTTCTCATTTGCGGCCGGCAGAGACGGCTCCACGAAGTGGGGTAGGGTAAATGACCAAAGCGAGCGTTTCCGTTCCTGTTCGAAGGCAAGCGCACGCTCTTTGCCGAGAGGCAGGGATTTCATGTCTTCTTGCCTAGCTTTGACGATGGCGACTTTTGGGCGACCTAAGGCGAAATCAGTGATGTTTTGGGTGGTGTTGGAAGCTGTTCCCCTAACGGAACGCGTCGCGCTTGAAGCCGTTTCCTTCAGGCTATGCAGGGTTCCGCACGACGCGAGGACCAGAGGCAACAAGTGAGCGATGAGAAGGGCTTTAGACATCGTTATTATTTCATTCTTCCATATGAAATGTATTCTGTCCAGATGCCCTTTAAGGCTATTTCGTCACATTTTCACGCAAGTATCACTTGAGCTTTCTGATCTTTTGGAACGACGTTGCAGGCATCGACAACTAGGGGGATTTGATCCGCCAACCGTGCGTAATCGACATCGTCGTGAGCCGTGCAAACCACGGCGGCAGCGTATCGTTCCAAATTTTCATCATTCCATTCGATGGATTTTTTTCCTGACCAATGGCCACGGTTCGGGGGGATCAAAGGGACATGCGTATCATAATAATCGACCTTTGCGCCTTTGGCCTTGAGTAGATTCATGATCGTGTAGGATTGTGACTCACGATCGTCTGAGACACCTGGTTTGTAGGCTACGCCAATCACCAGAACGGTCTTTCCATTCAGGGTTTGACCAGAATGATTCATCGCATCCAGCAGGCCGTTGACCACATACTTGGGCATGGAGTGATTGATCTGTCCGGCCAATTCGATGAAGCGGCAATCGATATTTTGTTCCTTCGCCTTCCAAGTCAGATAGTAGGGATCGATGGGAATGCAATGCCCGCCCACTCCGACTCCCGGATAAAAGGGCATGAAGCCGAAGGGTTTCGTTTTTGCGGCATGAAGGACTTCCCAAATGTCGATCCCTAATGACGAGTAGATGGTTTTGAGTTCGTTGACCAAAGCGATGTTGATGTAGCGGAAGATATTCTCGGTCAATTTCACCGCTTCGGCGGTATCGCAACTGCTCACAGGGACAATTTGGTCGATGACTTTCCCGTAGAGCTCTGTCGCTCTATCCCGGCACTCGTCCGTAAATCCCCCGATGACCTTGGGCATGTTGCGCAGTTTGCTTTTTGAGTTTCCCGGGTCTTCACGCTCTGGAGAAAATGCTAGGTGAAAATCTCTACCCGCTTTCAGTCCGGAGCCTTGTTCAAGAATGAGACGGAATTCTTCACGAGTGGTTCCTGGATAAGTGCTTGATTCGAGGGAGACGAGCATACCGCGTCTGAGATGGGGTGCGATCTCTTTCGCAACTCCATGCACATGGGAAAGATCCGGGTCCTGATGCTGGAGCAATGGAGTTGGCACGCAAACGATGATGGCATCGCTCTCTGCCAGGCGCGCGGGTATTGAAGTGGGTTCCAAGGTGCCATCGGCCAATATGTCTACCAGATCCAAGGAGGAAATATGTGCGAACGGTGAACGCCCTTGCTGTAATTGCCGGACTCTTTTGCTGTCAGTGTCATAGCCGAGGGTCCTGCAGCCTGCTTTCGCAAAGCCCAAGGCCAAGGGGACACCGACATAGCCGAGTCCGACAATCGCAACATCGAAACGTTTTGTGGGGAGTGGGGTAGTAATCATGGTTGAATGAGGGAAGGGCGTTTGGTGCGTGCGATCGGTGAACCCAGATCGCGACGTCCGAGGAATATGAATTGAATGGTTGCCCACACCGAGGTGAACACACGGATCTGATGCCATCCGAAATTATCGATGAAAACGGCCAGAATCATTTTGCCGTAATCTTTCCATGACGAGGAACTCAAGCGGGACGTCTCGGTGATGAGGATGGCGATCAGTGTGAAGAACACGCTTGTCGCATAAGCCAGGAAAACAAGTTTCAGAATTTCTTCCAAGGTAGTGATTCCCGAGACCAGCATGAAGACAGCTAGGACATAAGCCGTAAATTCGACGACGGGTGCCATGGCTTCGAAAATAAACAGGTAAGGCAAGCCCAAGAAGCTGGTCGCTCCATATCTCGGATTGAAAAACATTTTCCAATTATGAAAAATGGCCTGGAGTGTTCCGCGTTGCCAGCGGTTGCGTTGGGAGAGATAACAGTTAAATTTTTCCGGCACTTCAGTGTAACTGACCGCATCGGGAATAAAGGCCAGTCGAAGATTCCGTTTCTTTTTCCGGTCGAAGAGAAATCCGTTCAAGCGTATGGTGTATTCGATGTCGTCAGTGATGGCTTCAGGCCATGGTCCACCCGTTTCCTCGAAAACCGATTTTTTGATTAGAAGAAGCGCACCGGAAATACAGAGCATGCTGTTCAAGCGGTTCATCCCGATGCGTGCCCATTGAAAGCTGCGGGCATACTCGACTTCCTGATTCATACCCAGCCAGGTCTTGGGCAAACCACGTTTTTTGATGACGCCATTCTCGATGACCAAGCCATTTGACGGGCGGATGACTCCGGCGGCAGCAGCGAGATTCGGGTCGAACAGAAACGGGCGTGCCATGTGCTGCAATCCATCAGTTTCGATCACGCAATCCGCATCGATAATACAGAGTAGCGGGTAGCGACTCAGGGCTACCCCGGCATTGATGGCGTCCGCGCGATGTCCGTTTTTCTTTGAGATCACCACCAGTTTGGGATGGTCCGGAGATTCGTAAACCGCGTGTATTTCATTTGTTTCGATACTGGATGACTTGTGTCTTTCCAAGGTTTGAATATTGAAGCGGTGCTTGAGCAAGGTGAGAGTTTCATCGGTTGAGCCGTCATCAACCACAATCACCTCATAGGTGGGATAATTGAGTTTGAGGGCGTTTTCAACTGCTCCGACAATGATGTTAGCCTCATTGTATGCCGGTATGATCAAGGATATCTGAAGTGAAAGCCTGGAGTTTGCAATGTGGTCCAAATCGGAATCGGCGATTTGATTGTTATATTTGCGAAGCTGCATGGCTCCGAGAAAGATCAACACTAAGTTGATCACAGAAAGACTAACAAAATAGACGAGTATTGAGATTACAAAAATTTGGAGAATCGCGCTCATGATGGATTGTTTTTTATGTCGTGCAAATCATGCTCACCGACAACCTGACAGCACATGTCATGAGCGGAGAGGTCTTGAGTGTGATTCATGATTTCATTCAGTTGTTCGATGCCGGGTTGACCAAGGGAGTAGAGAGACTGGGCGGCTGAATAGCGCACTTGCCATGAGGGGTCTGCCAAAGCTTCAATCAAGACGGGTATCTGCGATTCCGCGTGCAGTTTACCTATGGCCTGTATGGCTTTGTTACGAACCGACCAATCCGGATCGTGACTCAGTTCCGCCACAGGTGAAATGGCCGAAGGGTCACCAATATTTCCCAGTGCACGCGCTGCGTTGAGTCTGATGCTGAATTCGGAATGATCGAGTAAGCGGATCAATGGCTTCACAGCCCGGGGCTCTTTGAATGTTCCCAGAGCACGGATTGCTACATTTAGGATGTTGTTGGAATATTTGCCGCTGGGGCTCTCCATGATGGCGAGGAGTTTTGGTATGGCAGGCGTTCCATAATCCAGAACGATCTCAACTAGACGTAACCATTCGATATCGGGTTCTGTTTCGAAGGCGAGAAGTGTGGGTTCGATGAAGTTCGTATTGCCATGTGCTGCCAGAGAACGGGCTGCGCAATAGCGAACCGCAAGCACTCCATCTTCCAAAGCGTTTAGAAGTGCCTCAGCGGATGCTTCATTTCTCAGATAGCCGAGGCGTTCTGCAGCTTCTAGGCGCCGTTTCGTAAACGGGCTGTCGAGAGCGGAGATTTCCTTGTCGATATGGGGTAGCGCGGCAAACAAGTGCAGCAATCGGGATTGCTCGGTTGGCGGGAGCTTCTTGTGGATGTCCATCAGCAATTGCATGGCCTCCAATGGATCATTCTCCATGGACTTGATGACCTGTATTTGCGGTGTCTTGCCATCAAGATAGCTCATGACAAGTGGTTCATTGATTCTATCAAATGTCATGATTTGTGTTTTTCGCCGGTCCTTGTGCCAGTGCACAGCAGTGGTGATCACGAGCAGCACAATGCTCATGCCGAATACTGCCAGCCCGATATTCAGTGCTAGCGACGACAGGTTATAATCTAAAATTTCCATGATAATCCGATGGTTGGAGTCCACATTTGATACAATTCATCATTGTTATCCGCACGGAGGCGGTAGACATATTCCAATCCCGCAAAGACAGTGAGATCGGGATTGATGGGTTCTTTGTAAAAGATACTGAAGGTATAGGCATCCGACAGGGCGGCATTGCCTGTTCCAAAATCGAGATCCGGATCCGTTCCGTAGGATATGCCGAGACTCAATTGGCCATCGCGAGGCAGGTCACCGAAGTGGATCGAGGCGCTATAATAATCGTAGTCCGTTTCACTGTGAATCCAGCCATGGTTGTAACGCAAGGTGGCAAATGTTTTTTCCGTAAGCCAATAAGAGACACCGGGTTTGATTTGCGTAATGCCATCCTCCCAGGTGGGAGCGTAGGATCCGAAATTCATTTCATCCACATCGAAAAGCAATTCCAGTTTTGGATTAAGCTTGTATTGCAGGCCGATGGAATAGCGCTCGCTTGGCAAGAAGTCGGCATCTTGAGTCAGCGCGATTTCTCCGTGTATTTCGAGTGCGCTGCTCGCATACCATGAAGCATTGAAAGCATACATGATATCGTCTCCGTTCGGCGGCCGATGCATCATATCCACACTGCCGCCCAGTAGGAGCTTTTCCTCATTCAGAAAGTAATAGAGGTCGACGCTTTCCTTTTGCCAACTGTCGCGACCCTTGTTGAAAAAGCTCCAGCTGTAAGCGGGGACAAGCGCCCACGGATGGGCTTGCTCGCTCGGGGTGGGTTCGGGTGTCAGGTTTTGAGTGGAAGACACGCTGTCAGGAGATTGGCCGTAATGGTTTTCGAGCAGACCCATTAGGACTATTAGGACCAAAAATTTGTTTTTATTTATGATTAGGCGCATTGGAGTATTCCTCCGGTTAGGTTTTTCTTGAGTAAGTCATCGATAGTCTCTTCGAGGGTCCATTCCGGAGTGAACCCCGTGAGGTGTTTCAGCTTGTCCACGTTGGGCTTGCGCTGGGTAATTTGATCGAAATGCTCGCCGTAAGCCTCATCAAAGGGCACGAACATGATCTCTGAGGAGCTACCGGTGCGAGCGATCACCATTTTTGCTAGATCAATAATACGAATCTCGCGAGTGTTTCCGACATTGATCGCTTTGCCGCACACGGAAGAATCCGGTCCTGTGCCGATCTTGGCGAGTTGGTCCAGGCTCTTGATCATGTCTCGGACATCACAGAATGAGCGGATTTGATTGCCATCTCCAAATACCGTCAGTGGCTGCCCGGCAAGCGCCTGTTGAATGAAGCGCGGAATGACAAAACCATAAGTCCCAGTTTGATGCGGGCCCACGACATTGAAAAAACGGGGGATGATAACCCGAAGCCCATGCTCATGACAATAAGCTCTTGCCTGAACTTCATTGACTAGTTTGCTCAATGCATAACCTGTCAGACCTCCTTCTTCTGGCGAGTAGGTCAAATCATTGTCCTCCCTCAAATCTTTAGAATGATGTTTGTGGCCGTATACCGAAGAACTCGAGGCAACAATGATCTGTGCCTTACTCTTGCAATTGGCGGCGGTCTCCAGCAAGCGCTCGGTGCCACACACGTTGACGCGGATCACGGTTGTGGGCTCTTGGATAACACGGAACATACCGACGACAGCAGCCAGGTGATAGATCCGGTCTGCCTTGGCGACCTCTTCAGTGAGTCGGTTCCATTTCAGAAAATCCGCCTCGAAGAATGTGAATCCTTCATGCTCAACCAGCTCACTGATATTGTTCAGGCTGCCCGTGCTCAAATCGTCCACGGCAACAACCGTATCGCCCCTGTTGATATGAAACTCAGCTAGGTTCGTGCCAATGAATCCCGCTCCGCCAGTGATTAAAATATTCATGCTATAATGGATTTGCTTTTTGAAAGATGGCTCTGACGGGTTTTGAATGGGTCAGAAGAACCAACGATAAATGGCTTGTGTCGGTGAAATCGGTTTTTGTTCCAAAAGCACTGACAGATGCTCGTTGCAAATACATGAGCATCCATGTGTCCTGAGCGATAGGAGAGATTGATCTCGTTTGTCTGAGCTGAGCATCAGGAATTTTCTTACTGTCTTTAGGTCATATTTCCATCCGTTTGGAGTTGATAACGAGACCCATCAATATGCTCTTTTTTCTAACAAAAAATTTCATTGTAACTGCCTGACTCAGTCTGTGCAGCGATGGGATCAATCCCTGTGGCTTAGTCATCGCTGTGAAGATGAAAGTTACCTCGAGTGCGATGCGATTGGTTTTGCTCTGTTCTTTTTGGTTTGGATTTAGATCAAAACTGATCTGTTTGGGTGAAATCGGTAAGGGGCGTGAGTGTTGATATGATCTGTCGAAGCCTCCGTTCCTTGGAATTTTCTCATATTGGACTAGCCAGCCGAAAGTTGGTCAGCTTAGCATCTTCACCTGTTAATTTTGATCTCATGAAAGCACCCATTACCGTTTCCATCACAGGAGCTGCCGGCCAAATCGGCTACGCCATTCTTTTCCGCATCGCATCCGGATTTGTCTTCGGTGACGACCAACCTGTAAATCTTCGTTTGATCGAGATCGAGCCCGGTCTTCCCGCGCTCAAGGGAGTGGTGATGGAGCTCGAGGATTGCGCCTTTCCACTGTTGAACGAAGTGGTGGCGACTACAGATTTGGACGAAGGCTTCAAGGGTGCGAACTGGGCGCTTTTGATTGGCTCAGTTCCGCGTAAGGCAGGGATGGAACGTGCCGATTTGCTTGGCATCAACGGAAAGATTTTCACAGGTCAGGGACAGGCGATCGCGCGTTCGGCGGCGAAGGATATTCGGGTTTTGGTTGTGGGTAATCCATGTAACACCAATGCGCTGATTGCGATGAATCATGCGGCGGGCATCCCGAACGATCGTTTCTTTGCGATGACGCGCTTGGATGAAAATCGTGCCAAGAGCCAACTTGCGATGAAAGCCGGTGTGCATTGCTCGGATGTCACCAATCTCTGCATTTGGGGGAATCACTCTGCCACGCAATATCCGGATTTCACCAACGCAAAAATTCAAGGCAAACCTGTTACGGAAGTGATCACGGATCGCGAGTGGTTGGAAGGCGAGTTCATCAAGACCGTCCAACAACGCGGCGCGGCGATCATCGCAGCCCGTGGTGCATCTTCCGCAGCATCCGCTGCAAATGCCGCGATGGATACGGTTAGAAGTTTGATCACTCCAACGCCAGCCGGCGATTGGCATTCTGTCGCAATCTGTTCCGATGGTTCCTACGGAATTGAAAAAGGACTTATGGCTTCCATGCCCATCCGAACCAAAGCCGATGGTAGTTGGGAAGTCGTCCAAGGCGTCCCTGTTAACGAGTTTTCTCAATCGAAAATCGATGTGACCATCAACGAACTCAAAGAAGAAAAAGATGCGGTCAAAGATCTGATCGGTGGTTAACTCGAAAGTAGTTTATCATGTCGGCGATGGAAATCTCGGCATGCAGGCTCTGGATTGAGCCGATGGAAAATTTCACTGACTAGATGAACTTATTGAGCTGTATGACATGATGCCGAGCTTCTGCAGTGGGGCGAGGCATTAGTGTCCAATGGACTCGGAGACGCTAGCGATGATTGTATTTTCTACATTCACCTCTCAGGCGAACCTCAAAGGATGAAAATCCATTCATTCCCGTCCCTGTCTCTTGGCCGTTACCGCACCAAAAGACTCTGTCAGTTGGTCCGCGGCGCCGGATAGGGTCGCTTCGCCACAGTAAGATGGAGCCGCATCTTCGCTTTATGACGCGCCAATCGGGCTATTTTAGGATGAATCTTTAGTCTTGCAATCGCCGTGTGACCTCCTAGGTTCGCCCTCCGTTTTTCTTTTGTCTGGCGAGCGGTTGGAGCCCCGGTGCCCGTCAGACGCATCTTTTCCGGGGCAATTGTCGGAAGGGAAACGTAAACAAATTAACCAAACCATTAACCAAATATGAGTACTGCAATCGCAGAACCAACCAATCAGGAGCTGAGCGATTTGATCGACTCGAAATTCACGGAATTCCGCGAAGGTTCCATCGTCAAAGGCACCATCCTTGAAATCCGCCCGCAGATTGTCCTTGTGGACATCGGCTACAAATCCGAGGGCGCCATCCCATCCAACGAGTTTGAGGATGAAGAAATTGAAATCGGTGATGAAATCGAAGTGCTTCTTGAGCGCCTCGAAAATGACGAAGGCATGGTTGTTCTCTCCAAAGAGAAAGCCGCCTACAAACAAAACTGGGACAAGATCGTCAAAGTCTACCAAGACGGCGGCCTCGTTCGTGGCAAAGTCAAAGCCGTTGTCAAAGGTGGTCTCACCGTCAATGTCGGTGTCGAAGCTTTCCTTCCCGGTTCACAAGTGGACATCATTCCACCGAAAGATCTCTCCGAATACGTGGGCAATGTCTACGAATTCAAAATCGTCAAGGTTAACGACGAGCGTAAGAACATCGTTCTTTCCCGCCGCGAAGTTATCGAAGCCGAGCGCTCTGAGCAACGCCAGGCGTTCCTTCAAACCGTCAAGATCGGCGACAAAGTCGTCGGCGCGATCAAGAACATCACCGACTTCGGTGCATTCGTCGATCTCGCAGGTATGGACGGACTCCTTCACATCACCGATATGTCATGGGGCCGGATCAATCATCCATCCGAATTGCTTCACATCGGGCAGTCCGTGGATGTTGTCATCCTTGACGTGGATCGTGAGAAAGAGCGCGTTTCGCTCGGCCTCAAGCAAATGTCGGACAATCCATGGGAAGACATCGAGCGCAAATACCCAATCGGTCAGCAAGTCAAAGGACAAGTTACCAAACTTCTCCCATACGGCGCGTTCATCGAAATCGAGCGCGGTGTCGAAGGTCTTGTGCACGTGTCCGAGCTCAGCTGGGTCAAACGCATCACGCGTCCATCCGACGTTCTCGAAATCGGTCAGGAAATCACCGCAGTGGTTCTTGGCATCAGCATCGAGGAGCAAAAAATCTCGCTCGGTGTTCGCCAACTCGAAGGCAATCCATGGGATGAAATCGAACTCCGCTACCCAGTTGGCGCGACGATCACCGGTCCTGTCCGCAACCTCACCGCTTATGGTGCGTTCGTGGAGCTGGAAGAAGGAATCGACGGTATGATCCACGTTTCCGACATGTCTTGGACACGCAAGATCAACCATCCTTCCGAAGTTCTCAAAAAGAACGACGAGATCGAAGCCATCGTCCTTGCGATCGACAAAGCAAACCAACGTGTCTCCCTAGGTATCAAACAAACCGAAGGTGATCCATGGTCCGCTATCGATGACCGCTTCAAAGTCGGTGACCTCGTCAAAGGCACGGTTGCCAAGATCGCATCGTTCGGTGCATTCGTTTCCCTCGAAGGCGACATCGACGGTCTCATCCACATTTCGCAACTCAGCGAAGATCACGTGGAGAAGGTCAAAGACGTCATCAAAGTTGGCGACGAAATCGAAGCCCGCGTCATCAAGGTCGATAAAGTCGAGCGCCGTATCGGTCTCTCGATCAAAGCGGTTGGTTACTCCGAAGAGCAACTCAAGAAAGAAAGCGCCAGCTTCGAGTCCCTTCGCCCATCCAGCGAGATGGTCGGTCTCGAGCAAGCCTTCAATCTTGCTGCTGCCGCCTCCGAAGAGTGGAGCCCAGGCGACGACAAATAAATTCTATCCGAGCCGTAGCCCCGACATATCGGGGTGAATAATACGGCCCGAGATTTTCAAAAAAGCCGGACGGGTTCGCCTGTCCGGCTTTTTTATTAGGCAGGGACGTTTATCCTTAAACGTCCATATCTGACGCGGGTTAGAACGGCTAGCATGCGAAAGGCTAATCGGGCCATCAGATATGGACGTTTAAGGATAAACGTCCCTGCCTTCAATAGGTGTTCCTAAATCCTTGCGTAAACGATTTCATGGGCTTGAATGAGATGATGAAACGCAGGCAATTTTTCAAAGGAGGTGTGATAACTGGCGCCTTAGCTGGGATCACCGGAGTTTCGGCGGAAGAGTTGGCAAAAACACCGAAGCAAGTTGAGGGGCCGTTTTATCCAAAAGTCGCTCAGAAGGATAAGGATTTTGATTTAACCAAAATCGATGGACAAGAAGGCACAGCCAAGGGGAAAGTGGTGATCATTTCGGGAGTCATATTAAATACCGATGGCACGCCCGTTGAAGACGCGACGGTTGATTTGTGGCAGGCGAATGCAGCGGGACGATACAACCATCCAAGTGATAAGAACAAAGCGCCGCTCGATCCGAATTTCCAAGGATGGGCGATTGTGCCGAGCGGAAAAAATGGCGAGTTCAAGTTCAAAACCATTGTGCCTGGTTCTTATCCTGCATCGGAAGATTGGTCACGTCCGCCACACATTCATTTCAAAGTTTCCAAACTCGGCTACGCGGAATTGATCACGCAAATGTATTTTCCCGGAGAAAAATTGAACGATACCGACAAGCTCTTGCAACGAGTTCCTGAGGCGGATCGAGCTGCTTTGATTGCTAAGTTAAAATCCGAAGATCCTCCGACTTACGAATTTCGTATTGTTATCGATAAAGTCTGAGGATTTCCGGAGTAAGGGGTTTGCTGATCCAACGATTAATGAAGCAACTCGACGTCATGTCGGTGAACGTTTAATGTCAGGACATGAAAAATGAAACACCGGACGCTAAACCAACTGCGAATCGAAATCATTTCCGTCATCACGAGAAGCACAGGCACCTTGATCCGGTTTTCGGTGGTGACTGGTTTGCACTGAAGGCTGAGGCGTTTGCGCGTTTTTTTGGCACTCCTATCTTTCTCGTGAGCCAGACGCTCATTGTCCTGATATGGATCGGGCTGAATGCCGCAGGCGTCTTTCATTTTGATGTGTATCCGTTCATTCTTCTGAATCTGGCATTCAGCTTGCAGGCGGCTTATGCGGCGCCACTCATTCTTCTCGCTCAAACCCGCCAGGCGGATCGAGATAAGGCGCATGCCGATGCGGATGCGATGCACCGGGAAGAGCTCGCCCGGTCATCGGAGATAAAAATGGCTTTCGCTGCCGAGCAAGCGGAACAGATGCTGAAGCTCATTCAGCAAAACACCGAGTTGACGGAAATCACGAAAAACCTCTCCGTGCGGATCGAGGCACTGACACAAGAAGTGCATCGCAAGATTCTATCAGATCACTGAAAAGTAAGGGTTTAAAATTCCGGTGATTTGCGGAGGGATTTTTTCTGAGAGAGGATGCGTTTGTCGGCGACTGACTGTTGTTTGGATCGGCGTGAGCGCCGACGTTTCTGGCGGCGCATTTTTTCGATGGCCTGGGTTTTGGCAGAGGCTTTGCCATTCGCAATGGCATCGAACTGATCGCAGAGCTCGCGGCGGGCCAGAAAACGGTTCATTTCACGGGATCGATCCATCTGGCATTTGATTGCGATGCCGCTGGGGAGGTGTTTCAGGAAGACGCAATTTGAGGTTTTGTTGATTTTCTGTCCGCCTGCACCCGAGCCGCGGACGAATTTCTCTAAGAGATCATCCGGCAGGATCCCAAGCGAAAGCATCCGCTGTTCGAGAGCGGCGATTTTATCGGGAGAGGGTAGGTTCATTGAAACGGCGGATTAATTGCTGAAAGCGAATCTAGTTGAAAGTTGCAGTCTATATTGACCAGTATTTCTCACCGATGAAAAAATTCATAATCTTTCCGCTAGCTTTATTGGGTTTATTGCAAGGGACTGGTAGCGCACAGGTGACCGACCGGACGGCTGATTTCAAAGTCGCCGCCGGTTTCAAGCTGGAGCAACTCTATGAGGTGAAGAAAGAGGAGGGGAGCTGGGTGGCACTTACAGAGGATGGTCAAGGTAGACTCATCGCCGCTGACCAATACGGTGGGCTTTTCCGTATCACCGTTCCGGCGCTCACAGGTGGCGAGATCAAGGTTGAGGCTTTGGACATTCCGATCGGGGGTGCGCATGGCCTGCTGTGGCACGAAGGTGTGCTCTATATTTCGATCAATGAGCGCTCTCAGAAAAATCCGGTGGAGACGGGCGTTTGGAAAGCAAAAGAAACCGCAACGGGCTATGAAAAGCCCGAGCTTGTCAAAGCGATCAAAGCGGGTGGCGAGCATGGCGTGCATTCCTTGGTTCTGTCTCCTGATAAAAAATGGGTTTATCTGATTACTGGAAACTTCGCGCATGTTCCTGAGATTGCTGATTCCTTTGCTCCCAAGATTTGGAATGAGGATCAGCTGTTGCTGCGCAATCCCGATGGTAACGGTCATGCGGCAAACGTGTGGGCTCCGGGTGGATTCATCGCACGCTTCCAACTTGATGGCTCGAATTGGCAATTGGTTTCCATGGGGCAACGCAATACTTATGACGCCGCTTTCCATGATAACGGTGAGTTGTTCGCCTACGATGCGGATATGGAATGGGATTTCGGGATGCCATGGTATCGTCCCACACGGATTTCACACATTGTACCGGGCACCGAGCTTGGCTGGCGGAATGGCACCGGAAAATGGCCGGCGTATTATGAAGACAGCATGGCCCCGGTTCTCAATATCGGCCCGGGATCGCCTACTGGCGTGGTTGCGGGTCGTGGCTTCAAAGCACCTGCAAAATATCAACAAGCCATTTATGCGTTGGATTGGACCTTTGCGACGATTTACGCCGTGCACCTCACACCCGACGGATCTTCGTTCAAAGCTGTCAAAGAAGAATTTGTCGCCGGTGCAGGATTACCTCTGACAGATGCGGTCATTGGAAAAGATGGATCGATGTATTTCGCTACGGGTGGTCGCCGTGGAAAATCCCATCTCTGGAGAGTGGTTTATACCGGTAAAGAATCCACAGTTCCTCAACTTGCAAAATCCACACCCAACCCAACCCGGGACAAGCTCGCGGAAATGATTCGCGATCCGAAAAAGTTCGATGTGGATCTCGCTCTCAAGCAGTTGAACTCCGAGGAGCGCACCCTCCGCTTCATGGCACGCACCGCATTGGAGCGTTCACCGGATGCAGGCTGGATGCCTAAAATTTCAGATCAGAAAGATTCATGGTCTCATATCCTCGGGCCGATGGCTCTGGCTAGATTGGATGGTAAAAAACATCGCACGGTTGCCTTAGCAACTTTATTGAAAGTCGATTGGAAATCGCTTTCCCAACAACAACAGATCAACTGGCTGAGAGCAGCGGGCTTGGTGTTCATTCGTGGTGGTGAGCCAACGGCAGAGGAAAAAGCCGCGGTTATTTCGAAAATCGATGCATCTTATCCTGCCAACGATCGCTCAATGAATTTCGAACTCGCGCGCATGCTTTGCTATCTCCAGGCGCCCAATGTCGTTTCAAGAACCTTGAAATTAATGGATGAAGCTCCGGCTGCCGATGCAGAGGAGTGGAAGACATTGGTGGAGCGAAATTCGAAATATGGCAACGATATCAACAGTGTGATTAAAAATCACCCGCCGACCGCTCAGATTCATTACATCTACTGCTTAAGATCTGTCAAAGGCCCTTGGAAAGGTGATGAGAGAAGACGTGTTTTCAACTGGTTCCGCGAAATCGAAAGCCGTAGCGGTGGCAACAGCTACGCCAAATTCATCGCCATGATCCGCAAACAGATCTATGAAAACGGCACCCCTGAAGAACAAAAGCTCTTTGCTGTCGAAGCAAAAGCACCTGCGCAAAAGCCGAAAGCCCTGCCACCGGTCAAAGGCCCGGGTCGCGACTGGACAGTGGAGGAAATCAAGAAAGTCACAGCCGAAGGTCTAACAAATCGCAATCTGGAGAATGGCAAAGCCATGTTTGAGGCATCGCTCTGTGCGACTTGCCACAAATTCGGTGCAGAAGGGGGAGCGCAAGGTCCCGATCTGACCAATCTTTCAGGTCGATTCAAAATCGAAGACCTCGCTCATTCCATCGTCGATCCCAGCCAAGTCATTTCCGATCAATATGAATTCACGGAAATCCTGAAACAGGATGGCACTACAATTACCGGACGCGTGCTCAACGAGAAGGATGAGATCATCATTCTTGGAATCAATCCGTTTGATTTCACCAATCAAGTGGAGATCAGCCGACACGACATCAAGAGTATGAGTCCTTCAAAAGTCTCCCCGATGCCACCCGCGATGATCAACCGCCTGAACTCGGATGAACTCAAGGATCTCTTCGCTTATTTGTTAGGGGTGAAGTAATTACCCCTTCAATAAATAGCGCGAAGACCAAAGGTAGTTCCAACCTGAGATCACGGTGAGTGCAACAGCGATGCCGAGAGTGATCGGCATGAGCCATGCGTTTTCGCCCCATGGGGTCGTGAGGGTGTGGAGAAATTTCAGGGAAGCTGGGACTTTAGCCATCGTTTCAAACGTCAACCAGATCAGGCCGGCAATGAGGTAGATAAGTTGGAAGGTGGTTTTCCATTTTCCTAAATTGTCAGCGGCGAGGACCTGTCCGGCTTCGATGGCGATTTGGCGGAGGCCGGTGACGAGGAATTCGCGGCCAATGATGAGGGCGGTGATCCAGACCGGACAGATGCCTTTTGCCGTCAGGAAAACGAAGGCGGCGCTCACGAGGATTTTATCGGCGAGGGGATCGAGGAGTTTTCCGAGAGGCGTCACGAGGTTCATTTTTCGTGCCAGCCAGCCATCTACGAAATCGCTAATGGCTGCGATAACAAAGAGAATCAGGGCTGTGACGTGGCCCCAGGTGCTGTCCCAAGCTACGAAAATCATGAAGGCCGCCGTCAGGATGAGGCGTGAGAGGGTGATCGCGTTCGGCAGGTTCACCTCACGAATGTGCAAAATTGATGGAGAAAAGGCAACAAGGTGTTGCACTCAATCGCGCAGTCTCTTATTTCCCGCGAGCGGGACAGCCGCAAAAAATTATGAGTAACAGTGACTTTGGACTAATCGGACTGGCCGTCATGGGTCAGAATCTTGTGTTGAACGTGGAATCAAGAGGCTTTCAGGTTTCCGTTTACAACCGCACGACCAGCGCCATGCAGGAGTTTGTGGCAAAACATCCTGACAAAAAAATCGTTGGTGAAGAAACTCTCGAAGGTTTCGTGCAGTCCTTGGCATCGCCGCGCAAGATCATGATCATGGTGAAAGCCGGTGGTCCGGTAGATGCGGTGATTGAATCGCTCCTCCCGCTTCTCGATAAAGGTGACATCATCATCGACGGTGGAAATTCTCTCTACACCGATACCGAGCGTCGCGATCAATGGCTCGGCGATCTGGGTTTCCGTTTCATCGGTGCAGGTGTTTCCGGTGGTGAGGAAGGCGCGCGCAAAGGCCCATCCATCATGCCCGGCGGACCGACATCGACTTGGGATGTCATGAAACCGATCTTTGAGAGTATTTCTGCAAAAGTCGACGGCGAGCCATGCGTCACCCACATCGGAACCGGTGGTGCGGGTCACTACGTGAAAATGATCCACAACGGCATCGAATACGGTGACATGCAGCTGATTTGCGAAGCCTACAATATTTTCAAAGCCGCCGGGTTCACTCCTGCGGAGCTTGCGAAAGTCTTCACCGACTGGAACAACGGCGATCTTGAAAGCTACCTGATCCAGATCACCGCGAAAATTTTCGAACAAAACGATCCGGAAACTGGCAAGGCGCTCGTCGATGTCATCCTCGATACAGCCGGTCAAAAAGGCACTGGCAAATGGACGCTCATCAATGCCGTTGAAAATGCGGTCGTGATCTCCACTATCAATGCGGCTGTCGAGGCCCGCATTCTTTCCTCCATGAAAGACAAGCGCGTTGCTGCCAGCGCATTCCTCAAAGGTCCGGAAGTGAAAATTTCCACTGAGAAAGCCGAGCTCGTCAAAAAAGTTCACGACGCCTTGTTTGCATCGAAAATCATTTCTTACGCCCAAGGCCTCGACCTGATTGCTGCGATGGGTGAAGAAAAAGGCTGGGGACTTGACCTCGGTAAGATTGCTGCGATCTGGCGTGGGGGTTGCATCATCCGTGCTCGTTTCTTGAACGACATCACCGATGCGTATCGCAAAGATCCCAAGCTCACGAACTTGATGCTTGCTCCGTTCTTCACGAAACTGCTCAACGAGTTCCAACAAAACTGGCGTGAGGTCGTTTCCATCGCAACGCTTGCGGGTATTCCGGTTCCCGCTTTCAGCGCTTCGCTGGGTTACTATGACAGCTATCGCAGCGCCGTGCTTCCAGCGAACCTTCTGCAAGCCCAGCGTGACTTCTTCGGTGCTCACACCTACGAGCGCACCGACAAGCCACGCGGCGAAATGTTCCATACCGATTGGCCAGAGGTCATTGGGTGATTTTCAGAAAGGAACCGCGATTTTAAAATCGCGGTTCCTTTCAAACCTCGCGCACCTCGTAGGTTTCCTCTGGTTGTTCTTCGATGATCCCGAGATCGACCAAGAACCGATCTGCGGTGTTGATGGTCAGTTCGAAATTCGAGTGGCTGACATTGAAGTTGAAGAAGCTGTGTTCTGCGGAATTGAAGTCGATCAATTGGCAGCGGTTGCCGCGCCATCTCATCCGGCGGCAGAAGCTTGCAATTTCTGCAAAAGGCGTGACCCGGTCTGATGTTCCGTGAAAGAACATCATCGGTGGGAGCTTTCTGCGGACTAGGCGGCTTGGGCTGAGCCTGATGCTCATTTTTTTAGTGGGGAAGCGATCGGAGTGCAGGCCTTTGGGAGTGGTATTGACCAAAGCGCTGAATAGGATCAGTGCTTTGGGGCGAAAGGGTGGTGCCAAGTCCTTATCTTTGCGCATCGCCAGAAGCAACGAGAGGTAGGCTCCACCGGCCGCTCCACTGAAAACCATTTTATTAAGATCGATTCCTAGCTCTGCCGCGCTGGCATTGAGCCAATTCAGCGTGAAAATCGAATCGTCAATCGCATCAACAGGAGTGCTTTGATGTTTGGAGCTGACTCGATACTCGAAACAAATCGCAATCATGCCGCGCGCGGCAAAGTGATGCGCGTGAGGAACGAATTGCGGAACCATCGACACATCCCAGAAGCCGCCGTGAAAGAAAACCATGGCAGGCCTAGGAGTTGCAGCAGCATCTTCGGGAAAAAATACGTGGGCAATCAGATCGAAACCGTTGTGGTTCACATAAACGTATGTGGTTGCCGATTTCAGGAGCTCTTTATCCCGTGATTCACCGATCGGAGCGATCCTTTGTAAAATTTGACTCATGGTTGATTAAGGCGAATCCCAACGAGTTACGAAACGCATGGATTTGTTTGTTGTGATTTCGGGGCATTTGTCCAATCGTTTTGTCCATGAAAAGTTTAATTCTCGCTTTTACTTTGATTTTTCCAGGTATTTCTATGGCGGAAGAAGTATTGAAAGCCGATCTGGAGAAAACCTATTCTGTTTGGCGTGATTCGATGATCAAAAAGGATTTCCGCTTATGGCAGCAAGTGACTGCTGAGCATCGCCAGGTGGAGGTGAAGAATCGGATTGTTTCTGAAAAACTTCCATTCCCGGCATCGGTTTTCAATTTGCCTGCACCACCGCCACTTTTGAGCGGCTTGAAGTTTCTGACCGCCGCCCGCAATGGGCGCACCGCTAAAGCCTCTTATTTCGGGAAGATTGATTTTGGCGTGGGTGGTGAGCCAACGGATAACCTGCTAGTGCTATCATTTATTCAAAGCGGTGATGGTTTCCTTTACGATAAAGCTGATTTTGTGAATTTGACCGCGTTGCCCGAAGTTCGTGAAGAATTGGCAAAAGGTGATTTGACCTATCTCAAAGGAGTCCCGGAGGCACAGCCCTCTGGGATTGTTCCCGTTGCTCCGGTGGCGGTGCAACCTGCCACGACCCTTGCAAAGGTTTATGTCTTCTGCCCAGGAAGAGAAGTCGAGGTTTTGGTCAATAAAGTGAGTAGACACAAATTCATCAATGGCAAAGAGGCGGAGACGGTCATGGGTGGCGCTCGTGGCGGCTTGAACGAGGTCCAGTATGCGGTGACCAAACTCGAGGAGGGGACAGGCCAAGAGGCGATGACCATAAGGGTTTATCTGCTCTCGGAAGTTCAGGGTGTGAAGCCGATCAAGGTATTTGAATATCAGGTGGCCGAGAAAGGGGTCGCCGCACCTCATGGCACAGCTTATTTTGATCTGGATCAGTCCGTGCTCGCCAAACTCAAAGGGAAATAATCCGGCGCCATGAACCTTTCAAAATGGCAGGATATGGATCCGCATCTCTTGGTCGGATTGGTTAATACCGAGTTAAGAAATCACTCGGAATCACTCGAAGATTTGGTGAAGACCCATGATATTTCCGAAGCCGGACTGATCGAAAAAATGCGTGCCGCGGGTTATGAGTATAAGCCGGAACAGAAACAGTTTCGGTAATGGAAACCGGAAGCTGCGAGCGTTCAGATAAACAGCATTCTCCGTGACTCTCATGAATGATTGCCTATTTTCGAGGAGTTATGAGTCATCAACCATGAACCGTCCAACGGGCTTCTGTGTTTCTTTCGCCCTATGAATGCTTTCACTCTTGCCGTTGGCTCCAACAAAGACTTTAAATTCATCTAATATCCAAGTAAGCCTATGAAAAAAATTCTTCTGCCCGTCCTCTTCGCTTCAATCCTCTTGCCGTTAAACGCATCTGCGCAGTCCAAGAAGCTCAAAGTGTTTATCCTCGCCGGTCAGTCGAACATGGAGGGCCATGCGCGGATTGAAACTTTTGACTATATCGGGGATGATCCGGCGACCGCTCCGCTTCTCAAGCAGATGCGTGGCGCTGATGGTAAACCAGCCATAGCCGATCACACCTGGATCTCCTATCTCACTGGACATTATGAAGGCAATGCCAATGGCGAAGGCACGGGCAAGCTCACCGCTGGCTATGGAGCAAGAGGATCCAAACCCACCGAGGACGGCGGCAAGATCGGCCCAGAGTTCACCTTCGGCCTGACCATGGACGCTAAGCTCAAGGAGCCGGTCCTCCTCATCAAGACGGCCTGGGGTGGTCGCAGTCTAAACACCGAATTCCGTCCACCAAGCGCCGGCCCCTATGAATTCAGCGAGGCTCAGATCGCGCAGATGCAGAAACAGGGCAAGGATGTTGACGCTGAGAAGGCCAAGAAGGCGCAGGAAGCAGGTCGATTCTATAAATTCATGATCGACCACGTCAAAAGCGTGCTGGCTGATCCCAAGCGCGTTTGCCCGGCGTATGATCCCGTCGTTGGCTATGAAATCGCCGGGTTTATCTGGTTCCAAGGTTTTAACGATTTGGTCGACGGCGGCACTTATCCCAACGGCCCAGATGGCAAGACCAGGGATTACTCGAAGTATAGCGAGTTACTGGCCCACCTCATCCGCGATGTTCGCAAGGACTTGAGCGCGCCCAAGATGCCTTTTGTGATCGGTGTTCTCGGTATTGATGGCTTACAGGCGAAGGAAGGCATCGTCTCCTTCCGCAAGGCGATGGCGGCTCCCGCCTCGATGCCGGAATTCCAAGGCAACGTCGCGGCCGTGGAGACAGCACCCTTCTGGGCCGAGGAACTGGCGGTCATTGATGCGAAAAATGCAAAGGTCAAACAGATGGGCTATCTTCTTAGGGTGAAAGACAAAAATGCTGCCAATAAAGATGGAACGATGGATGAGGCTCAGCAAAAGGAATATCTCAAAAAGTTTCAGGCTGAAACGATCAGCCCTGAGGAAGCGGCCATGTGGACCCGTGGCGCTTCGAACGCTGGCTATCATTACATGGGCTGCGCCAAGACCTTCGCCCTCATGGGTAAAGCTTTTGCGGACGCGAATCTGAAGATGCTCGAAGCGAGATAAAGCCTCTGCGGTGGGCTAAGTTGCATGAGCAATCTCCAAAAGAGTAAGGAATTTCAAAGTCAGAGGTTGCGCCCGTGGGGCTGATCTTTTAGAAATACGAAATAATTATGGCATCAGGATACACCGAAGACGACATCAAGAGTTTGGACTGGCGTGAGCACATTCGGCTCCGCCCCGGTATGTATATCGGAAAGCTGGGAGATGGCTCCGCTCCGGAGGACGGGATCTATATTTTGCTTAAAGAAGCCGTGGATAACTCCATTGACGAGCACATCATGGGGCATGGCAAAGAAGTGCGGATCGAGATCGACGACGAAGGTCGGGTCGAGGTTCGCGATTTCGGACGCGGGATTCCCCTCGGGAAACTTTTCGACTGTGCGGCACAGATCAACACCGGTGCGAAGTATGACAGCGAGGCTTTCAAAAAATCGGTAGGTTTGAATGGGGTGGGTATCAAAGCGGTGAATGCTTTGGCATCGTTTTTCGAAATTCAATCCTGGCGCGAAGGTGAAACCAAAGCTCTGGAGTTTTCCAAAGGCCAACTGACCGTGGATATGAAAAAACCACGCAAGGACGGGGGTTTGAACGGAACGAGATTGGCTTTTGAAATCGACCGCACGATTTTTCCAGCCAAAACTCGTTTTCGCGACCCGTTCGTGGAAAAAATGTGCCGGTATTATTCCTACCTGAATCCGGCGCTTACCGTCATATTCAACGATAAGAAATTCCGGTCCAAAGATGGTTTGTTGGATTTGCTGCGTGAGGAAATGGAAACTGAAGCACTCTATCCGCCAATCCATCTCGTGGGTAAGGATATTGAAATCGCCTTCACGCATTGCGCGGAGAGCAGCGAGGATTACTACACCTTTGTAAACGGCCAGAATACCTCGCAGGGAGGCACGCACTTGGCGGCGTTCCGTGAAGCTTTGGTGCAGGTGATCCGCGGGTTCTACAAAAAACAATATGATCCATCGGACATTCGCGCAGGCATCGAAGCTGCGATCTGCGTGCGCATCATCGAGCCGGTATTCGAATCCCAAACCAAGACGAAACTGGGTTCCTCGACCATTGCTCCGGAGGGCGAATCTCTGAGAACGTTCATTGGAAATTTCCTCAAATCGTCCTTGGACAATTATCTTCACAAGCATCCTCAAGTGGCCGAAGCCATCCAGAAGCGCATCCTCGCGGCCGAGCGCGAGCGCAAGGATTTGAAAGGGATCCAGAAAATTGCCCGTGAGCGCGCGCGTCAGGCAAAAGTGCACAATAAGAAATTGCGCGACTGCCGGGTCCGGTTTGATTCCAAGCACAAGCGCCGGGAGGAAAGCACCTTGTTTATCACCGAGGGTGATTCCGCATCGGGATCGATTACCAAGAGTCGGGATGTTGAAACTCAGGCCGTGTTTTCCCTGCGTGGCAAACCTCTAAATACCTATGGTCTGCCGCGTAAGATTGTTTATGAAAACGAAGAGTTCGCCTTGCTGCAGGCTGCATTGAACATTGAGGATGGGATCGAAGCTCTGCGTTACAACAAAGTTGTTATCGCAACCGATGCCGATGTCGATGGCATGCATATTCGTTTGTTGTTGTTGACCTTTTTCTTGCAGTTTTTCCCAGAGATGATTCGTGACGGTCATCTTTACATTTTGCAAACCCCCTTGTTCCGGGTGCGCAACAAAAAGGAAACGATTTATTGCTATGATGAAGATTCTCGCGTGAAAGCGATTGCGAAACTTGGCAAAAATGCCGAGATCACCCGATTCAAAGGCCTAGGTGAAATTTCACCCGACGAGTTCAAATTCATGATCGGTCCAGATATGCGCCTGGATCCTGTGGAATATGAGGAAGGCAAAGGCGTGAAAGAACTTTTGGCTTTCTATATGGGTAAAAATACTCCGAGTCGCCAAGATTACATCATCGAGAATTTGAGAGAGGATGTGGATCGCCAGGTGGCTTGATATATGCTCGACTTGTCCAGTTGGTAATACTGCGCGATTGGGATTTTCTCGCTGCTGGAGCAATTCTCTGCGTCGTGAAGGCGGGGGGCTGAGGTTTATGTTTTGATCTAACTGACTTGTTTCTCTTCTTGGCAAATTAGCGGCCTTATCTATCTTCATGCTATGACGCACAAAACCCTTGCCGCCATCCTGATAACTGTTTTTTTGGCTTTCTTCTCTGCATCTCATGCCGAGATCGTCGTAAAATCCGGAGATAGCATCGCCTTCATGGGTGACTCGATCACGGCAGCTGGCAACAAGCCCGGCGGATACGTGACTTTGGTGGTGGAGGCGCTCAAGAAGCAAGGTCTCGAAGTGGGGCATATTCCTGCTGGCAAGTCGGGCCACAGGTCTAACGATATGCTGGCTCGCTTGGACGCGGATGTGATTGGCAAAAAGCCGCATTGGATGATCTTGAGCTGCGGCGTGAATGACGTCTGGCACTTCAAGCTGGTATTGGGAAATCGCACTTTCCAAGGTGTGCCGATCGAGGACTACAAGAAGAACATCACAGCGATTATTGACAAGGCTCAGGCCTCCGGCATCAAGGTGATGGTGCTCACCTCGACCATGATCGGCGAGGACGTTAGCAAGGAACTCAACCAGATGATGATTCCCTACAATGAGTTTTTACGTGAAATTGCTAAGGAGAAAAAATGTCTGATCGCCGACCTCAACGCCGACATGCAGGCCCAG